>JADGDX010000003.1 GCA_016744675.1 Desulfuromusa sp. | reverse complement strand
CGGATCAACTTACCCTTGTACCAGCCAAGACCTGAACGGTCGGTCATGTCTGTTTTGATAATGTAATCATTTTCATGGTCAGTCAAACGACCTTCATGGTCACTACCTGTGGCATCAACCATTGGGTTACCGTTGTTACCGGTGCCCATGCCATCCCAGTCGTAAGAATCAACTTTACGGCTGTGACAAGCGGCGCAATCCATCAGATCAATGTGGCTGATCATGGCTCCGCTCATACCGGCATCTTGGACAATTTTAGCACTCAGACCAAATGCAGCGTGAGCAGCAGCTGGGTTCGGTGCACCGTAGGCTTCGCCTTGCTTGATGAGGAAATCATCAGCACTATAATCGACACCGCCAACACTTCCACAAATCAAATCAGGGCCACAGTCCATGTTGACAGATTCGACACTGTCAACGTGGCAGTTTTCACAGGTTTTGAAGGCAGCATAATCATTACCATTGTAAAGGCTACTAAATGGTGCAGAACCTTTCGCTGGGTCATGACCTAACCTACCGGTACCTTGTGTTGTATAAGTGTCTTGCCAGTCAACAGCGTCTGGCTGTGCTGCAGTCGGCTTACGCTCGTGGCAGCCCATGCAACCAATGTTGTAGTGAACTTCGTAGGTACCGTCGATAGCAGGCAAGTTACCATCTGAAATCAGGACACCATCCTCATAGTGAGGGATGGAACCATCATCATTAGTCACTGGGGCCCAGTTATCGCCACGCTTCTTCCAGTCAACCGATGGCTTGTTCATGTGACAGAAAGCACAGTTGAAGGAGTCAGGCTTAGCAGAAACGTTGTTATCGAACCAGGTAGCTGACAAGGTGTAGAAACCACCGCCTGTATCAAACTGAGACTCATCGTAGTTAACATGAGTACCGTAGGTTACTGGAGCAGAACCAGTAATGTTATCAAGAGGGTTACCTGTAGAATCAACATCTGGCCATGCGATATCATTTTCAACAGCGAGTCCGGCTGGTACAGCACGGGTCGCGTCGATCTTGGCATCACGCAGAAGTGCGGTCCGCTTCAGATAATCGTATCCAGGCATATGGCAGAGGAGACAATCCATTTCCATGACACCTGTGTTAGCGTAATCCATGTAAAGAACTTCACCTTCGTTACCATCTTCGTCAACATCAAAAGTATCAATGAAATAGTTGAAGGCAGTAAAGTCTGTTGAAGCTACTGCAGATTGTGTCGCATTTGCAGGAGTTCCTGTAATACCACGTAGTTCAGTCCGCAGATTCAGATCGCTAAATGGAACATATTCCATTCCGCCACCACCAACGTGACACTCACCACAATCCATGATCACACCAGCGACAGAGATGTCGACGCGATCTTGGAAATTTTCTTCTGAACCATACTGGAAGACTGTCCAGTCGTTAGAAGTTACTTCGTCAAATTTTGCTGTTGTAGCGTTATAAGAACTTGTTCCTGTAGGACCGTTAAAGAGTCTCGCCAACTGGCGAGCCGAAGGCGGTCACCACTTGCCTAAGTGGCCAGGACTCTGAACCCAGTTTTTACCCTTGGCAGCAACACCACTCTTAAAAGAACTACTTGAGTTTGGATTCCATGGAGCCCACCCTTGCCACTGATTGGCACCAATCTGAGCATGGTAAGAATGTTGCTCAATACTATCGTAGGTATGACACTCACCACAGGTTTGTTTAGCACTGTAAGCGGCTGACAAACCTGCTGTTACAGCAAGATCATCACCTGCATGGTTTTGCAGTGTTACTGGGGGGTGGGCGAAAACGTTACTACCAACCAGAAACATCAATGTGGTCAGTAGGGCGGTGATCATCATGTGCCCTTTAAATTTCATCGTTCTCATTTCAATTTTCTCCTTTAATAATAAAACTCTCAAAACAAACATTTCTCTCAAGAAGTCAATTGAGCTAATAGAACCTCCTTGCAATCATGCTGTTTGTCATTTTTGGCGATCTACGTATTTGGGGTACGATTGTGATCGGTAAAAACAACAGGTGGTAAAAAGACAGAAAGAGCCACTGGCAGAATCATTTTGCAGTGACTGTGCCTATGCACACTCGCTTCTTCTTATTTTGGCAACAAATCTCTCAACACCCCGAATTATCGACTAAACTTTATGATTAATTGTCTTTTATGACGGCCAGTTAAGTTAATTTTTAACAACATACTGAGTATTTCATGGTGTTACGCCCAATCCTGATTGATCACTGGGCATATCCCCTCATTAGAATATAAATGGTCCTCATTCTTTCTACTTATAACCCGGCTTATTGTGCAGAAATAGTTTGACTAGGCTTAATGAAGCAAAGTTCCCTGTCCCCATTACGAGGGAGGGCTGGGATGAGGGGGACGACAGGAAGAGATAGCCCTCCCCCGGTCTCTCCTACGAAGTGAGGAGATCTAGATGTTAGTAGAACAATGAAATTATTTTAGCCAGCTAACGATATTTGAGATTTGGATAAAGGGGTTTATTCCTGCTCAGTTTGAGCCGGGGTGGCCTTCGAGGTCTGTGCTTTCTGAGCCTTCTTGGGGGAATAGATGAAATGCCATGCTGCATACTCTTTTTGTAGTGCAAAGTTTTTGTTCTCTTCACTAAAACCATACTGTTTAAATGGCTTGAGGACAGATGATGATTTGATCCCCATAATACCACCCCCCTGGGGAGAGCGGATCTCAACCCACTCTTCTCCGGTCACAGGATCGGGGTAGAGGCTACGGAGGTGGCGTGTGGTTTCAAGTGCCCGCGGGTCTTCAAGGAGATCTTCCAAGGTTTGAGGGTAGCTTTTCTTAGCAATGGTCTTACTGCCAGTCTGTTTGGCTCCAGCAGCGACAAAATTGTAATAACGGCCGATGGCTTCACGGATTTGATTTCCCTTCCACAGCAGTTCGGCTTCTTTGCTCTTTTGCATATACGTCTGCCAGCTAGAACCGGCAATCCCCGCCATTAATCCAAGTAAAGTCACGCTGACAAGGACCATTAACAGGACGGCACCCCTTTGGTCACCACATAACTGTTGTCTTTTAACCCCCCTCTCCCCACGCGGGAGAGGGTCGGGGTGAGGGGGAGCAAGACATCTCTCTCTTATCTTCTCCAAAACCCCATCAATATTCTTCAGAACATCATGGTTCCAAAATCGCAACACTGTGAAGCCCTGTTCTGTTAACCAACCGGTTCGCAGAGCGTCTCTACTCTCCTCAACGGCATGCTGGCCTCCATCTGCTTCTATGATCAGTTTTTTTTCGAAACAAACAAAATCAACGATAAAACGACCAATCTGCTGTTGCCTTCTGAATTTTAATCCCTCCATCTGACGAGTTCGAAGGCACCGCCATAGTTTTTTCTCGGCATCAGTTGATGATTTTCTTAAATTGCGGGCTAAGGTGGTCAGATTCTGCATTATTTCCACCCTCCCCCAACCCCTCCCATCGAGGGAGGGGATTTCACTAAAAAATCCAGAGAAATAGTATTTTGGAAAGTTTTTAATACTCTCAAAGCCCTACCATTCTTGATACGGCACATTATTCAGTCCAATTAAATCACTGCCACTGATGACATCAAAGCAATTCCCGGGAGCAATTTGGCCATTATCGGAAGGTTCAGGGGGAAAGCAGGACCACGTTTCATTGCTAAGCGTAAAGGGATCACGAGGAATATCACGCAAGTACTTCTGTTCCCGCAATTCTCTCAGATAATTAGGGTAGCGCTGCTGATCGGCAAAAAAGGCATCTATGGCGCGGCGCATCTGATAAAGGTCTTCGGCTAAGACCGATTCTTTCGCCTTGATCTGACTGCGTTTATAGCTGGGAACAGCAATAGCGGCTAGTACTGACATGATCAACATGACGGCCAAGAGTTCAAACAGGGTAAAGCCCAGTTGCCTTTTTTTTGAGCGTTCCTTCATTTCACTTACCAATCACGATAGTAGGTTCCATCCAGAGCAATAGCATCACTCTGAGTATAGATATCATAAACATCTTCGCCACCCCAAACACTGGTGTCAGGCTCATCGATATACGATCTCAAGCCCCAACCATAATCTTCTCTGTCAAAAGGATCTTTGGGTAAGCGGCGCAAGTATTTCTTCTTAAATGGATACAAACCACCCCAATCATCCCCCTTAATCAGATCTGTCAGCTCCTTTGGGTAGCCTGATTCGCCAATAACAACAAAAGCTTTTTTCTTTTCAACAGCCAGATCATAATCTTTTTTATAAGCATCAATAGCAGTGCGAATATCACGTAAGGTTCTTTTGAGCTCAACCTCTTTGACGCGAGCTACTGTCACTTCTGACAATGGCATGACGACGGACGCAAGGATCGCCAATATCGCGATAGCGATGACCAACTCTATGAGACTAAGGCCTCTGTTGTTCAACAACCGCTTCATGCCCTGTCCCTTTAAGGGGTCACCTTAACCAGAGTCTCAAAAGAATCGACTCCAACCGGTTGTTTTTTTAGATTGAGAAAATCGGTCTGAGTCACTTTGATCATTGCCTCGCCTTGCTTAATCGCCCGAAATTTCAGCTGGCAGAGTTCTCCCTTTCCGTTAGCTCCCTGACCATCTTTTTTTTGTTTCAACGCGATGAGCACCTTCCCTTGGTCAGGCATGGCAGTCTGAGAGAAAACAACAGCCTGATCACCGCGCTTCAAGAATTCACCTTCTGTCGCCCCGACAAAGAGGAGGTGTCGTGGATCATAGCTCAGCGTCATTGGCGTGCTGTAAAGATCCCGAGCATTTTCAACCTGGACTTTCACCTCAAATTCTTCATTCAGCTTGATCTGCTCTGGCCCTTCAATGAAGAGAAGTGATTTCATACCACTTAGATATGCCTGACGGCCAACGATCTTTTTCTCTTTAATTTCTGATTCCAGTGGTAGGGGCAGTTCTTCCTCTTCATCAATAGTGGGTGCAGATGTGGGTTCACTGATGACTGGTGATTTCGCTTCTAGGGCAGACATTGGTTTCATAACCTGACCCTGAACGGCAGCTTCCCCTTCCAGTGAAAAATCTTGCCTGGCCTGATATTCTTCAGCAAAAGTTCCAAAATTGCGTCCGTACTTCAGATCATCCTCCCCTCCTGACCAAATACTCGCAGCTTCCCCCGTTGGAACTTGTACCGATCTGACAATATGAGGTGTTATCGACAGCAATATTTCACGTTTCGTCTTGGTTTTTCCAGTTGAGTTAAAGAGATTACCTAACACAGGAATATCACCAAGAAAGGGGATCACATTCTTGGTCGTCGATTTATCATCTCGAATCAATCCCCCAATGACGGTTTGCTCACCATCTTTCAAGGTGAGGGTGGTGTCGGCATTGGTGGACGATATGGTAATAACAGCCGTCCCGCTGCTAGTTGTTTCTCGTCCAGAGACATTACTAACTTCCAGAGCCACCTTGGTAATGATGGTATTATCGAGCTGGATCTGCGGCTCGACATCAAGCTTTACACCAACATCAATGTATTGAACACTGTCTGAGGTGACACCGTCATTCGTTGTCACAGTAATCACCGGTTCACGTGTTCCAACGTGAACTTTGGCTTTTTCTTTGTTTTTGACGCGGATTTTCGGACTAGCGAGGACTTCGGCATTGACCAGAGTTTTAGCAAAACGAAATGTTGCACTCGGCAATGTGTAGAATTCGTCCAAACCCTTAAAAACTTCTCGATAGTTTTCTGTCAGTGGAATCATATTACCGGTGTTCCCTGCAGCTGACAGAGCCGAATCAACAATGCGACCACTGTCAGGCAGGCTTAAGCCTGCTCCTATAGAGTAGTTGCTGAGTTTCAGGCCAAGGTCACGTGTATCATTGTGGTTCACTTCTATCAGTTCAAGGTCGAAAACGACTTCTGAATCGCCCCGATCATTGGCTTCGATCAACTTTTGAGCCAAACGGATAACATCGGGCTGGTCGCGGATAACGACAGCATTTAAGTCTTCCTGAACATGCACCTTTCTAACCTGAAGCATTGTTCGCAACATCGTTACCGCTTTTTTGGCATCCAGATTAGATAGGTAAAAAGTTTGGATGATTTGATCCTCAAATTGTTTCTTTTTGTCGCGGGTTTTGGGGAAAAGAATAATTGTCTTACTGTTAAGGATCTTTTTATCCAGTTTGTTCATCTGGAGTAGCAGTTCAAGAGACTGGGCAAAGGTAGCCTGTTCCAAGTAAAAAGTTGTCTTTTTGTCGCGGATATCCTCATCAAGTATAAAATTAATCCCGGAGAGCTTAGTCAGAACATCGAAAACATCAGGAAGTTTGGTCTTATTGAAATTCAAATCGATCGGTTGAGTCGATGTGACATCAAGCTCAATGCCATCCACGAGGGCAAAAAGATTTTTTTCGATTTTCTCTTTAAGTTTCAGTGCAGGTGCAAAAGATGGGACCAAGTGCAACGCCTGTTCAATATTCTCCTTTGCTCGAACACTGTGGCTTGATTGCAATAGAGAGTCGGCATCTGTCACTAACTGCCGTGCTTCAAGATAGTTTTGTGAACGTTTCAAGCCATCAAAAGCGGCAAAAAGTGAATTATCTAAATCTGCAGCTAATTTGTACTCCTGCAATGCTTGAGCATAATTCTCCTGTAAAAACAGATCATCAGCTTCAGATTTATGGATCAGGGCGGCTTTCGTTCGTGCGTGGACCAATCGCATCCGGTACTCAGTGCTATTCGGATTTTTTTCAACGGCGGTCAGGTATTCAAACACCGCCTGATCGTAATCCTTCTCTACCAGAGCCTGATTTCCTTTATTAAATGAGCCCTGACCAGCAAGACATCCCGACAACGACAGAGCGGCTACCAAAAGAAACAGAAAACGGTAAATCACTCGATAGTTTTGTGTGTTCATACAAACCTCATCATAAAAGCAACGGCCAGTATGGCCGACATATCTTTCCTATTTCTCATCGCCCTGTTGTTTCACAGGCTTAACCGCAGGAATAGCAGAGCTTGGTCGTCCCGATTTAAAGTTATTGCGTGGAAGACGTTGAGTCGTGGCAGTTTTTATTAGCTGCCTCAGCTGCTGTCCGGTCTTGTTATTTTTAATCACAAGTTCTTTTGCAGAGAGTTTCGCCACCTCGAGATTTTCTGCAAAACGATCCCCCTGTTTTACCACATAGATCTCCCCATTTTCTGTGGCCAAAAAAACGCTTCTTCCCTCCTCTTTTTGCAGGTGCCCCAATACCTTAAGTGCTTTCATCGGCGGGGGGCCGGTCGGTTTTGGAGCAACAAAAACCGGCGGAATCCTTTTTGACGGAGACTTCAGCACCTTGGGTTTTGGTTTAACAGAGGGCTTCTTTTTCTGAATTGGTGGGGGAAAATACAGCGCAGCAAATAAGTTCCGTTGCGGTTTCTGGTAGACGTTGCTTGTCCCCCCTGAAAAATCAAGGTCATCAATCTGTTCTGCAACTCTAAGGGAATCAACAGGTGGACGAGATGGTCGCGATGTCGCGACTCCAGTCACACGTCGCTGTCGTGGAGTTTCCATATAGGCATAGATCAAAGCACCGGCCAAAAGGAGGATAAGAAGCAGTATAAGGCGCATTTTTGTCATTCTATGCCCCCCTTAAAGTAGGTTCTTAGTGCGATATTGAGGTTGACCACCCTACCTTCACCTTTCCCCCCACTTCGCCCAGCGAGGGTAATTTTATCAACCATCAAAATCCGTTTTGACGTTTCGAGTAAATGGACAAACTTTTTGACCTTGGCATAATCACCTTCGACGGAAAAGTTCAGCTCATAGCGCAAGAACATGGTTTCATCGTCAATTTCCGGATTGTAATTTATCGTGTTTATTTCTAACCCAGCCTCTGTCGCCCACTTAAAGAGATCACCGATAAAAAGTGAAAACTCTTCTTGGGGAGGGATCAGATCCATAAAATGTTGCAGATTTTTATCCAATTGGGCAGCTGTGGATACGGGGATACCGCTGTTGGCGAACTCCACCTGCCGTTGGCGAACATGTTGTTGAAGACGAAATTGCTCGCTGCTCAACGATTCTAAACGGGGTTCAACAAAGAATTGCCGCCCTAAGAATGCCGTAACGACGGCTAAGGCAAGGATGATCAGCAGAATAAGGCGGAGACGATTTTGCTCCCAAAGGGCTAGGGTAAATGATCTCTGTGACATCAAAACACCCTCCCGAGACCGATACTGAAAGTCAGCGCGGTGCGTTTACCGCCACGGCCATCATCGACTTCTGTTTGCCCTTGACTGTTGAGGTATACGGGGTCAAAGCCCTCGGCTTCCAGGTTATTTAGCAAGTCCTGCAACGATTTCAATTTTTTAGCTAGGCCGTTAATATGCAAGCTGCTCTCGGTATAATCAGGATTGAAACTCAGTAAACTAACGCCTTCAGGAAGCAACCCTTCCATCCGATCGAACAAACCCGTCCAGCGGAACGCATCACGTTGTAGTAGCTGTTGGGCCTGGTCATAGGATTGACGACGCGCAGCCACCTCCTGCGGGTTAATGCGCTCAGGCTGCTGACCGTGCAGTTGAGTTTTAAGTTCGTCAAGATGAGCGTGGTATGTCTGTGCAAGCCGGTAATCCTTTAGGTAACCGTTCCCCTGAAAGACTAAACTCCCACCAAGAAACAAGAAAAGAAACAAAGAAACAAAAGAGACGATCCTTCGATTGACATATCGACGACTGGCCAGATTGATGGATAGCTTCATGATGTCACTCCGGGTGTCAGTTGCTCAACAGCCCCGAGTGCTGCCACCATCGAATTCACATCGACAGAGTCCGCGTTAAACTGAGGGCTTTGGATTAATCTACCCATAGGAGAGGTCACACTTTCGACCGTTTGATCAAACACAGCATCAACAGCAGAAAGCAATTCTCCTTCTGCCCAATCATTGTGAAGAAAAACGGGAATACGATTAAAATTACTCAAATCTTTACGACAACCTACCAAAGAACGGTTTACTTCCTGAAATATTTGCTGAGGATCATGTTCAACCTGACGGGTACGATGAAAGACGGGGACTTGATTGACAAAGACCTGAATACTAAGCTGACAACCATCCACGCCAATCAGAATGAAATCGCGGCCAAGATCTACGCGGGAGCGGTAGGCGTTATAAAGTGCTAAGGAGTGGAAGTCGATCATGGCGGCAGCAAAGCCTGCCTGTTCAATCAAAGCTTCGTAGTGTTTTAATACATCGCGGGAAGCGACTGCAACCAGGAGTTTTTTTAGCCCAGAATCCTTCTCTTCAAGAATCTGATAATCGACAATTAACGGGCTAGTTTTATCCGGCAAAAGATCTTTGAGTTGCCAACGGACGATTTCCGAGCCCTCGGCATAATTCTTAAAGGGAGTTTCGACATCGAGTAAAAAAACATTTCCACTTCGATCCGGCAAAGATATGGAAATTCTGTTATCCCGTCGCATCAGGGGCTCCAACAGTTCTTTGACGCTGCGGACAAAGAGATCAGGTTTGAGCACGTTAGAATCGCTAAAGCCGGGAGTCACCGTGCCAGCTTCGAGGGAATGGCTATTGGCACCACAGAGAATCAGCTGTTTACCGCGCCGTTGAACAGCAACCGCATGCAAAACGTCGTGACCGATATCTAATCCTATGTAGGTTCTTTTCAACATCATACTAACTTTCCGCAAAGGTGACGCGATCGATTTCGCGGAAGGAGGTCTCCCCATTAAGGACTTTATTAATAGCGGCTTGGCGCAGGAAGATGGTTCCATCTTCAAAGGCCTTTTGTTTTAACTCTGTCACGGGTCGCTTTGCAGCAATCATTTCACGCATCGTATCATTCATCTCAAGCAGCTCGACAATGGCGCTCCGACCAGTGTATCCAAGGCCATTACATTCCTTGCATCCTTTGGCATCATAAAATTGAGCATCTTTGTATTGCTCTGGAGTTATCCCATAAGATTCCAGCACAGCTGCATCGTGCTCAACCGGTTCTTTGCAGTGCTTACAGAAGATCCTGACGAGTCGTTGTGCTTGGACGCAATTAAGGCAGGAAACAAAATTGTATGGATCGATTCCCATGTGAAGGAAGCGTCCTAAAACATCAAAAACATTATTGGCGTGAACGGTGGTAAAGACGAGGTGACCGGTCAGTGCTGACTGCACTGCAATTTGGGCGGTTTCGGGATCGCGAATTTCTCCAACCATGATTTTATCGGGGTCATGACGCAGGATTGAACGTAAGCCCCGAGCAAAAGTCAGGCCCTTCTTCTCGTTGACAGGAACTTGGACAATCCCTTTGACCTGATACTCAACGGGGTCTTCGATGGTGACAATTTTTTCTTCGACGGAGTTGATCTCTGAAAGTGCAGCGTACAGCGTTGTCGTCTTTCCGCTTCCGGTTGGACCCGTGACCAGCACCATGCCGTAAGGTTCACGGATACGGCTACGCATCCGTTCTTTTTCACGTTCTTCGAACCCTAACGATTCAAAGGTCAATCCTTTCATGTCTGAAGCGATTGATTCTTTATCCAGTATCCTCACGACAGCGTCTTCACCGAATGAAGTCGGCATGATGGAGACCCGGAAGTCGATCGACTTATCGCCAAGACGGACTTTGAAGCGACCATCTTGCGGGATGCGCCGCTCTGAGATGTCAAGCTCACTCATGACCTTGATCCGGGAGATGATCGGTCCTTGGAAGCGGCTATCAATAGTTTCTGTCGCTTGATAAAGAACACCGTCAACGCGGTACTTAATCACGACGCCATCAGCGGTGGCTTCAATATGGATGTCGCTAGCACGTTTCTTTAAAGCATCAAACAGGGTTGAATCGATCAAGCGAATAATCGGGCTGGTATCGGCGGTCAGCTTATCGATAGAGAGGACTTCATCTCCCTTATCGGTTTCTTTGATCAGCTGAAGTTTAAAGTCTTCCGATGCTTCACGCAGGACCCTCTGTGATCCTGCACCCCGTTCGATGAGACGTTCAATCTGATCACGTCCGGCAATCTTAAATTTAAGGGTCAGACCGAGTTGTTTTTCCAACTGATCAAGCATAGCCACATCAGTTGGGTCAGCGATCGCAACAACAAGATGCTTTTCCGTTTGCTCTAAAGGGACAAGGTGATACTTAATCGGGACGTCGGAAGGAAGGCTGGCAACCAATTCAGTATCGAGAATCGTCTCACTCAGATCAATATATTCATACTGAAACTGGGTTGCTAGGGCTTTGGCCAGTTCCGCTTCACTGAACATCCCAGCTTCGATTCCGATGATTCCAAAAGGCTTGCCATTCTCTTGCTGTTTACTCAGGACAAGGTCGATTTGTGCGGGGGCGATGGCTCCCATATCGACGAGAATGCGACTGATCTGTTGGCGTTGATACATAAGCGTCTCTCTACCCGACCGTTCCGGCCAACTGGAAGATCGGGATATACATGGCGACGATAATAAAAGCGATCATTAAACCCATCGTCATCATCAGGATCGGTTCGATCATGGTGGTTAAACGAGTGAGGCGACGTTCGACTTCGGCTTCGTAGTAATCGGCGATATCACCGAGCATGTCGGTGAGTGATCCGGAGGTTTCACCGACATTGACCATACGTAGGGCCAATGGTGGATAAAACCCGGCGCGATCAAGGGATTCGGAAAGGGAGCTCCCCTCTTCGACGCGTCGCGTTGCTTGTGTCATCTCTTGTTCAAGGTGGAGGTTATTGAGTGTCCCGCGTGACATCTGCATCGCTGTAACCAGAGGTGTCCCACTGGCCAGGGTTGTGCCGAGGGTACGGTTAAAGCTTGAAAGGGCGTATTCAACCTTAAGTCCCCCGATAAAAGGAAGCCGCAGCAGAAAGCGGTCAACACCTAAGCGCCCACGCGTGCTGTGGAGCACGCTTTTAAACAGGGGAACACTAACCAGAGCAACAATGATCGACAGGTACCAATATTGACCCACGAGGGTAGAGATACCAATCAAGATTTGGGTCATCAGTGGCAGTTCGACGTTTGCGTCGGTATAAATCTGAGTGAAACTGGGGACGACAAAGAGCATCAGAAATACAACAACAACGAAAGCGGCAATAATCAGCAATAAGGGATAAAAGGAGGCGCTTTTTACTTTGTCACGAATTGTTTCGACCCGTTTCTGATATTCTAGGAAGCGGGTCAGAGTTTCAGCTAAATCACCTGTTTTTTCACCAGCCTTCATGGCTGCAATATAGAGAGGGGGGAACGAATTTGGAAACTTGGCAAAGGCGTCTGAGAGAGAGCTTCCTCCCCGGATTTCTTCTCTAATTTCACTGGTGACTTCACGGAATGGTCCAGACTCCATTTGATCAATCTGGGTATCGAATATCTGAAGGACAGGGAGACCGGAGCGTAATAGTACCAACAATTCTTGATTGAAAGAGATAAAGCGTCGACTGTTTATCCGAGCTGAGGATTGATTCTTGCCTTGGAGAAAAGACAGCGTCTGTCGGCGAATTTGAAAAACATGAAACCCCTGATCTTCCAGGTTGGTTTTCAATTGAACCCTGGAACCCGAATCGAAAACCTTCTCGACAATACGACCGTCGGCGGTTCCTATTTTACAGTGGAAACTTGGCATACTTATGACCATATCACATTGTCGATAAAAATGGTGTTCAAATCAGACTAAATCCTTTTAATTTCAATGGCTTATAAGATAAAATCAGAGCCCCATCAGTATGTCTTATAATTATTTATAGCTTTTATAGCCACTATTACCACTATGACAGCTAACCGTACACGATTGATCAGTCAAATCAAAAACTCCCCCCGTATCAACATACCGCGTATCAAAGTTAATCAATCTCGAGCCCCCGGTAGCTGTCGCCCCTACAATCTGAGGAACCCCATGGGGATCATGGCAAGCCGAGCAAGGGACCCCGTGCCCCCGAACATGAGTCCTATGACTACTATTCATACCATTGCTAAATGTCGTCACACCTGGTTCAAACAAGGCATCTGGGTCATGGCAACGGAAACATAACGTGTAATTGGTCACACTGTATGGGAGCGGATAAATATCTTGTTCATACTGAGCGATCAGGATGTGTGGATAGATAGACCCATGGGGACCATCGGCTTCAGTTCCACCAACTCTGGTACTCGTATCACTGCCGTGACAATCAATACAATAAATGCGACTGGACTCTGAATATTCGGGCCGCAGACTCGGCACGTTTATATTCTTGCCCGGAGCGGTAACAGGATGAAAAGACGGGTTAGTTTCATCAAAACGGTGCCGTTCGTTGGTTGTCTGAAACATACGAAAAACTTGAGAGCTATTAACAAATGGATTATCGGCATGACAGCTAAAACACACTTCATATTCATTACTCGCTTCCGCAAGGACAGTTCCTGCCGTATTTACACCTTTGACTCCCCGCAAACGACCATTAATTTGTGGAGCGTTGTCAAGAGGAGCATCCTGCGAATTCACCTGATGCGGGTTGTGACAATCGGCACATTCCACATGTTTGTTCATACGCAACGGATTCTCTGTTATTTCATGAACGCCAACAGCATAATCAACCGGATGATTATAGGATTTGTTGATCGAACTCTGGATATTGATCCCCTCGCCGACACCATTGTGGCAGTTCGTCAGGCAGTTCCCTTCCTCAGTCGCGCTTTGCAGCAAATGCAGAGACCCTGGGGCACCATGAGGCTGGTGGCAACTCTGGCAGGCCTGCTCACTCAATGCCAGATCAGTGGCGTGTGAACTGGCGGCCCAACCGGTTTTATCATGACATGATAAACACAGAGCCGATCCATGGTTCGCCATGACAAGAAACATTCCATGCGGGTTTTTGTGCGGATCATGACAACTCGTACATTGAAGGATATGTCCATTTTCTAAACTTATTTCTGGGGGCAATCCTGAAGGGTCTTTAAGCTCTCCACGCTGGGAAACCAGAGCCGATGTGTAAGCTAAAGAGATGGGATGATCATCCGCTAAGTCATATCCAAGGTTTGTATCCCCCTCAGGCATTTTTGTTATTCCCCCCGTCAGAGCGATTGGCTCTGCGGCCCCGGCCAAAATACCAAGAGCAATTGTCCCATCGTGGCAACTAAGGCAAAGTCGAGAAGATCCGGTCGGCTGTCCAGGCCTAGAGGCCATGGTCGGCGATCCATACAAATTATAAATCATTGTATTCAGTGGCCGACTCCACAACGGAGTGACCGTTGTTGCATGGTGAGGGGTGTGGCAAAAAATACAGATCCTGTTTTCATTAACAGCAGTCACCGAACCAGGTCCACTGGCCGATAAATTATGTTTCGTATTAACGATACTGGCATCAACAGGCCCTGCCAGTAGTAGAACGCTCACAACAACAGGTACCACCAACTTACAATAGAGTTTTCGTCGCATCATCGCTAATCCTGACTTATTCATCAAACGTACTCTCTGGCAATTCTCTAAACACTTGAACCCTACGATTATAAGTATCTGCTACATAAATATTGGACTCGCCATCAATAAATATCCCAGATGGCATTGAAAACTGGCCTGGCAGAGCACCATTTTCACCAAAGCTCAGAAGGATTCTCCCCTGCCTATCAAAAATTTGCACAGCATCAAATAAAGCATCGCAGACAAAAATATGCCCATGCGAATCAACAGCAACTCCTTTTGGTTTCGCAAAACTCCCCGGGGTATCACCATGACGACCGAATTGCCCTAGAAATTCGCCATCTCCGGAGAAAATCTGAATACGCGCATTGAGTGAATCTGTGACGTAAAGGTTTCCATTACTCCCATCTACCCAGATATCGGTTGGAAAATTAAACTCTCCTGCCCGTTTACCTCGACGACCGATCCGGAATTGCTCTGCGCCGTTTCGATCCAAAACAACGATTTCATGTGCGGCTGTATCTGAAACATAAAAGAGGTGAGCTTCAGCGTTATAGGCAATGCCCGTTGGACGATGAAATTTAAAAGGACTCCATGGCTTTAGGCTCTCTTTTTCTAGATCATAAACAAAAACACGCCCCTGAAATGAATCAGTCACATACAAGTAACCATCGGCGTAGACTAATCCGATTGGAGAACTCAAAACAACCTTTTCGTTCCCCTCGACTATAGAATAATTATCACCTTCCATATCAAACACATGGAGCCTTGCTGCCCCTGCATCTGCGACAAAAAGAGTTCCGTCATTGTCAGTACAAACACCATAGGGCCTGACGATATTAGCTCTCTTCGGCCCCAAGAAAAAATCGCTGAGTGCCCCCAGAAAACCCCGCCTTGCCGTTGTGTTAGTTAAAACCTGATAGTCTCTAACCCACTCAATCTTGCCTTCTTGAGGGGGCTGCGGCCAAACGGGGGCCGGCTTAACCGCCCCATTCTCCATAGTTGGTGCTGCGCAAGCTGTCAGAAGAAATAACAGAAAAAAAACACTCCACCTCATCCTAACGATCCTTTTTATCATCAGAAATAACGCCTCAGAGCAACAGATAACTGTTCTTCATGGCTATTTTGACCGTCATTATACTCAAATCTCACGTCCGCATTAAGCCTGAAGAGGAATTTGTACCAACGGGATTCAAATAACAGTCCGAAAGTTGCTTCATCTTTTTCGATACCATTGCCACGAATATCAGCCAAAAACATTTTAAACGTTGCCGTAGAATTACGCGCCAATTGTTTTCGGTAGTTCAAGTGCAGCATCAAAGAGTTCTTTTCACTCGTATCCGAGGCTACTCCTTCTTTTTGTGTTATGGAGTTAAACCGTTCAATCAGACGCAAACTAAAAGCCCGTCCTTTTTTTTCCTTGCGATAGTTCAAAAAAGCTTCGACATATTCTTCCGTACTGATCGTTGAGTTGAGGTATGAATAACTCCCACCAAGAGCATAATCACTCAGATTCGCTTCTGCACCAACCCTCAAATACTCCTGCTGAATAAGGCTTGAGACATTTGCCTCACCTGAAAGGAGATCCTGATCACTTTGACTGTAATTTGCATAGATTCTGTATTTTTGATTAAAAAGACCCAGAGAGCCTGATACACTTTTTGTTGTTGTCGCAAACTCAATCGAGTTATTCACATCATAATCATATTCAATTAATACCTCATCGCCCGGAGCCAACCCAACAGTATTACTATCAAAATCAAGAGTCACTAAACGTCCAGAACTAATCGAATAATTACTCGGCGAGATAATTCCAAAAGCATCACGTACAACAATACTACCATCGACAACATCCGGGTTATCTAGAGTCACCTCAAAGAAGTTATCAATCTGTTTGACTTCAGGGTTTCCAGCTCCAATGACAATTGTACGATCTTCTAACCTTCGATCGGTTTCTCCGTAGGTAAATCCATAGCCAAGGCGCAATCGACTCTCTGCCGCTAAAGCTTTATTGTAGGCAACATTATATTGACGTTGCCAACTTTCTTCCTTTCCAGTATTAAATTCTGTTTGATTGATCAAATGTCGATAACGGTTGGTTAAGCTTCTGAACAGGCGGTGTTCAACCCAAGCTTCACTTTCTTGCTCTCTACGAAATTGCCGTGGGGTTTCAACCCTACGGTATTGATGAGACAATTCTGTTTCCAGAGCTTTTCCCAAACGGAGCCTCAGTCGTTCATTCCATTGGTTTGATTCAAGTTCAGAGGTTCCGGTTTCTTTCTTTGCCCGGTAAGAGGATCTTAAAACCTGGCGTTGAGAAAGAGCTGTCCAATTAACAACATTATTGGCTTCCAGCAAATAACCATCAGTCGCGGTACCCAGCGCAGCCCCCTCAATTTGTGTTTCTCGACGGTTCGTTTCAGCATGCAAATCGGTTGTCGATAATTCCCCAACGTGAATATAAGAACTGAACCTCAGCTCTTCAGAACTCTGAAAACGATCAAGGTCCAGTCCAAAAGTTTCCACTTCACTGTAATGATAATTCACAAAAGATGGGACATAATCGTTCTTTAAAGATAGGTTCGCTGAGTAATGCTGATTGATAAGATCGTGGCTTCGAGTGAATGGTTCGTTAACTTTTTCGTGACTAAGGCCTGAATATAGGGCAATAGGTGTGGATGCTTGCTCAAAAAGCAGCATGTCGAAAAGGTATTCTAGATTAAATCCTTCGGAACTATCATTGCGATCGATCCTCCCGCCCTCATCTTTATAGCTCTGGTTAAAACCCAGATCCAGATCCAGCCCCCCGTTGGCCAATTTGCTCCCAAGAATCGCGTAATCGATATCTAGATGATATTTTTCTTCAAAATTATGATTCTGGGAACGACGATCAACCTCACCACCGTAGCCATTTCCGTCGTAAGCATACTCTAGCTCAGCCCACTGATGGAGGTTGGCTAATTGAAAAATAACGCGCCGCCGTGCGGCAGAAACATCTGGAGCTAGAGCCAACAGGAACAAAACGACTAAAACTAACCACCCGGAAAAGTGGTAAAAAGACGTGATTCTCTTTTCCCTTATTTCATCAAAGAATCTATGCCGAGCAGCTTTATTTGCCACAAAATCCCCTAATATCCGTTATTTGAGGAAATATCGGGCGTCGCCCGAATGTGGATCGTGGCACTCGCCACAACTAATCACCTTAACAGTGAAACGATCATGCATGGCAGCAGCTAATCTGTTTTCCTGATGGCAGGTTGCACAGATGAGATCGGGGTCTTCAATGAGGAGAGCTTTATGGTTAGAGCTATGGGGAAGGTGGCAAGCGAGGCAATCCCCGACTGCAACCGGGCCATGAACATTATCTCCTTGAATAAAGTCCGTATGGCAAACCCCACAGAGTTCTTGTTTGGGAACGATCAAACCATCGTTCTGATTTTTGTCGTTTGAATGGCAATCATTACATTTTTTTTCATCATAAGGCTTGTGCGAAGATCGGCTTGTGCGAGCCCCAGAATCTGCCAGATCCAAACCCACGGCCTCGGCCTCAGACCTAGCAACATAGTACTCTTCACAAATTTCATTTTCAGCCGGAAGGGAAGGGACTCCATCAAAGATCGTACTCAAAATTTTGTGATTAGTCACCGGATCGCCACAGCCAGCCAGGAACAGGAGGGCAAGCATACAAATAACAAAAGAAATATTCCGGCCTCTCGTGTTTTTGTTCATTATTGTTTTTTGCATCAAAAGTGAGATCAACACAAACCTGTCCTTACCTTGAAAAGTGCTTCGCCACAGCCTATTTCTTTTTCATTTCCGCTTCACGCTTAGCACGACTCTCATCCGCCTTACGGAGCAGTTCTTGTGATTCTTTATAATAAGCTTCGTAATCAAAGTTCTTTCTTTTCCCTAGGCCATAAATCCCAACTTTATCTTTTCCTACTTGATTGACCACTAGGATCACTTGCTCGATTTCAAAATCGGGAGCGGCTAATTGCTGATAATACGGCAAAGCTCCATCTGTCACCGTAATTCCTGCAGGGATATTCATCGAACCAGATGGGAGTCCTGGGTCACCAAAAAACATCAAAAGTCGATCGTTTTCATCAAACAACTGAACGTTCTGATGAGCAGAGTCAACGACATAAAAACGATTTTGACTATCAGTTGCGACACCTTTTGGTCGGCCAAACTGACCAAAACCATCACCCATCTTGCCAACTGTGTTCAAAACATGACCGTCGCGATCCAGCTTGACAATCCGGCCACTGGCAATGTTCGTCACGTAAAAAATGCCCTTGTCAGTTAAAGTCATATTGGTTGGCAGCGATAAGTTCCCGACGGGATCCTCGCTGTCCTGCCCTAAGCCCTCAATCAACTCTCCATCACGGCGGTTAAAGACAAGAATTTTGCTCCGGCTCCGATCAAGAACATACACTCTTCGCGCATCAACCGCGACATCGACCGGCACCATATCGTAGGCTTCACCGTAAACTTTGAGAAAATTACCATCATTGTCATAGGCTACTATTTTCTTCCGGATACTGTCCGCGACAAAAAGATTTCCTTGCTTATCAACAGTCAGATTAATTGGCTTTTTTAGCTTACCAGGGCCATATGCACCCTTTAGCCATTCAAAACTCTTTTCTGCCAAATTAATGACTGCAACCTTCCCTGCCAAGGTGTCAGAAACATAAATTTTCTCCTGATAGGCGGCGATTCCATATGGTTTAATAAAATGTTTTGCCTTTTCGTTCTCGACAGCATTCATAGAAAACAAAGAAACTTCTGTCTCATTTCCTTCAACATCACGTGAGTTACCAACACCAAGCAAAAACTGAATACGCGGAGGATTTGGAGCGGAAGGAAAAAAAACAGGGCCATCTGATTTGACTTTTGCTTGAGGAGCACAACCGCTCAGTAAAGCAAACAAGATTACACTAAGCAGCCAAATATACCGCATCTAAAAACTCCTATAAATCAGCAAGGTAAATACTACAAGGTTCACAATTTTTGTAGCAGGTTATCATCTCAAAAGTTCTTATTTATTTAAATTCAAATATTAGCTTTTAAGTAAAAGAATGGGTACCATATTATCGTTTTTTTATGGTTCTGACTAAAAAAAGGCCGCCGAAATACGGCGGCCTTTTCCTATTACCTAAGTGCTACGACAATAAAGATGTTTACTTGTCGTGACAGGTGATGCAGAAGTTTGAATCTTGCTGGTAACCATAGAGGAACCAACCATCAACAACACCACTACTGTTATGAACATCGTGACAAGTTGAGCAGGTCATAATGTTGTTACCAAGACCATCATCAAACAATACGTCAGCAACTTGGACGCCACCGGCAAATGTTGCAGTATCATCATTGATCTCATTGTCAAGACCAGCAACCGTAGGGTAGTCAAAGCCGATCGGATGATCGTTAGTCAGATCGCCACCAAGACCAACACCGATCTCTAGGAAAGCATCACCCTCAACCATCGTTGCTGTACCAGGCTGGCCATAGTATGCGTCAATTGCGACAGCACCATCGTGGCAACCCATACAGAGACGTGAAGGACCAGCGACAGGATCATCGACGACAGAACCATCAATTGTTCCACTACCGTACTCAATGAAGGTTTCTGCAGTAACAGAACGGCTCCAGAGAGGCATATAGTCAGCATTGATATCCTCAATAGCATGGTGAGGTGTGTGGCAATAAGCACAAACGCGACCAAACTGGTCGGCACTTCCACCATTAAGAGTCGCATAAGCACGCATATCATGCTTTGAGTTGACAATACCTGTACCAGGATCAATCCCAGCAAAGGAAGTGAAAGCAAAACCCAAGCTCAGGGTTACTGCACAAAGTGTAGCAATTACAATATTCCGAGTTTTCATTTTTTTTCTCCTGTAAGTTCGTGAACGTGGCAGTTCAGTTCTTTTTCAGGCTCCTTCATCTCTTCTAAAATATTACAGAAACACCTTCTTCCCCAAAAAGTCGGTATTCCCAACGAACTTTTGATATTTAATGAGCAATGTTGATGCCAGAAAGGCGAAATCGAGAGAGAAAAGATCAAACAACATAAGCTCACGATATTAAAGAGATATTACGATTGACAGCTATTTATGTTATCCCTTTAACACTTCTCTAGACAGTCCTTTCTCTATTTTGCAGGGGAAATAACCCACGCACAAACGCAGAATGGTGATTTCCCCACGTACAAAAATATTATACCAAACCATTCCAAAGGTGCTGACAAAAAAAAGGCCCTTCAAATGAAGAGCCCTAAAAAAACTAATGTCACACCAAGCCGCTATCTCTCATAATCAACAGGCTCTTCCCGGTCATACTCATAAGTCTGGTGGCAACCAGGAGAACAACTGCCTCCCGTTTCTGTTTTAATAAAACGGGTCGGAATTTTCCAATCGCCAAAATTGGCACCTTCTTCATTTATCAATTTCTCCATATCAGCGGCATGTGGCTCGTGGCAGGCACGACAGCTGCGCCCCTTGTACTTATTGGAGACATGAATGTAATGCAAGTTCTGCTTACCATTACGAAATTCTGTATAGATACTGGTTTCAGGAAACCGGAGAAGGTTTTTATCGTGACATTCAAGGCAGAAGTCATAGCTCCCCTTACTGTAAGGGGCATAGAAACTCTTTGGGTAAGCACCGCGCAACAGACGCGTATGATCTGAACCATGAGCATTGTGGCAGCCTGAGCATTCACCATCCCGAAGAGGGCCATGGAGATTTTTCTTATCCTTAATCTCTTTTGCAATGTTTTTCAGCGGTTTTGATTTTTTATAATCATCCTTGCCATGGCAGGAAAGACAAATATCCTGTTCAGATTGTTTCAGCAATCCCGGGAAGGTTGAAAAATGGGTTGCGTGACACGCGCTACATTTTTCATCACGATACAATGCTGGGTGCTGAACTTTTGCCTTTTTGACCTTTCTACCGATATCGCCATGACAATCCATACACAAAGATTGAATATCCTTCTGCAACAATTTAGCGGCAGGCGCACTATGCGGATTATGGCAAGAGGTACAGCTTGCTTCTTCAACCGCTTTGTGGATAACAGGAGAATTCACCATTCCATCGGCAATCTCTACATGGCAGCCGGTACAGGTCTTCTCCATACTTTTATTCAGCAGTTTTGGAAAATTTGATTCGTGTGGATTATGGCACTGAGTACATGCGCCACTTGCAGCGGGCCCATGAACAACGTCATGGGTAAAAGCATCTGAGTCATGGCAATTGACACAAAGTTCTGTCAGGTCATGCTCAACTGGCAATAGGAATGGGCCCGCATCTGATCCATGGGGATTGTGACAATCGATGCAGTCCCCATCTTGGACAGGGGAATGTATGGTAAGTTTACGTCCCATCGCATCATGGCACTGATAGCAAAGTTTTGCTCCCGTCTCAACCAGTTCAAAGCTACTCCCCTTTTCCACAGGATGCTGTTCCTGAACCTGCTCATGACAACTACTACAGTCCTCCTCAGCAACAGGAGAATGGCTGTATTTAAACTGGGCCAGATCGGCATGGCAATCCGTGGTTAAACAGGTTTCAGCAGAGGCAAAAGAAAAACAGCTCAGAATAGCAAACCAACTCAGGGCGAACATCCCAATCAGGCGATACTTAGATCTCATTGCTGTTATCCTTAGCAGAAGGATTGTTATTATACGGGAATGGCTCTCGAAGGGGTCGCCACAACAGCCTCCTTGTCAGGCGCTGCAATAGATGGCGGTTTCGGCGCTAGGTAGTTTTCAAGCCCGAATTTCTTACGTCGATAGCGGAGCGTATCTAAGGAAAGGCCTAGACACTTAGCCGCTTTGGTCTGATTTCCATCATAGCGAGCCAAAGCCTGCTTGATATACTCTTTTTCAACATCCTCAATACAGACACCTTCAGCCGGAAGGATGATTCGAGATGACGCAGGGACAGAGCAACCACCGTCACAGCCACATTTCTCCACCGCATCAAGCCGCGATTCGGCACAAAAGTGTTCAACGGAAAGGATTCTTCCTTTTTCCAACATCATTGCCCGCTCAATCGCATTACGCAATTCTCGAACATTGCCGGGCCAATCGTAGCCCATCAACACCTTAAGGCCTGAGCCAGAGACACCTGAAACATTTCGCCCATACTCGGCATTAAGCCGGCCAATAAAGTATTCGACCATACTGGGAATACATTTTTTCCGCTCGCGCAACGGTCTTAAAGTGATACACATCATGTTCAGACGATAAAATAAATCGCCACGGAAGGTTCCTTCCTGAACCATTTTGTGTAAATTCTGATTAGTTGCTGCAATAATTCTGACGTCTGTTTCTATTTCTTCTTGACCACCCAGACGGCGAAACTTTCTATTTTCAATAATCTTCAGAACCTTGGCCTGCATATTCAACGGCATGTCGCCAATTTCATCAAGGAAAACTGTTCCGCCTGCAGCCTGCTCAAAAACTCCTACCTCACGGTTTCCAGCATCTGTGTAGGCTCCCTTTTCATGACCAAATAATTCATTTTCTAATAAATTATCAGGGATAGAAGCACAGTTAACCTCAACAAGGGGAGCATCCTTGCGTGCACTCAAATTATGAATGCCGTGAGTTACTAACTCTTTTCCTGTCCCACTTTCTCCAAGAATGAGGATTGTTTTACAGTCCTGCTGAGCACAGGTATTCATGGTTTTAAAAAGCTCTACCATCGATGGGCAGTTCCCCACAAGTTGGTCGGGCAAATGCTTTTTCCTCAACCGCCCCTGTGAAAAAATGGCATCTTTTTCTAGATTCATTTTAACAAATATTTTTTGCACCGACCTTTCAACCATATCAATATTGAAAGGTTTTCCAATATAATCCTCGGCCCCCAAGCTAAATGCTTTAAATGCCAGATTAGAATGATAACTTGAGGTCATAACAATGACAGGGAGGGCATCATTATGAATTTTGCATTCTTCAAGGAATTGTAAACCATCGATGTCAGGGAGAGAGGCGTCAAGAATCACCAAATTAGGATCAAAGCTTTCAAGCTTCAGGCGAGCATCCGCTCCGCTATTAGAGACTTCCGTTGAATGTCCAGCACGTTTGAGCATTTTGGCCAAAGACCAACAAACCAGATTTTCATCATCAACGATTAAAACTCGGCCTGTATCCATGCAATGCACTCCCTGAACATCAAGTTAAATAACTTACCTAACGACCGCAACCAACCTCTTTTTAAAAAAAATAAGCAGGGTCTTCCAACTTAAAACAAGAATCCTCAGTAAACTAATGAAAGATTATCGACTTAAATTCTAGAGAAGAGTACCCGCGAAGCTATAAAATTACACATGATGGGTTTTGATAAAAGCTCAAAATAATCATAGGGGCATTAGAGATGCTAATAGCTAAAGCTTTCTAACTTCCTATATTCAACTAAGTATCCTCTTTCAGGCATAAGTAAATCTGATTTAAACCCTATAAATAGCCTCTTCCGCCGACATAAGTTTTTTTAAAAAATTGGCTCGAGAGACTTGCGACACGAACTGTTTTTCCTGTCCGAGGAGCATGAATAAACTTATCATGGCCGATATAAATTCCCACATGAGTCACTCTCTTACCCCCTTTTGTCGCAAAAAACACCAGATCCCCCTTTTTCAAATCTTTTTTTGACACATAGCGCCCCGCTTTGAATTGAGCCCGCGAGTTCCGCGGTAGATTCAATCCATTGAGCCGATAACTGACCATGGTCAACCCGCTGCAATCAAAACCATTATTACGATCTTCGCCACCCCAGCGATACGGAACACCGATAAATCTCTGCGCTGTTGACACCAGCTCGGTACGTAAGTCACCCTGCCCACTACGTTGAATTTTAGCCGCGGAATAGTCTTCAGGGACAACAATAAAAAAATTCCCGACAACACCCTCTCTCTGCAAACGCTCTGCTTCGTTGCGAGCAGCCTGATAATTTGAGTGATTCCCAAAACGAACCTTGTACAAACCCGTTTGATGCCGAAAATAATAAGAGTCAACCCCTCGCTGCGCCAAGAGCCTTTCGAGACGCACAGCATTATCCAACGAATTGAACGCTCCCACTTGAATAGAAAAACCCATTTTGAGCAAAGAAGGCACTAAGGGAGTCGCTTCCTCAACTATCTCAGCAATGGGGTCACCCGAAGGAATCGGCACAGGGCCAGACGAACGTAAAGAGGGAGCACAGGAGCAGATAAGGAAAAGAACTGCCCCCAAAAAAAAGGAGGGGAATAGATGCATCAAAGATCGCGACATAGAATCATATTTACAAGCACAATCTCAGAACCAATCAATCTGCCGGCTCACCAAGGAGAGCATCAAACTCAACAACATGAAGCAACAAAAGGGAGCGAACCTCTTCGGCAAAGGCCTTCCCATCAAGGCTGCCGTCTTTCCAAGCAACCAGCTTTTCTTCTAACAACTGAACCAAACGAGCATGTTCCTGCTTGTGGCCATCTGGAAATTCACGACCAAGTCCGGCGATAACCTCTTCTTCATGATCAAAATGTCTGATTAAGCTGCGAATAATCTGTTCAAGATATGACTGAGGGATTCGGTCGGAAAAAAACAGCTGCAACATCGTATCGATATTGCTGTGATCCATGTCAATCTCGGTAATTCCGATTTGTGTTGCACTGTACCACATATGAGCCCCCTCAAAAACGCGTAAGTCACCGTTAAACTAACACAATAACTCTCACAGCAAAAGGGGTTTCCCCCTTCGAGTTTCATAAATGAAGCACTAACCACCGAGAGCTAACTCAATTTCTGAGCATATTCAACTGAAAGTGTTGACTCAACATTCCCTGAAAGGACTTTACAACCTCTAGAGCTAACTTCAAACGACCCTTTTCAACCCGATCCAGAGATCCAGGAGAGATATAGTTACTGATTTCATGCCCGACTGCTGCAGCATCGACCTGTCCGCGCAAGCGTAGGAAAGTCAAAAGATTATAGCTTGCCTCAATATCATTGACCTGCTCCTTACTGAGGATGTCCCTCTCAAGCAACATCGCCAAGCGATCATGCGTGCTTCCACCGAGAACCCCCGCCTTCAGTGCCAAAATTTTAACCCCTTCGGTTAACGCAAAAATCCCCCCCTTTTTAAGGTCGACACACCCCAAGTGCGTCCCGGTCGATTCAGTCTTAATCTGACCAAACATCCCCAGAGGCGGAGAAAAACGACAGACATTCTGAGCCATTCGCGCAAGAAAAAGGCTATTTTCTTCAGCGATCTGAATAATATATTTTTTCAGTTCCTCCTCGAGAGAGTGATCCCCACAGAGCCCCCTCATATCGGTAAACATACTGAAATTAAGAATGTTTTCACCACTGGGAGTTCCGACCCACCCGTTGATCGTGCTTTTCCAATCACTGAGGCGGCGGCGCCAGAATTCATTTTTTGCCATAATTCCACCGGGACACTCAGGAACCCCAATCTCAATCAAAGCATCAATCAGAACATGTGAAAAAGCTTCGATATCAGCCATTTCTAAGTCAGTCGCGTCATCAGCAATAATCATGGCATTATCTTGATCGGTCTTTAAGGTCTGCTCTTGGCGCCCTTCGCTCCCAAGAACCATAAAGGTGCTTTTTGAGCCCATTTCCTGAAAACGTCCCTGCTTTAACAGGCTGATCAGCTTGATAGCAATCTGGTCATTCAACAGAGAAATCATCTTCACTAGATCATTGGTGCGAACTCCATTGCCACGGAGGAAAACAACCAACTGCTCATTATCATGATAAATCTTTTTAAGATCCGCAACCGACTGCGCTTCATCAACCGCTTGAAGTAAACGTTGTGGAGAACGGTCTTGCAGACGGATAATGTCAGATTCATTGATCAACCCGACCAAGGTATTATCGGTATCAACAACACCAACCCGATGGATACGATTACTCGACATCTGATAGAGAACTTCAAATAATGTTTCATCCTCAGCAACAGAGATAACCGGGGTCGTCATCACCTCACTCACCTTGACCAACTGCGGAGTCATCCCTCCCGCGATCACCTTATTGCGTAGATCACGATCGGTTAAAATGCCAATCGGACGCTTATTATCGTCACAGGCAATCAAACTCGATACACTCTTATCTCGCATAATCTCTGCAGCGGCAATGACAGTATCATTCACATTACAGGTAATAAGCTCTCGGCGGCAATAATCTTTGACCGGAAGAAAAAAGGTGGCTCCCTCTGACATACACAACCTCCACTAAAAGGTTTTTATGATTGAAGCTGAAATTCTACACGTATGGCCACCCCTGTCAATCGTTTCCGACTGGCGTCACACCTAATGTCAATGCCTATTGCTATCACTTGACATATATAGCCAAACCCGCATATACAGAGCACTACAAAATAAAGGAGCTCTTCTATGTTTAAAAATATTGCTGTCATCTTGACTCTTATTTTGTTGATTGGCTGCTCACAGGAACAACCTGCCGAGCAAAAAGCCCAAGCGACACCAGCCCCAACGCCACCACAAAGCCAGACACATCAAGCTCAGAACAGCCCGAAAGAAGCCGGAAACCTGTTGGTGTTTTTTCTCGACCCCAATGGTGGCCCATGCCAGATGCAAGGGAAAATTCTCAACCAGATGTCCTCAGAACTTGAGGGGAAGGTCTTAATCAGACCCGTAAAAACAACTGTTCCTGTAGATCGGGATATTTTTTATGCATACGGGATTCGAGCTTTACCAACCATTCTCTTAGCAGATTCGGCGGGCAAAGAAATTAAACGCCTTCCTCCTGGTGTCCATGCGGCCGAGACCATTCTCGACCTTCTTAACCAGATTCCAGCGGAATAAGCGTATGACATCTCTCGATTTAAGCATCACAACCATGGCGCTAACTATTTTTGCCGGGATCGCCAGCGTTGCATCACCCTGTGTTCTGCCCGTTGTCCCAATTATTGTAACGGGAACCGAAGCCGATCACAAACACCGCCCACTCCTGATTGTTTTGGGCTTGAGTCTGAGCTTCATGACAATGGGGCTGATGACCTCACTCTTTGGCGGGGTGATCGCTGGAGCAATGCCACTGCTGGAAAAAACAGCAGGCATTATGGTCATCCTTTTCGGCTTATTGATGCTCTTCAACATCAACCTGTTTAAAAGGCTCACCTTTTTTTCCAATATCCAAGGGAGCGGTCAAGGGCGCTGGTCGGGGTTAATTATGGGACTCACACTGGGACTGGTATGGATCCCTTGCGTTGGGCCCATGCTGGCAGGGGTTTTAACTCTTGTTGCAACAGATGGCAGGCTCTCTAGTGGCTTAATCTTATTGGCCTGCTATTCTATCGGCTTTGCCATCCCGATGTTGCTCCTCGGGTATGCTTCTCAATCGGTTCGTCAAAGAATCAAACAGGTCAATGCCCACCCCTTAGCAATCCGGCTGGTCAGCAGTGGATTGTTGATTGCCTTCGGTATATTTATTCTTAGTGAGGGAATGTTAGGAATCAGTGGGATTTTGTAATGCCCTTTCACAAGAGCTGAACATCAACCGGTTCTCCCTCTGAAAACTCAGATCGTGTTGCGGGCAACACCGCAATCGCATTCGCTCTAATCATTGTACTCAGAATGCCGGTGTTCTGATCGCCGGCGCTTTCTGCCAGCAATCCATCCTTTGTTTGCTCAGCCACAACACGTAAAAATCGCACTTTTTCTGTTTCGTTACGCAGCGGAGCTTTCAGGGTTGCTTTGTGAAGAGAGGGAATCACCTCACGGTAACCCATCATTTTCAATAAAGCCGGTTTGACCAAAAACTCAAATCCAATCATGCTTGAGACAGGATTCCCCGGCAAAGAAAACACGGGGGTTCCCTCTTGAAGTCCGAAAGCTGTTGGCCCTCCGGGCTTGATAGCAACTTTCCAGAACAGCTGCTGAATGCCAGCGGTTTCGAGAATGTCACGAACCAGATCCCGATCTCCGCTCGATACCCCGGCCGACGTCAATAAAACATCAGCCTTAAGTCCTTCTGCTATTTTCTCAGCAAGGCTTTCTCTATTATCGCGAGCGATTCCAAGGCAGATAGGAACAGCGCCAAGTTCCCGAACCGCCGCCGCAAGAGACCAAGAGTTACTATCAATGATCTGCCCTGCAGCGGGGGCTTCACCAGGCGCAACCAATTCATCACCAGTCGACAAAATTGCAACTCTAGGGCAACAAAAAACGAACGCATCAAGCCGCGAGAAAGAGGCCAACAAATTTATTTCTGCTGGTCGTAGTTTTGTCCCAGAGGGAATCATCACTTCGCCTGCGCTGATATCACTGCCGCAACAACGGATATAATCTCCACTTTTCACAGGCTGCTTGAGCGTCACAGTTTCCCCATCTGATTCAGTATTTTCAAACGGAACAATCGCATCACAACCAACAGGAATTGGTGCCCCCGTCATAATTCTGATAGCCGTTCCAGAACTGACAGAGAGCCCTTCGCCCGATCCTCCTGCGGGGAGATAGCCTTCAATCCGTAGTTGAACTGAAACATGACAATCAACCGCCCTGACGGCAAAACCATCCATCTCAGAA
Source organism: Desulfuromusa sp. (assembly GCA_016744675.1). GTDB lineage: Bacteria > Desulfobacterota > Desulfuromonadia > Desulfuromonadales > Geopsychrobacteraceae > Desulfuromusa. The sequence goes on along the minus strand of JADGDX010000003.1, from coordinate 113,005 downwards.
TTATCCCAACGGGGCATATCCCACGGAGCATAAAAATCTTCCGCAAGAACACGACCCACTAATAACGGAAGGGCAATAGACTCTCTGTCCAAAGCAGAGACATTACTTAAAATAACCCCGCGCGCCGATTCAAAACTTTCAGCCATAAATAACCTCTTTTATACAAAATTTCAGCTTTTGCTGATCGCTTTTCCCTTCACTCTATCAAGAAGCAGAGAGAAACCGGCTTAACATTTCCCATAGCTGCGGGGCCAGTTTCAGCTCTTCAAGCGTTTTTTGATCTATCGATCCCTATCTTCTGTCGAAAGGTCTGATGAGCAGCTAAGATCTAGCCTCCAATCTGTACCATAGAGAAAGGCAAATGAGTCACCAAGTTAGAATTCAAATGATGATGAGCGGGCTTAATAGCAACGAGCCGTCGTAACTCTTCAGCGACATTGATACTATTTCCAGAAGAAAGAAAGGGGCTCAAGTCGGTTCCCTGATCGGAAAAAAGACAAGTTTTAACATGCCCCGATGCAGAGATACGGATGCGATTACAACCCTGACAAAAATGTCCAGACAATGGAGCAATGACACCAATCTTCCCCGGGGCGCCTCCAATAGCAAACTCCTCAGCCGGGCCAGCAGAATCTCCTCGCTCGACAGGATTAAGTTGGTAGTGACGATTTAAGTGTTCCAGAATTTCCCGACTGGGGACAACCAATGATTCCCAGTCATGATCTCTTAAAACCGGCATATATTCGATAAAGCGAACCGTACAATGATGTTGCGTCGTCAACTTAGCAAAATCAAGAATTTCGTTATCATTTCGGCCACGCATCACAACTACATTAATCTTATAGGGAAGACCAACCTTTTCAGCAGCTGCAACTCCGGCCAGAACCTGGGGAAGAAGCTCCCGCCGGGTCAGTTGAGCAAACATGTTGGGGATCAGTGAATCAAGGCTGATATTGAGCCTTTGAACGCCGGCATCTTTCAATCTCTGAGCCATTTCGGGAAGCAACACGCCATTCGTTGTCAGGACAAGCTGCTCTAATCCCGAAGTCTTTGCCAATTGCTCCAAAAAAGAAAGAATCCCGGTTCTGACCAAAGGTTCCCCACCCGTCACACGAATCTTCTCAATCCCGAGAGATACCGCTGCTTTGGCAATCAACAAAAATTGTTCATAGCTCAAAATCTCTGCATGCCGTAGCTTATTGATTCCAGCGGCGGGCATACAATAGACACAGCGCATATTGCAACGATCTGTCACGGACAGGCGCAGATAGTTTATTTGTCGACCACAATTATCGGCCAGATACATAAATCACAACCTTCCCCAACCACGATCCTCCAAAATCTTTTCCCAACTGAGAATAGCCCTCTGGCAAAGAAAATAAAAGCATAACAACCCGCAATCCACAGTAAAAATTTGGATACTGAAACCGCCTGTACCACCGGACTCTTCTTGACTCCTGAAAACTTTTCCTATAGTTACCCACAGAGATCTTAACTCAAACTCAACTCACTCAGCCAACACCTATGAATAAAGACAACTTAATCCAGGCCATCATACAGCACTTAAAAGGGGATCATGCGTTATTGCTAAAAGCGGCGAGAACAGCTCATGCCGCCGCAACTGATGCTGAAAACATACCCGATAATAAATATGAAACGTTGGCACTGGAAGCATCCTACGTGGCACAAGGGCAGGCGAACCGAGCTCAGGAAATTGAGCGTTCAATGCAGATATTGACTCAATTGCAACTCCAAAGGTTCGATGCAGAGAGTGTAATTCGCTTGACAGCTTTAATCGAACTTGAAGATGAATTAGAGCAGAAGAAATGGATTTTTCTGGTTCCTGTCTCTGGCGGCTTAACGATTAAGTTTGGACAAGAGACGGTCCAGTTAGTGACCCCTGCATCACCACTGGGAAATGAATTACTGGGATCAAGTTGCGGAGATGTGATCACACTCGGGGATAAAGAATATGAACTTCTCAGCGTAAAATAATGACTATTTCCATCAGGACCTTATAAATAAGGTTCGTTTTCGCTTCTGCGCATAACCAACTTCGTGGCTGATCTTCCAGGAGATTTTAATTCTCTTTAAACTCAAGCGTAGAGTCACTGCGGCAGCAACAAAGCCGGCAACGCACCAGATCTGGAAACCCAAACCCTGATAACGCCAGACAACGTTGCTTCTCACCCAACCATCGCCCCAGTTCAGCAACAGAAGAATAATCCCCCCCTGAACAAGCATTCGGATCAGAAGGTTTGTCAGAATATCATAATGGATCTGCCCCGGAGCGGCCTTATTGGCAAGCCATCTCCAACGTCTAAGGAAAATACCGTGTAATGCCGACAGAGCGTTGATCAAAACCTCCAATAGTTTAACCATCGCATAGCCACAGAAGAGACCCCAGAGCAGGACAACCAGAAAGGTACTTACATTCATTTTGTCCCCGCAATCAAGGTAAAATCGATTCGACGCCGCCACAGCTCAACCCGTTTGACACACACCTGAACCTGCATCCCGGGTCGATACACTTGACGACGTCGCTCACCTGTTAAGGTCATGGTCGCTGGGTCAAACTGAAAATAATCATCCAAGCTGCGAACATGAACCAGGCCATCCACGAAGAGATCATCCAGTTCAACAAAAAAACCAAATTCAGTGACAGAGGCGATGGTGCCCGAATATTCTTCACCAACGTGCCCTTCCATCACTTGACAACGTCGCAAATCCAATAAGTCTCTCTCCGCCTGCATCGCCCGGCGCTCTTTTTCTGAGCACTCTTGCCCAAGACGGAACAGTTTTTTTCCTGTAGGAACAGCGGTGTTTGGCTGGCCATCAATGACTTGCTTGAGCGCACGATGGACGAGCAGATCGGGGTAACGTCTGATTGGTGAGGTAAAATGGCAGTAGTGACTGGCAGCCAACCCGAAGTGACCGCAATTTTCAGGGGCATAACGAGCCTGCTGCAGGCTGCGGAGCACGTATTGTTGTATCAAACGAGCTTCTGGCCTCTCTTTGACCTCATCCAACAATTCTTGCAAGGACTTTTGCAGATCTTTTCCCAGAGTCATCCCAATATCACACTGAGCAGCCAATTGTTGCAGATCTTGTAATTTCAGCAGGTCGGGTTTTTCGTGAATGCGGTAAAGCAGCGCTTGTCCAGCATTGGTAAGAAAGTGTGCAACAGCTTCATTCGCCGCTAACATGAACTCTTCAATAAGGCGATGGGCTTGGTTTCGCTCAATCTTTCTCAGATCAATGGGTTGCCCGTTATCATCGAGAACAATGTCAACTTCTGGGAGGTCAAGATCAAGGCTGCCACGCTGTTGCCGCATTTTAGTCAAAATTCTGGCCAACTCAGACATTTCAAGCAACTGTTTTTGCAGAGAAGAATCGAGGTTCGATTGCTCCGCACCTTCTAGAGAGTCTGTCACTTGAGTGTAAGTCAGCCGGGCGTGGCTTCGGATCACCGCAGGGTAGAATGTAGAGTCAACCATTTCACCCCGATCATTCATCACCATTTCAGCCGTCATAACCAATCGGTCTTGATCAGGATTAAGTGAGCAGATTCCATTACTTAAAGATTCAGGCAACATCGGCAGACAGAACCCGGGGAAATAGACACTCGTCCCACGCTCAAGAGCATCCGTATCAATCGCACTATGCGGCGTAACGTAGTGCGCTACATCAGCAATGCAAACCCAAAGTCGGTAGAGACCGTTTGCTTCTTTTGTCAGGGCAACGGCATCATCAAAATCTTTGGCCGTCTCTCCATCAATTGTCACCAATGGTAGCTCACGAAGATCGGTACGATTTTCAAGATCCGCGTGGACAACTTGTCCAGATTGTTCTTCTGCAGCAATGATTGCTTCTTCTGAAAACTGAGAAGGGAGGTCATGCTGACGAATAACCGTTTCAATATCAACTTGAGGGTCGCCTGCCGTGCCAAGGTGCTCAATAAGATGTCCTCTTGCAAGGCGATGACCTTCAGCGTAACTATCGATAGCAACGTGAACAACGTCACCATTTTTTATCACGCGTGAAGGTTCGATCAGAATCGGCCCTCGCAGAGACTTTTTCAACGGCCACACTTCTGCTTTGCCGCGGCGATATTGATAATATCCCAGAACCTGACCGTGGATACGTTCTAAAACTTTTTCCACCTGGGCATAACGTTTTTTCTGGCGTGGAGAAAAGTGGAGGCTAACCTGAACCCGATCACTATCCATAGCGGAGCCAACATGACGCGCTGGGATAAACAAATCTTCACGTTCCGGGTCGTCAGGGCGTAAAAACCCATAACCTTGTTCGGCCTGAGAAAAAACCCCATCGACGTGTTTCTGCTGTGGCCGGACACGGTAAAACCCTTTGCGCTCTTCGAGTTGCTGTTGCTGAACAAGTTGATTCAGCATCCGGGTCAATTGCTTACGCTCTTGCCCCCGCAAATTGAGACGCTCCGCCACATTGCGTCGAGTAAGAGGCTTTTTCCGCTGCTGTCTCAGCAGCCTTAGGACTTTGTCTTCAAGGGAATACATAAAATCTCAATGTCTAGAAGGGCTGCTCAAAGTTGAAGCGCTGGTTCTTGCATAGCGGCCATCTGCTCCCGTAGTTCAAGAATATGTTCGCCCCAGTATTGCATCGTGTTGAACCAAGGAAAGGTGCGAGGAAAAGCAGGATCATCCCAGCGCCGAGCTAACCAGGCACTGTAATGAATCATCCGCAGCGTTCGTAACGGTTCAATTAATTGCAGTTCAGCGAAATTAAAATCATAAAACTGATGGTAGCCATTTAAAATTTTATCCATTTGGCGGCGCTGCTGATCGTCTGATCCAGAGAGCAACATCCATAAATCTTGAATCGCTGGTGCCATGCGCGAATCATCAAAATCGACAAAGTGGGGAGCGCCATCCCGCCAGAGCATATTGCCACTATGGCAATCACCATGAACTCGGATGTTCTGGACCGTTTCCAGCCTAGAAAATCGCTCGTCTATCTGTTGTAACAAATCACTGACCAGCGATTGGTACGATTCTCGATATTCGTTCGGAATGAATTTTTCTGCGATGAGATCAGCACATTCATAACCAAAACTGCGACTATCAAGAATGGGCCGTTCACAAAAGGGACGGCTGGCTCCTTTTGAGTGAATGCGGCTCAACAGCCGCCCAATAATCAACAAATGCTCAAGATTATCCATCTCTGGAGAGTGCCCACCCCGACAAGGGGAAAGACTGAAACGAAAATCCCGATACTGATGGAGCGTTTTCCCCTTTGCATCGCGCAATGGAGCAACAACGGGAAGCTCTTGTTCTTCGAGATCCAGCGTAAAGTCATGCTCTTCAAGGATCTGAAGATCACTCCAGCGTTCCGGGCGATAAAACTTGGCAATGAGCGGATCCTGCCCTTCTATCCCAACTTGATAAACACGGTTTTCGTAGCTATTGAGAGTGAGAATTCGGCAATCACACCGAAACCCAAGCGTTTCAACGGTATCCATAATAAAATCAGGGGTGAGCTGTTCAAAAGGGTGTCCGCCCTCCTGTGAAACCGATTCCCCATGCGCCATCATCATCCATACTCCTTCGTTATCTACGATTCATTCGGCGTGAAACTTAACAATTCCCAGCCAATAAGTACAGATTGAGGTCAAGACAGGCAAAAAATCGACAAGTTTGCTATTAACTCTGCATCAAACACCCTTTATACTATTAAAATACAAAATAAAAACTACGCGATGAAATGGAGATAACATGTTTAATTTCAACTACTACAATCCGACAAATATTCTCTTTGGTAAACGCCAACTCAGCAAACTCAAAAACCTCATCCCAGACGATGCAAAAGTTTTGATTACCTACGGCGGGGGCAGTGTCATCAAAAATGGTGTTCTCCAAAAAGTCAAAACCGTCCTTGCTGCAGCATCATGTGAAGTGTTGGAATTTGGCGGCATAGAACCCAACCCCAAATTTGAAACCCTGATGAAAGCGGTCGACATTGTTCGTGCTGAAAATGTTGATTTTCTCCTTGCTGTCGGTGGCGGCTCTGTCATGGACGGAACCAAATTCATTGCCTTGGCGGCCGGTTCTGACACATTTAAAGGTGAGGAAGAAAAAATCCTCAGCTTTGGGTTTGCACCAGTTCCAGTCACGAGCGCCATCCCTCTGGGAACCGTCGTTACACTGCCGGCGACTGGTTCAGAGATGAACATGGGCGCAGTGGTGAGTCGCGGTGAAGATAAACTCCCGGTCATGAGCCCCTTGACCTTCCCCAAATTTTCTATCCTTGATCCAGAATTAACCTTCAGTTTGCCAAAAACTCAGGTTGCCAATGGTGTGGTTGATACCTTTGTCCATGTCCTTGAGCAGTATATGACCTATCCTGCAGAAGGCCGTTTTCAGGATCGTACCGCTGAGGGAATTTTGCAAACTCTGGTAGAAATTGGAAAAAAGACCGTTGATGATCCAACTGATTACGACGCACGGGCCAATCTGGTCTGGTGTGCAACGACCGCTTTGTGCGGGATTGTTGGTGCTGGCGTCCCCCAGGATTGGAGCACCCATATGATAGGACATGAGATGACTGCTCTATTTGGCGTCGATCACGCGAAAACATTGGCCGTCGTCACTCCAGCCATGTGGCGAGTTCGGCGTGAACAGAAAAAAGATAAGTTGCTGCAATACGCTGATCGGGTATGGAATATCAGCGACGGATCGGATGACGAAAAAATCGATGCAGCTATCGAAAAAACAGAAGAGTTCTTCCATAGCATTGGTATCAAGACAAGGCTTTCCGATCACAATATTGATGAAAGTGGTATTGAACGCATCATTCAAGGGTTGGAAAAACATGGAATGACAAAGCTGTCTGAGCATGGAGATATCACTTTGGATATTTCGAGGGAGATTTTACGTACGGCTTTGTAACACAATTGAAGGTTTAATAATGTCTGCGGAATTATATTCATTCTCTCAACTGGGATGGAACCATTTTTTCCAGCAACAACTTAGTCTTGAAGAACTAGAATCAACGCTCCCAAGTCGTGTATTTGCTGTCCACCGAAGTTCTGTTGATATTATTTGTGATCGTTATCAGCAACAAGTCTCTCTGCCGGGAAGTTGGTATCAGAATGATCCAGAAGAACTGCCGACCATTGGTGACTGGTTGCTCCTCGCTACAGAAACAGGTCAACCCGTCAGGCTTTTAGACCGCAAAAGGTCGCCATACAACGACCTCCCGGAGTATGCACTTTCTCCACCAAGGATGGCTTACTCATCGACAGCCCCGGCATGCGAGAACTACAACTGAGCGAGTGTGAGACTGGGGTGTCCAGTCTTTTTGAAGATATTGAAGAATGTGCAACCAATTGTCGCTTCAATGACTGCAGTCATAATGGCGAAGATGGTTGCGCCGTTACAGCAGCTGTCGCAGTCGGTGTTAAAAAAGCTTGCTAAAAAACCTGATTGTTCACACATGCAAGAGTCTTAAAGGGTGGCTTAGCCAGCCATAAGCAAACTGACTTTCGGCCAAAGTAACGTCGCAGCAATACCCCACATGGTCAGACAGACAAAACCATCCAGGCAACGCCAAGCAATAGGCTTTCGAAACAGCGGGGCGAGTAAACCAGCTCCAAGACTAAGACAAAAGAACCAGACAAAAGATGAGCACATTGCCCCCGCTCCAAAAAGGTAGCGATCCGTTAAATTCAGCTCGCCGCTGACACTGCCAATCAGTAGGATCGTGTCGAGGTAGACATGAGGGTTGAGAAAAGTAAATGCCAGAGTTGCCAACAGTAGCTTCCAGCGTGTTGGAACCTGAGTCTCATTTAGCTGCAAACTCTGATTAACAAAGGCGGAACGGAATGCCCGCCAACCGTAGAAAAGGAGAAAAAGTGCCGCGAATCCCGTTGCCCACTGCGCAGCGGCAGGATTGACAGCAATAAAAGCTCCAACACCTGTGATTCCTAATAAAATCAAGAGAGCATCACTGATACTACACACAAGTGCTGTCTGAATGGGATAATGACGGCGAACCCCCTGGGACAGAACAAAAGCATTCTGAGCACCAATAGCGATAATCAACCCCCCACCAACTCCAAATCCCTGCAAAAAAGGCCACATAATACTCTCCACGAAACGCATCCGTACTCTGAAAATCGACGGCTTTAAATATTATTAGTTCTGCTTTGCTGAAGGAGAGTATGAACTATCAAATCAAAAGTAAAATTAATTGTTTTTTCTATGTATTAATAATGCTAATATCGCGACATGCTAGATTACAAACTTATTGAAGCCCTAGGTAAAGTTGTGCAGGAAGGTGGTTTTGACAGAGCCTCCAAGGTTCTATGCTTGACACAATCTGCCGTTTCACAGCGAGTGAAGCAGTTGGAAGATCAGTGCGGCCAACTTCTTTTGACCCGGTCAACACCTCCCCAACCAACCCCAGCAGGAAAAGCCCTGCTCAAGCACTACCTACAGGTCTCCTTGTTAGAACAAAGTCTACAACACGAAATGGTAGGACCGACCGAAGATCAGTTACAAACAATTTCAATCGGAATAAATGCCGACAGCCTTGTTTACTGGTTTGTTGATGCCCTCGCTCCTTTTTTTGAGAAGAGGAACCTGCTATTGGAGCTTCGCGTTGACGATCAGGAGCAGACACATCATTACCTCAAAGAAGGCGAAGTTGTCGGTTGTGTCAGTACAGAATCACGTCCAATGCAGGGATGTCGCATTGATCTTCTCGGATCCATGTCATATCGGCTTTTAGCCACACCGCAATTCCGAGATCGATGGTTCCCCCATGGTCTCACCAAAGAAAGCATCAATGCGGCCCCGGCCGTTCTGTTCAACCGTAAAGATCGCCTCCATCATCAGTTCTTACTACAACACCTCAACCTCAACCTCGAATCGTTCCCTGCCCACTATCTCCCCGCCCCAGACCCTTTTGCCCAGATGATTGTGCAAGGCTACAGTTATGGGATGATTCCCGATTGGCAAAATCAAGATTTATTGACATCACACCAGCTCATCGAATTGATCCCCGGAGCAACAGTGAAAGTTGACCTGTTTTGGCATCGCTGGAATTTAGCTGCCAGCCCCTTGCTCGACCTATCAGAGCAACTGATTCAAGGAGCGCAGCACATTCTTAGAGAATTAAATTAATCATTTCTAAATAAACCTTTACTAATTTATGAAAGTAGGCTAACATTTGTTCTCCCCCAATTAACAGTGTGGGATAGTGAGGACATCATTATGAGATCAACCGTCTATTTCATCCTTTTCCTTCTCCTGTTTGGTTGGTCGGTGACATCAAATGCCGAACCAAATAGAAGTTTTGGGACTGTCTGCGATGCAATAGATGGCCATCCCCTTGCTAACGTCGAAATATCAACCTCTGAGGGAAAAATCACCAGCTCTTCCGATGGATCATTTGTATTATTTAGCGATGATTCAGAATTTATCCTCCGCGCCCCCGGTTATCGCCCTCATAAAGCAACCAACACTTTCCCACTCACCCTGAAACTAGAACCCATCAATCCAAAGGCTCTCTACCTTTCTTACTGGGGAGCAGACAGTCATAAACTGCGTAATCATCTAACCAACTTACTGGGAGAAACAGAACTGAACGCTCTGGTGGTTGACCTGAAATCGGTGCGTGGTGATATTTCTTTTCGCAGTCGCACATCCCTTGCACGCGTGGTTGGCGCCCAAAAGGTCAGAACCCTAAAAGATATCGAGTCCTTTTTGGCCGATTTAAAGCAGCGAGGAATTTATACAATTGGCCGAATTGCAGTTTTTAAAGATGATGCCTTAGCCAACCAACGCCGTGACATGGCAACCCTGACACCAGAAGGCTATTTGTGGAAAGACCGCGACAATATCAGCTGGTCTGACCCTTTTAACCAAGATGTTTGGGATTACAACATTGCCATCGCAAAAGAGGCAGCCCAACTTGGTTTTGATGAGATTCAGTTCGACTACATCCGCTTCCCAGCACAATCAAATTTGGTCTTTTCTCAGGAACATAGCGGAGAAAATAAAGTAGCAGCTATCAACGGATTTTTACGCCGTGCAAAAGAACAATTGGCCGATTACCCTGTGATGACTTCGGCTAATATTTTTGGTTACATCTGCTGGAAACACAAAGATCAAAAAATTGGTCAACGTCTTGTTGACCTCGCCTCTTACGTCGATTATCTGTCACCCATGCTCTACCCTTCGGGTTTTCCTCATGGTGTTCCAGGTTACCCGAATCCGGTTGCCAATCCTTATGAAACGGTTGCCCATTCACTGGCCAAAGCACAACAATTGTCGGGACTCCCAGCGGTCCGTTTCCGTCCATGGCTACAAGCATTCAAAGATTACGCCTTTGACCGCCGCAGCTTTACTGCCAAAGAAGTCAGGGCCCAAACACAAGCGAGTGATGCCGAAGGCAGTCATGGTTGGATGCTTTGGAATGCTGCAAGTCGCTTCACCCTAGCGGGTATCCAGCAACAGCCACAACCCGCAAAACCCATGCTCGCAGACACCCCCTCAAAATCCACAGAAAAAGCGTGGCTGACTCGCCTTGCGGGGCAAGAACCATCCTATCCTCCGCTATAGGTCATCTTAGACAAAAACAAGGTGCGTCAGAAGTGTAACGACTGTCCCCAACAGAGCCCCAAGAAAAACCTCCCGCGGGGTATGGATTTTCATCAACAAACGACTCTGACCGATCAAGACCGCCAAGACCAGAACCATCATCCCAATCAGGAAACTTTCTGCGAATAAAAATGTTGAGACTGCCACAGAGAAAGCGACAGCGGCATGGCCACTCGGCATTCCACCGCGCAGCGGTGATCCGTGATTGTAACGTGCTTTAAGCAAAACTATCAAAATCACAACCATCAAAAGCGCCCCGACAGGGACGGTTCCATGTGGCTCTTTTCCTAGTGTCGGTTGGCTATCAAAGAGTGGGAAAATGTGTCCCGACAAAACCAAATAGCCAAGAATAATTGCGCCAACACTCGTCACCAAAACAGCTCCAGCTGCAACATCTTTGGCGACCTTAGCCAACTCATGATACTCATCGGTGACTAGATCAACGACCGTTTCAATCGCTGTATTCATCAATTCGGCAAAGATCACCAGCATGGCAGCCAACACCAGCAGAAAGAATTCCAGGGCGCTCACTTTAAAAAAAAGGGCAAGAAAAACGACTGCCAATGCCGCTACAAAGTGATATCGAATATGGCGTTCACTTTTAGCCGCCCAGAGAATCCCCTCAATCGCACAATTGAGGCTTTCCAACCAACTTGTCGGTTTCATTCCGCGCCCCCTTTGAGACAACCATCGTCTTCCTTAAACGATATCATCCATCACTCAAATAACAATCTCGATTACTCCATTTACTCCCACAGAAAAACCAGTTAATCTCACACCTTCCCAAAACAAATCAGGAGAGATCAACGATGAGCGACGAAAATTTTAGCGACGATGAAATGAATGAAGATGAAGGAAGTTTTGCCGAAATGTTTGAAGCAAGCTTGGCCGGAGTGGGAGAGCCGCTGGTGCCAGGAAAAAAGATTGCAGCAACAATTCTGCAAATCGGCGCAGACTGGTGTTTCCTTGATGTCGGGCAAAAAGGGGAAGGGGTTCTCTCGACAGCTGAATTACTAAATGCTGATGGGGAGGTTCAATACAGTGTCGGTGACGAAATCTCTGCCTATTTCTTATCCAGAAGCGGTGGTGAGTTACGCTTTACCACCAAAATTGGGGGAAGTGGTTCAGGAACTGAGCAATTGGAAAATGCTTACCAGAGCGGGATTCCCGTTGATGGAACAATAGAAAAAGAGATCAAGGGGGGCTTCGAAGTCAAACTCCCTGGCAATATCAGAGCTTTCTGCCCATTTTCCCAAACGGGCTTACGACTAGCGGAACCAGCTGATCTGATTGGCCAAAGCCTTCCGTTTAAAATCAGTCAGTTCAGTGAGCGGGGCCGAAACATTGTTGTTTCTCACCGTGCTATTCTCGATGAAGAACGCGAGCAATTACGGGTTGGATTACGAGAGACTTTGAAAGAGGGGATGGTTGTTAAAGGGACTGTCACTAATATTCGCGATTTTGGCGCCTTTGTCGATATCGGTGGCATTGAAGGTCTCCTGCCAATTTCTGAAATCAGCTACGGGCGCGTCGAAGATATCAAAAAGATTCTCTCTGTCGAACAGGAACTTGAAGTTGCCATTAAAAAAATAGACTGGGACAACAACAAATTTTCTTTCAGCTTACGTGAAACCCAAGCGAACCCATGGAACAAGGTTGGGTCAGTCTATAAAGTCGGCGGTAGTTACCCAGGAAAAGTCAGTCGCTTGGCTCAATTTGGTGCGTTTGTCACTCTTGAAGATGGTGTCGATGGCTTGCTCCACATCTCCAAGCTTGGCGATGGTCAAAGGATCAGACATCCGCAAGATGTCGTTTCGGTTGGTCAGCAACTCAATGTGATTATCGAAAATATTGATCTGAATGAGCGCCGTATCGGGTTAGCAATCAAATCAGGAAACGAAGAACAACTGGATACAAGCTATACGGAACAGCCCACAACCAGTGGCCTTGGAACTCTCGGGGACTTACTAAAAGCCAGCCAACAAAAGAGAGAGCGTAAAGGTAAAAAGAAAAGATAAGCACTTGCTCAGCCGCTAAAAAATACGGCCTGATGCGTTTAAGCAGAATAACGGTCCATTTTATGCCACAGAGTTCATCAAAATCAGCCATCCTATTTTCTATCTGCATGGCCCATTTTCTCAACCCTTTTATGATGTCAGCGGTTGGAGTGGCACTGCCTGTGATGGGCCGAGAATTTAATGCCAGTGCCTTGCAGCTTGGATTGGTCGAGACCGTTTTTATGCTGTCAATGGTGACATTTCTTTTAGCCGTTGGACGCTTTGGCGATCTCCATGGCCGTAAGCGGATTTTTCAAATAGGACTATTAGTCTTTGGTTGTGCGGGCGGTTTGATTTCCCTCACCAGCTCGATCGAAATGATCATTACTCTGCGCTTTTTCCAAGGGGTCGGCGGAGCCATGGTCAACGCGACAACGATGGCGATTCTGGTCGCTGCATTTCCAGTTGAAGAACGTGGCAAAGCACTAGGGATTGCCATTGCAAGTGTGTATGCAGGGATTTCGTGTGGCCCATTTATCGGTGGATACCTCATTGAGCTGCTAGGCTGGCGCTCAATCTTTTTTTTGATGTTCCCCTTTGGGCTTACAACCTGGCTTGTCACCCGGATAAAAATTAAAGAAGAGTGGGCTGATGCTCAGGGAGAACCCTTTGACTGGTTAGGATTATCGATCTACGCCCCTTCGATTTTATTATTGGTTTTCTCTGTCACCAACCTAAAAGGGGGAGGATGGATGTGGGGTTTACTCTTCCTCGCGAACCTTGGCCTCGCCCTATTCCTGCTTGTAGAGAGTCGCTCATCTCACCCAATGCTTGATGTTCGTCTGCTACTTGAAAATCGAGTCTTTGCTTTAAGTAATCTCGCGGCCCTCTTTAACTATGCTGCAACTTTTGGTGTCACTTTCTTTCTCAGCCTTTATCTCCAGTACGTCAAGGGCATGGGGCCTCACCAAGCGGGAACGATATTAATCGTCCAGCCTATTGTCCAAACCATTTTTTCGCCCCTGTGTGGGCGCTTGTCTGACCGAATGTCTGCATCTATTCTGGCAACATTAGGTATGGCGAGCTGTGCAGCCGGACTCGGTGTTGCTGCTTTTCTCCAGGCCGACTCATCTATCATACAAATCTTCTTTTTGATGATTTTTCTCGGCTTTGGTTTTGCCCTCTTTTCTTCCCCAAACGTCAGTATGATTATGGGAAGTGTTGAACCACGTCACTTGGGTATTGCTTCAGGCCTAAGCGCCAGTATGCGCTCAATGGGGATGTTAACCAGTATGACAATCATTACCTTGATTTTCGCCTGGCTGATGAATGGGCAGGCCGTCACTCAGGAGACACAGATCGCATTTCTTTCCAGTATGCGTATCTCACTCCTAATTTTCTGCGCCCTCTGTGTCATCGGTATTGGTTGTTCTTTGGGACGGATTAAAAGCAGAAACAGATAAGACAACATAGCTTCTATAGCGAAGATCTCAGCAATGGAGAGAGAATGATGCCAGCAAAGAATATCAGTGTCGATAAATCGACCCAGCATAAAAAAAACATGAAAAAGCAAAAAGAAAAGATTGATGCACATATCGAACATGCCGATGAAGAGCGTGGTGTTGCGATCTTGCTAACGGGGAATGGCAAAGGAAAATCCAGTTCTGCGTTTGGTATGGTCATGCGCAGCCTTGGCTATGGGTACAAAGTGGGGATTGTTCAATTTATCAAGGGGACACAGCTCTCTGGAGAGGAAATCTTCATACGGGAGAAACATCCCGAGGTTTTTTTTCACCAAATGGCCACCGGTTTCACCTGGGATACCCAAGATCGTGACAGCGACATCGCTGCTGCCAAAAAAGCCTGGGCTCATGCCGAAACTTTACTCCAAGACAACAGCTATCATCTGGTCGTTTTGGACGAACTCACATACATGCTCTCGTACAAGTATCTGAATGAAGAGAAAGTATTAAATGCTTTGAGAGTCCGCCCTGCAAACCAGAGTATTGTTGTCACCGGTCGTGGAGGCGGAGAGAAACTCCGATCACTCGTCGACACGGTCTCAGAGCTCCAAGAAATCAAACATGCTTATCAAGCTGGCGTTAAAGCCCGCAAAGGGATAGATTATTAAGTGGGCTAAAAACTTAGAGACGACAACAATATTCCCCGGGATCTACGCCAGCCTGACAACTATCCTAGCGCCTGCCGCAAATCCCCAAAGATATCGTCAATATGCTCCAGACCAATCGATAGCCTAATCAATTCGGGGGAAATCCCACCGGCAGCTTGTTCTTCGGCTGTCATTTGTGAGTGGGTTGTTGTGCTGGGATGAATCGCCAGACTTCTGGCATCACCCACATTTGCCAGATGAGAAAACAGCTTCAACTTTTCAATAAAGCATTTCCCTGCTGGCTCACCCCCTTTAATACCAAACACAACCATTGCACCGGCCCCTTTGGGGAAATACTTCTGTGCTAACGTATAGGAAGGATCCCCTTCCAAACCGGGATAACTAACCCATTCAACTTGAGGGTGGTCCTGCAAAAAACTTGCGACCTTCAGGGCGTTTTCGCTATGACGGTCCATGCGCAAAGGCAATGTTTCAATTCCCTGAATAAAAAACCACGAGTTATCAGGCGAGATACAGGCCCCAAGATTACGTAATGGAACCAATCTCATCCGCAAGATATACGCTAAGGGGTTGAGATCCCCCAGATCGGTTGCATAACGAATTCCGTGATAACTAGAATCGGGTTCAGATAACAGTGGATGCTTGCCACTTGTCCAGTCGAATGTGCCACTATCAACAACGACACCACCTATCCCGGCACCATGTCCTCCAAGCCATTTGGTCAGAGAATGAACAACGATATCAGCTCCATGCTCAATAGGTCGCAACAGATACGGGGTTGCAAAAGTGTTGTCGACAATCAGCGGCAATCCGTGACGGTGTGCAATGTTGGCCAGTTTTTCGATATCAGCAACATCCAATCGTGGATTCCCCATCGTCTCAGTAAAAACAGCCTTCGTCTTAACGCTAATAGCGGCTTCAAGTTGAACATAATCAGACGGATCAACAAATTTCACCGTAATGCCAAGCTGTGGCAGGATATCGTTAAATTGAGTATAACTACCGCCGTAAAGGTTGCTGGAAGCGATAATCTCATCACCAGCCTGTGCCAGATTAATAATACTGTAGAACACAGCACTGGTGCCCGACGCCAGAGCCAAAGCAGCAGCACCACCTTCAAGAGCCGCAATACGCTGCTCCAAAACATCGGTCGTTGGATTCATCAGTCGGGTATAAATATTACCCAATTCTTTTAAGGAAAAAAGGTTGGCCGCATGCTCTGTATCGCGAAATTCAAAAGAACTGGTGCGATAGATGGGGACTGAACGACTGCCTGTTGTTGGATCGGCACTGTAACCTGCGTGTAAAACTTGGGTTTCAATATGCTTGCTCATGATACATCCTCTCACTGTGGGTTAATTAATTTGAGAGAGGCTGCAAGTGATAAGACAGTCGAGAAACTGTCTCCAACTTTCCCCTTACGGGGCGCATTGCTGTTTCAGGCGAGTGAAACAGGCTTGGCACCTTGGTTGTCAGGTTGCCGGGCGTTTAAGGTGTTTGCCTTACGCCTCTCTTCATGCTTGCCAACATCATAGTTGCTAGAGTGTTTTTGTCAAGTATTATTTTTTCGTACCTCGGCAAAAGATAGAAGAAAGAGATATGAACACATATATAGATATAGAATCTCGTTTTTACAGGGAATTCAATTGATAGATCAAGAACTTTTTCAGACGACTGCTGAGCACAACGTCTAAAGATAAAATGAAGACCACCCAGAACGAAAGCCTCATAGTTATCATTAATATTATTATGTAGAAATCAATGGCCTAATTGGCTATGATAGAAAGCCATAGGGGGTGTTGAACTCATGACTATCAAAGCCTTAATATTTGATGATAATGATTTGGTATTGAATACATTAGCAATGTTTTTAACATCAAATGCTGTTGATGTTTCACCACATCATTATGCAACATGCCCCATGTATGAAAAGAAATCAGTCCTCTGTCCAGTAGAAATCCCTGCGTTTAACTTCATCATATCAGACAATAATATGCCTAACATGACGGGGATTGAGTTTTACGAAGACATAGAGACTAAAGGCTGTAAAGTACCGAATAAATGTAAAGCTCTTCTTTCTGGCGACGTCACTCAAAATCTTCGCAATAGAGCGAAAAAACTAGGAATTGAAGTCTTTGAGAAACCTTGTTCTTTTGAAGTCTTGGGCAGATGGATAGACACAGCGATCCAGTATAGTCACTGACCCCTTAAATTTAACTACACCTAAAACAGATCGACTCCACACTTCATTGCCTTGCTTTCAAAATCATATCAGCTAATTCAACAAAGCCTAATCCCCCTGCCTGTTCTGTAATCCATGTTGGCAGAGTTGCCATCTGATCAGCGAATTGCATTACATTAGCCACTCCAACAGAATTCGAAAAATAATCGAACATTGGCATATCATTCGGAGAATCTCCGGCAAAGATGACCCGCTCTTTGATCGAATCAAGGTTCTGCTTAAAAACCTCTTCAAACAAAATTTGTGTCATTCTCAATTTATCGTATTGACCGAACCAGCCATTGACGTGAATTGAGCTGACTTTTACATTGGCATCTGCAGCTTGAAAGCATTTGACTATTTTTTCAACTTGGGTAAGCGCTAAGGGTGAAACATCTTCGCAAAAATCAATCGCCAGATCCGTTTCACGGTAAGCCTGATCTGCGGATATTTTAGCCTCTGGGACAGCAGCTAAAATTTTATCTCCCAATGATGTCAATTGATCCCGATCATGTTTCCTTTCGGCTTCAGACTTCCAATAACGTCGTACCATGTGATGATGCTGCTCTTGATAATAAAAATAAAATGCTCCGTTTTCACCAACAATCCCATCAACCGGCCACATTCTCGCGATATGATCGCACCATCCAGCGGGGCGACCTGTAATCGGGATGATCTTTATTCCTACCCGATGAAGATTTTCCAAAGCACAATAAGCTGCTGCTGGCAAACGTCCCTTTAATGTCAGAGTGTCGTCGATATCAACAAGAACAGCTTCAATGCTCGCCAGTTTCTGTTCACTGAATTCTTTTAACGATTTCATTGTTGCCTCTTATTCTTTCCCTGAAAAAATAGTTAATATATAGCGCCCTGTCCCTGATATTATACATAGGCTAAAACATAAAATGACAATGAAGAGCTGATGTCCACCTCAAAAGGAGTTTTTATGAATTATTGGCTGATGAAATCTGAACCAAATGCTTTTGGCATTGATGATCTGGAAAAGATGCCAAATCAAACCGAGCATTGGGACGGTGTCCGCAATTATCAGGCTCGCAACATGATGCGTGACGATATGAAAGTCGGAGACCAAGTATTTTTTTACCATTCCAACTGTGACGTTCCTGGAATTGTTGGGCTGATGGAGGTTGTACGCGAAGGGTACCCGGATCACACGGCTTTTGATCCCCAGTGTAAATATTTTGACCCAAAAAGCGATCCACAAAACCCACGCTGGATCATGGTTGATATCAAATATATCAAACACACCAAGCGCGTCATTTCACTAGCAGAGTTAAAAAAATGTGGCGCGTTAGAGAATATGCCATTGGTCCGCAAAGGAAATCGGCTATCAATTCTGCCTGTAACAGACCAAGAATGGAATACGATCTTAAAAATGGAAGGATAAAGTTTGATTTTCTTCTCTTTTTTATGGGTCCTAACTTACTAAAAATACATCTTTTTGGCTAGACATCCAGTGAAATACGAGTCGATGTCGAATGAAACGGTTGTCGCTTTTGGGTAGGGTTGTATCAAACGAAAAACAAACGCTTGATGCTCTCAACCCAAGGAGGACGACATGAAAACAACACTCGCACTTATCATTGCAGGATTGATTTTTCTAGCCACCCCAATGCTGGCAACAGCGGGTGGACGACATGGCGACGATCATCAGCGTCACGACAAAAGTTGGGTCAAAAATGACCGGCACGACCACAAGTCTCACTATGATCGCCATAACCCTCGATACGCAAAACATCAATACAAAAAACAAAACCAGCGAGATAAAAGACACCTTAGGAGAGAAATACGGGAAACACGTCAAGAGTTACGTCATGCGAAGCGACAAATCAGACACAACCGCCCGGCGAGGCCATATTACGCAAATCCAGCCGTTATGATTGGTCTACCGCACCTTGTCTTTCATTTTGGTTGGTAAAAATCCAGGTCTTCTCTTGAATGCCTGTTTAGAAGGAGCCACACCTCTCAGGGTGGCTCCTTTAATAATGAATGATCTCAGAAGTATTAGAAAACCTTTATTTTCTTGTTGCCTTTTTTAGAATTTTCTTATAAAAAGGCCTATGAAGAAACGTCTAAAGACAATTCATCTACCCGCTATCCACTCTCCTTCTTTAGCTTCAATCTCTCATCATCCCTTAACGATACATCTGCGTGAGGACTCCTCAAGCAACATTACAGAAAAAACTGAATGCGAATATCTTTCGAAATATCCAATTATTATATCTAAAAAACGACGTATAAATATCCCACAGAATGTTATTTCTAGGGGAAAGATCAACATAACAACAGTGACTTATAGATTTTTTGGTTGCGATTTAACTCTGATAGACAATGCAATTGGGAAACTGAACTCGTAATTGAAATAATTCATACCACAAACACGGAACAAAGCTTTTTCTATATAACAATAAAAAACCGTTATTTAATGCATACGAACAGTTGACCATGAAATCACGCTCATGCTACTTATGTGAAGTTTTATCCTTAATGTTTGGTTGTCGTCTCTTTATCTGTAATTTGTATTGGAGTCCTATGTCATGAAAGCACAAATTTCGACCTCTTTCAGCAACAAGCAGACCGTTCCGAAGCAAGGATTTACCTGGGTGAAATACCTTCTTTCCAGTCTTTGCATCCTCATTGCGTCAACATCTTCCGCATTTGCTTCTAGCGGGGGTGGTGGGACGACACCTAATATGACCGGCACTGCACTTGGTATTTTTGCACTGATTCTTTTCGTCGGTGCATACTGTTTGGTTATTTTTGAAGAACAACTCCACCTACGCAAAAGTAAGCCAGTCCTTTTTGCGGCTGGTATCATCTGGGTTCTTGTTGCTATTGCCTATATCGGCATAGGAGACACCCACACGGCACATAATGCGATCAAGCACAACTTGATCGAATATGCCGAGTTGTTCTTATTTCTGTTGGTTGCGATGACCTATATCAATGCCATGGATGAGCGAAATGTGTTTCAAGCCCTGCGTTCCTGGTTGGTTAGTCGAGGTTTTACCCTGCGAACTGTCTTCTGGGTCACCGGTGTTCTCGCTTTTTTCATCTCTCCCATTGCAGACAACTTAACGACTGCCCTGTTAATGGGTGCTGTCGCTATGGCTGTTGCTGGTAATAATAAAAAATTCCTGGTTGTTGCCTGTATCAACATTGTTGTTGCTGCCAATGCCGGTGGAGCCTTCTCCCCCTTTGGAGACATCACCACGTTGATGGTTTGGCAGAAGGGTAAAGTCGAGTTTGTAGAATTCTTCGCGATCTTCTTTCCTTCTCTCGTCAACTGGCTTGTTCCTGCAATCATCATGAGCTTGACAGTTGCCAAAGATCGCCCTGAAGCATCTGGTGACGCGATCGAGATGAAATTGGGAGCCAAGCGGGTCATGGTTCTCTTTCTCTGTACTATCGTGACAGCTGTCTCCTTTCACAACTTCCTTCACTTGCCACCAGCAACAGGAATGATGCTTGGCCTTGGCTACCTTGGATTCTTTGGCTACTGGCTGAAGATAAAGGAGAATCGAGCCGGAACAGGAGATCTTCCACTCGATATCACTGGGCACAACCCTGATGAGCATGAAGCACCATCAGGACATGGCCATCCACCAGCTCCTGGATTCGACCTCTTCCGCAAAATTGCACGAGCCGAGTGGGATACCCTGTTGTTCTTCTATGGCGTTATTCTCTGTGTTGGTGGTCTCGGTCAGTTTGGGTATCTGGCAATGGCATCTGAGGCGATGTATGTCGGTCTTGGCCATACCGGTGCCAACGTTCTGGTCGGTTTTCTTTCTGCTATCGTTGACAATATCCCCGTCATGTTTGCTGTTTTGACCATGGATCCACATATGTCACATGGTCAGTGGTTGCTGGTCACTCTGACAGCAGGAGTTGGTGGTAGTATGCTCTCAATTGGTTCGGCTGCTGGTGTTGCCCTGATGGGTTCAGCACGCGGCATTTACACCTTTGGTGCCCACCTGAAATGGAGCTGGGCGATTGCTCTAGGATACGCAGCGAGTATTGCTGTCCACCTGTTTATCAATGCGAAGTATTTTCACTAAACACTAGCAACACAATCTAACTTAAAAAACCCCTCCTAGATTCAGGAGGGGTTTTTTAGTTTGGGCAAAAAATCTAATATGTCCTAATTGATGTTAATCCTCCACCAATTTTAAGCGGACATTCCCGAATGGCGCTAGCTTAAGCAAACTTAGCGACTGGCGGGGGCACAACCCCGCGACCTCGTTGTTTATTATGAGGTCATGTAGCAATTTAGACAATGGCTGGTCGCTAGCAACGTCAGAGGCTGTTCCAGATATTTTCGGACGATGAAGAACAGCAGCCTTGTCAGCCAATTATAAATTTCCTCCATTCAAGCTATGTCGTCCGAGAAATAAGGACTCTAAAAAAAAGGAACAATCTCAACCTAAAAAAGGCGATCAGCTTTTTCAGCCGATCGCCTTTTTCTATTCAATTTAGCGGGATTCTAAGTTCAGCTAATTACTTGCTGTGACAGGCTGAACAAGCTTCCATGTCATCAACTTCATCGTGACACGCGCTACAGGCCCCGTGGCCGCTGGCCATATCTAAAATCTCAATTTTTTCTGGCTCATCACCCTCGTGACAGCTGGAACAGTCTTCTTCCAACGCCTCGACGTGCATGTTGTGATCAAAGTAGACACTTCCCTTGCTCTCACCTTCGTACTTATAGACACCTTCTTCGAGAACTTCAACCTTGGTCATCGGAGCTTTGATTCCATTTTGCTGCGCCAAAAAAACCGGAATAAAAGAAAAAACGACAGCCAGAACTACAAATGCAAGATTCTTCATCAATTAACTCCATTATCTGATCTATAATACTTCATAAGTAAAATCTGCATATGTCTTCTACACTGAAGTACGCTCTATGTCAATTCACATTTCCACATGTTTTCAGGGAAAATTGGAACCAGAACCTTATCCTAGCATTCTTAAAAGGGAACATACGTACATAATTAAGACGCTGACTTCAATCTCCAATTTGTCCCCTCTCGAGTATCAAGAAGTAAAATACCTCTCGCTTCAAGTTCGTCACGAATTTCGTCCCCGCGGGCAAAATCTTTTTCAGCACGAGCTGTCAAACGCTGCGTGATAAAGTTTCCAATTTCTTCCTCAGTAATATCTAACTTTGCCAAACCGGCAAGTTTTACCTTCTCCAGCCACTTAGTTGGTTGTGAACGATATAAACCAATGACCTCTCCTAGACGAAGGATTGTCTTATGTAAATCGGCCACCTGAGCAACCAGTTCTGGTTTTTTTCTGAACTTTTTCGTCGCAACCAATCGGTTCATTGTCCTGACGCCATCGAATAAATGGGCAATGGCTAAAGCGGTATTAAAATCATCATCCATCGCTTCTCGGAACTTTTCTTCGACTTTTGCCCCCTCATCACAATTCTCAATCAGGTCAAGGCCTTCAATCGCTAGCTCAGCAGACTCTAAGGCCTCATAAAAGCGTCTCAAACCACTCTGTGATTCGGCCAAGTTCTGATCTGAAAAATCTATCGGGGATCGATATTGAGCCGATAAAATGAAAAAGCGAATCACTTCAGCATCGTAGGTATTTAAAATATCGCGAATCGTAAAGAAATTCCCCAGCGACTTGCTCATTTTTTCTTGATCAACGTTAACAAAGCCATTGTGCAACCAATATTTAACAAATGGTTTCCCACTGGCACCTTCACTCTGGGCGATTTCATTCTCATGATGAGGGAAGATCAAGTCACGGCCACCACCATGGATATCGAAACTATCTCCCAGCAAAGAGGAACTCATAGCTGAGCATTCGATGTGCCAGCCAGGACGACCTGCTCCCCAAGGAGATTCCCAACTGGGTTCATCCGGCTTAGCCCCTTTCCAGAGGGCAAAATCCATCGGATTTTCCTTCTGCTCTCCCGGAGTAATACGTGCACCTGCCTGCATTTCGTCCATATTGCGCTTACTGAGTTTGAGATAATCTGCAAATTTGTCGACCCGGTAATACACATCACCGCTGGACTCATAAGCAATACCTTTATCGATCAGAGTCTGACATATCTCAATGATCTTATCGATATACTCTGTCGCTCGTGGTTCATGAGTCGGACGAACTAATCCAAGAGCATCCATATCTTCGTCAAAGGCGGTAATAAATTCTTCCGCTAACTCTTTGCTTGAAATCCCACGTTCGTTGGCGCGATTGATGATCTTGTCATCAACATCGGTATAATTACGAACATAGGTTGTTTTGTATCCGGAAAACTGCAAATAACGGTAAATCACATCAAAAACAATATTAGCCCGTGCGTGGCCGATGTGACAGTAATCGTAAACTGTAACACCACAGACATACATTCCAACCTGACCGGGAACACGGGGTTGGAATTCTTCCTTTTTACCGCTCATTGTATTGTAAACACGTAAACTCATAGGGGTCTCCGTTTAACTATCTTATCTTCATGTCAGGGTGGTTCCAAACGTACCCCGACAACACATATTATTTCATTTTTGCCCAAGTATCTCTTAAGGTCACTGTCCTGTTGAACACAGGGGTGCCCTCTTTAGAATCTTTGCTATCAACAGTAAAGTATCCTACCCGCTCAAATTGAAAAGTCTCTCCCTGACTAGCTTTCAATAAACTGGGCTCTACCACAGCCTCAGTCAATTGCAAAGATTCAGGATTGAGTGCCTCAAGATAGTTACTGGCTTTATCGGGATTTTCTTGATTGAATAAACGGTCGTAGATCCGCACCGGAACCTTTTGCGCATGTTGCGCCGATACCCAGTGAATAATCCCTTTAACTTTACGCCCTTCGGGATTTTTACCGAGGGTATCGAGGTCAGCACTACATTTCAGCTCAACAACCTCTCCCTTCTCATCCGTGATGTACTCGTCGCATTTAATGATGTAAGAATTACGCAAACGAACCTCACGCTCAGGGCCTAGGCGAAAATATTTTTTCGGTGATGGAGGATTCTCCATAAAATCATCACGATCAATCCATAGCTCGTTGCTCATCGGAAGCTCGCGGCTTCCAAGGTCAGGTTGCTGAGGATGATTGGGAGCATTAAGCATTTCAACCTTATCGAAGTTCGTAATTGTCACCTTCAGAGGATTCAACACCGCCTGCCGCCGAAATGCCGTCTCATTGAGCTGTTCACGGACACAGTCTTCCAGCACCGACAAGTCGATCCAGTTGGCACCACGTCCGACACCAATACGATCACAAAACTGGCGAATCGCAGCTGCGGGATAACCACGCCGGCGCATTCCTGAAATGGTTGGCATGCGTGGATCATCCCAGCCTTCAACATATTCTTCATTGACCAACTGTAAAAGCTTACGCTTACTCATGACCGTATAGCTGAGATTCAAACGAGCAAATTCGATCTGCTGAGGGGCAAAAATCTCCAGTTCCTTGAGGAACCAATCATACAGAGGGCGATGATCCTCAAACTCGAGGGTACAAATTGAATGGGTCACTCCCTCAATTGAGTCTTCCTGACCATGAGCAAAATCGTACATCGGATAAACACACCATTTATCGCCAGTCCGATGGTGATGAGCGTGAATAATTCGATACATAGCCGGGTCACGCAAGTTCATATTCGGTGACGCCATATCAATTTTGGCCCGCAAAATCTGTGCACCATCAGGGAAATCCCCATTTTTCATCTTCTCAAACAGCTCAAGATTTTCCTCAACGGTCCGGTCGCGATAAGGACTGTTGGTTCCTGATTCTGTTAGAGTTCCACGATTGCTACGCATCTCATCGGCGCTTTGGCTATCAACATAGGCTTTGCCTTTTTTGATCAACTTAATTGCCCATGCGTAAAGTTGGTCAAAGTAGTCAGATGCGAAAAGAGCTTCGCCACCCCAGTCGAAACCAAGCCAAGCGACATCATCCTGTATAGCCACAACATATTCATCTTCTTC
Source organism: Desulfuromusa sp. (assembly GCA_016744675.1). GTDB lineage: Bacteria > Desulfobacterota > Desulfuromonadia > Desulfuromonadales > Geopsychrobacteraceae > Desulfuromusa. Next base: position 88,045 of record JADGDX010000003.1, on the reverse strand, counting down.
TTTGACCGGATTAGTATCGTCAAAGCGCAGATTACAACGGCCTTCATATTCTGTTGCTAAACCAAAATTTAGGCAGATGCTTTTAGCGTGACCGATATGGAGATATCCATTCGGCTCAGGTGGAAAGCGGGTGGTTACCTGCTCTCGCTTGCCGCTTTTCAGGTCTTCATTAATAATAGTCCGAATAAAATTTGAAATGACGGGTGTTTCGTTACTCATGCAATATCCTTCACCACCGATTTATAAAATCACAGCTGCTAAGGGCCCTGCGAAATGATTCTCTTCTTCCAAAATCACAACAGCATATGCAGCAATTCCTTCACTGCGCCCAGCAAATCCAAGTCGTTCTGTCGTCGTTGCCTTGACATTGATCTGACTGATGTCAGCCCAACAGTCCTCGGCTATATTGGCCACCATTTGTTCTATGTGGGGTGCAAGCTTGGGTTTTTGGCAGAGAATCGTCGTATCGAGATTCCCGATCCGAAAACCTTTTGTTTTCATTTGTTTAATCACCTGGCGCAATAGCTCACGGCTGTCAATTCCAGCATAAGAGGCATCAGTATCAGGAAAATGTTTCCCTAAATCTCCTAAGGCTAAAGCACCAAGAATTGCATCACAAACAGCGTGCAGTAAAACATCAGCATCCGAGTGACCCAGCAACCCCAATTCATAATCGATAGTCACCCCACCGAGAACCAACGGACGCTCAGCAACTAATTGATGGACATCATATCCATGCCCAATACGCATTATTTGCCCCCTCCCAATAAAGCTACCGCTATTAGAATATCCTCTGGGGTTGTCACTTTGATATTGCGATAATCCCCCTCAAGCATTTGCACTGGATGGCCAAGACGCTCCAACAATGACGCATCATCTGTGGCGATAAAACCATCCTGATCCGCTCGATCAAAAGCTTCGCGAATCAACCGATATTGAAAGCCCTGCGGCGTCTGAGCTTGCCATAAGCGGGAGCGATCTGGAGAACGAGTGATGCGGTTATTTTCAACATCTTTAATCGTGTCCTTAACCGGAACCCCAAGGGTACAAGCCCCGATCTCACCAACAATCTCGATCAATGTTGACAGGCACTGACTATCAAACAGAGGACGCGCCCCATCATGAATAAGAACCGGCCTTTGTGGCTGATTTAATCCATCTTCGCTCAGCGCGTTCAAACCATTTCGTACCGAATCCTGTCGCTCAGCCCCACCTGCAACAATACGGCGAACCTTACTGAATCCATAACAATCAATGATCTGCTTCTGGCAATAAGAGATATCATCTGGTGGGACTATCGGATAGATATTTTCGATTAGAGGGTGATTTTCAAATAACGTCAACGTATGAGCAAGAATTGGCTTACCCGCAAGCTCAAGGTACTGCTTACTAACAGAGCCCCCCATCCGGCGACCCGTTCCCGCTGCCGGGATAAGGACAGTTGCTTTCATTGTTTCCCTCTAGTGTCGGACAGGACAAGTCGTTAGTAGAAAAAAGACAGCCTTAAACAGAAAGACCAGGCACATCATATGTGCCCGGTCTTGAATACTGCAATATCAAAAAGAGAATCAGTGAAAAATATTTTCCAACCGCTGCACAACCTGAGCCTCTTTCGCTCCTTCAGCAAGAGCAACTTCTGTCACCAGAAGTTTGCGAGCCTGCTCCAGAACTTTTTTCTCTCCATAAGAGAGTTCTTTTCCCGTTCCAATCTGATATAAATCGCGCAAAACATGTGCGACCTCTAGCAAATCACCGGTTTTCAACTTATCGTTATACTCACGTTGACGTCTGCTCCACGAAGCAACTTTGCCGCCAATAGCCGGCTCAGCCAATGCATCAAAAACCCCAGTAATCCTCTGCTGGTCGATCAGCTGACGCATGCCAACGTTATCAACATTAGCAACTGGGACCATAATTTTCATATCACTGTCAACAATTCTTAGAATGTAAAATTCTTGACTATGACCAGAGTACTCACGAACTTCAATATCTTCAACAACACCAACTCCTTGAGTTGGGTAAACTGCCATATCTCCGACTTTAAACACAATTTAACTCCTTTGGTTAGAACCTGAAGATAGTAGCACAAATCAGCTTTTTCGTCAAAACTATAATTCTGAGTAACCTCTTGATTCAAAAGAGAAAATGGTTTTGCACAATCACGACTCAAGAGAGCTTTTTTCTGGAGCCCATTTCTCTTCCTATGCTAAAACATCGGGGAAAGATCTTTCACTTCCACCCGCAAGGATCCACTGACTATGGCAGCTTTATCTCGTGGAGTATTATCACTATGCGAATAGGAATAATCGGCTCTGGTGCCCTCGGCTTATATTATGGTGCAATGCTTCAGAGAAGCGGACAAGATGTCCACTTTCTCCTACGCCGTGACTACTATGCTATCCAAGAAAAAGGGCTCTTTGTTCATTCGTGTAACGGCGACTTTCATCTTCCACAGGTTCTAGGATATCAGCAATCCGAAGACATTGGCCCAGTTGATCTGGTTGTCATTGGCCTGAAGACAATCTCCAACCACCACCTCGTCAAGCTGGTTCGTCCACTCCTTGGCCCGGACACCGCTATCCTCACTTTGCAAAATGGTCTGGGAAATGAAGAGCTTCTGGCCTCAGCTTTCGGCCCTGAACGCATCTTGGGTGGAGTCGCCTTTCTTTGCAGTAACCGAGGGGAAGCAGGGACAGTTCATCATCTTGGGGAAGGGAAAATTCGCCTTGGAGAGTTCAGTCAGGGACTCACCCCACGCAGCAAACAATTAGCGGGGACCTTTGTTGACGCCGATGTTCCCTGTGATGCTGTCAGTGACCTTCGTCGAGCACGCTGGGAGAAACTTGTCTGGAACATCCCCTTTAACGGGTTATCAGCACTCCTAAGAAAAGACGTCACAGAAATCCTTGCTCATTCTCCTAGCAAAGAGCTAGTAAGAGAACTGATGCTTGAGGTCATTGCCGGAGCCAACGAGCAGAAGTTGGAAGAGCAGATAGATGGCCCAGGGTTCAGCCAACAACTCATTTCTTTTACTGAAAAAATGGACCACTACCGGCCAAGTATGATGATAGATCGAGAAAATGGACTCCCTTTAGAATTGGATGCCATCTATGCAATCGCCTTACAACAAGCCGAAGCGGCAGGGGTTAGCATGCCAAAAACAAGCATGCTCCAAACGTTGCTTGCTTTTGGAGAGAATCATCATAAACATTAATACCAACGAGCCCGAGAGAACTTAAATAACAAACGGAAACGATAAGCCTCATTTTGATAGATACAAACCACAACGACCCTCACTGGCAAGGAGCACAGAAATGCATTGGTTTCAGCTGATCCTCAGACGATCTTTCATCTGCTGTTTCACTATCCTTCTCTCTTTTAGCTACACACCATCAGCAATGGCAGCCTTAGAGAGTGAAGAAATCGAGGATATGGCCCTACTGACTTCCTCGGTGGCAGCATTTAAAGAAACGGCTCGGACCGATTACGCCCAAGCATTACTGGCTTTTTCCGCCGATCAGGGAATGGAACAACTGCACGAAATTGATAAATCATTATGGGAAGCATCGCAGGCTCAGCTTGGCTGGAGGTTTTTCTTTAATGGTGCCGTGATTGCCTATAGCGGGATTGATGAAAAGTCCCCTGTTGTCGGGCTGTATAACCCTTACAGCGATACTTTTCTGATCACAGTCTGGGCTCGAGATGAGGCGGACTATAAAGTTGTTGATGCTGAATTGCTCATGGGAGATTGGATTCGCAGTGACAATCAAGATCTTGACATTCTTCCCCTTTGGCTTCGTGGCACCATGCACCGTCCTGTAACGGTCGGCTTAAGTGTTGCCAAATCCTTGCTCTCTTTTGAAAAAGTTTTTTCCGGGTCAACTCTACAAAATTGGCGCAAAAAACTGTCCATCTTAAATGAACAAGATCTTTTGGATGAAATCAATACCCCCAGCACGGTTATTATGATGAATAATTATCTTCTCAACCTGCTGAACTTTTCAGCACCTGATGCTGATGCTGAGCTTCTTAAAGCATGCAAAGCACGCACCCTTGACGTGATGAAACTCGCAAAGAGCAGAAAATTTGACCTACTCTTCTCAGTAGCAGACGAGACATTACCGCACACGGCTCAAAGTCTCAGGACTTATCCGGAAGAATGGTTTTCCTCTTTAACTGTTACTAACGTCAGTACTGGCCCAGAAGGGTGTCTTGTCTTTGTCACCCCCCCTCAGCAAACAAGCCGAAGTCTCGCTTTATTTTTTCAAGGGAGCAAAAGCATCTATTTGCGGCCAAAGCGTATTGACATGATTGATTATCAGTTTTTTTACAATGAAATAAAACGTGACCCAACCAAAGGGAATATGGAGGGCGCACAATGAAAAGTTTTTTGAGCAAGAACCTTTTGGTCGGGATATGTTTAGGAATTTTTTTCATTCTTGTTACAGTCCCAATGACTCAAGCAGAAAACAGTCCGGGTAAAAGTTTACAAACGAATATCATCATCAGGTCAATGACAGAAAAGGAAAAAAAACAAGCCGACAATGCTTCTCAACGGTCAATAAAACCTAATCAATCCACATCAGAGCAACTTGTTAGTGGGACAAACTATACTTTGACAACAATTGCAACGTCAGGGGAGAAAGTCGCAAACAACATTGTCAAAGGAGCAAAACAATTCTCTAAAACCAACATTTCTAAAAATCTTCAAAAAGTTAGTGGATTTACTTCAAGAACGACTCAAAAAATTGTCAAAAATGGCAAGTCTAACCTTAAACTTGGCGGGAAGGTTTTAGCTGGAGTTGACAAAGTGGGAACGGGAGCGTCTGTGCTTGGCTCCATCTCTGGAGGTGATTTGCCCGGAGTAGTTGAGGGGGTGGTCAACGGTGGAGCCTCGGGGTTGTCGGCCAGTGCGGCCTCTGCAGGAGCGGTTTTTTTAGCCAGCGCGGGCTCTGCAGCAATTTACGGTGCCCCTCTCGGTCCCATAGGAATGGCCGTAACAGCGACCGTGGGAGGGATCGCCGGGTCTATTATCTACAACGAAGTTGCTGCGCCTCAAGTTCAGAAAATAGGAGATTGGGCTGCCAATGAAATTAGCGATAGCCAGCAAACCGCTGCAAACAAAAAAAACAGAACCACTGCCGACCTCCACATCGTCTATCCCAATGGAGTCCTTGGCGCTAAACCGGAAGATCTTGATCCCAAAAATTTGCGCTCTAAAGCCCAAGCAATCCTCGATGAACGAAAAACCTACCCTTCTGTCCCCAGCACCTACGGTCTTGATCGGGACACTGCAAAACAAACTCTTACTAATGCAGGTTTTTCTGCCTCAGCCAGTGTCGGAAAAGAAGCAGAGGATGCCGCCTCGGAAAATAAAGTTTATTTCCAAAGCTTAAAACCAGGCCATAAAGCAAAACCGGGAACGGCTGTTTCTGTTGTCGTTTATGGAAAATATATATCCACGACAATCGTCCCCAATGCTATCGGCTTCCAAGCCAGATATGCAGGCAGCGCCATCCGAGGTGCCGATCTTGTCTATAATCCGGTGGTCGGAGACCCTGCAGGAGAGGTGGGTGATCAATTTAAATCCTACTCCCAAGATCCTGTTGCTGGAACCGAAGTCACGCGAAAGACTTCGGTCAAAGTTCTTCTTTACAGCAAATTTGCAGAGAAAGAGATCACAGTCCCTAGCGTGAAAGGATTGAGCGCATCTGAAGCTCAAATCAGCATCACCACACGCGGTCTGACTGCCATTTTTGTCACAGGCGAAGCCGCTCCAGATCCAAGCCTCACTAATACCGTTAAAAGTCAAACCCCGGGAGCAGGAACAATTTTTAAAAACAAAGGGACTGTCATCGTCACTCTCTACGATATAGACGAACAAAACGCTCTCTGCCAGCAAAGTGAAAGTCTTTTTTCTGCAGCCCTTGGCAATAAGCGTGTTGAGCGTTGTCGAGAAATCCTCAGCGAAGCAGTCGAGTGTCCCTTTTATGCGAGTGCTGTTTCCAGATTAGAACGCCAGGAATGTTTACTGGCACAGAGCAGCTACAATACTGCGGTTGGCGCTCAACGCTTCAGCAAAGCCAAAGCAATTCTAGCGCAGTATAGCCAATGTGAATTTGCCCTTGGTGGTGCACTGGCGGCCCTGAAGTGTGAAGAGAACAAAAGCGCTATTCGTGCGATGCTCCAGAGAAACAATCTAAAAGGGGTCAAGAGTGTCCTCAGTAGAAGCCAAAACTGTTCATATTACGCAAGTTATGTTGCGGCCCTCGCACAAGCTGAACAAAATATGGCGAATAACCAGAAGAACCAACAATTGTTCTGGCAAGCCCTCGGAGGAGTGATCGCAGGATTAAATAACGCTTCGGCAGCAAATTCAACTAATTCGTCTGGTACCAATGCGGCAAACACTGGCCCGCCAGTTGTTCATCAGGGAACCTGCAATGATGTACGTAAGGCGGGGGGAGACAGGCCGGAACAGCATATTATTGATATTGGCAGAACCGGAAAAACCTTCCGTTTTGATTACCAGACCCACAGTCAGGAGGATATGGTCATCGTTTCTCAAGGGAGCAAGGTTCTCTTCAATTCAGGCTGTGTCGGGACTGGAACAACCAAAACGATCGTTTTGAAAAAGAAAGCATTTAAACCTGAGGTCACCGTAGATATTCGCCCCAACTGTAAAGGGGGAAGTGGAACCGCCTGGGAATTTAAAGTTCATTGCCCTGAGTAATTCTAACTATTACCTAAGGCTAGCCGCATATTTACGCGCAAATTTTTTGATTTTACGACTTCTGGTTGTCTTGCTAACTTTTTGCAGAGTTGGCTGATACGCTTTATCTCCCGAAGTCCCTAGAATCTTACACAACCATGCCATTGCATCAACATGACGTTTGTCACGCGGATTCAGGGTGCAGCCCTTGAGAAGCTCATCCGCAACCACAGCAAGAACGGCAGGGTCAGATTTGTAGGCAGATCGGGCTAAGAGCTTTGCCCCTCGTTGTTGTGAGGCCCCATCAGTTGATTGAATTTGTGAAATGATCTGTGAAGCACCTGCTGGGATCGGTCCTGAATGGGGCCTTCCAGCAGAACTGGCCGAGCCTTGCAAACCACTTCCAGAGGTTGCGTTAAGCGTAGCCAATTCTTCCTTGGCGTCTTCATCCCCCTGAGCTGCCGCTTTTTGATACCAATAAATGGCTTTATCAATATCTTTTGCGGTGCCCGTGCCACGTTGGTAGCACATAGCGGTTAAACTCTGCGCCCCGACCTCTCCCTGCCGGGCAGCTTTCCTGAACCAATAAAAAGACTTCACCTTATCTTTTGGAACTCCCTTGCCATTCCAATACATAAACCCAAGCTGTTTTTGCGATAAGACATCATCCTGGCCCGCAGCTTTTTTGTACCAGTCGTAAGCGATTGAAGAGCTTTGGGGGACACCTTCACCCTGCGCATACATCAACCCCAAACGCCGCTGAGAAAAGGCATCGCCTCGTTGCGCTGCTTTTTCATACCACATTGCAGCTTCAGCATAGTCCTGAGAGACACCATAACCTTTGTAATATGCACGTCCCATACTGGCTTGTGCTCCTAAGTGGCCTTGATTTGCTGCCTTACGAAACCACTTTGTTGCTTCTGTCTTATCTTCTGCGATTCCTCGACCCTTGTAAAAATCGGCTGCAACATTATATTGCGAAACGATATGACCTTGCATCGCAGCCTTTCTTGACCACTGGAAAGACTCTTTATCATCCGCCACAACCCCAATTCCATGACTGTAGAGATAACCCAATTGTCCCTGAGCGAGACTATTCCCCTGAGAAGCAGCATTGCGGATCAAAGACACTCCTTTTGTTACGTCTTTCTCCACCCCTTGCTCACCTTTCAGATAATTCAACCCACGTTGATACGTCTCTTTAACATCTGCCTGGGAAGGAGCACCAGATGAAGGCTGAGCAGATTGGACAACAACAATTTGCCCTTCCTGAGGTTGACTTGCCTGACCAACGGGCTCGGCAATGATCGTCTTTGGATTAATGGTGCTGACTTTCCACTCTCCTTCCAGAGGGAGAGTTCCAAGGCCAGGGATAGGCTCATGAATAGCAACCGGGTCACCGATCTGTGGATTAAGATTGCCCTCAAGCTTTATCGTCACAGCCTTTCCTGTCACACTGACAACACGACCATTTAGCTCAACAGACCATACCGATGAAACCATCAGGGTCAAGATAGCGACAAGAAGAAATATAAAACGCAGCGAGTGTCGACAGGTCATTGGTTATCCTTTTAGAAAAATGAAGAAGGAAATATCTGTTCTTAATAACTATATCGACTCAGTTTCCTTATTTCACCCAAACGCGTCAATCATAATTTGTCAAAAGCAATAAGCCCTTTAGTTCTTGTATGTCATCCCCCCTACAGACTATCCTCACCAAATGGCCAAACTGAACAAAACATCAAAGTCTTTAAAAGTATTGTCTATTATCTACTTTATTTTTAACTTCATTATTTTCGCAGCGTTTTTTGCTCTGTGCTTCGGCACATCTCTTCATAACCAACTATTTTCTTCTAGTTGGATCTTTTTATCCATTCCAGCCCTTGGGATGTTCTGTGCTCATTGGATTTATAATAGAAAATTAAACGGGATAAAAACCCTTCTACTGGCAGTAAGTTTGATCTGCTCTGTTGCCATTTTATATATTGCCTTTGTAACCGCACCCCAGATGGACAAACTCAAAGAGAAAAAGTTTCAAAAGTCACAAGCCCAACAGCAACACCCCCTAAACCAAGAAACGGAAAGAATGTTTCTAGGTCTCTATGCCGGTGATGTAGAGATCGTCAAAGTGCAACTTAGCAAAGGCGTTGATGTCAATGTGCGCAACGAAACGCAGCAGACCCCATTACATGTCACTCAAAATGCGACTATCGCAAAATTATTGATCGAAAACGGTGCAGATCTTTCCGCAGAAAATGATCTGGGCGACACACCGATATTTAACAAAGAAATTCAAATTGCTGAGATTCTCCTTGATGCAGGTGCCGATATAAACTTAAAAAACAGAAAGAATAATACTTTGCTCATTCGTTATACGTACGCAGGCTATTTGGAAGGAATTAAATTTCTTGTATCAAAAGGGGCAGATATCAACACCTGTAACAGCGATCGGCAAAATGCCCTAGATATTGTCAAACACTTTCATCCCAATTCCGACACTTTGAGATACCTGCAATCACTCAATATCCACAATTGCCCCTAAGAACTTTTCTTCTGGATACATGATGAAAACTTTTTTCAAATTATCGTTAGCAATCACTCTGGTTGGTATGATCACCCTCGGATTTCTGGGTTCTCGGGTTTTTTCTACTCCTTCAACGGCCGAAATGGAAAAGTTCTTTTCTAATCACAAAAGAGCTTTCGAAGAGAAAAACAAAGAGATCCTAACGGAACTATCACAACAAGAAACGATTTCTTCTACAGGCGATTTAACGATTGGCTATCAGTGGCTAGAGGTTGATCCAACCCCAGAAAACGAGCAGCAGAACACTCCAACTATCATCCGTTATTACACCCATCGCAAAGGAATCGGGGTCAGTTCTTTTGGAACCGGCATTGCCTATATAGACCCAAGGAGAGAAGAGAGGATTTATCCAAATCTTGAGGCGATGCGGGAAGAGAGAAAACGCGTTGAAAGGTTTATAGGTTACAGCCGTATTTCTGGCGATTGGTATTCTTTTTTATGGGAAGCCGATTGAACAAAGCAACCAATTATGACGAAAGATTATCAATTAGCGACTCTCAAACCACGCGGCAAGACTAATCCGATGACAAATATCAGACAGGCAGAAACAACAATTGTCGGACCGGTTGGGGTGTCCCATTGAAATGAGCCATAAAGGCCAAGACAAACAGCCAAGCAGCCAAACACACTGGCCAGCAAGGCCATTGATTCGGGACTTCCGGAAAACCGCCGCGCCGTTGCTGCGGGAATAATCAACAGAGCCGTTACCAGTAACATCCCCACAACCTTCATCATGACGGCAACGATCAAGGCAATCAGTCCCAGAAACATCCAATTAATTCGATCAACGGGTATCCCCTCAACCCGTGCTAGATCTTCATGAATGGTAATCGCCAATAACGGTTTCCAAAGCCACAGCAAACCAGCCAAAGCAAGCCCACCAGCCGCAAAAATCCAACCAAGATCACCATTGCTGATCGCAAGGATATCGCCAAAGAGATAAGCGACAAGATCGATTCTGACATCTTCCATAAATGCTAACGCGACCAAACCCAGAGAGAGAGCCCCATGGGCAAAGATGCCGAGCATCGTATCGCTGCCCAATTGCTGCTGGCGTTGACTAAAAAAGAGCAATATGGCCAACAGTTGGCAGATCACAATAACCCCAACAGTTAAATTGATATGGAGAATAAAACCCAAAGCCACTCCAAGAAGAGCCGAATGAGACAGGGTATCGCCAAAATATGCCAAACGACGCCACACGACAAAAGATCCAAAAGGGCCCGCGACCAGAGCAACCCCCAAGCCACCGACCAAAGCTCGAAATAAAAAATCATCTATCATTTGCAGCCCCCCGGTGACAACTTTCACAGTGGTCATGATGATGGTTCTGATCGTGCACATACACCGCCATCGATTGAACGGCTGCGGAACCAAAGAGCTCCAGAAAAGCGGGATCATTCGTCACCGATTCAGGAGTTCCGCTACAGCAGACATGCTGGTTCAAACACAGGACTCGATCCGTTGCTGCCATAACTAAATGCAAATCGTGAGAGACCATCAAGACAGCACAACCTCGCTGATCGCGAATCCGGGAAATTAATTGATAGAGATCAACCTGCCCATGAACATCGACTCCTTGAACAGGCTCATCAAGAACCAGAAGATCCGGTTCGCGGACCAAAGCTCGAGCAAGAAGAACACGCTGCATTTCACCGCCTGATAGATTTTGCATCTGCGAATTAAGAACATGTGTCGCCCCCACCTCTTCTAACAAAGGGAGGACCTTCGCCATATCGTTCTTACAAGCAAGGGCCAATAATCGTTTGACCGTCAAAGGAAAAGTCGGATCCAGATGCAACCGCTGCGGCATATAGCCAATCGTCAGCTTCTGTTTCAGATTGACTGCTCCTGACGTTGGGCGAATCAACCCCAAAGAAACACGCAATAGAGTCGTTTTCCCCGCTCCATTGGGTCCAATAACCGTCAGTATTTCGCCCTGAGAAATTTTGAAATTGATATTTTCCAGCAAACGTTTCTGCCCAACAACCAATCCGAGGTCAGATACTTCAAGAAGTGGAAACGTCATGATTCTTCCTTTTCAGCCTGGCAGCGTGGACAGAGCCCCATAATCTCAACTGTGTGTTGATGAACTTCAAAGCCTGATTCACGAGCACTTTTCTCAATCGCCATATTCACTGAAGCGACATCAAGCTCGGCATAAGAACGGCAACTTTTACAAATCAAAAACTGCCCGTCATGGGGGGATTCAGGATGGATACAGCCGACATAAGCATTCAAAGAGGCGATCCGGTGAACCAAACCAAGTTCCAAAAGAAAATCAAGCGCCCGGTAGACAGTCGGGGGAGCAGCTCGCCCATCCTGCTGCAATTTCTCCAGAACCTCATACGCTCCGATAGGTTTATGCTGCTGCCAAACCAACTCAAAAACCCGACGGCGAAGTGCTGTAAAACGCTGCCCCCGTCGTTGACAAACCTTTTCCGCATTTTCTAACGCGCTAGCAATGCAGCTTTGGTGGTCATGATCATCAGAAATAAACTGAAGGTTTTTATGCGCATTCATGCAATTTTTCCCAAGAAAAATTTTGGACTTCAAGTAACTTGATTATCTAATTGTTATATTATAACATTACACAAACATCAACGAATTCATTTACAGGAGAATACCATCATGAAGAAAATGTTTTTTACCTGTCTGGCCCTCTGTTGTCTCATTTCACCGACTTGGGCCGCCAATAATTCCGTCCCCTCTGTCGTTGTCAGCATCAAGCCTCTGCACTCTTTAGTAGCCGGTGTCATGCAAGGCGTTGGCGAGCCAACATTATTAGTTAAAGGTGGAGGCTCTCCCCATGGGTATGTTATGCGACCTTCTGAAGCAAAAGCTATAGCAAAAGCTCAATTGGTCGTTTGGGTGGGTCATGATCTGGAAAGTTTTCTCGATAAGCCCTTGGCCACTCTGGGCAAAAATGCCGTACAGCTTGAACTTGCAGAACAATTGAAGGGACATCTGTTAACCAAAAGGCAGGGGGGTAGTTGGAGTAAAGGACCACACTCGCACGGACATCACGAAGCGGAACATCACGAAGCGGAACATCACGAAGCGGAACATCACGAAGCGGAACATCACGAAGCGGAACATCACGAAGCGGAACATCATGAGGCGGAACATCATGAGGCGGAACATCATGAGGCGGAACATCAGAGCCCAGACCTGCATCTTTGGCTCAATCCCGTTCTGGCACAAAAGGTTGTAAATCTGACACGTGATGCCTTATCAGAAATGGATCCTGAGCATCAATCTCAATATCAAGCGAACGCAGAAAAAATGCTCAAAAAGCTCGATCAACTCCACCAAAAACTCACAGAAAAACTCGCACCGGTAAAAGATACCCCTTACATCGTTTTCCATGCTGCTTATCAATATTTCGAAGAGGCTTATGGATTAAATGCAGTGGGATCGATTACCATTGATCCCAGCAGAAAACCTGGGGCGAAAAAAGTCAAAGAGATCCGTCATAAAATAAAACATTTAGGGGCGAAATGTGTTTTCAGCGAACCTCAATTTGAATCTCGTCTGGTTGCAACAGTCATAGAAGGGACAGGGGCTAAAACCGGAAGCCTTGATCCTATTGGCTCAAACCTAACAGCAGGACCTGATACATACTTTCAATTAATGACTAATTTGGCAGATGATCTGTATGAAGGATTGAAATAGATTGCCGCAAGTGGCAAGAGAAAGGTTTTACCGTCACCGAACGTCTTGTCACTGCCCCTCTCTGAAGAGAGAGGGGCAGTGAATAATTAACTGGAAGCACCAATCAAATCTAAGAGTAAAGTCACCCCTTCTTCAACATAGGGGTCTTCTGCGATTTTTTCATCCAGAGAACGTTCCTTTTTGTCACCCTCATCATCAACGGCCATCATCCCATGTGGGGTCATTTTTTCTTTGCCGTCACGCATCTCGTCACGCTCAGCCAACATGTCCTTTAGAAGCAAAGATTGTTGCGTCTCATCGCGTCTTTTCTGTGCACTGTCAGCATCAGAAACAATGTCCTGAAATTCTTCATTCTGTGTTATCCGTGCTTCGCTTAATTCTTTTAAGGTGGAAAGATCTGTGGCTGAACCTTCCCAATGCTTATAGTTTGCTGATGCAATATGATCCCAAGGAAGAGCATTATCCAGATACTTTTCACCGCTTTCTAAACCATCCAAGCGTGATGGCAATACAACATCAGGATGAACCCCAGCTTCTTGAGTCGATTCACCGCTAATCCGATAAAACTTCTGGATCGTCACCTTGACAGCACCCAGAGGCATATACTTATCCATTCCCCGTAAATTGACAAAACGATCAAGATCAAGCAACGCCTGAACTGTCCCTTTTCCGTGGGTATGTTCATCACCAACGATCAATGCCCGGCCATAATCCTGAAGTGCGCCGGCCACAATTTCAGAAGCTGAGGCACTAAAACGATTGACCAGAACAATCATCGGACCGCTATATTCAACGGACCGATCGTCATCGCTCATCACTCTTATCTTGCCAGAGCCACTACGAATCTGCACTACGGGGCCACTCTCGATAAAAAGTCCTGTCACGCTGACAGCATCAGACAAAGAACCACCACCGTTATTCCTCAGGTCAAGAATCAACCCAGCCGTTTTTTCATGACGTTGCTTAATCAACTCTTCACGCAAGTCATCGGTGCAATTACGCTCCGTCTTGCCACTGTAGTCACGATAAAATGAGGGGATTTTGATGTAACCAAAAGTTTGCCCACTCTTTTCATCCGTCACCGTTGTTCCTTTAACAAAGGTTTCGGCAATCTCTACAACATCGCGGATAATCGGAATAATCTGTTGCCGACCATCCGGCTTCTTCACTGTCAAGCGAACTTCAGTCCCTTTTTTGCCACGAATCAACGCAACGGCATCACGGATTCGTGTATCGGTAATATCCACGGCATCTGCGGCTCCTTCGGCAACCTTAAGGATAATATCGTCTGCTCCGAGTTCTCCCTGTTGTGATGCCGCACTTCCGGGGATAACCCGCACAACCTTGATATAGCCATCATCTTCACGCAGGGTCGCCCCAATACCCTCCAGAGAGCCACTCATCTGAATATCAAAGTCCTCTTTTGAAGTCGGTGGCATATAGCTGGTATGGGGATCAAATGCACGAGAGATCACATTAAGATAGCGATCATAGTGATCTTGTGGGGTCTCTTCAAGCATCCGCTTTAAACGGTTACGTGTTGTTTTGACAACCTTCTCACGGGCCTTCTGAAATAATTCTTCATCCCCCTTCTGATCGACGGGAAGCAATGCTCCATCATCGTCAACACCGATATCGTCTTCACGTAAACCGATATAACGAGCCAGCGTTTGAGCTTTGAGGGTTTTGCGCCAGCGTTCTCGCAATTCATTGGCATCAGCAGCATAATCAAACTTTTCGGAGTCCGTTTCCATGCTCTCAATTATAGTTGGATCAATCTTTTTTTCGAGGAGTGCGGAAACCATTTCCTGAACTTGGGCGATCCGATAATTCAAGATATCCCGCCCTGCAAGGGGAAGATTCAACCGACCACGGCGAATCGCATCATCAATATCACTTCTGTACGCTTTTAATTTTGTAACGTCTTCCTGCCATAAAAATTGCTTCTGAAAATCAAGCTGCTTCAGATAAAGATCAAAAGCAGCATGGGACAGCGCGTCATCGGTTGGCTTCTGGCTATAATGTTTGCCACTCAGTTGCTGTTGCAACATATGTCCAAGCAATCGAGCGCGGTTGGTATCAAACGGATCAACCTCTTTACACCAGGCACTTGCGGGCAACAATAAAAGCACAAGAATGACAACAAATCGCCTTACAAATTTTGCAGGATAAAACATAAAAAAACCCCATACAGTTGAGAACAATTTAGATTTAAGATTATTAAGACAATGTACCTCTGTCAGCATCTCATCCGCAAGTGACAATTCGAAAACACACTTCTACAAAAGAAAAGAAGTCGACTTACAAAAAACAATAATTGCTTTTTTCTGTTACACTGATAAACACGACAGAAATTGGCCCCATTGTACCATAAAGTGAATACTGAAGGAGCTTTGCCATGACAGAGCAACGCCACTATCGACGGATTAATTTCCGTACCGAAGCAGATATCACCATAAACGACAGCTCTTTTTGCTGTGACCTCATCGACCTCGCCTTACGAGGAGCACTATTTAAATCTGACGAACAACTCCCCCTGACCCTGAATTCAGAGGCGTCACTCAACATTTACCTTCCAGACTCCTCTATCGGGATGAGATTTACCGGTGAACTTATCCATCAACAGGGTCACTTTTATGGCTTCATTTTCACCTCTGAAGAAGCAGAAAGCCTCGGACATTTACGGCGCTTACTCGAATTGAATTTCGGTGATGCGGAGCAAGCAGATGAAGAGTTCTGTCATTGGCTGAAACAGAGCCACGAGGATTAACTCTCTTTTCTTAAACAATGACTTAACAGAGTTCCCATGAATTAAAAACGTCAACAATTCTGCTTTCTCAGAACGTCCTTAACCTCGGCACACAGATAAGCCGCTTGGCAATCCCGTTTTTGTCAACTATGATGTAGATTCGATTAAAAAAATTTCGCTACAAAAGTTTTAAATATGGAGAGAATAAATGGCCATCAAGCGATGTCAAAAATGTGAAGAACCCCTCAAAGGCGAATTCTGGTGCAGTCACTGTAAAACAATCTTTAAATGCCCTATCCCTGGATGTGGCGCTACGATCAAACCAGGAGCCAGCGAATGTCACCGCTGTGGTCTCTTTTTTGAAGATTACATCAACGGACGAAAAATGTATCGTCGCTGTCCCAAATGTAAAAAAAAGCAGGGGCTTTCGGAGCAACAATGTCGCTATTGTCGACACTGGTTCAACTGCCCAACCTGTGGAGAAAAAGTGTCCACAAATACAGTTTTGACATGCCCCCGCTGTGGGACATCTCTACGCTAGGGGGAATCAATCAAGATAGATATTAACAGCCAGAAACTGAGCTCAACATCCCCTTGAGTACACTGGCTCATGGATAGACTGACCTTTCAGGAGAGACATGCTGACATTTCTGCTTGCCATCCTCTGGATCTTTTCGCTGCTATCGGCCGGGCACGCCCTACTGACTAAACGTGACCCGCGTGCGGCAGTCGGCTGGATTATTACCTGTCTGGCACTGCCAGGGCTCGGAGCACTCGTCTACTGGATATTAGGGGTTAATCGTATCCGCACGCGTTCCCGTGAGATTCAGGAACAAGGCCAGGGGATGCATTGGCTGCATGTTGATCGTCCCGCAGAGCAGAAGCACATCAAACACTTCCCAACCAGCAGTACCAGTCAGGCATTGATCAAACTCTCCGATGCTGTCACAAGGCGCCCTTTGACCTTTGGCAATAAGATCACCGTTCTCTACAATGGTGAACAAACTTATCCGGCCATGCTTGAAGCAATCGGAAAAGCAAAACAATCGATTTTCCTCTCCAGCTACATCTTGATCCCAGACCAAACTGGCCAGCAATTTGCCCGAGAATTAGTCGCAGCAGCAGAACGGGGCGTTGATGTCAGGGTCTTGATCGATGCTTTTGGAGAGCTTTATTCCCTTAAAAAAATTCGCCAAATATTTCGTGGAACCAAAGTTAAAGCCACAACTTTTCTCCCTTTGACGTTATTACGCGGCTTTTACCTAAATTTAAGAAACCATCGCAAGCTATTAATTATTGACCATGATTGCAGCTTTACCGGTGGAATGAATATCCGCGATCGACACTTGTCGATGACACCGGGGACTCTCTCTCCTATTATAGATGTCCATTTCCGCCTCGAAGGACCAATTTGTGAACAGCTCCGTGATGCCTTTATGGAAGATTGGCATTATGCAACCGATGAAAAACGCGAGCCGTGTGAATGGCCAACCTCACCTGTTATCGGGAATGCCTGTTGCCGCGGCATCAGTGCCGGTCCGAACGAACAACATGAAAAACTTAATTGGATTCTGATTGGCGCGCTCTCCTGTGCCAAATCCCACATCCGAATTATGACCCCTTACTTTCTTCCTAATCGTGCACAGCTTGCAGCCATCAATACCGCTGCCCTTAGAGGTGTGCAAGTTGATATTCTCCTGCCCAAAGAAAGCAATCTCCCTTATGTAGGCTGGGCGACAAATGCACTCTTGTTCGAATTACTCGAGCACAAAATCAATATATACTTTCAACCACCCCCCTTTACCCATAGCAAGATTTTATTAATTGATGATGAATACGCCTTAGTCGGATCGGCCAATATTGACCCACGCAGTTTACGCTTAAACTTTGAGTTTAACGTCGAGATATTTGATTCCAACACGGTCGGAGAGCTGATTTCTCATTTTGATAACTCCCGCAAACAAGCACGAAAAGTCTCTCTTGAAGATATGGATAAGCGCTCTCTTCCAACCCGTTTGCGTGATTCTTTCTGCCGCTTATTCTCACCTTACCTCTAGTTCTCTGTGGAAAACCAAACCGTTTATCTCCTGCAAAACACACCCTGCTGACTACCAATACGTAGAAATCATACGCATTGCATACTAGATCTTTTCTCATTGTTTTATAATTGCATAACGCTAATTATATGTAGAAATTAATCATTCGGCTGTCACAATATTTATCGGGTCAAACAAAAGAGTCTCAGTGACTCCCATATCCCACCTGGTGAAAGGGAAGCGTTAAATGCATGTTCTTATTGCGGATCAAGAAATAGATCACACTATTTTTCTTCAAAAGACACTGAAAGCACATAACATCACGGCCGACATCACCTTAAACGGGAAAGAAATCGTCTCAAAAGCAGAAAGCTCCCCTTATGACCTGATCATCATGGAGACTGCTTTTCCACAAAAAAACGGAATAGCCGTCATTCAAGAATTACGCAGAAAAAATCAGATCACACCGATTCTTTGTTTAAGTTCAAGAGATTCTATCGAAGATATTGCTGCAGGGCTAAATGCAGGGTGTGATGGTTACATGACAAAGCCGCTTGAAATAAAAGAACTGATTTCCAGAGTGAACGCACTGGTGCGACGTGCATCCCAGCAACGGGCGACAGAGCTTGTTTTTGCCGATCTGCGCCTTGATCTTATCAGTCGTAAACTTTGGCACAAAGATAATGAAATCAACCTCTCCGAAAAAGAATACTCCTTGTTTGAACTCTTCATGTACAACCCGAACCAAACTTTATCGCGCTCCATGATCGACAAGCATGTGTGGGGCTTCATAGATAACTTTTCGAACCGGGTCAATGTTCATGTATGGTATTTACGCAACAAAATAGAGAGAATTTCCGAGAGCAAATTGTTTCATGCGGTCCGGGGAGTCGGATATGTTCTGAGGCTTGAGGATTAATACCAACCGAGAGTCTTTCTTCAGAGAGCTCTTCAGCTAAGTATAGATTACCTAAAAACAAAGAAGGCCGCTCATACGAGCGGCCTTCTTTCAAAATTATTTTTCTTCACTCACACCGGAATTTTCCAGGTCAGTTTTCTGCTTACCGTCACGCGGAAGCTCACAGCTGCCTGACATTCATGTCTGAATGCCCATTTTAGGTAAAATCCACCGATTCAAAGCAAACCAGACAACTACAATTCCTAATAATAAAAACCAATCCATACAAGATCTCCTTCTTTGATTATCTGTGGATTGTAACCTAAAAAGAGAATCCCGGGCAACCACCCATGATTTTTCTAATTATTGACGGGCAAAACAATGTCAACCAACAGTCCTCCATCATTCTGATTATATGCAGAGATCGTCCCTCCATGGAGGATAATAGATTGCTTAGCGATAGCCAAACCTATTCCCGTTCCTCCACTTTGACGGTCTCGTGCATCAGCAACCCGGAAAAAAGGATCAAATATTTTCCCCAAAGCATCATCGGGAACACCGATCCCCGCGTCAGCAATCTGAACTTTTATCTGTTCTTCTTCAACCCATAACTTAATCGAAACAAGGCTACCTTCAGCAGTATATTTGACCCCATTACGGATCACATTTTCAAATGCCTGAGCCAGCAAGTTTTGTGACCCCAGAAAACTAACTTTTGTCGGTGCCTGCAAAACAACCTCACATTGACGAACTTTTGCTTCATAGGCAGCATCATTAACCAAACAGGCCAATAAATCCCGAAGGTCAAATTCCTCAAAAGAAATCTCGAATTCTCTACTTTCCAAGCGAGTCAGATTGAGTAATTGGCCAATCATGCTATTCATTCGTTCTGCTTCCAACCCAATCCGATCCAGTGATTTACGTTGTAACTCCCCACCCTCCTGTTGACGAGCGAGTTCCAGAGCGATGCCTAAACGTGCGAGGGGCGAACGTAATTCATGCGAGATATCCCGCAAGAGAGTTTTTTGCCCTCCAACCAATCCTTCAATTTTTTCAGCCATTTCATCGAAATCATGTGACAATTCTGCAAGTTCGTTTCTTCCTTTTACGTCATCTCCAATCCTTGTGGATAGATCTCCTGACGCAAAACGACGTGTCGCCTGGCGCAAACGACCAATGGGAGCTGTCAGTGACCGGGCGAGGGCATAGCAAACACCGGCGGTAATTATCAGTAAAAGGAGTAATCGCCAACCTAATAATCCATGCGTCACACCTTCCACAAAATTCTGTGCTTGGGGCCGCTCAGGCAAAAGAATGGAAACAAAATATGTCTCCCCTTTCGCCCCGACAACAGCACTAGCAAACCCATTACGATTTCCCATCACAGGGAAGACAACTTCACCTGTTTGCATTGCTCGCTGCACCATGTGTTGTATTCTGCGCGGAACTCTGCGATTCGTTAGTGGACGCCCGTGATGATCAAAAAGTAATAAATAAATTCCCGATCTTTCACGTAAGTGTCCGGAAAATTTATCGACTTCCTCATTGCTACTATGTTCAAAGGCCTTGATAGCTTCACGCCCATATTCTGCAACCGCCTGTCGGGCAAAGTCCTGGTGCGCCAACGGTGGAAACTCCTGATCTCTAAAATAGGTCAAAAGAACCACGGCGGTCGAAACCAACAGGAGAATCAGCAAAAAGGAGAGAAATATCTTTAAAAATAAACTGCGCATCAGGATTGTCTTTCTGCAAGAGAATAGAGATATCCGACGCTACGAATCGTTCTGATCCGTTCTGTTTGGCCATCAAAATGGCCCAACTTTTTCCGCAATGCACTAACATGCACATCAATACTGCGATCATAAGCTGATAACTGCCGGCCAAGAACTTTTCCCACAAGATCATCCCGGCTGATCACTTCTCCTGCGTGAGACAACAAGACCTCAAGCAAGTTAAACTCAACCGAAGTCAGCTCAATGTTTTCACCAGATCGTTTTACGGTCCGCTTGGTCCGGCAAAGGACAACATCACCAACCTTCAAATCTGCAGCGTCCTGACCTACCACGTCCTTTGGCTCAACCGTCTCAACACGGCGCTGAATCGCACGAATTCGTGCAACGAGTTCACGTGGATTAAAAGGCTTTGGCAGATAATCATCCGCTCCGAGTTCTAGGCCAACAATCCGATCAACATCATCGCCCCGAGCAGTCAACATAATCACTGGGACCTTACTGCTTTCACGAATTTTCCTAAGAACATCAAAGCCATTCAGTTCCGGCAACATCACATCCAGAATCACTAGCATATACTCACGAGCAAGTGCCTGCTCCACACCCTGCTTTCCGTTGTTAACTGTCTCAACAGCAAATCCTTCACCGTCCAAATAATCTGTCAACAGGTCACAAAGTTCGATATCATCATCAATTATCAGGATTTGGTTCATGGTCGCTCCTCACATAGATACAAGGGCAATTATAACGAGATCGCTCACTCGTTAGGTGTAAAGAATTGTTAAGCAACTCTTCAGCTGAGACTTTACATAACTTTACTCAATTCTCACAGCACTTAACCCACAGGAAATCAACTTTACGTTATAGTGATGACATCAAAATTAAGATATTGACGACAACCTAAGGAGAAAAATCATGAAAAAAACTGTAAGCAGCATATCCATCCTTTTAGCAATCCTATTTTTTAGCGGGACAGTTTTTGCCTGGCCAGGAGGACATGGAAAAAAAGATTGTGGTGATTCATGCGATCGCAAAGGGGGAAAAATATCCCAGGAACAACGCCAGGATCACATGGAAAATCGACTCGAGAAAATGGCTATCATCCTTGATTTTTCCGATCAACAGAAAGATCAGCTGGAGTCTCTGTTTGAGCAAAAAAACCAGCAACGCCAAGAAATGCGCGCAAAAATGCAAGAAAGTCGCAATGATTTACGTGAATACAAGCAAAAGGGTGAATTTAACGAATCTGAATTTCGTAAATTAGCAGAAAAAAGCTCTAACCTAAAAACAGAAATGATGGTTCAACGCGCTAGCCTGCATCAGCAAGTTCTTGACGTCCTCACCCCAGAACAACAAGCAAAAGCTGAAAAGCTTAAAGGGGCTCATGGCGAAGGCTTTTTCGGCAAACGCGGTGGTCCTAAGGATTGTGACAGCTGCAACAAAGATGGAAAAAGAGGGGGCAAAAAACCTTGTAACAAAGGTTAGTCCTCTAATCACCTAATTCGCAAAAAAGCGTACCCATATTTGAGGTACGCTTTTTTGTGTTCAATTTTCATCATTCGACTGAACAATTGCCTTTATTCGTGTCATGAACCCCTGCCATTTCTCAGCAGCGCTTAGAACAAAACGCTCTAGAGCAAAAACCGAAAACTAAGAAAGGGGCAATAGAAGATCAATCTGAGAGAGTTTCAGGAACAACCTCGAACAAAGTGATCTCTGGTGATGAAAAAATCCGCATCGGTGGTCCCCATGTGCCGGTCCCACGACTTGTATAAAGATATTGGTTCTCTGCTAACGTATAGAGTCCATTTAGAAGTGGATACTTTATGCGGGTTAACATGTTGAAAGGAAAAATCTGTCCTCCGTGGCTGTGCCCCGAAAGTTGCAAATCAAATTTCCCCATTGAAGTCTCTAAAAAGTCGGGGCGATGCTTAAGCAACAAAGTAAACTTCCCCAAGCTCTCCCCAAGAGCGCCATCTTCATCAGGAAGACCACCCCGTGCTGGATCATCAACCCCAACCACCTTGAGCCACTCACCAGCAATGACACTACGATTGCGCAAAACTTGGAAGCCACTGCGCTGGAGAAAATCGAGCGATTGCTCAAGACCTGCATAGTATTCATGATTTCCAGTCACGGCAAACATCCCTAGGGGAGGATTGATCCGCTGCCAGAGGTTAACCAATTCTTCTAGGTGGTTAATTTGAGCATCAACAATGTCCCCAGTGGCTGCCACGACATCAGGCTTTAATTCCAAAATCTGGTTAACAATAGGAGCCAATGCTTCTTCTCGGTGGATCAGCCCAAGGTGCAGGTCGGAGATTTGGACGATTCGAATCGCTGGCGTCCCAGGCGGCAGTTTTGCACTGACGACTTTGACCCTCTCAATCTGCAGATTATTTGCCTCATAGAGACCGTAAAAACTGGCGGCAATAACGATAAATAACACCACTGTTGCGGTGATCGCGCCATGCAAGGAAAGGTTCGGTAACTGGGGCAACAATCGACTTGAAAAATAAAAAAGCAAATCCCAGAGCCCAACGAGAACAAATAAACTGAAGGCAATAAAGACTACCCCCATCCAACTGTAGCCGATCCAAGCAAGACCACGAGCTGATGTTTCCAATCCAACCCGTTCTGCAAATCCGACCAGCACCGGGGTCATGATCATCCCCACCATCCAGATCCAAGTCAGGATTGGCAGAGCGGAATGACCTTTTAGGAGAGGGTAAAATCCCCAAAAAACGAGAAGATGCATGCCACCGTAGATGGCGAGGAATATCAGCAGAAATAACTTCATACGGAGAACCCGCTTTTAAGATTTAAAAAAGAAGAACAGGGCATTCAACGTTGTGAAGCACATAATTTGCGACTGATCCAAACAGAACGTCGCGAATTTCGCCAGTTTTTACTTTGCGCCCAATCACCAGCAACTGAAACTTTTCTTCATTTGCAATCCTTGGGATCACCCGACGAGGGGCACCAAACTCAAGTCGAAGTTCAACAGTAAATCCTGCTTCACCAAGCGTTTCCGCCAGTATATCCAGGCGCTGTTGAGCCGCCTTCTCTGCATTTTCTCTGACCATCTCGATCTGAAAACCTGGGATCATCCGGTAAGCAAGCTGGTCATTAATGACATGCAGCAAAACCAGCTGTGAGGGAAACTTTTCTTTATACGTGATGATATCTTCTATTGTCTGTTGCGTGGTGGGGGAATCATTCACCGGAATCAAAACTTTAGTTTCCATCAGAACTCTCCTCTATAAAATGGAATGTCGACTAAATGGGGATACGCATCTTTTTACAATGGCTGCGCAGTACCATTTCAGCCTGATTTAAGCGTGATACCCTTGTATTTTTTGCCTTCACCAACTGAACATCATCAATCGGAACCTGGGTCTGCCGGACCTCTCTTTTCACCAAAGCCAGATTAGACAGGATGATCTTCAAGTCAGCAGGATTATATTTTTTAAGCACAGGCGGAGATAAACTATAAAATCCACCAGCAATATCTTGCGCCAGTTTTTTTGGATTTCCAGAAATGGTCATAAAACGATCCTCCTGCAACAGATCATACACTGCTTTCAACCCTGGACCAAAGAAAAGCCACTTGCCTTTCCAATTCCATCTGTGAGACCAATTATCACCATGAGACTCACTGACCAACTCAAGGGAATTCTACTCACTTTTACCGCCGTGCTGATCCTCAGTCCCGATGCCCTATTGGTGCGTCTGATCCAAGCTGATGTCTGGACCCTTTTGTTTTGGCGATGCCTCCTTACCGGTATCGTGATGGCTTTGTTTCTAGCAGTACGCTACCGACGTCAGTTCTTTCACAGTTTTTATGCCATCGGTCGTACTGGCATCATCTCAACTCTAATGATCATTGTTGGATCACTACTATTCATTGGCTCCCTGAAACAAACAACCGCAGCGAATACTCTCGTTATTCTGGCAGCTGCTCCGGTTTTCAGCAGTCTTCTCAGTTGGTGGATTCTTCGTGAGAAAATCCCGCTACGAACTAAGTTGTCAATTTTCACCTGTTTTGGGGGTATTTTGCTGATTTTTTCTGGAAGTCTCCAAAATGGACTACTTCTTGGCGATTTAATGGCGCTCGGGGCAACCGCCATGTGGGGCTCAAATATAGTGATTATTCGAAGTGGGAAAAAGGTCAATATGATTCCAGCGAATGTCCTTGGGAACCTAAGTGTCGCCCCCATTGTTTATTTTCTCGGGGCACAACCACTATTACTCGCCCCTACAGACGCCGGTTATTTATTACTTCTAGGGATCATCATCCTACCAATCTCTTTTGCAATGATCACCCTCAGTCCCCGCTATCTTCAGGCACCGGAAGTCAGCCTCATTCTGCTCATCGAAACAATCTTGGGTCCAATATGGGTTTGGATGGTTCTTGAAGAAGTGCCCCATTCAAGAACGCTCATAGCAGGAGCATTGATTCTTGGGACTTTATTTATCCACACTCTTTTGTCTTTGCGCCAGCGTCAACTGCCAAATCGCTGTCGATAAACGCTTGGTGAAATCCCGACAACCTGGTGGAACAAGCGGCGGAAAGAACTGAGATCTACATAACCAACTGAGTTGGTAATAACCTCCAGAGATTGGTCGGTTCCAGTTAGTAACTGTTTTGCTTTTTCAATCCGCATTTTTTGCAGATATTCCAACGGTGCTTCGCCGGTCGCTTTTTTAAAGCGGCGGAGAAAGGTTCGCTCATTTAATCCCGAGCGCTTAGCCATGACCCGCACCGAAACTTTCTCACGATAATATTGATCCAACCATTGCTGAACTTTTAAAACCGGTTCGTCGATATGCTCTCGACTCCCCCTAAACCTGACAAAAGGAGCCTGATCGCGGCGATTTCCGTCAATTAACATCATGCGTGCGCACACTTTCGCCAGCGATTTTGACCCATATTTTTCAATTAAATGCAGGGCAAGATCATGATGAGCACCGGTTCCTGCGGCACAAAGATAGTCAACACCATCAATAATCAGGCGATCAATCTGCATGTCTATTTTTGGATAGCGTTGTCTGAAACGATCTGCTAGTTGCCAATGCGTTGTTGCTGACCGACCCTTTAAAATACCGGCTTCAGCAAGCAAGAAAGCACCGGAGCAAGCACTAGCGACAATCGTACCATTACTATGCTGATCGCCAATCCAATCCACTAATTCGGTATTTTCCAAAAGGCGATCTGGCCGACCCATCACTCCAGGAACAATCAGCAGATCAATATCTTTGCATTCTCTGATACTGCAATTTGCAACGACCTGCTGACGATTAAAACTAGTCACAGGTTCGCCATCAAGAGTCACCACATTCGTGTGACAGAACAGCGATTTTGACTCCGGTGATAAGCGCTTCTGCTCCCAATTCGCCAACGTGAACAAATCAAGCATTCCTGCAATTCCCGATTGCAGGCAATTATCGTAAGCCACGACAGTAATGTTCAACATAAAATTACCCCTTTCACACTTTTATGTGATAATAGACTAAAAGATGAGACAATGCCAATCCCATTTTCATCCCCGCCACCTGAAAATAAAATTTACATTGTGAATCTTGACCTTAACCCGCCTCTGCCCTACTCTGTGTGCTCTTTAAAACCAGCAACGGAGCCACCGCTTGACCGACTTTCTTCAATATCTCTTTTCAGGCCTAACCAGTGGAGCAATTTACGCCCTCATTGCTCTTGGGTTCTGTGTCGTCAATAACACCATGGGAATTGTCAACTTTGTTCAAGTTGATTTTGTCTCTCTGGGTGGGATGATCATGTTTTCAGCTCTCTTTGCCATGGGACTTCCCATGTTGCCAGGGCTATTGTTAGCCATTTCTGGAGTCGCAATTGTTGCCATGGTGGTAGAGCGCTTCGGCTTGAGACCAGCACGATCTGACAATCATCTCGTATTGATTTTCTTAACTGTAGGCCTATCAATCATCCTGCGTGGGCTTATCAAGCTCATCTGGGGCAAGAATCGCATGGCTTTGCCCCCTTTGACTCCCGATGTCCCTATAAAAATTTTTGGGGCCAGTATTCTTCCCCAAGCACTCTGGATTATATTTTTAACCATCGTTGCGATAACTCTGTTGACGTGGTTCTTTTATCGAACCCCACTGGGACTTTCAATGCGCGCCGTTGCTTCAAATCCTACTGCTGCTGCTGTCGTTGGTATCCCGGCGGGAAGAATTCGCCTCACCAGTTATGCGATCGCCGGTGCTTTAGGTGGTTTAGCCGGTGTTCTTGTCACCCCAATCACAACGTTGAATTATGATGTCGGTGTTCTTCTCGGCCTCAAAGGGTTTGCTGCTGCAATACTAGGTGGATTTGGTTCATTTCCGGGTGCAATTTTGGGTGGAGTTGGCCTAGGTTTACTCGAATCTCTATCGGCTGGATACCTTTCAAGTGCCTACAAAGATGTTGTCGCGTTTGTTGTATTACTGTTGGTCTTATTTGTCCGCCCAAAGGGATTACTGGGAAAATAATGCGTATTTTAATTGTTCAACTGTTACGCCAAAAAACTTATATCTTTTAAGGTTAGAAAGACATGAATAATAATATTGAATTGATGATGGGAAATGAAGCGATTGGCCAAGGGCTTATTGAAGCTGGGTGCCAGGTGGCTGTCGCGTATCCAGGAACTCCTTCGACTGAAATCCTGCAGGCTGTCATTGACCGCCGTGATCAGGCAATCGAGCCTCTTCACCTCGAATGGTCCGTCAACGAAAAAATTGCGTTTGAAGTCGCACTTGCTGCCAGCTATACAGGAAAACGTTCCGTAGCAGTAATGAAACAGGTCGGTTTAAATGTCGCAGCTGACCCATTTATGAGAACAGCATATCTCGGGGTCAAAGGGGGAATGCTGACCATTGTTGCCGATGACCCTGGCCCACATAGCTCTCAAAATGAACAAGATACGCGTTTATTTTGCCTACAAGCCCGTGTCCCCGTTCTTGATCCATCCAGCCCTGCAGAAGCAAAAGAGTTCGTCGAACCTGCATTTGAATTATCTGAAAAATACGAAACGAATATAGTCCTGAGGCCAACGACCAGAATTTGTCACTCCCGACAAAATGTCGCTATTTCTGACACAATAACACTTAAGAGGGATGCCAATTTCGTCCCTGACACACCACGTTGGTCAGCGACACCCGCCTTTCTTCCAGCACTTCACAAGAAGCTTAATGCAAACCTTGAGAAAATTGCGCTTGAGCCCAACTGGAAGCCACGCTTGACCCCTGGCGATGGAAACAAGCCACGAACAGCTTTGGTTGCCGCAGGGATTGCCTACAGTAATTTGGTCGATGTGCTCGAAGAACTGGGCCTTAAGGACAAAATTGATCTCTATCAGGTTTTAATGCCTTACCCTTTAAACCCAAATTTCTCCAGTGACTTAGACAAAAAGTATGACCACATTTTGATTTTGGAAGAGACCTATCCAGTCATTGAGCTTCAATTGACCCATTCAGGAATTGTCGGCAAACAAAATGGTGCCGTCCCTCGAGAAGGCGAGTTAACGCCAGACGTTATTCACCAAGCGCTGGCAGACTTTCTGAATTTAACTCCTCCAGAAGAAAAACCAGAAGAACGCCGCGGCCAACGGCCATCACTGTGCCCAGGCTGTTCTCATCGAAGTGCTTTTTACAGTATTAAGAAATGTTTCCCAAAAGGAATTTATCCTTCTGATATCGGCTGCTACACGCTCGGGTTGAATCTTGGAGCCGTCCACACTGTTCATTGTATGGGAGCGTGTATCAGTCAGGGGGCCGGGTTTTACCAAGCCTATCAACAAAATGAAGAAGACTTCCCAACAATTGTTGTCACCATCGGCGATTCAACTTTTTTCCATTCCGGAATTCCAGCATTGATCAATGCCGTGATTCAACAAGCCCGTATCATCGTTGTCATTCTCGATAACGCTACAACCGCTATGACAGGCGGTCAGCCCGTCCCCCACATGGGAATCGCAGCTGGAGGGAAAGCGACCAAGGCAGTGTCAATCGAACCTCTGGTTAAAGCGAGCGGAGTGAGCTTCATCGAAACATGTGACCCATACGACAATGTCCGTTTTGAAACCTTACTGAAGCAAGCTGATTCCCATATACGTAGCCCGGAAGGAGGCGTTGCCGTCCTTATTGCTCAACATGGTTGCATCATGGACCCAGCAACACGTAAAGCTCAAGATTCCTTTTTTGTCACGATCAACGATAGCTGTATTGGATGTCGCATTTGTACTGACAAGTTTGAATGTCAGGCCTTTTCTATGGATGAAGAAAACAACATGGCCATCATTAATCAAGATCGTTGTATTGGATGTGGGACCTGCGTTCCCGTTTGCCCTGTCAATGCGATTATCAAGGAGAAAAAATCATGAAACAGCAAATTATCGTCAGTGGAATTGGCGGCCAAGGAGTGCTGTTTCTGACTCGAGTGATTGCTCAAGTGGCTGTTAATCGAAGGACTGCCGTACTCACCTCAGAGACCCATGGTATGGCGCAACGAGGTGGAACGGTCCTTTCGACAATTAAAATTGGAGATTTTTCCAGCCCCTTAATTCGAACCGGTCAAGCCGATTTAGGTCTGCTGCTGTGGGAAGAAAACCTCCCTGTCCATCAATCTTTATTAAAAGATCAAGGTCAATGGATTATTAACAGCCCTAATAAAAGTGACCATATCAGCATCGATGCGGCAAATATTGCCAGAAATCTTGGCAATGCCGTGCTATTAAACCTGGTTTTACTCGGAGCAGCCATCAGAGAAGAGGCTTTAATTTATACCGCTGAGGAATGTGAAACAGCGATTAAACAATTAGCACCCAAAAAGTTTATCGAACAAAACCTCGCAGCATTTCACAAAGGACTGAACAAGACAGAGGACTAATCACATGAGAGTAAACTCTTATGTGATTTTGGCCTCAACTGTCTGACTCAATGTCTTTGTGGTGAATATGATGATATGACCAGCAAACAAAAATTTCTGTATTTTATCTACCTACACCGCACCGGACTCACCGTGACTGGCTTGTCTCTGGCGCTATTACTGCTTCCTCTGTTTGAAGATAATCCCTACACCCTCGGGCTCACCAACCTGATTGCCATCAATGCCATCGTCGTCCTCGGACTTAACCTTTTTATAGGCTACGCAGGGCAAATCTCACTCGGTCACGCCGCCTTTTTTGGGCTTGGGGCGTACGGTTCTGCAATTGCAACCGTCACTTATGAAATCCCGCCTTGGCCCGCTATGATCCTTGTTGCCGCTATCGTTGCTCTGGTCGCTCTGTTAGTTGGAATTCCAATTCTTCGCCTTTCTGGCCATTATCTAGCAATGGCAACCCTAGGCTTAAACTTTGTCGTTCACACCATACTTCTCCAATGGGATGATGTGACAGGCGGCCCCAGTGGGTTCTCCGGGATACCGTACCTCTCTTTTGGGAACTTTGAATTTGATGATGAGGTTCGACTCCATTATCTCCTCTGGGGAGTAACACTCCTCAGCTTGCTCCTCTGCCTGAATCTGGTTCGCAGTGGCGTCGGTCGTGGTTTGTCAGCTCTGGCTGGTGACGAAATCGCCGCTGCTGCACTGGGCGTTAATACACGTAATGCAAAAATTAAAATATTTGTCCTTTCAGCGGTGCTAGCATCACTTGCAGGGAGCCTCTTTGCCCACTGCTATTCTTTTGTTAGCCCCGATTCTTTTACCATTTTCACCTCAACCGACATGGTCATTATGGTGGTTATTGGAGGAATGGGCTCAATCTGGGGATCTCTTTTTGGAGCAGCACTGATAACCCTCCTCCCTGAGTGGCTCGATCTTTTCGAAACCTATAAAGATTTTATTCATGGCGGCATCCTTGTCCTCGTTTTGATGTTTCTCCCCCAAGGGCTTGTGACAGGTTTGGTTGAATCTATAAAAATTAAACTGGCTTTGCGGAGGCGTAAAAATGCTTCAACTTAAGCATGTCAGTAAAAATTTTGGGGGCCTTCCCGCTTTAAGTGAAGTGACCTTTGGTGTCCCAAAAGGACAACTGACCGCACTGATCGGGCCAAACGGTGCGGGAAAAAGTACCCTTATCAACTGCATTACCGGCGTCCTCCAGCCTAGTTCCGGAAATATTAGGTTTCAAGAACGAGAGATTGCGGCCCTTCCCGCTCATCAGATCAGTCGTCAGGGAATATCTCGTACATTTCAAAATTTAAAAGTTTTCTCCCGATTAACCGTTCTTGAAAATATTCTTACTGGTCTCACCTGCGAAGGGGGGGACTCAATGATAATGGCCATGCTGCGCCTCCCCCATTTACGCCACCGAGAGCGGCAGTTAAAATTACGTGCCATGGAAGCCTTGGATCGCTTTGGGCTGACGGATAAAGCTAACTGGCCAGCTGGAATTCTTGCTTATGGTGACAAAAAGCGTGTTGAACTAGCACGTGCGACTGTTTCTCGACCACAATTGATTTTGCTCGATGAACCCGTAGCCGGGCTCAATGCAGAAGAAACAGCGACAGTCGGAGAACAACTGCGTTTGCTTCGAAGTTCCGGACATACCATGCTCTTAGTTGAACACGACATGGCATTAGTTATGGATATAGCTGATCAAGTCGTTGTTCTGGATAGTGGAAAATGTATCGCTACCGGAACCCCGGGGGAAGTTCGACAGAATCCTCTCGTCCTTGAAGCCTATTTGGGCCGAATGGATGCAACAGCTTGATGCAGTGCGGCTGTATTCAGAAAAAGTGTCAAGATGACATTGCGACATATGCTTTTTACAAAATAGAATCAATAATATCGTTACGCTAGGGTCTTGATATTTTGAACCTTCTATATCTCTGTGGTGAATAAGTATGCTCAAAATTAATAACCTGACAGCCCACTACGGTGCCGCCCAAGCCCTTTTCGGTGTTGATCTTGAAATTGGCCAAGGTGAAACTGTGGCCCTCGTTGGGGCTAACGGGGCAGGAAAAAGCACCCTTTTAAAATGCCTCATGGGTCTGATTAAGCCCTCAGGAGGCCATATCAGTCTTAACGGAAAGAATGTAACCCATACAAATCCAGCACAGATGGTTCGTTTGGGGTTGGCACTTTCTCCCGAAGGGCGTGAAGTCTTTGGCCACCTGTCTGTTCTGGAAAATCTTCAACTAGGAGCAATTCCTCTAAAACTCTCAAAAACAGAATCAACACATCGTATCGAAGACGTCTTCAGACGTTTCCCAAAACTCAAAGAACGTCAGCAACAACTATCAGGGACACTTTCTGGTGGCGAACAACAAATGTTAGCAATGGGGCGTGCACTTATGGCAAAACCAACCTTATTGCTGCTGGATGAGCCAAGTCTTGGATTGGCCCCTCTGATAACTGATGAAATTTTTTCGATCATCCATCAATTGTCCCGCACGGGAACGACTATTTTACTTGTTGAACAAAATGCAGCTCGCGCTCTATCTGCATCCGATAAAGCTTACCTGCTCGCCAATGGGGAAGTGATCGAACAAGGGCAAAGTAGCGCCCTTTTAAATGACCCCATTTTGCGCTCAGCCTTTCTTGGAGCCGCAAGCGATTCTGACCCTGCAGCTAGCCGTCTTGGAGCGGCTGGCCTGACTAATATTCGTCTGGAGAAACCGAACATGCAACAGCAAAACTTTATCCCTCATTTTGAGAATGAAGCAGCGTTAAAAGCACATCAATTAGCCGGTCTACAATGGACGGTTCGTCACACTTATGAAGGATCTGCCGAATACCGGGAAAAGTTTGATCAACTCAATATTACTCCTGAGTCAATTCAATCCCTTGAAGATTTGCAGAAACTCCCCTTTACCACGGCAGATGACCTTCGCCAAGGATATCCGTTTCCTCTTCGATCGGTCCCTTTTGAGCAGATCGTTCGTATCCATGCCTCTTCAGGGACAACAGGGAAACGCAAAGTTCTTTGCTACACCCAGAAAGACCTTGATGACTGGACTGATTTTTTTGCTCGCTCCTACCAAATGGCGGGGGTCACCTCCCTTGACAGGGTTCAGATTGCGGTTGGGTATGGGGTCTGGACTGCAGGAATGGGGTTTCAGCTGGGATGTGAAAAAGTCGGCGCGATGGCTGTTCCTGTTGGCCCAGGAAATATCGATATGCAAATCCAGTTTTTACTCGATTTTCAATCAACAGTTTTTTGTTCAACAGCGTCAATGGCGTTGCTCATGGCAGAAGAGATCCACAAACGTGGAGTTGCAGACCAAATTACGATTAAAAAAATTATTTATGGATCCGAGCGCTCCAGCCGTTCCATGAGAAAAAAGATTTCCGAACTCTTTGGGGGTGCAGAATTATTTGATATTACGGGCTTGACCGAACTCTATGGGCCAGGAACAGGAATAGAGTGTAGCGAGCACGATTGCATCCATTACTGGGGTGATTACTACCTGCTCGAAATTCTTGATCCAGAAACTTTACAGCCTGTCCCTGAGGGTGAATGGGGTGAAATGGTCGTCACAACTCTCTGTAAGGAAGGCTCCCCACTGATCCGCTATCGAACCCGCGATATCACCAGAAGAATCCCCGGTCAATGTGCTTGCGGCAGTGTCCTGCCACGCCATTCCCGAATCAAAGGGCGTAGCGATGACACCATCAAGTTCCGTGGGGTCAATATCTATCCCAGCAGCATCGATACCATTTTATCGACCGTTCCCGGAATAGGCTCCGAATACCAGATCCACCTGACCCGAGATAATGCTGGCCGTGATCACATGCGTTTGAAGGTTGAACGTGCCGAAAAGGTTGATGCCAAACGGAACCCTGAACTCAATCATGAAGTCAGTCATCAGATCAAAAAGCAATTAATGGTCACGGTTGATTTGGATCTTATTGAATACGCCAGTTTGCCACGATCAGAAAAAAAGAGTCAGCGTGTTTTTGATAATCGAATTGAAGATGAAATTGTCTAGGAACAGAACCCAAAAAACGGTAGAGAATCAAACAATATAAATATTCAACAGCGGATCTAACTTCTGTTCCGCTGCTTCAAAACATTTGAGCCACGAGAAACGGTCGCAATTCCGACACCGAGATTTTCCGCAATTTGCCGCTGAGAAACCCCCTCTGCCAACATTTTAAAAATCTGCAGCCGCTTTGCCACGTCATCCAACTCACCACCCGTCAACAGTTCACTCAAAGCCTTCTCCATCTCTTGTGGGGTCGTCTGCTCAAGCAAATGATTGACTAAATTGTCTATGTCCTTTATGTTTGCATCCATGTACTAGTACAGTAGTACATGGGAATCATAAGTACAACCTTTTTTTGATCAGCCTTACGTTATCTTTTTTCTTAATAAAATAAGCAACTTCACTCTTCTATAAACGATTAACCGCTAAAGGATTTGTTATGCATAAAATTCGTTTCATTCTCAGCATGGCAGTTATTAGTATCTTGATATGGGGAACACCAGCAGCTTCATATAATCAGCCCTCGATCAATTTAGGTTTTACCAGTTTTCTTGATGGAGGACCTCCTGCGGGGCCAGGATTCTATTTCACCGAATACCTCCAATATTACAGCTCTGATGACTTTAAGGACTTTGCTGCGCCAGAAGCAGATATTGATGCGTTTATCAGCCTTAACCAGCTTATCTATCAATCAGACACTCCGCTCTTTCTTGGTGGTAAGTGGGGTCTTGATATTATTGTCCCTCTCGTCAAATTGGAGAGCGATACACTTCCTAACAATGGAACGGGTCTGGGAGATCTGTTAGTTGGCCCTTACATTCAGTGGGACCCCATCATGGGGAAAAACGGACCGCTTTTTATGCATCGGATTGAATTACAAACGATCATTCCAACAGGAAAATATGCTGATAACAAAGCATTGAATCCGGGAAGTAATTTCTGGTCTTTCAACCCTTATTGGACTGCAACAGTGTTTATCACACCAAAACTAACCACCAGCTGGCGCGTGCACTACCTGTGGAATGAGAAAAATGATGACCCTTTTGTTGGGAGTGGAGCCAATGACACTCAAGCTGGCCAAGCCGTCCATGGAAACTTTGCCTTTGCCTATGAAGTGATCCCGAAGCAGCTTAGGATTGGCCTCAACGGATACTTCTTCAAACAGATCAGCAGTTCTGAAGCAAATGGAGCCAGAATAACAGATAAGGAGAAGGTCATTGCTATAGGCCCTGGTTTCATCTGGCATATAAACCCTGACAACCACCTCTTTTTCAACTCTTATTTTGAATCAGATAGTGCTTATCGTTCTGAAGGAGAACGTTACACACTACGCTTTGTCCACCACTTTTAAATCATGAAAAACAATGAAGGAGATACTTTGATGAAAAAAATTCTAGGACTTGTGGCCTGCTTGCTCATCCTAGCAACATCAGCCATCGCCAGTGATACAATTAAACTCGGTGCATTCTTTGACCTGTCTGGTCGTGCCGCCTTTATCGGCACTCCAACCAAACTTGTGGCCGAAATGGTGGTTGAGAAAATCAACTCAGAAGGTGGCATTAACGGCAAAATGCTCGAATTGGAAATTGCCGATACCGAGGCAGATCCATCCAAAACTGCGTCTATTGCCAAAAAATTTATCTACAAGGACAAGGTCGTTGCGATTATTGGACCCACCCTGACCGATACCGGAATGAACGTCAAAAAAGTTGTCGACAAAGGACAAGTCCCTATCTTTATGACTGTTGGTGGAGACCCTGTCATTATGGGTGGGAAATTTGGCCCCTACAAGTGGGTCTTTAAGTCCCCCCAGCGCTCTAGTATCGCTGTAAAGCAACTCTTTAACTACCTCAAAGAAAAAGGGCTGACAAAAGTGGCTCTCCTCTCAGCCGCTGATGGCTTTGGCAAAGATGGTGCTCGCTGGATGACAAAGCTTGCTTCGGAGTATGGAATCGAACTGGTCGCCCAAGAGTCATTCGGAACCCGTGATACCGATATGACTGCACAACTGACAAAAGTCAAAAATAGCCATCCTCAAGCAATCATTACCTGGACAATTGGCCCAGCAGGCTCCATCGTTGCAAAAAACAAAGCACAACTTGGTATTGACCTACCTCTGTTCCAATGCCACGGACTCCCAGACCCCAAGTATATTGAGTTGGCAGGCGCTGCCAGTGAAGGGGATCGTATGCCAGCTACCAAGCTGATGGTTGCCAGTGAGCTACCCGATAACGACCCACAAAAACCCGTTATTCAAGAGTTCATCAATCTTTACAAAGAAAAAGGTTACGACAAGCAGTTTCCTATCAATACCCATTCAGGATATGCTTGGGACGCCATCATGATTGTTGCAAATGCTATTAAAAAAGTAGGCACAGACGCTGAAGCGCTGCGGACAGAGATCGAGAACACCAAGAATTATATTGGTATTTCTGGAACCTACAATATCACCAGTGAAGACCACAACGGGCTCGATGTCAGCTCGATGGTCATGGTTCAGGTTAAAAATGGTAAGTTTGTCATGGCTGACTAGAGGAACTGTCTTCATTTTGCTATAATCAAAGAGCCTTTCACTTTTGAAAGGCTCTTTTTCGTTGTCGATTTGGAGCGAAACGTTCAATGAGATATGATTTTGATTTTTCAAATATGCCCAGCTACGTTTTAATCAAAACGGGCGAGTTCGCGGTGGTCGAAGACTTTTACAAGCTCCTAAAAGACCTCCTTGCTTCCCCAAAATGGGTGAAAGGAACCCCGCAAATCATTGACCATCGCTACCTCGATCTGAAAAAAATGACTTTTGAAGATGTCAAAATGATTCAATCAATCGTTGAATTTCATTCTGAAAAATTGGGGGGAGGCAAGTGTGGCTTTGTGATTCAAAGTAAAAATAAGCCTTTAGCGGCTGAACTAACCAATCCAATAGAAAAAGAATCGTCTCCATTGATTAAGTTTTTTTCCTCCCTCCCTGCAGCTCAAGAATGGGTCACCCACTAACAACCACTCTATTCAAACGCGAACGGACTCATACCTAATTTTATCCCACCCCTAAAGCCTGTTGATAGAATGAAAAATAGTCTGCGCGTTCAGAACAAAATGCAAATCAAAGAACCGATAAAACTACGAAAGACGTTATGGTGAATCATTCAGAGAGATGACACCACTCTTGGTCACTTTAATTTTTGGAAACAGAACACCAACATCTAAAGACGCATCAAATGTATAATTGACCGCATCACGTGGATGATTCATCAATTCACCAAACAGTTTGAGGGTACTGAATAGATCAGGGCGAGCCTCAAGAACGACATCACCCTCGCCATAGGCCTCTATCGTTGGAAGTTGATTAGCCACCCCAAACAAAACTTGATGCCCTTCCAGTTCAACCTGATAGGATAATCCTTGTAGTTTTAACGCCACCCGATTCGGATTGACGACATGCAACCCAATTTCAAACGTCGGAACAATGTCGTCGCTAGGTAATATTGTGATACTAGAAACACTGACTATTGGTGTTTCAAAGTTAGGCTGCAAAAGTGGTGAACAAGAACTCAGAAAAACTAGGACAGCAATCCATATCATTTTATGTTTCATTATAATAACCTTCTTTTGGCATTTCAAAAATTTACTTTTCCAGAGTAGAGTTTTAAAGGACGTCAAGGGTTTCTATATTTGATCTTGAGCTTCTTGCTTAATAAAACCTTTCTTTTTTTGAGCCAAGCCCACTGTATGCTAACTGTATTGATAGGGCTCCTCGTATATATTTCACAACAATATTACGCCCTAATAAAAGAATCAACCAGACCGAAGGGGCACTTATTCTTAACAGAAGAGAAAAAACAAAATAAAATGATTAAGAAAAAACGAGGAGAAGCTATGAGCGACGAGACACAATCCATTCACGACTTTGATTTAGAACTAATCTGTGAATACTATGCAGCCCTCGAACGACAGGGTCCAGGCAGTCCTGAAATAACAATCAAAGCATTGAGTTTTATCGACAATCTTAACGATAAATCATTTATTGCTGACATTGGTTGTGGATCTGGTGGACAAACAATGGTCCTCGCCCGGCACACTCCTGGAAACATTACAGGGATAGACCTTTTTCCGACGTTCATCGATTTATTCAACCGGAATGCGCAAAAACTGAGTATTCAGAATCGCGTTCAAGGTCATGTTGGCTCGATGAACAATCTCCCTTTTCAAAAAGAAGAGTTCGACCTAATATGGTCAGAAGGTGCAATCTACAATATTGGTTTTGAAGAAGGGCTCACGAAATGGCGTCAATTTCTCAAAAAAGACGGGTACATTGCGGTATCTGAAGCATCATGGTTTACGAATGAGCGCCCTGCTGAGATCGACACGTTTTGGATGGATGCTTATCCTGGGATTGACACAATCCCGAACAAGGTCACGCAAATGCAAAATTCTGGGTACATCCCCATTGCCACCTTTGTTCTCCCGGAAAATTGCTGGACAGAGCATTTTTACCCCCCTCAAGTCAAAGCACAGAAAGTATTTCTAGAGAGAAATAGAGGGAATAAGGCGGCCGAAGGATTTATCGCAAACCAACGCCACGAAACTCAACTATACGATAAGTACAAACAATATTATGGCTATGTTTTCTATATCGGGAAAAAATTGTAGGACTGTTCCCTCTTAAAACGACCCGACAAAACCAATTCGCACAGAATTATCAAGTGTCATGCTCCCACTTCGACCTTCAACATCCAGGCGAACATTCTGGTAGCCGAGATATAGTTTCACCTTAGGCATGATCGCGTAAGTCAAACGAACCTCACCTTCAAACAACCGTTCAGAGTCGCAGAAAGAAAAGACCTTGGGTGCGTAATCGAGCCGAGCAGAAACGCCCAGACCTTGGAATTGCGGGATGACATAATCTCCGTTCACTCCAACGCCAAGGTTCACAAAATCTATTTCAGAATCGGCTCTTCCGCCATAGAGTTTAACGCCCACGCCAATTTCAAGCCCTGCGATATTCCCCGGATGGCCGACAAAGTCAAGGCCGAGACTTCCAAGCTTAGCGTCCTTGTCATCGTTATAGAGAAAACGACCTTTCACAAATGTGGCCCCATAGGTCGTATCTTCAGAGAGACCTCTTTCATATGCAAGCTGAAAGCTATCATCATTAAAACCAATATCTATCGTATCGGCAAATACCACCGTTGCACTAAAAAGAAAACAAAGACAAAGATATAAAAAACGCAACCCCATTAGAACCTCCCGGAACAATCTCTCAGAGCTCATAAAGCTCAAGCATTATTGGTTATCAAAAGACTAAATAGCGATGACAATATGTATCATTCACAATCTTCCGTCCAGACCGAAATTGTTAAAAAGGACTATGTTGGTCACCTAGAGGAATCTATTTATTTTTGATTTAATACTATTTGCTCTCGATTCTTGTCAAAATCACAAACAAAAACTCTCAAATATTCACCAAGTTCTGACTTTAGTCCTCCCTGAAACGGTCAACGTTACTAACCACCCCATGGTAGGTCAACAGCAGACTTGACCCCTTACTCAATAACAATAAGGTTAGACGAACACGAGCTTGATGCTTTTGTGGCTCCCTATGGCTTTGGCAGGATCTCTTCGGTGACTATAACTACCTGTTAAAACACAAAAAACTCTTGAAGAGGATATCGAAAAAAACAGACCTATAAATCAATTATTTATCAACATGTTTTCAGGTAAGCCCTGCTCAACCGCACCTCCAACCGTCCGGCTAGCCACGAGCAGCTGTAAGTCAGGACAAAGTAGAGGAGTGTGACCGTTATCCAAACCTCAAACGTCAAATAAGTCGCCGCCATCAACTCCATCCCCTGAAAGGTCAATTCTTGGATCGAAATAACTGAAACGATCGCCGAATCTTTAATCGTTGAAATCGCCTGTCCAGCCAATGGGGGAATCATGCGTTGAAAAGCCTGTGGCAGAATAATCTCCTGAAGCAACTGCCAACGCCGCATCCCCAAAGCCCGACCGGCTTCCCACTGACCGGTTTCGATACTATTAATTCCAGCACGAACAATTTCACCAATATACGCCCCTTCAAACAAAGCCAGCGTCATCACCGCTGCAATGAATGCTTCGAGTTGATCGGGGGGAGCAACCATCCAAAGAGATAATTTCTGAACCCACTCAGGAGCCAGTGCAATTTTCTCAGCAATATTGAGCAGAGGAAGAATTTGATCACTGATAAAAAAGTAAAATATAAAAATCAAAACCAGCGGTGGCAAATTGCGGAGTAAAATGACGTAAGTACCACCGATCAACTGATTGAGTAAGTGCAAGCTGGTTCGCATCAATCCGGCGAATAAACCCATGGGCAGCGCCAACAAGAGGCTCCAGAAGCTCAAACGGATAGTCGTCAGTAACCCTTGAACAAGGAGATTCGGCACCCACCCATCTTGCGGGTCATGGCGGACCAGATACTGAGGGATAACCTGCCAGTTCCACCGATATTCCAAACCGGTATTGATCCGATATCCTAGGTAGATAAAAAGACCAACGAGAAAGAAGAGCAAGATTGTATCGAGTTGACCCCAGCGGGGTCGTCGGTATGGCAACAAAAGTTAAGCTCCAAACTTGGGAAAAGGTGCTCTACTCGACCTGACTTTTCCAGTCCTGCGTTGTAAACCAATACTCGTAGCGCTCTTGCAACCAGCCATCCGCATTCTTAACCCGAATCCAGTTATTGAGAAAATTAAGAAAATCGACATCGCCTTTTTGGATTGCAAATCCGATCGGTTCTTTGGTGAAAGTTTTCCCCGCCAAAGGTAAAAATAACTTTCCTGAGTATTTCAGAGTTTGAAATTCGGGAAAGGGCTGTGAAGAGACCATTGCAGCTGCCCGCTTGTTGAGCACCTCCTGCAAAGCCTGGCCCTCATCATCAAATAAACGTAATTTGGCTTTAGGGAGATGTTTTTTGGCTGCTGTTGCTGCTGTTGTTCCAATTCTAGCGACAATCGTCACATCGCTTTTATTAAAAGCATCAAGATTGTTATTGCCTGCAGCGAGCTTACTATTCGCAACGATCGACATTCCTGAGTATTCATAAGGTTCGCTAAAATTAACTTTAAGATTACGCCCCGGTGTGATGCCCATCCCACCGATGATAATATCAAACTTACCGGTCAGAAGAGCGGGAATGATTCCTGACCATTTGGTCGGAACAAAAACGGCTTCAACACCCATATCCTCAGCGAGTTGCCTGGCGACCTCGATCTCATAACCCGTATAATCACCTTTTTTATCTTTCATCGCCCAAGGGACAAATGTCGAAAAACCGATGCGGATTTTATTACGATCGATCACCTGTGCCAGCGTTCCTTCATTAATTAAATCCTGACGAATATTTTTGGCCCATACCGGGGTCACCAAAATGGCGAATACCACCAAAAATGCTAAAGTTATCCGAAGTTTCATAGAATCCTCCCACTGAGTCAGTTGACGTTAATATACCCGGACAGACGATAATCCAAATATTTTACCAAAATTGACAAAAATGTCGTCACCACCAGATAAATTGCAGCAACCACAAACCAAATCTCAAAGGTTAAAAATGTTTCAGCAATAATTTGTTGCCCCTGCATCGTTAAGTCATAAATCGCAATCGTTGAAACCAATGCTGAATCCTTGACCAGAGAAATTCCCTGACTCGTCAAGGGCGGAATCATTTGCTGCAAAGCCTGAGGAAGAATAATAAAGCGATAGTTTTGATGGTTATTCATTCCCAGAGATGCCGAAGCCTCCCATTGTCCCACAGGGATGCCTAGAATCCCGGCCCTGATAATTTCAGAGGCATAAGCCCCCTCAAAAAAACTCAGAGCCCATATTGCCGATGAAAAACGTCCAAGGTCAAAGATTGGAGCGAAGACAAAATAGATAATAAAAATTTGAATCAAAAGGGGCGTATTGCGAACAAGCTCAAGGTAAACCGATGCGATCCCTCGTGACATAGGACTGCTTGATAAACGCATCAATGCTGAAATGAGACCAATGCCCAGTGAGAGCAAAAGACTGGTCAGCGTTATCCCCAGCGTCAGCCACAATCCATGCAGCAATGGTCCAACCTGCCACCCTTCCGCTGTTTTTTTGATGATATAACGCGGAACCCGGTTCCACTGCCAATGATAACCAAGACCTTCAGCCCCTTGCATCAAACCAAGATAGCAGCCAATCAAAAGGCACATAAAAGCTAAAATCTGCAGCAGTTGAGAAAAACGTATTTGTCTTTTTAAGGGGTGAAAAATGAGTCTAGCTCCCAATGAACTACAACATAAAACCGGGTTTTTGTTTTGCGAAATATTTCTGGTGATACTCTTCTGCCTTCCAAAATGGCTCTGAAGAGGTTATTTCAGTCACAATTGGCGCAGCATATCCACCTGATGAGTCAAAACGAGCTTTGGATTCTTCTGCCAGTCGACACTGTTCTTCACTGTGATAAAAAATCGCTGTGCGGTATTGAGTTCCTTTATCCACGCCTTGAAAGTTCAAACTGGTTGGATTATGAATACTCCAGAAATGCTCTATCAGCTGCTGGTAACTGATGACGGCCGGATCAAATTGAAGATCGACCACCTCTGCATGTCCCGTCTCACCAGTACAGACCTGTTCGTAGCTCGGATGATCCCACTGACCTCCCATGTAACCAACGGCTGTCTCAAGGACACCGTGTAAAGACCTGAATGATTCTTCGATTCCCCAGAAACAACCGCCAGCAAAGGTTGCTCTTGCCATGATTCACTCCGTTCTAAATAGTGTACACATTCCCAAAAAACCAGTTAAAAACAGAAACCGATTACATCAATTGAAATGCCAGGATATTAACAAAACCAATCAAAAAACCCAACAGAGCACCAAACAGGTTAATATATTTAAATTGCTCCTTCATCACCCCCATCAGCAGGTCTTCGACCTGCAACAAATCAAGACTATTCACTTTTTCTTCGACCATCCGCCTGACATTAAGGGTTTCAACCAATCGGGGAGCTTCCTTTTTCAACATATCTTCAATGAGTTGGCACGTCACACCTTCTAGCTCTTGGCGTAAATCACCAGGCATTCTGGCAGATAATAACCCAAGGGGTTTGTGATATAGCCATTGATTGCTCTGCTCAACCAGAATGGTTTCAAGAAACTCGCGCGCTTGAGAAGATCGAAGCATCTCCAACAATTTGTCAGCAAATCGGTCTTGGACATGCTCTAGACCATTTTCGGGCAAAACCCGCTGAAGCAGAT
Organism: Desulfuromusa sp.; assembly: GCA_016744675.1. GTDB lineage: Bacteria > Desulfobacterota > Desulfuromonadia > Desulfuromonadales > Geopsychrobacteraceae > Desulfuromusa. The sequence continues at coordinate 45,455 of JADGDX010000003.1, read as the reverse complement.
CTGAGAAAGAGTGATCTTTAAGACGATCAACAGCACTTTCCGTCAAAATAAGTGCAGTATCGATCGTTTTGCGCGATTGAACCGTCCCAACAACCTGATCTTTTAAAAACTGACGCACCCCTTCAATTTTTTCATACGGCATCTTCTCAACATAACTGGCTAAAGAACGGTCAAGTAAGCCATCGGCCCGATCGCGCAACATCTTTGCCAGCTGTTGTTGGGTTTTTTCGTCTTTGAGCCAATCGGCAATTTCGTCTCCTGCCTTATCAAGGAATTCTGGAATTTTATCATAAATTTTATCCAGATCCATAAATCCACTAAGAAGGCCAGCTAAGCCACCGAGAGAATCAAGGAAAGAATCGATCGACTGCTTCCCTTTTTTAATCATTCGCTCGCGAAATGTCGGATCGTAAAGCATCCCACCAAACTTTTCGACAAGCGGTGGAAGCTCTTTTTCAAGCTGAGTCAAAAGCAGTTCGACCAGATCGGCAGGCAGCAGATCTCGCAAGGGCAAATCGGTGGCCAAAACTTGTCCAGTTTTACGATCGACGTAGTCACCTACCATGCTTGCGGTTCTAGGGGAGAGAAAAAAGCTGCTGTACTTGTCACTCAGGTGTTCTTGAGCCACCTGATACCCTTCTGGGGTTAAAAAACTGGCAAGATCTCGTTGCAAAAAGCGCTCTGCTTGCTCTTGTAAGGAATGGCGTAATTTTTCCTCAAACTCTTCACTTTGAAGATAATCATAAATCAATTTGGCTATTTTCGCCTGAAAAAGGCTGACTAACTCACGAAAGCGTGCATGGAAGCGTACAGGAAGAAGCGATTCTAACGTTCCCAGTTCACGATCAAGGATGGAACCGAGCTTGTCAGTCACTGTCAATCGCAGTTCTCTTTGAATCGAATCTTTAGCAAAGGCACGTCCAACGTCATCGGCCGTTAACAGATGGTCACCCACCATCTCGCCCATCCTGATGGCCAGCTCTCCACGCTTCGCTGGAATAATACCGGGAGTCAGTGGAACCCTGATTCCTAGAATTCGCCAAGCACGTAAAGGGCGAAATAACATCCTAATAGCGATGTAGTTTGTCACATAGCCAATAATGCCCCCAAGGAGAGGAGGAATAATATAGGGGAGGTATTGCTGATAATTCATTATGATGATGATCCCTTTTTCTTCCAAATCATTCCACTAGCGAGGGACAGAGCAACAAATCGAGGTCATACGAGTCACTTGCCACCAAGAGAACTCAATTCAAAAGCATTTTCATATTTTAGCTTTCTCTTGGTGATCTTGCTGACTTTGTGGCTATTTTTTACTGATCCATAACAATATGAGAATGGTCACCGATATTCATCCGTCGCGGGGAACCGATCAGGTTGACCGAATCCCCCAACAAGGAATGATCCAGTATCAAATGACTGACTTTATTATCCGTATTGATAATTGAATCACTTATGACGCTATTGTCTATCACACTTTCTGCAGCGACAGAGACATTGGGACCAATAATTGAATTACGAATCACCGCACCATGACCAATGTGGACCGGCTCAATCAACACACTGTCTTGAACGTCACCGTGGATATGGTGTCTTCCCTTAAGGAGAAAGCGATTGGTTTCAAGCAAAGTTTCGGGCTTACCACAATCAAGCCAGGCATCAATCTCTGGGGCTTTAAATTTAAGACCATCGCCAATCATGCGCATGAACACTGAAGGGAGATAATATTCTCCTTTGACGGTTTCACCCGCAGCAACGGTTGCTTCAATGGCAGAGATGAATCCGGCCCCATCTTTTAGATAATAAAGGCCAACTTGTGCAAGTCGAGAAATCGGGGTATCGGGTTTTTCAACCATATCAACAATGGTGTCACCCTCGAGAACATTGACTCCAAAGCGTTGATAATCTTCGACCTCTTTTGAGTAAATAAGACCATCAGCATTGTCGCAAAGGGCTGGGATCTGGGTCAAATCGGTCACAAAAATCGTATCATTAAAAACAACAAGGAGATCATCACCGGGCTGCACTGAAGGGGCCGCCAGCGCAACGGCATGAGCCGGACCGAGACGTTCCTTCTGCACATAGTAACTACACTTTAAATCGGGAAATTTTTGCCCCATAAAATTAGAAATCTGCTGACCATTTTCATCGATGATAAAAATGTATTCCTCCACATCGATAGATTGCAGACGTTCGACAATATGTTCAAGTACCGTTTTTCCGGCAACATTGACCAGAGACTTCGCTTTCGTATGAGTATGGGGACGCAAACGCGTTCCTTTTCCTGCAACAGGCAAAATTGCTTTCATATTCCCTCCTCAGGGTGATCTTTTGTCTGGGCTGTCCATCTTTTGAGCCCAGAAAATGCTGGATGTTGATATAAAGACCCGAGCAGATAATCTGCAGCGAGCCCATTCACAATACCACTGATTAATGCAAATAAAAGAAAGAACGGCAGTAACATCCAAATGGAAGGATGACGAATCACAACCAGCCAGGCAATCAATAATTGTCCTGTCACATGCCCCAAAGCTCCGAGGACTGAAACTCCAACAGGGCCAATCTTTCCATACCAAACCTTATAGCCAAGTCCCATAAGAATATTAGCAGCAATTCCTCCCCCCAGAGAGAGTAAAAACCCCGGGGCGAACAAATTTCCAAAGATGAGGCTACCGATTAATATTCTTGAGATGCTGACAATCCAAAGAGCTTGAATGCCATAACTGAACAAGGCTGTCAGGGCAAGAATATTTGCCAGACCAATGCGAAACCAGGGCAGAGGATTAGGAAGGAGAACCTCAACAGTATGCAGTGCCACCGCAAGGGCGACAAACAAAGCGAGAAAAACCCGTCTTCGGACCTGTTCTAATTCATGAGAATCAACGGCTGATAAAGTCAAATTCCGCATCCTCCCCCGTGTCTTCCCCTTCAATCGTTATCACCAGTTGATTAGGGACACAAGCCAGCAAATCGCCAACATGGCGGGCTTCCCCCATATGGATACAGACTTTCTGTGAACAGGGGGAGCTCTTAACCCGAACCCCTCCATTTTCAACCTTCAAAACGGTGATTCCCAGCGGTCCTTCCAATTCGACCTGTTGCTCTTTTGCCAAGGGAGCAACAAAAACAATCCGGTCATCGGCTCGGACAACAACGCGTGAACCACGTTTTTGACTGAGGGGTAATAAAAAAGAAAAGACGACAATCACTGTCACAACAAGCAACAGCTTACGATCAAATGGAGTCAACCGTTTTACCCAACCAATTGCTTTCATCGATCAACCACCATATGGAACTCCCACAAAAGAATAAGCTGATCCGCGCTCTAAACTTCAGCTTAACCTTTCAAAGGGATATTTCAGCAATAACTTAAAGACACGATGGCTAAGCATAAATTGCAACGCCATCAATCCTCAATAATTTTACCAATGAGATCATATTCAGAAGAGTCGGTAACCTTCAACTCGACATATTCACCCACATCGGCAACCCCTGAGGTAATTAAGAATTGTCCGTCAATATCAGGAGCTTGCCTCGCACTACGCCCCTTAAGTAACAGATCAGTCTCTTCACTGTAACCTTCAACTAAAACCTGCTCAGTTTGACCAATTAAGGAGCGATTCTTGTTGAAAGAGACGCGTGCTTGGGCCTTCATCAGTTTTTTCAAGCGACTTTTTTTCGTCCGGGCCGGAACTTGATCAGCCATTTTTGCAGCCGTCGTTCCCTCTTCCCGTGAATAGTGGAAGACTCCAACCCTCTCAAAGTGCCCTTCTTCAACAAATTTATGGAGTTTGTCAAACTGCTCACGTGTTTCACCGGGAAAACCAACAATAAAAGAAGTTCTTAAGGTCAAATCGGGAATTCTATCACGTAATCGCTGCAATAGATCGCGAGTTTGACTCTCATTGAGATGTCGATTCATCTGGGTGAGGATCTGATCATCAATATGCTGTAAGGGAAGATCCAAGTATTTACAAATTTTCTCTTGGGTTGCAATCAACTCGATGAGTTCACCCGAAACTCCGTCAGGATAAGCATAAAGAAGGCGAATCCAGACTATTTTTTCTATTTTCACCAACTCTTTCAAGAGCTTTTCTAGGGTTGCTCCATCGTCACGGTCAGCTCCAAAATCTGTAATATCCTGCGCAATCAAAACGATCTCTGTCACACCCTGCTCGGTCAGATTTTGTACTTCCTCGACAACAGATACGATACTGCGAGAACGCAATTTGCCGCGCAGTTGGGGAATAATACAGTAGGAGCAGTGATTAGAGCATCCCTCGGCAATCTTAACATAACTACTATACGTTGGAGATGAGTTCACTCGTGGAGTTTTATGATCATAGAGATAATCAGGCGTCCCTATTTTTTGAGACGAAACAGGGCTTTGTAACTGCTGCTCAATCAACTCAACAATTTGAGGACCTTCAGCCGTTCCCAGAAAGAGGTCAACCTCCGGCAGCTGCTCCTTTAAAACGTCCTGATAACGTTGCGGCAAACACCCCGCCACAACCAGTAACTGACACTGCCCCTGCTCTTTATAATCGCTCACCTCCAAAATCGTATCAACCGACTCTTCCTTGGCGTCATTAATAAAGGCACAGGTGTTGACGATAATAATATCAGCCTGACTTTCGTCAAGAATGATTTCGTAGCGATCCAGCGGGAGATGACCCAGCATAACCTCTGAATCGACTAGGTTTTTCGGACAACCAAGGCTGACCATACTTACTTTTAATTTATCCACGCTTTTTTCCTGATTAGCACACATCTATATCAATCACTCTCCACAAAAAGGAGGGATTAACGACAATCCAGCCGGTGAAAGAACTCTTAAGACCTCATATTTTCAAATTGAAGTTCGATATCAAGATCTTTCCCTTTTAATAACTGCATGACATCTTGCAGATCGTCGATTTTTTTACCTGTGACGCGAACCTGCTCATCCATGATCTGAGCCTGAACTTTTAATTTGGTCTCTTTGATCAGCTTGACGATTTCTTTCCCTTTTTCTTTACTGATTCCTTGAACAATAGATGCTTTCACCCGAACGGCACCAGCGGAAGCACTCTCTTCAGTGCCATAATTGAAACACTTGGGCGAGACTTTACGGCGCACCAACTTAGCGATCAGAATATCCTTAATCGCCTGTAACTTGTAGTCATCAGCAGCAAGGATGCTGAGACTTTCTTTGTCCAACGTCACTTCATTTGCTGTCCCTTTAAAATCGTAGCGCTGTGAAATCTCTTTGACGGCTTGGTTCACAGCATTATCAACCTCTTGAAAGTCGACCTTTGAGACAATATCAAAGCTGGGCATAAAGATTCTCCTTATTCACATCATATTGGTTTAAATCTTAGCAAAGGACAAAAATATCACTAATCAAGTTAGATAATTAAGAAAGCTCACAGAAACGAAGACTTATAACACAAAACCGCTCCGTGGTAAAAGCAACGGAACGGCCCTTGAGTCAAATGATCTAACAAAACTCTACTTAAAAACCCATCTGCATCCCCGGGTCAACTGATTCAACCCCTTCGGGGCGCTCAAATAAAAATAATGTGTCGGCAAGTTTTTGATTCACCCTAACATGGCGAAACATGATTGTCGTCTGATTATCATTCGGATCGGTGACAAGAGTTGACAAAATAGGAAAGTTTTTCCCCGCTTTACCTTTGTTCATCCACAAATCGACAACTTTCTTGTTAACAACAACTTCAATCTGCCGGATCAATGGAGACTCTTCACGAGGGACTAACAACAACAGATAGTCACCCCCTGCAACGGTTTTTTCCGCCCCCCATTCAATTAAGAAATCGCGAGAAAGATTTCCAAGGCCGCTGAGAAAAGTCACGGGGTTTTTACCCTGCTGGTCATTAAGCTGACTGATATCACTCTCTATTACCTGCTGGTTTTCAGGAAGGTAAACCCACATTGTTGCCCCATCAGAAATAATCTCCTGAACGCTGGGCTCGTGATACTCCCAGCGAAACTTGGCCAATGGAGTCTCTTTCGTGGTTGCTGTCATAAATTTAAAATGAACCGTCCCCTGCCCCTGCTGAGTCCGTCCAATTGAAGCGATATGAGATTTTTGAATAAAATCCGCACTGAAATCTTGGATCTGAGCTGAGCTTTCTGTTTGTGCCTTAAATGGTGTTTCGAGTGCATCGATAACATCACTTAAATCTGTGTCCGTAGACAAAGACAACCCCGGAAAAGAGAGTAAAAACAGTAGGCAAACAAACCACCCTTTAAGCATAATGAAGCTCCTGAATATGTCGGAAGGCAAAAGAGATCAAGCTTAACAGATCTGAAGCTGTTGGGACAAGGCAGAGGACAGTTGATATCAAGACGCTGATTAAGAGATGGTCGTCTGACGCACCATTTTTTCTGCTTCAATAAAGACCCGTTTAACTCTAGGGAATTTGGTCTTTATCTGGAGATCCAGCGCGCCAACTTCTTTTTCAACGTTATCAGCAGAAGCACTGTCGGCAAAATCGGCACTCAATGTCACAAGAATAAAGTCAGGCCCCATATGCATGGTCAGGATCTCATTGGTACTTTCAATAATCGGGCTCTTCTGCACCATATCCAGAATCCCCTCGACAATCTCGGGTTCAGCGCTTTCACCAATCAACAGCCCCTTTGTTTCACGTGCAAGCCAAATGGCCGTTCCGATCAGGATAAGTCCAATCAGGATAGAGGCACCACCGTCAAAATAAACATTTCCTGTAATCTGGGTCAGAGCAACACCGGCCAAAGCGACAAATAAACCTAGCATCGCAGCAGAATCTTCAAAAAGAACAACGATCACTGAGGGATCTTTTGTCTGATTTATCGCATCAATATAGCCATTTCTGCCTTTATGTTTTCTGAATTCGCGAAAGGCTAAAAACCATGCAGCCCCTTCAAAAATGATGGCCAACCCCAAAACAAGGTAATTTATCAGTGGACTTTTTGTCGGCTGAGGATGAAGGAGATGATGGATTCCTTCATAAATTGAAATTCCACCGCCGAGAGCAAAAATAAGGATGGCGACAATAAAACTCCAGAAATAGATCTCTTTACCATGACCAAAGGGAAACTGTTTATCGGCAGGTTTTTTTGCCCTCTTCATACCATAGAGAAGCAACCCCTGATTCCCCGTATCAACCAGAGAGTGTATAGCTTCAGAAAGCATCGCTGAGCTTCCGGTGATCGAAGCGGCAATAAATTTAGTTATCGCAATCAGGGTATTTCCAATAAGTGCGGCATAAATAACTTTTTTTGATCCAGAAGCCATCGTTTTCTCTTTCAATGATGATCTAAAGTGACAATAGGGAGGGGATTAACTTCTCCGCCGTTCAAATAACGATTGCAGATCAAGGAGAAAAACAATCTGTCCATCCCCCAAGATCGTCCCACCATTGCAGCCTCGGATTTGATCAAACGGAGCGGGCAAACGTTGAATAAAGACTTCTCGTTGCCCAACCAACCGATCGACGACCAATCCGACTTTCCGCCCCATAACCTCTGTAACAACTAACGGGATTGTTTCGGGAGGAGACCCTTGAGGTCGCTTTAAAATTTTGCGCAATGACAGCATCGGCAGCAATTCATCCTGATAATTGATCATCAGTTGCTTTCCGCTGCTTTGGACTTCATCGGGGGATATTTCAACCGTCTGAACCACCCGGGTAATCGGCATAGCCATCCAACTTCCATCACATTCAACAATGAGAACGCGAATAATTGCTAGTGAAATGGGTAATTTCAACGTGATTCGCGCCCCTTCTCCAGGGCTTGAATCAATCAATAAAAGGCCTCCAACGCGCTCGATCGCCGTCTTAACGACATCCATCCCGACACCACGCCCAGAGGTTTCACTAATTTCATCCGCAGTAGAAAAACCCGGCTGACAGATTAATTGGAAAAGATCATAATCACGAATTGTTTGTGCTTGAGATGGATTCAAAAGCCCTTTTTCGAGTGCCCGCTGGCGAATTTTGTCAGGATCTATTCCACAGCCATCATCTGCAACCTGAACCAAAACCTGATCCCGCTCACGCCAGGCCTTCAGGGTGATTGTTCCCTTCTCTTCAATGCCATGGTCAATGGCATTACGTATCATGTGAACCAGAGGATCAGTCAATTCTTCAACAATCGCTCGGTCCAGTTCAATCTCTGCCCCGACCACCTGAAATTCAATTTCTTTTTTGTGATTGCGTGCAAGATCACGGACTGTCCGTGATAAACGTCCCGTCAATCCCTGAAGAGACACCATTCGAACTTGTAAAACCTGATGATGAAGATTTTTCACCAACCGCACCAACTGCCCAACCCCATCATCGAGCTCTTCCCACTGACGCTCACGCAAGGCGTTTTGCAACTGATTACGATTTGTAATCAGTTCGCCCGTCAGGTTGATAAAGTGATCCAGAAGTTCAGTGCTCACTCGCACCGTCTTTCCTGAAGGACGTTTTTCGGGCTGCTTCTCTTTTTTTACCTCTGCTTCATCGACAAAGGTAATTTCCTCTACTTCACTATATTTCAGCAATTGATCATGGATTTGTTGCTGAAAAAGGTCACTTTTAAGAGTCACCGCGAGATGAAGAGATTCCCCCCCCTGAAGAAGCTCCTCCGCTGATGGTGTTGAGCCCAGGACGGTCCCAAAATCGGAGAATCGCTTTAAAAGCACCATAAACCGTGCCCCCGGAGCCACCACGGTGTCGCGTAAACGTAATTGAATTTGCTGACCCTGGTCACATTCCAACGGGCCATCCGCTTTGCCTTCCAGAGGAGGACAAGCCTCTGACTCCTGCGGAATTGTCCCCAGAAAAGACTCAATAGACCGTTCCGTGCTATCGTTGCGAATATCCTCTAGCAATAACTTCAGCAGATCATTGGCCTCAAGAAGCCAGTCAATTTCAACGCCGCTGATCCGTCCCTGTTTCCGACAGATATCAAGACGATCTTCCAGATGGTGCGCCAACCGTGCGGTTTCAGCATACTCCATTGTCGCCGCCATCCCCTTGATGGAGTGGGCTTCACGGAATAAGGCATCAATGCCATCCTGATCCTCAGGGTCAGAATCAAGCTGAACTAAAATATCAACCATCATTTGGAGATGTTCAGCGGCTTCAGCCAAAAACATCTCTCTAAATTTTAAAACATCCATCAATTACGCCCTGCGTGAAAAACGACTTTCATATTCCGACTCGGAAAAATAGCTGTAACACGGCAAATTAATCTTCTTATGATGCAATAACACGCTCAACCACTTCCAGCACCTGATCTCTTTGGAACGGTTTGACAATAAAATCTTTCGCTCCAGCACTCACGGCATCCAAAATCAGATTTTTCTGTCCCAATGCACTACAGACTACAATTGCCGCAGCAGGGTCTTGACTAAGAATCACCTTTAAAGCGTCAATCCCCCCCATCTCAGGCATCACAACATCCATTGTCACCAGATCGGGACGATGCTCTTCATATGCCGCTATTGCCTCTTCCCCATTTTCGGCTTCCGCAACGACCTGCCAGCCAATTTCGACAAAGATATCGCGCAGCATAGTTCGCATAAATAGAGCATCATCAACAATCAATACGCGCTTTAACAACGTTCCCCTCCTGCCTGGAGACAAATAAGCTCCAATTCTCTTTGCAAATGGTCAAGATCAAATAAACTCATCATTTCTCCCCCATAATTAATCACATTGCTGATGTAGTTTCGCTCGGCAAAATCCTCCATCTGATTCATCTGATTCATCTCGATATTGATCACAGCCCGAACCACATCCACCCCCAAAGCAACCGGCCCGCGTTGATTAACCAACACAATCAGTCTCTGACCAATCTTCCCCAGAGGAAATCCCAACAGTCGCGCCAAATCAACCACCGGAACGATCCGGCCATGAAAGCTGATCGCTCCAGCAACGATATCGGGGGCGGTGGGAAAGTCATGCAAAGTCTGGTTTTCGACCACTTCCTGGACGTCATTTAATTTCAGTGCATAGGTTTCATAGCCCACCTTAAACGGCAGCAATTGGGTCATAGCGTATCCTGCTCTGGGCTCACACCGAGGTTGAAACGACTCACTGAGGTCAAAAGTTCATCGGCCAAACGGGAAAGGCGCTGTGATGCAAATGTCATCTCTTCCATAGAAGCTGTCTGCTCCTCTGTTGCAGCCGAAACCTCTTCAGTTGAAGCGGCATTATCCTCGGCAACGCGGGCGATTTCTTCAATGGCAGCAACGATTGTCTGAGCCCCAGCACTTTGCTTCTCGGTCAAATCTCGAATACTAACCGATTGAAGTTGTGCCGATTCCGCCTTGGTGATGATTTCCTTAAAAGCGCTGTTAGTGATATCAACAGCTTCCCGTCCGGCATCAATCGATTTAACACTCTCTGCCATCGAAGCCTGAACCTTTAGACTTTGGTCTCGCGTTGTCTCAATCATGCGCGTAATTTCAGCTGCTGAAATACTTGTACTATCTGCTAACTTGCTAACCTCTTCAGCAACGACAGCAAAACCGTGACCATATTCACCTGCACGAGCGGCCTCAATTGTTGCATTCAGGGCCAGTAAATTTGTTTTCTGCGCAATCCCTGTAATGACATCAATGATTGTTCCTATTTTCTGAACCTGTTCGCTAAAAGAGACAAACATCTCTCCATTGTCTTCAATCTGACTGAGAACGTGCTTTAGGTTTTCTAAGGCCGTCGTTGTCATCCCTTCACCCTCACGTGCTGATTGAGTTGTTTCTTCAGCGGATAAGGAGAAAGTGTTTGCCGATGTCGCAACGAGGTCGATCTGTTCTGCCATCTCACGGATTACTTTAGAGGCACGCTCAACCATCTCAGCTTGAGTTTCTGCCCCCCGACTGATCTGCTCGATAGAACCCGCGACTTCATGAGCCGTTGCAGTCATTTCTTCAGCCGTTGTCGCCTGAGATAAGGAGAGTTCATTGACATTCACAGAGCTTGTCCGAATCTGCCCGACAAGATTTCGTAGACTCGCCACCACAAGATTCAAAGAATTGGACAAGTCTTCTGTTTCGTCAGAAAACAACCCTTTGCGAAGCCGAACCTTGCGACTAAGATCGCCGGTACTCAAGCGTTCTGCCCCTTCATTCAAGATCTTGAAGTTTGCGGTAAAGGCTTTAGAAAAAATCCAGCCAAAAATAAGCCCAACCAATAACGCACCAACAATTGTAATCAACTGATGTGTCCATTCGGGGGTATTCATTTGTGGAACCAGCAAATTCAGCAGAACCACAGAGGCAACGACAACAATAAACCCAACGACAAACTTATAACTAATCTCTATACGCATTTTTTACTCCTTCCCCTCAATCCACTCTTCACACAAGAAGAAACTGACCCCAGATCGGGTGAGGGGGAAACATTGTAAAAACAAGTGAAACATCCTTTTTCATTTTCAGATTACGCAACGCCCACGCGCCGGTAAATCCGTTCTGCCGGATCGACACAGACAAACAGCTTACGACAAGCCAACGCCATCGTTTCTGCTCGCCCCAACACCAGATATCCCCCCGGCAATAACGCATCGGCCAGGGTTTCCATAATCATTTGTTGTTGTTCGCGAGAAAAATAAATCAGCAGGTTTCGGCACAAAATTAAGTTGGCCCGATAAAAAGCCTGATCCGACAAAATATCATGGCGAAAAAACTGCACCTGTCCTCGTACTTGTTCATTGAGCTGATATTGTTGATTTATTTTACAAAAAAAACCGTCAAGCATCTCATCCGATACACACTGAACGCGTTCGGGGGGAAAGATCCCACGCTTTGCGCGCGTCAAAGCCTCTGGGCTGAGGTCAGTTCCCACGATAGAGAGTAAATCACCCCGACGTTGTAGAGCCTGACAAATAAGAGCTAAAGAATAAGGCTCTTCCCCATTTGCGCATCCCACGCTCCAAATCCTAAATTTGCTTTTATTGCGTCGAGAAAAATCTAGTAGTTCTGGCACAATTGTCTTTTCCAGAACTTTAAAAACACTTTCATTGCGAAAGAACTGGGACACATGAATGCTCAAAGCCGTTAGAAGTTGTTCCTGCTCGCGGCTATCTTGTCGCAACAACTCAACATAAGCGACAGGATCACTATACCCAACCGACCTGATCCGTGATGCCAGACGACGTTTGATACATAAAACCTTATAACCTTCCAACTGAAAGTTTTGTTGATCTCGCAAAATCGTCACAATCTGCTGATAAACATCATCATCAAGATCACTCCCCAAAAATGGGGGACGATTCCCAACAAGCTCTTCTTCAAAGGGTTCAACCATCGAAGTTATCTCTGAACGAGAATCACACAACTCTTTGTGCCTCTCAGGAAAAATGGTCAAACCCACGTCTCTTACAGGAATAAAGATCTCCATTGTCCTGGAAGATTCGTAATCCCGGAGTCGGGCTGATGACACCAACCTTGGTCACAGTAAATTCTGCATCGATCTGATCGCTTAAGTCCTTTAACGGAGAAGTAAAAACCAAACCATAGTCTTCCCCACCAGCAAGGGCGAGATCGATCAGCTCCGGATCTTTGTTTAACGCCCGTTGAAATGAGTCTGACAGGGGAAGATTCGTTAACATAAGATCAGCCCCAACCTTGGAGGCTTCAAGAATATGACCAAGGTCACCCAATAAACCATCAGAGATATCAAGCATCGCCGTTGCCAAGTGACGAGATGATAGCTTCTGCCCCAGAGCAACCTGAGGAGCGGGGGTATGAAATCGCTGCGCCAGATAATCATCAGGCTGTTGGCCATTTTGGAGTAAAGACAGAGCCAGAGCGCTGTCACCCAAAGGACCAGAGACATAAACAGCATCCCCGTAGCTTGCCCCCTGACGACAAATAGCATCACCTGCTGAAATCGCGCCCTGAACGGTAACAGAAATCATCAAGCCTTCAGGAGCAGCACAACTGTCACCCCCCGCGAGAACAGCCCCGTGAGAACCTGCCTCTGCGATAACACCGGAGATAAAGTCTTCAACCTCTCCATCGGTCATTGTCTTTGGTCGTCCAATTCCTAAGAATAATGATTGTGGCGTTCCCCCCATAGCAGCAATATCGCTGATATTAACAGCTGCTGACTTACGGCCTAAATCAAACATGCTGGACCACTCGCGCTTAAAATGGATCCCCTCGATGAGTAAATCAGTACTGGTTAACAGATCCTGATGGCTCTGTTGAGGCTGGATAGCACAATCATCTCCAATCCCTAGGGACAGATGATCACCTTGGCCCGCTTTATCTTGAATCCAGCTGATCAATGCAAACTCTTCGATATGTCCTGATTTTTTGTTCGGCATGAAACTCCTTAAATGAATTCTTATATGTTAATTATTATTTTTCTTTCACTTTATGTCAAGAAAAGCTCCTCCTCTCAACAAAAAAAAGAGCCTTCAACAGGTGTTGAAGGCTCTTTTTTATTCAATTTTGATTAAGTTTTAAACGATCAGACTTTTGGTCCGGCCTGAGTAAAATCAAAATCATCATTATCGGTCATGTATTTTTTGAAATTATTCACAAACATTCCCGCCAGTTTATTCGCCGTTTGATCAAAGCTCTCTTTATCTGGCCATGCGTTGCGTGGATTCAACAACTCAGTATCAACTCCAGCCAACTCTTTAGGAATGTTCAACTTAAAGAAACGGGTTTGCTCAAATTCACAGTTCTTGATACTTCCATCAAGGATAGCGTTTACACAAGAACGCGTTGCTTTGATACTCATCCGTTGTCCTACACCATAGCCACCACCAGCCCAGCCAGTATTCACAAGATAAGCATTCACATTGTACTTATCCATCTTCTCACCCAGAAGCTTGGCATAAGCAGTAGGGTGCAATGGTAAAAATGCTTCACCAAAACAAGCAGAAAATGCTGCCTGAGGCTCGGTGATTCCACGTTCGGTACCGGCAACCTTGGCGGTATAACCAGAGAGGAAGTAATACATCGCCTGCTCTTTGGTTAACTTAGAAACTGGGGGAAGAACACCAAAAGCATCACAGGTTAAGAAAATGATATTCTCTGGATGACCCGCCATCAGGCTTGGTTCATGATTTTCAATATGGTCAATAGGATAAGAAACCCGAGTATTTTCTGTCTTGGAGCTATCGGTATAATCGATGATTCCATCTTCGTTATAAACGACGTTCTCCAACAAAGCGTCCCGCTTGATCGCATTAAAGATCTCTGGCTCACTTTCAGCTGACAAATCAATCGTTTTTGCGTAGCAGCCCCCTTCAAAGTTGAAGATTCCATCATCATCCCAACCATGCTCATCATCACCAATCAGCTTACGAGCGGCATCAGTTGAGAGAGTTGTCTTACCGGTACCAGATAGACCAAAAAACAAACAGACATCACCATCTTTTCCAACATTGGCACTACAATGCATGGAAAGAATTTTTTCTAGTGGCATCCAGTAGTTCATCATGGTGAAGATCCCTTTTTTCATCTCACCGCCGTACCAGGAGCCACCAATAATTGCGATGTTTTTCTCAATATTGAAAATGACAAAAACCTCAGAGTTCAAACCATGCTTTTCCCAGTTCTTATTGCTGATACTGGCCGCATTATAAACCGTAAAATTAGGAGAAAAGTCCTCCAACTGAGACTCACTAGGACGGATAAACATATTTTTAATAAAATGGGACTGCCAAGCAATTTCGGTGACAAAGCGAATCTTACGGGTTGTCTGTGGGTTAGCCCCGGTAAAACCATCAGCGACATAAACATCTTTGCCGGAGAGATATTCAATGACTTCACCATATAGCTCATCGAAGATTTCTTCTGAAACGGGCTGATTGATATTGCCCCATGCAATGTTCTGCTGAGAAGGATCTTGCTGCACAAAATATTTATCCTTAGGGGAACGGCCGGTAAATTTACCGGTATCAACCATCATTGTTCCGTTTTCTGAAAGTGCTCCCTCTTGGTTTTTTGTTTCATGCTCGAACAGTTCATCATAGCTGAGATTATGATAAACCGTACCCACGCTCTTCAGCCCTAGTCCCGCTGCAGTCACATCACTCATCTGCGTTTCCCCATTTCTGTTTGGTGTTTTTTTATCTGAAAAATAGAAAGTTTAATGTTTCAAATTGGGCGACCTCTCCGGCCGCTAAACGGCCGAACTATAGCTCAAACATTTCTTTTAGACAACTGCTTACAGGTGAAAAAATATCATTTTTTTGCTATTGAGACTCACCACTCCCTTTTTTATCTGAATCCAAAACTTCTCGAACCAGCTCAACCAATTCTGACACGTTCAGAGGCTTCATACAAAAGGCCTTACAACCTAGGGCTTCAGCCGCTTCCTTATCAATTTTGCTACTGAATCCTGTGCAGAGAATTGTCGCTAAGTCGGGACGAACCTTGAGCATGTTTTCAATCAAATCTTTACCACAAAGCTCGGGCATCGTCTGATCAGTAATGACCAGATCAAAACTATCTGGATTGGATCTAAACAGCTCCAAAGCAGAGACACTACTGGTCATCGCTGTCACCTGGTAGCCCATTTCTGACAACATCGTCTCGCCTAACTGCGAAAGCATTTCATCATCGTCAACAAACAGGATCCTTTCATCCCCGCGTGGTAACACGTTTTCAATCGGGCTCACCTGCTCACTCTGACCTTGCTCAACCATAGGAAAATAAAGTTCAAAGGTGGTTCCCTCCCCTGGATGACTGGCAACTTTTATCATTCCATTGTGCTGCGCAATGATGCTATGGACTGTCGCCAACCCCATGCCAGTCCCCTCATTGACATCCTTAGTGGTAAAGAAGGGATCAAAAACTTTATCCACATGCTCTGGGGCAATCCCTGAACCGGTATCATGAATGCTAAGCTTGACATAACGACCAGGGAGGCAAACAAATTGAGCAGGGATCTCCTGAGCATGTAACTGAACGGCATCAAGACCAATTGTCAAAATCCCTTGTTCATCCATGGCATACACCGCATTGTTACAAAGATTAATCAGTGCTTCCTGCACCCGAGAAGAATCAGCATGAATTGTTGTACTATAACAACTGGCACTGATCGCTTTTTGCAAATCAATTGTTGCTGGAAGCGTAGATCGCAACAGCTTGATCGTTTCATCAATCAACAAAGGAAGCTGGACCGGCAATTTAACACCCTCCCCATCGCGACTGTATGTCAAAATCTGTTGCACCAGATCGCGCGAGCGCATAATCGCTATTTTTGCATTATTGAGGTATTCGGCAACACCACTTCCTTCTGGTAAACGGATCTGAGACAATTCGACGTTTCCAAGAATAATCGCCAAATTATTGTTAAAATTATGGGCAATTCCACCCGCCATCAAACCAACTGCTTCCATTATATACTTTTGTCGTAACTGATCTTCCATTTCAACTTCGTGGGTAATGTCGCGTTTCACCGCTATATAATTCACAATCCCCCCGCCATTATCAAAAACAGGTGAAATCGTCACATCTTCAATATAAAAAGTGCCGTCTTTCTTTTTGTTGATCAGTTCACCGCTCCACACCTCTCCACGACTTAAAGCCCCCCACATGTCTTTATAAACAGCCTCATCCTGCTGACCGCTTTTAAGGAAGCGGGGATTTTTCCCAAAAACATCATGACACTTATAACCCGTGATTTTTTCAAAAGCCGGGTTAACATAGCGAATTTGTCCACCTTTATCGGTGATAAGAATTGTTTCACTACTCTGCTCAATCGCCAAAGAAAGCCGCTCCTTCTCCATTTCTGCCTGCTTACGACTTGTAATATCCCTGACTGCAGTGACTCGTTAACTTCTGTTGCAACCCCGTTTTCATGGATACCAAAATTTGCCCGCCCCGAAATAACCTCTTCAATCGGATCGCTCCCAAGCGTGACATCACGAAACTCAACACTTAAACCCTCTTGTTGATAGTACCCCTGCTCTTTGGCCATGTAGTACCCAGAAAACTGAAACTGATGAGACCAGGGGAGTTGTAAAACGACGCTCTTAGCAGCAAAGACAGGTCCAGAGCCAAGAGCAAGCAAGCAAAAGAGGAGGAGACTAAATTTAATCGAATCTATCACTTTCACAGGGTCAATCCTATTGAGATATCAAATTCCTTAAGAGCCTAAATTATAACAAAGATTTCGCCAGATATTATGTCCCTGCAATCTTTTCCTTAAGCTGGGCAACAACCTGCCGCGCCTCAGCAAAACGATATTGCTCAATAAATCGAGTCAGTTTCCAAATATCATCAGAAAGTTCATCGGGCCAGTTCTTCTTATCTATCTCTATGCTGAGCTCTTGACACTGTCTGGGCTGAAGCTTTGTCAACGGTTCCTCAAGTTGATCAAGCAGACTATTAATTTCAGCAAAACCGCCCGGAGGCAAAGAAGAAAGTCCTTTTAGATGATCCGTCGTCTTTTGCAAAATAGTTGATGTGTCAGATGGTTCTGCCAAAGGAGCGTCTAATACATCATACTTTAGAGAGAAGCTGAAACGGCTTCCTTGGCCCAGAATGCTTTCAATAGCAATATCCCCACCTAACTGCCGACAGATTTTCCGTGCAATTGTTAACCCCAACCCCATTCCACCATAAATACGGCTTTTTGAGCCATCTCCCTGCTTAAAAGGGAGAAAGATCTCTTCCTGCTGTAGTTGGCTCATTCCTATTCCATGATCAGTTACAGCAAATTCAAGAATAGCGACATCCGCTACGGACTCACATAACCTCAAAGACAAGACAACGTCCTTGCCAAGACTAAACTTGATGGCATTATCTAACAACTGACTGACAATTTTCTCCAACTGTGACGGGAACCCACTTATCCATTTTGGCACGGACTCGGAACTGTCGAAGCGTATCATCACCCCCTGATCATTTGCCTGAGAAGTGAACGACTCTAATAATCGATTTGCCAAATGGGTTGGATTAAACTTCTCGGCCTTTAAGATATCAATCTCAGTTGCTTCGATCTCTGTAATCAACAAAACATTATCGATGGATCCGAGTAAACTCTCAGAAGATAAGTTTATTTTATCAATAAAGTTCTGTTGTTTTTTATCCAGAGGACTTTCACTCAACATCTGACCGAGGCCGACAATCGCATTCAGCGGGGTCTTTAATTCATGGCTTACCGTTCCGAGAAACTCTGTTTTTAGCCGAGATGCTTCTTCGGCAGCTTGGCGAGCCTGCAGACTCTTAGCTTCATTTTCCTGAGTCTCTTTCAGTTCTTTTTTCAACCCCTTTGTCATGAAATCCAAAGCAAAAGACATGATCAATTCGATCGCTATAAAAAGGAAGAATCCCCAAAAGATCACATGACGGACATGGGAATGGTAAGCAGCTATCGTTTTACTGACGTCCTGCCACAACAGAACCAGCCCAGCATCAGGGATAGCAGGATCTTGTTCCCCGCGAAAATCCCTCAAGGGAAGAGAGGTCACGCTATAATGGAATTCTCCATCTTGTAAGAGGTGGTGACCAGGTAACGTCAACATCTTTGCAAAGTCATCTCGATCAAGAAAGCGATTGATATCAGGTGAAGTCGTCGCCTCAAGACAAAATTTTTTGGTGAATTGCTCCTCCTTTAACAACTTTTCGAGAAAATTGGGCCAGACATAGCGCTCTAAATGATCTTGCTCCAGTAAAACCGCTGCATGAATCCAAGGACGACTATCATGAAAGAGAGAAAGCATCGTGCTAAATGAGGTTCCCGCTTCAAGAGCCCCTACATGCACCGTTTTATTTTCCATCTCATCAAATGCATACATGGGGATAACACCACGAATACCAGAAAAAACCCGCCCTGTTTCAAACCCCATGGACCTTTTTTCTTCAGCATTTGTAGCCACAATGGTATAGCGGACATCATCCATGCGGTCGCCAAATTTATCCGGTTGATGCGCCCGTAAAAAGCTCAACGATCCCGGGGGAAAATGAAAATGGAGTTGCCGGAAACCAAACTCATCAGCCAACACAGAACGGCTCTGTCTGACCTGCTCATATAATGATGCTCTGACCTGAGCGGTAAGCTCTCCTCCAAAGCCCCCCTTCTAATTCGAGCGCATGTTTTCCAAGGAGAAATAATTGCTCTACTTTTGGGGAGTTGCCTATCACTGTCGCAATCTGCACCATGCGTATTTCAGTTGCATCCTGCTCTGCCTGAAAGACATAGGCTCTCTGTTCAGAACGCTCCTCAAAATCTGAAAGCAATTGTTTATAATAAACGCGAAGCTGAAAGCTTACAGCGAAAAAAACCAAGCAAAGAATGAGGATGGATAAAAGTAGATAGATTTTAGTGCGGACATTCATATCTAAACCCTTAACTGGGGCGCAAGCCCCCTCCTCACCCCTTTTGAACAGGCCGCTAAGAACGAAGTTGATCGCAACTGACTAGTCGGCAAACGCCAGAGCAATCTCCTCTTCTAGGTGGTCACGATAGCTTTTCAATTCAAGTTGGGTTCTGACTCGCGCTTGGACAATAGCGGGATCAAAAGGTTTCGTGATGTAATCTTCCGCCCCGAAACTCAACCCTTTTGCCTGTTCAGAATTTTCAGCTAAAGAGGTCAAAAAGATAATTCTGATTCCTCTTGTACGAGGAGAACCTTTCAATCGTGAACAAACTTCGTAACCATCCAAACCCGGCATCAGAATATCGAGTAAAATCAAATCAGGAAGGTCATCCTGCTCCAACGCCATGAGTGCCGTTTCACCATCAACAGCAACACGCAGCTCATACTGATGCCCAAGGACCGCAATCAACGCATCAATATTAGAGCTTGTATCATCAACGATCATGATCTGTTTTTTATCTCTACGCATTTAAACCTTCTCTTTGGACAACAGGGAAAGGGTCAGATCTGCCGCATCATTAAATTGATAATTTTTGACAGAGCTTACCTGTTGAGCGAGTTGCTCCTGGTCATTTTCCGGCCACGATTTTTCCTGAATCTGCTCAATCAATGGCTTAATATCCTGAACCTGGAGGCGTTGCAGAGGAAGGATCAACAGCTCAAGAATTCTTTGTAACTCAACCGAACTCTCCTCTTGTTTGAATGATAGAAGCTGTGAAATGCTGTACAATAAGTCATCCTCTGCGAGCTTTTCTAGGTCAAGAACATCTTCAACCAAACCCAGCAATTGTTGAGCAGAAAAACCGATTTTTTCTAAATAGCTTTTCTGAATTTTGGTATTTCCCATCCCCAGCAAAAGATTATTCATTCCGATAATAATATTAAGGGGGGTCCTTAATTCATGGCTCATGTTCTTGAGAAAAACGTTCCTCAAGCGCACTGTCTCTTCTGCAGCGGCACGTGCAACTTCTCGTGAATCGGCATGAATCAGCAAGGCTGCCTCTGAAGCAAAAGGCTTAAGATCGGCGATTTCTTCAGAGCCAAAGCCTCCGGGACGGTTTGCCAGAATAATAACACCCTGAATCTTTCCTGCACTGGAGACGGGGCTTAAAATAAGGGATTCAATCTCAGGATGATCTATTGGTAGAGGAATGGTTCGTTGTGCCAGATACTCGTCTTTGCTGAGGATGATCGTTTTATTTTCTTCCAGGGTCCCGACCAGCAATTTCCCCGTCGATTTTAACAATTTCTGGGCGTACTCATCAAAAGCTGTCTGATATTTTTGACTCTCTATTGCAATTTGAAGATCGCCCCAACACACCTCTGAAACATCAGTAACAACTATTTCACCATTTTCCTTGGCACAACGAAAAAAACGACCACCCTGCGCGCCGGTGTATTCGATAGCCTTAACCAGCAATTGATTAAGGGTCTGGACCAGATCTCCATTGGTTAAATATTCTCTGGTAATTTCATTAAAGGAGGCACGTCGCTCTTCTAAGCGTCGCAGGGATTGATTTGCTTCTCTAAGCTGTTTATTCTTCTGCTCAAATGCATTGTTTGGGTCATCAAACGTCATTATTTATTTCTCAAGAAAAACTGAGATCCTCTTTTGTCCAGAAATCCACCGATCTCGATTCAAACTCTTTCCGCATCTAACGACTTTGCAGAAATAGGCAGTTTAATCGTAAAACAAGTCCCTTCACCAACAGTACTCTCAACGGAAATTGCACCCTCGTGTTTCTGAACAATATCGTGACAGATACTCAAGCCGAGGCCGGTACCATGATCTGCCTTTTTCGTTGTGTAAAAAGCGTCAAAAACTCGCTGAAGATTCTCTTCTGAAATACCACTCCCGTTATCCTTAATCTTAACCACAACCCATTCATTTATTTGCTCTAGGCTGACAATAATCACCCCCTGATCTTCAATGGCTTGTGCAGCATTGACCAGCAGATTAATAAATACCTGTCCTAACTGTTGCGGCAAGCAAAGAATAGGGGGTGTTTTGTGAAAATCTTTCTCAATTTTTGCTTTATATTTTATTTCATTCCAAGCAATATTTAAGGATCCCTCAAGGCATTTTTGCAAATCCGTTTCCACAAGGGTATCGTCTTCAGAGCGGGAAAAGTTTTTCAGGTTACGGACAATAGCTGCAATTCGTTCAATTCCATCTTTTGATTCAACGATTAAATCATCGATATCTTCCTGAATAAAATGAAACTTTAATGTCCTCTTCATCTCTTTGAGCTGCTTTGTTAAATCTGCCTGACCGACCGATTCAATAAGCTGTTCCATCACAGTTATCCCCTTATTCATCTTACCCACATATTTCTGCAATGAATTCAGGTTGCTGCCAATAAATCCAGCGGGGTTATTGATTTCGTGAGCAACTCCGGCTGCTAACTGCCCTATAGAGGCCATTTTTTCCTGCTGTAACATTTGATCATGGACCAGCTTTAAATCTTTATATGCTTCCGTCAATTCTAGAGTTTTATTGCGAACCATCTTCCTGAGGCGATCTTTGTGATCTTTCAACTCCAAGTGGGTTTGAACTCTCCGGCTAACGATTGCTGGATTACATGGCTTGGAAATATAGTCGACAGCTCCAAGCTCCAACCCTTTGGCCTGATCGGTGTCACTGCCAAGAGCCGACAGAAAGATAATTGGGATATCAGCTGTTTTCTCATTGCTCTTAAGGCGAAGACACACCTCGTAGCCATCCATGTCTGGCATCATAATATCAAGAAGAACCAAATCGGGGATATAGCCTTCAGCAATCACTGCAAGAGCAGACTCACCGTTTATCGCAACGCGAAGATCGTAAGTGTCTCCCAAACAGGCAAGAAGGGTATCCAAGTTCAGAGAGCTATCATCAACCAACAAGAGTTGATACTCAGAAGAATCAATTGATGATTTATTCAACACACAAACGTCCATTTCTCCCCCATCATTAGTTAGAAAAACATAATTTTACTAGCCAACAAATCAAGGTAAATAATAATTAATACTATAGCGGGCCGGGCGTCTAAATGCCTTTCACACAATTTAAAATGCTATAGTTAAGACGAGAAGAAAAGAAAACTTATAGATGGAGGTTTTATGAAAGTTTTTATCACGGGAGGCAGTGGTTTCGTCGGTCGGGTCATCATTCAGCATCTTATTGACTCACAACACACAGTGCGGGCACTCGTGCGTTCACCCGATGATCTTCAAAACTTCAAAACAATTGAAACTGTTGTCGGTAATACAACACAACCGGAAACCTTATGTGGCCATCTTTCTGACTGTGATGCGGTCATTCATCTCGTTGGAATTATTAGAGAATTTAAGACAAAAGGGGTAACTTTCGAGACATTACACATAGAATCGACCCGAAGTATCCTGCAGGCGGCTCAAGAACAGGGGGTCAAACGTTATCTCCACATGAGTGCCAACGGGACACGAGAAAATGCTGTCACACGCTACCATCAGTCCAAATGGCAGGGAGAATCTTTGGTGCGACACTCACAGTTGGATTGGACCATTTTCCGTCCCTCATTGATTTACGGTCAGAATGATCAATTTATTAATATGCTATCTAAGCTGATCCGCACCTTGCCTCTGATGCCCGTCATGGGTGACGGCCAGTACCAACTGCAACCCGTCAGCGTGATCGATATTGCAGATGGATTTGTGACCGCTCTAAATGCACCTGAAGCTAGCGGCAAAACCTACTCGAGCTGCGGAAAACAAATACTGAGCTACGACCAATTGCTCGACGTCATTGCTCAGTCAATGGGGCAGGTTGCAGGGGTGAGAAAAATTCACCAACCTCTTTGGTTAATGAAGCCAATTGTTTCAATTCTACAGACACTTCCACTCTTTCCCATGACCAGCGATCAACTCCAAATGCTTTTAGAAGGAAATGTGTGTAATGATCCTAGCTGGGCATCTGACCTGAAAATAAAGCAACACGACCTATCGCAGGATTTAACTGATTCCCAGACATAACAAAGCCCCCCAGAATCCTCTGGAGGGCTTTGTAAAACATCGCGGCTTGGCACTTTTTAATAAATATCTAGCTCTTCATTAAGCAACGATTTACTTGTAGGTTCACCCCGTGAGTGCGCCAAGCTCTCTAGTAAGACATTTCCACCAATAGCAGCAGTCTTTTTTACCAGAGCCTCAGCAGCTTTTCCATCGTGACTACGGAATGCGGCAAGAAGTTTTTCGTGCTCAGCAACGGAAATTTCCATCCGTCCATCGACCGAAAGCGATGCCATCCGCAAACGACTGAACTTCATTCCCAATTGTTTAATCAACTCATAAAGCTTACTGTTATTTGCAGCTTTGAGAAAAGTGTCATGAAACTCATGATGGACTCTATAGAAGGATTTCACATCTCCATCACTGGCTAAAGCCTTGAGTCGATCATTGATTGTTTCCAGTTTTGCCAGCTCTTTATCGGTCAAATTTTGAGCCGCCAATTCTGCAGCATACCCCTCAAGAATACTTTTAACCGCATAATATTCTTGTATATCGCGCTCAGAAAGATCGGCAACAACGGCGCCTTTACGAGGAATAACTGTCAAAAAACCTTCAGATTCCAACTGACGGAAAGCCTCGCGAATGGGAGTGCGGCTAATCCCAAAACGCTCTGCCAGCTCAGGTTCGGCAACCTTCTCTCCTGGCTTAAGGTCCCCCTTCAGAATTGCTTCGCGGATTGTTTCAAGAATTTTTTCCCGCAGCGTCTGATGTCGCTCAATCTGTTTGTTTTTCAAAGCAACTCTCCCATATCAATATTTCACTGAATTGTATACTGTATACACTTGTTGTCAATCTTTATTTATTACTCAAAACAGTATCAATTGAGCTGTTGATTTCTTGTTTTTTTCTCAAGACATGGATATCATCGGATCTCCCCATCAGGAGCACGCATGGATCCGGTCAAAAAAGTCAGATATTCACTCACAACATTAGTCATTCTCATCGGTGGTGGGACGTTTGGTTACGCCCTCATTGAAGATTGGAGCATTTTCGAAGCGCTCTACATGACGATCATTACTCTGGCGACAGTTGGCTATAGTGAAGTTCACACTTTGTCATATAGTGGGCAGATTTTTACGATTTTTCTGATTATCTTCGGAGTCGGGACCATTGCTTACACAATTGGTTCAATGATTCAATTTATGGTGGAAGGGCAGCTCTACCAACTCTTGGGGAGAAAAAAAGTGTTAAAAAAGATCAGCCGCCTGCAAGGGCACCATATTATTTGTGGCTATGGTCGCATCGGCCGCCTGATCAGCCGTGAGTTTGCATCGAGCCATCTCCCCTTTATTGTGGTTGAAAATGACCCGAAACAATGTCAACGCTTAGAGGAAGATGGCCATCTTTTTATTGAAGGGGATGCAACTCAAGATGAGGTTCTGGAACGTGCAGGAATTCTTCAGGCAAAAGGTTTGATCACAGCGGTGACCTCTGATTCAGCAAACGTTTTCATTATCCTCACTGCTCGTGGCATCAATCCGAATTTGTTCATTATGGCACGCGCCAGCGAAGAGGGGGCTGAAGTCAAACTGATGCGAGCCGGGGCCAATAAGGTTGTTTCTCCCTATACCATTGGCGCATCACGTATGGCTCAAGCTATTTTACGCCCTTCAGTTGTCGATTTTATCGACATCGCAACAGGGCGAAAAAATATTGAGCTGCAAATGGAAGAAATTCCTGTTGCTCAGGGATCGCGCTTGATTGATAAAGATTTAAGTCAGTCCGGGATCCGTCAAGAATTGGGCCTCATCATTATCGGTATTAAGCACGATGACCAGATGATCTTTAATCCGGTAGCATCGACAATCATCAGAGCAGGTCACATCCTCATTGCATTAGGCGAGATCCATGATATCCAGAAACTCGAACTGATTGCCGCCAATAAGAGCCTATGATGTCATCATCTCTCTATATTTATACCCCGGCGCACCTTCTTCCAGCGCGACTTCCATTTTTACTTAATCGTCAATTACAGCCAGAGGTTGCCTGTCAGGAAGTGCAGCTGGAGAAGCTCGATTTCGAACAACTTGGTGACTGTGCAGCTCAGCTACAAGCTCAAGGGCTTAGCACAACCCTGCATGCCCCTTTTACCAATTTCAATCCCGGTAGCGACAAAAGAAAAATCCGCACTGCCTCTTTGAAAATTGCTGACCAATCATTGCGCCTCGCTGAAAAACTTGGGGCCAAACGTATCACCTTCCACCCAGGACTCCCTTATGGTGCCGATGGAAAGGTGTTGAATCTCTGGCTCAAAAACAACCTTGATTTCTGGCCTGAATTTCTTTCTCGAGCCGCAGAATTTGACTGTACTCTCTGTATCGAAAATATTTATGAAACCTCCCCTGATATTTTCGTCGAATTGCTCAGTTCAATCGATTCACCACAGATGGGCCACGTTTTTGATATCGGCCATTGGAATATATTTTCAAACACACAGCTAACGGATTGGTTAGAGACAACCGCCCCCTATTTGAGGCATCTCCATCTTCACGATAACCATGGAGAAAAAGATGAGCACCTTCCTCTAGGGCAAGGGAGTGTTCCCTTTTCCACTCTGTTTCCATGGCTGAAAAGTTCCCGTACACCCCCAACCATGACTCTGGAAAATCATAATCTTCTCGATGTCGAGGAATCGCTGAAAATTATTCAGCAGCACCTTTAAAGAACAGAAAAATAGTCCAATAAAAAGCGGGCCATCCTTTTTGGAATGGCCCGCTTTTATGATATCAGCATTGTCTCAGTTCAAGAAAATCTAGCGGCTTGTGACAAGATCCGCATTTGTTGATTCTTCACCATGACCTTCTTCCTCATCTTCCCAACCGGTCCACATCGTTTTGATATGTTCAGTTGGAGTCCGTCCCAGAGTCGCCAGATATATATGGGTCGGAAGAAAAGCAATGAGAGAGCATGCTAAGAGAAAGTGAAGCCCAGCAAGAAGCTTAAGGCCGCCAACCATAACGATCAATCCACGCAGTGGATCAACGTTGGTCAAGAAGATCCCCGACAAACTCACCAGAGGCATCATGACAAACATAATCGCCAAATAGACAGATTTCTGCATCGGATTAAATTTACTGTCAGGAGTCGGGTGATGTGGATTCTCCCATCCAAGAAAATAGGTTAGAAAGTAAAACTTTGCTTGGCGCAAAATACCACTCTTGAGATCATCAACCCTTGGGACATACAAGTTTGCCATCGTTCGTGCGACAAAAGTATAGTAGAAAAACCACAATGAGAAAGAGATCGCTACGACAAAACCTGCGGTGTTGTGGAGATAGATTGCAGACTTATAGCTTCCCAATAATGAGATATATTCGGGAAAACGAATTTGTGCTCCAGAAACGGCTAGGGTCACTATCCCGAAAGCATTCAACCAGTGCCAGATGCGTACAGGTATCGGTTGAAGATAGATTTGATCTTGATGTTCTTGGTCACTATGCTCTTCAGTCATGATGAATCCCCTTAATGTTTTCTATTTTTACGAGTTAAGAAACGTAATGTCCCATGACCAATCGGCATAATAAATCCACCGCAGATAATGATCAGGCCAATGATATTCATCGAAGCACTACGCGTACTGCCGGTCATATAAAAGTTCGGTGTTCCATACAGAGTGTCGAGAATGGCACCTTCTTCTACTGTCAGTCGCTGATATAATCCATCTTCAGAAGGTAATGCGAGGAAACTGGTTTGCATACTTCCTGGCCCAGCAGCATGACAGAACGTACAATCGTAACGGTTATCCAATGTGCTCAGGTTATGTGACATTTCGTTGGGGACCAAAGTTCCCCCCAATTCAAGTTCGCTATAGGCAGGATTGAGATTGAAAGTACGTAACTCTGTCAAAGAAATGTGGCTATCACCATCAATATCAATCAATCTCGATATCTCTTTTTCTCCACTGTATTCTTTCAAATCGGCATGACTTGAAAAACGGTACCCCTTTAACTTATCCTGTTTCTGGGTAATATTTAAGACGATATCGTAACCCTCTGCCGCGGTATGACAGGTAATACAAGGGACCTTGGTAATATGTAGGCTTGCCTGTGGTAGCCATTCTGCGTGGCTATCCATGACATCGGGCCCTTCGTGGCACTGAAAACACTGCGCGTTCATATCAGGGCCAGAAACAGTATTGAGGCCATGGACCTGATGAGGATTATGACAATCACTGCAAGTTGCGTTGTCAGCGTGGGACGTCGCCATATACTCGTCGCCAAGCTCTTCATGACAATCAAGGCATGAGGAATTTGAGACCGCCTCACCATCATCAGGATGCTCTTCTGTAACGGACTCATGACAGGTGACACAACCCATTTCAGCATGAACAGTCTCGGTAAACTTACCTTCATCAATGACAAGCTCATCCCCAACCATATCACTGTCACTGTGACACCCAAGACAATCATCCATCTCCATGGCACTCGCTGACAGCGGAAGCCAAAGGGCGACGATCAGCAGGGGAAGCCACAATCTATTGTATTTAAAATTCCTGTTCATATTCTTGCCTTTGTTCAGGGTTAAAAGGAGCCGGGAAATTAACGATGCCGTACAGGAACTTCTTTCGCTTCTTCTTTGCGGCTGAACAAACCCTTAACAATGCCAAACCCTAAAGCAAAAACTGGAATAAGTTGCAAAAAGATAATCAATCCACAGACGCCGAGAAACAGATAAACCAATGTCATACTGCTATCTTCTCTGCCGCTCACTTCAGCTAAGGCAGGAACGATTGTGGATAAGAACATGATTACGGGAAGACTATATTTGGCTATTTTTTTCATGATGAACTCCCTTTATATGATTAAACCTAATTGGTTTTAAAGAATCTTATGCAGGTTGAAACCCTTCAACTGCACATTCAACAACAGAACGTAATTCTTCATTATCTTCGAGACTATGTGGCTTCAGGGCATGATAGAAAATTCCATCTTCACGAATCCGACGCAGTGTTTCCAGTGAGCTGTCATCTGAAACGAGAATGATGCGAAGGTTTTTATTACATTTGCGCATCAATGCAATGACATCAACAGAAGCAATTTTCTCTTCAAACGAATCACCCAGGATAACCAGTGGCTCATGCTTCTGTACAATCTTTGCGATAGCATAGGCGGCGGATGCTGTAGACTCAACTTCGAAGTGTGAATTTTCAAAGAAATTAGCCATCTGCTTCCGTGCTTTTCCATCACCGTCAGCGATCAATAGTTTTCTTGCTTTCATATGATTTACTCCATTTCTGGTTAGTGGTTGATTGCTTAACGAAGATCCGCTTGGCGACACTTTTTTAATCATGCCAATGAAAAACAATGCCGCAGGACCACTTTTCAATCCGATAATCCCGCCAAAGAAAACCACAAAAAATTTGCTCATCTGGGATAGGTTTGAACCAAAGTCACAAACCATAAAAAGAACTGCGACTGTTACAGCCATGAAAATTGCGATTCCTTTATAAATACTTTTTCTTTGCATAACAGATCTCCTTCGCTTTCATTATTTCTTTTACGTTTAAGTATTGCAGCCTGTATACCAACTTTCATATATTTTGATATTTTTTTTAACCCTTTATTATCGGCTAGTTATGCATCTACCATTCTCTCACCCATAAGAAAGTGTCTTCATCCTTGCAAGAACATTCCTGCCGAGCAGGAATGTTCTTATTTCACAAGAATCAAAAATAATGGGGGGAGATAGATTGTCTCTGGGGAAAACGTATAAGGCGGCGTCCTAGCCAAACAAAAAAGGCTGCCGTAGATTTTCTACGACAGCCTTTTGATCACAGTTTGATTCGCTTATAATTTATGATTTACCTAACAATCCCTTACCCTGATGATCTTCTCTGGAGTTATAAATCCAAATATGACATTGGTCCAAAACATAGAGAGCCAAACCAACGAGCAGAACAGGGATAAAGTTAGCGGCAATAGCACCTGAGAAACAGTAAAAGGCAAAAAAAGCAGATCGGTAGCCGAGGTGGTTCCATTTTTTGACCGGCTGTGAGTCGTTAGCAATGGCAGTCAATGTCAGAATTCCCGAAGAGAAACAGTAGACAGCCAGAGCAATACTGATAAGGTATGCAGGTGGTGGGCAACCAAGAATCTGGCGAAGTGGCTCAGAAGCAGCTAAAAACAAATTAAAGTCTCGGAAAGTATAAGCACAGATGCTAATCAACAAAAAGCTGACTAAACTCAATAAGCTTTGATGTTGAATTTTTGATTCGTTATTCGATTGTATTTTGTTTGCCGCTTCAGTTTGAAAGTATCCCATCATTTCCTCCATTATCAAGTTTTCTCTTGTCTGTTGTTTTTCTATATAGCAGCACCCATGCCAACTTTTCAACAAATCAACAAATCCTATAATATTAGTGGGTTAGATCATCGCCACTAGGGATAACCGTTTTGTTTCTATTTGTTTATTCCTGTCACACAAGAATATTCTTGAAAAATTAGAATGGATTCTTCATTTTCAACTTTTAGAAAGAAACTCTTATATATAGAAAGTTCTCTGATGAATTTGAGTAAACGGGGAGGGTATTAGCTGGAAGTGACAATCCGCTTCTGTCCAAGAGTGGGAACGATATCATCGGAATGGCTATTAAGGAAGAGTCTGAGACAAACCCGCACGGTAGAGGACCTATTTTTAAGATAAAAGTCCTTCTATCGTTCCGTCTTATATGGATGTATCAACTAAAGACCTTTTTTTTGTTCTGCCGAAGACCTGATTGTCTGAATACGAATATGGGCAGGAAGGTCTTTGGTAAAGAGCGTTTTCTTATCTTGTGTCATAATAATCAATTGCTCAACGGTGTTCTGTAACTCACGAATATTTCCTGGCCAAGGGTAGCTCTGAAGGATTCTAAGTAATTCGGATGACAACACCTTACTTTTCACCCCATGGCACTGACACGCTTTATCAACAAAATATGTTGCAAGAGCATTTATCTCATCAGTGCGTTCATGCAGTGGTGGAAGTTCAATATGACAATCCTGTAACAGCTCCCTCATCTCAACTGAAAATTCTCCACGTTGTATCAAATCATCTAAATCAGAACTGGTCGTGCTTATCAGTCGAAAATAGCCCTGCTCAACAGGGTTTCGGATGATTTTCTGTAATATTCTTTGTCTATCAAGATCAAGATCCTGAACACCATCAAGCAGTAAAGTCCCGTTCCCTACAGCGACGAGATACTCAATCATTTCCTCTTTTGCATCATTCTCACTCAATGCACCACATGGAATGGAAACAAAAGGTTGTCCCTTTCTTGCACTGCGTTGATGAATCGTCCTCGCAAATAACCCTTTCCCTGTTCCATTCTCACCACAAATAACCACGGGATCATCCGTTTGAGCCATTCTCTGCACAAGACCTGTTGCTACTTTCATTTTGGCACTAACAGCAACGAGACTCTCCCCATCTTCCTGGCTATCATCTTCCTGATTTTTTTCGATTTTATCGAGTCTTAACGTATTTTCTGAAAAACTGAGGCTCAAATCTGTCTCATCAATTCCCGGAAAGTTCACTACTATCTTTAAGTTCTGCAACAATCTTGAGAGTTCAGCAGGTGACCCCTCTCCTTCCATTAAACATGACTGAAATGACTCTAATTCTGAAAGTTTCATTTTTTGTGTAAACATCATCTCTGGTTACCCTTTCTGAAATCACAGCTCTTTTCTGCCGATATCATTACTTAAGCATTGAATATGCCAATATTATTGCGGGCAAGAGGATTTAGAGTCTGAAGATCAATTCAGATGAATTCAACTGATTTTAGCTATGCTTAAGCTGTAAAAAGGGAGGAAGATTATAAAATGACTATCTGACTGAAGGGGTAGGTAGAGAGAAACTCAATAGCACAATTTCCTACTTAACAGGAATTTTACTATAAAACGGGAAGCGAGAAGTTCGATCCTGAGCTATTCGCTTCGAGAAATACCACTTTTTTTCAGGAGAGCGTACAACCTCGATTGGGATAATCCGGAGATACGACATGCTTCTGAAATATTATCTGCTGTCATCTCCATTAATTCTTGCAGATAATCTTTCTCTGCCTGCGCATAAACACTATCACGATATTCCTGGAGCTTTGGAAGGTTACGGACAGCTTGTTTAGGATCGACAGGAGATGAACTTGAACCCTTTTCCATTTCGGCCCGGCGCACATGGACACGGATGTGATGGGGGAGGTGTTTTGGGTAGAGGGTCTGATCAAAACGTGCCGTCGTCAAACTGCGCTCGAGAGTATTAACAAACTCTCGTACATTTCCAGGCCAGGGATAACTGACAAGCGTTTCCATAAATTCGGGTGAAAACCCTTTGGTTGCCAATTTATATTGTGTACAGAACTTATCAATATGGTATCTGGCTAACTCTTTAATATCCTCTCGTCTTTCACGCAACGGTGGAAGCTCAATAATGAAAGTTCGCAGACGAAACAACAAGTCACTGCGAAATTCTCCACTCTCTACCATCGCATCCAAATCACGGTTCGTTGCCGCAATGAGACGAAAATTACTTTCAACTTCTTTATTCCCACCAACCGGGCGAAACTTATGCTCCTGCAAAACACGCAAAAAGGATTTTTGCAGCGACATCGGTAATTCACCAATTTCGTCGAGGAAAAGAGTCCCCTTGTGAGCCTGACGAACTAACCCATTTTGCGCCTTATCTGCCCCCGTAAACGACCCTTTTTCATGACCAAATAAAAGGCTTTCAACTAATGTTTCAGGCAAAGAAGTGCAATCAACGACAACAAAGTCATGTTCATTGCGCAAACTATTTTCATAAACAGCTCGGGCAAATAATTCTTTACCCGTCCCGGTTTCTCCTGTAATAAAAATATTTGCATCACTTTCAGCAGCTTGAGCCACCAAATCTAAGCAACTATTTAATGCTGGACTACTCCCAATAATATGATCACGTTTGAGTTGTACTGGCTTACGCTTATCCTGAGCTTCTTGCTTTTCTTTCCTATACTGAAGTGCTCTTTCCAGAGAAAGGGTAATTTCTTTAATTGAAAAACCCTTTTCGACATAATCCCAAGCACCGCATTTAATCGCCAACTCTGCACCGTTAGGGTCACCAAAGCCGGTCATGATAATGACTTCCGGGTTTGACTTGCTTGCTTGTATTTTAGGAAGAGCATCAAGTCCATTTCCATCAGGCATTTTGACATCAAGAAAAACAATATCAAAATCCCCCCTATCGGCAAGATCAATCCCTTTGCCTAAGGTCACCGCACTCGTTGCTTTATGCTTTTTACGCTCGACAAGTGTTGATAACGTTTCACACATCATCTCTTCATCATCGATAATTAGAATTTTTGCCATTTGTCCCTCACAGAGAACTAATCAGTACCAGCATTTAATAACTGCTGAATCACTTGATGAAGCTCACCTCTTTCAACGGGTTTCATCAAAACCTGGCTAATCCCCAGAGCTTTTGCTTTCTCGGGATTGACAGCTGTGTCGGTCTCGGGTGAAGACCCTGAGCAAAGAATGATCGGAAAATCTGGGTTAACCTTCAATACTTCCTGCGCTAACACCACTCCCGTCATATGTGGCATTGTCTGATCTGTTATCAGAAGATCAAAGTCATCAGGGTGACGTCGGAACAGGTCGATCGTTTTACGACAATCTGTTTCAGCTGTGACAATGTATCCTAGCCTTTCAAGAGCCATTTTCATCCCCAAAACGTAGTCAACTTCATCATCGACAAAGAGAATACGTCCTTTCCCTTCGATTTTCTTCTGTACCGGGACCTCTTCATTGATCGCATCTTTTCCGTCAACCTTTGGGAACAGAATAACAAATGTTGTCCCGACATCCAAAATACTGTTAACAGAAATATAGCCCCGGTGACTTTTTATAATTCCATGAACAATTGAAAGCCCTAGACCAGTTCCCTTTGCCTGATTTTTTGTCGTATAGAATGGATCAAATATTCGGTCGAGAACTTCACGTGTCATTCCTTGTCCGGTGTCCGCGACAATTAATTTGATAAATTCACCAGATTTCAACCCTGGGTAACGGACAATATCCTCATCTGACAAAACAACTTCGCTCAGATGAATATCTAAAATCCCACCTTTATCACGCATGGCATCGCCAGCATTTGTGCATAGGTTCATAACAACCTGATTGATCTGCGTTGGATCCGCAGCTATTCTACCCGACTCGGTATCAATCTGCTTACGCAATTCTATTGTTGAAGGTAACGTAGAACGCAATAAGGAGTAACATTCTTCTATTATCTCTTCGATATGGACAATTGTTTCGGGTTGTTCATTCTGCCGACTAATTGTCAAAAACTGCTTAACTAGACTCTTCCCTCTTAGGCCCGCCTTAAGAACCAATTCCATAGAATGATAGAGCTGACTCTCTGAGGGGATATCTTCAAGACTCATTTCCATATTCGTAATGATGATAGCCAGAATATTATTAAAGTCGTGTGCAATTCCTCCAGACAGGGTCGCTAAAGCCTCCATTTTTTGAGCTCTACGTAACTGTTCTTGTAACTGAATTGACTTGCTAACATCACGAATCGTCGCTACATAACGAACAACTTGTCCTGAATCGCCAAATACAGGTGAAATGTATGCATCAATATCGTATTCGCTGCCATTTCTTTTTTTATTAACAAAATGGCCACTGAGAACTTCGTTACTTGAAAAAACACTCAGAACGGCTTGATAAAATAGTGGGTTCCGCTTCGCACACTCAAAATCATGAATACTGACGCCAATACTTTCTTTCGCTGGTACCCCACAAAGACCCACAAAGCTTGGATTGATATATTGAATCACCCCATCAGCATCAAAAGTGATGACCCCATCAGAGGTCTGATCCATGACCGTTGCAAGCATTAAACGCTCATTAACTTCTCTTTTGCTCTCTGCTTTTAAACGTAATGTTTTAATTCCATAAGACAGATCACCTGCCAGTTCCTCAAGTAATTGCGCTTCTTCAACGTCGAAAGCATGAGACCTTTCGTCAAAGATGACCAAACTACCAAAGACCTTCCCATCCTCTATTAAAGGGAGAGCAATGCATGAGGTGTAGCCGCACTTTTCAACTTCATCAAGCCAAGGCCGATACAGTGGATTCGTCAATATATTATGAAAAACTGTGATTTTACCTGTTCTAATACTTGTCCCTGCAGGGCCCCATCCACGTTCCGTATCTGCCCAACTTGCGTTGAGGGTTTCTAAAAAGCAACCTTCTGCACCCCAATGGGCAACTGGATGGATATCTTTGTCAGGGTTGTCTTCACCAAAGGCGACCCACGCCATCCGATGACCACCGACTTCAACACAAATTCGACAAATGCCTTCCATCAATTCATATTCATCGTCAATGCGAGTTATCGCTTTAGTACACTCACTAAAGCTTCGCAAGGAACGATTAACTTTTTGTAAAGACATTTGAGATTCAGATATAGCAACCTGCCAGTAATGCAATAACCAATAGAGCATCCCTGTCGATAAGGCGATAAAGAACCAGTGCCCAGGGCCCGTTGATAATTCCATTAATTCTGGCTGATTTAACAACACAGAGAACAATTTATTAGAGTAAAACGCCCATAGTCCACTAAATGCAAAATAGCTTAGGGCAATTGTGAGGCAGGTGTATTTCGTCGTTTTTATACTGTTTTCCATGTTCGTTTGCTCCGTACAAATAAACACACAAATTCTGCTACTTTAAACCCAATCTGTTAAATAATCCCCAAATAAACTCAAAGTCAACTTAAATTACAGATATCTGCATTCCGATACAACACATACGGGGAACCGTCCTTCAAATACTATTATAGAAATATGATCAAAACGTATTATGTCTAAAGAGCGGACTCTTACCAAGAAATGGCGAAAGTAAATAATGTTCACTTCGCGTGCTATAGAGATGGGATGAAGAAGAAATTATCTTAACTTGTTCGTAATCTGATTAGGAAACAAAAAAAGGTATCTCAACTGAGATACCTTTTTTTGTTTTATTCTCTATTTAGTATTTAGTATTTAGTGGCTTTTGCCAGCCACTTGAATACGAATCAAGGCACGTTGTAAGGCGGCCTCCATAACAACATATTTCTTATCTTCGTGAGATAATGTTTTCAAAGCGTCTTCTGCACGCCCCAATGCTGCCTTCGCACGTGCTAAGTCAATTTCATCTGCTGTTTCAGCAGTATCAACCAGAACGGTAACAGTATTATCTTCAACCTCAAGATAACCCCAATTCACAGCAATATGAAAAACTTCATTGCCATTTTTATAGGTCAATTCTCCAACTTTCAAAGTTGTTAATAAAGGAGTGTGACCAGGCAACAAACCGAGCTCGCCGACAAATCCCGGAGCGGTCAATTCATCGACCTCTTCCGAAAGTACCCGCTTATACGGGGTGACCATTTCAAGTTTTAGCTTCTCAGCCATTTCGACTGTCCTTTACGTTTAAATCTTAATCTTTCAGAGCGATTAGACTGCCATTTCCTTAGCTTTGTCGATCGCTTCTTCGATGGTACCAACCAAGTAGAAAGCCTGCTCTGGTAAAGCATCGTGCTTACCGTCAAGAATCTCCTGGAAGCCTCTGATAGTATCTTTCAATTCAACATACTTACCAGGTGAACCGGTAAATACCTCAGCAACGTGGAACGGCTGAGAAAGGAAACGTTGTATTTTCCGTGCACGGGCAACAACCTGCTTATCTTCCTCAGAAAGCTCGTCCATACCAAGAATCGCAATGATATCCTGAAGGTCTTTATAACGTTGGAGAACAAACTGAACATCACGAGCAACTTTGTAATGTTCTTCACCAATGACCTGAGGATCAAGAATTCGGCTGGTGGAGTCAAGAGGGTCAACAGCTGGATAGATTCCAAGCTCGGCAATTTGACGTGAAAGAACCGTCGTCGCATCCAAGTGAGCAAATGCCGTTGCTGGAGCCGGGTCAGTCAAGTCATCAGCAGGGACGTAAATCGCCTGGACTGATGTAATGGAACCCTTATCAGTGGTGGTGATCCGCTCTTGCAGCTCACCCATCTCAGTTGACAGGGTAGGCTGATAACCAACAGCTGAAGGAATACGGCCAAGAAGAGCCGAAACCTCTGAACCAGCCTGGGTAAAGCGGAAAATGTTATCAACAAACAAGAGAACGTCCTGACCTTCTTCGTCACGGAAATACTCAGCAACGGTAAGAGCAGAGAGAGCAACACGAGCACGGGCACCTGGAGGCTCATTCATCTGGCCATAAACCAATGCGGCTTTTTCAAGAACGCCGGATTCCTTCATCTCTTCCCAGAGATCGTTTCCTTCACGAGTTCGCTCGCCAACACCAGCAAAAACCGAGAAACCACCGTGCTGTTGAGCAATGTTGTTGATCAGTTCCATAATCAGAACTGTCTTACCAACACCGGCACCGCCGAACAAACCAATTTTACCACCACGAGAATAAGGAGCGAGCAAATCAACAACCTTAATTCCTGTCTCAAATGACTCAACTTTAGTCGATTGGCTCACAAAATCGGGAGCAGGACGATGGATTGGCCACGCACTTTCGTTTCCAACGGGGCCAGCTTCATCAACTGGTTCTCCAATAACGTTCATGATTCGGCCAAGGGTCTTGGGACCGACAGGCATCAAGATTTGATCCCCGGTATCAAGAACTTGCTGACTTCTAACCAAACCATCAGTTGAGTCCATAGCAATAGTACGAACAGTATTTTCGCCCAAATGCTGTGCAACCTCACACACCAAATTCCACTCATCATCGCCCAGTGAGGCGTTGGTGATCTTAACAGCGTGGAAAATCTCCGGAAGCTTACCCGGTTCAAACTCAACGTCAACGACAGGACCAATAACCTGTGTGATCTTTCCCATGTTCATAACGAAACCTTTCCTTCTTATCCTAGCGGAATAAGCTCTTGTATGTCTGAATACTTCTTATTTTATAGATTCTGCACCAGAGATGATTTCCATCAACTCTTTAGTTATCGCAGCTTGACGTGCCCGGTTGTATTGGAGCGTTAACTTATTGATCATATCGGCAGCATTGCGACTTGCGCTATCCATGGATGACATTCTCGCACCCTGCTCTGACGCGTTTGATTCCAATAGTGCCCGAAAAATTTGGACTTCGACCATTTTTGGTAACAACTGGGACAGCACTTCACCCCGATTTGGCTCATAAATGTAATCAACACTATCTTCGATGACTTCTTCAGCTTCTTGAGGCTGAATTGGTAAAACCGGCTCGACAGTGACAATTTGTTCAATGGCACTCTTAAAGGCATTGTAGATGACATAAACAGCATCGTATTTCTCATCGCTGTATGCATCAACAACTTCTTGGCCAATCAACTGAGCTGTTTTGTAGGTCGCTCCACTTGTTATATCCTCATGAACCTTGGTGATATGCTCACCAACGCGATTTTTGAGGAAATCACGTCCTCTGCGACCGATGATCATCAAATCGATATCATCAAAACCATGTTCATTGTTGAGAATAAAGCGTTCGGCTTCTTTCGAAACATTCGCGTTAAAGCCACCACAAAGACCACGATCTGCCGTCATCAATACGATAAGAGCACGACCGGTACCACGCTGATTTAACAGAGCATGACCATCGCCATCTTCGCGTTGTGCAAGGTTAGACATCACCGATTGTAGCTTTTCCGCATAGGGACGAGCAGACACGGCGGCATCTTGAGCCCGGCGTAATTTTGCTGCGGCGACCATTTTCATCGCTTTAGTGATCTGCTGGGTATTTTTTACCGAGACGATCCGTTTTTTTATGTCCTTCAGACTTGCCATCTGTCCAAACCTTTATCGAATCAGGCTACAAACTGACCTTTAAACTCATCCAATGCCACTTTAATCCGGCCATCAAGATCGTCGTCAATTTTATTCATTGCTGTCAGATCTTTGATGATATCAGCATACTGAGCTTCCATAAATGAAATCATTTCGCTTTCATAGCGCTGGACAGCTGTTGCTGGAAAATCATCACAATAACCATTGTTTGCAGCATAGATAGCCAAAACCTGAATAGCTACTGGCAGTGGTTTATATTGACCCTGCTTAAGAATCTCAACCAAACGAGCACCACGGTTAAGCTGTGCCTGTGTCGCAGCATCAAGGTCGGAACCAAACTGAGCAAAAGCTGCCATCTCACGGTATTGGGCAAGTGCCAAACGCAAAGTCCCCGCAACCTGTTTCATTGCTTTTACCTGCGCTGATCCACCAACCCGTGAAACCGACAAACCAACGTTGATTGCTGGGCGAACACCGGAGTAGAACAGATCGGTCTCAAGGAAGATCTGACCATCGGTGATCGAAATAACATTGGTTGGGATATAAGCCGAAACATCACCGGCCTGAGTTTCAATAATCGGCAGAGCAGTTAAAGAACCCGCACCTTTGGCATCACTCAACTTACATGCACGCTCAAGCAACCGACTGTGAAGATAGAAAACGTCGCCAGGGAATGCTTCACGGCCAGGTGGCCGGCGAAGCAACAAAGAAAGCTGGCGATAAGCAACTGATTGCTTGGAAAGGTCATCATAAATAATCAGTGCGTGTTTGCCACTATCACGGAAGAACTCACCCATGGTCACGCCTGTGTAAGGTGAGATAAATTGAAGAGGAGCTGGGTCAGATGCTGATGCAGCAACGACGATAGTGTAATCCATCGCACCTTGTTGACGCAGCTTATCTACAACCTGTGCAACCGTCGAACGCTTCTGTCCGATAGCGACATAGATACAAATAACCCCGTTACCCTTTTGATTAATAATCGTATCGGTTGCAACAGCAGTCTTACCGGTTTGACGGTCACCGATGAT
This sequence comes from Desulfuromusa sp., assembly GCA_016744675.1. Classification (GTDB taxonomy): domain Bacteria; phylum Desulfobacterota; class Desulfuromonadia; order Desulfuromonadales; family Geopsychrobacteraceae; genus Desulfuromusa. Next base: position 6,272 of record JADGDX010000003.1, on the reverse strand, counting down.
AAGCTCACGCTGGCCACGGCCAATTGGAACCATTGCATCAATCGCTTTGAGACCGGTCTGCATGGGCTCATGAACCGATTTACGATCAACAATACCAGGGGCTTTTAACTCAACCTGACTATATGTATCAGTTTTAATATCGCCCTTGCCATCGATAGGAATCCCGATGCCATTAACAACACGACCAACCAAGGCCTCACCGACTGGAACCTGAACAATCTGCTCAGTCCGTTTGACAAGGTCACCTTCTTTGATATGCTCCGAATCACCAAGGATCGCAGCACCAACGTTGTCTTCCTCAAGGTTTAGAACCATGCCCATTGTTCCGCCAGGAAACTCAAGAAGCTCCCCAGACATAGCCTTATCCAGACCATGAATACGGGCAATACCATCACCGACTGAGATGATTGTCCCTGTCTCGCTAACTTCAACTTCGCGACCAAATCCTTCAATTTGTTTTTTAATAATCGCGCTAATTTCTTCTGCTCTAATTTCCATAATTTCTTGTTACCCCTTTGCTAAGGTATCTGCTATCCGTTTCAGCTGGGTTTTCACACTACCATCAAATAGTTTACCGCCCATTTCGGCTTGTAATCCACCGATCAGCGACTTATCTGTTTCCACACTCAAAACAACCTTCTTTCCGGTCTGCTTTTCCAAACCACTCTGGATGTCTTCAGTACGTTTTTTACCTAATTTATTTGCAGCTTTAATTTTTGCCCTGACCACCCCAGATAATTCATCAGCAAACATACGAAAATTAATGCTGATTTGTGGCAAATAGGCAATTCGACCTTTCTCAAGAACTAAATCGAGAAATTTACCCATTCCGCCACTCAACTTAAGGTGCTCGGCAATGTCATGCATTATTGCTGATTTCTTTTCCAATGGAAAAGTCGGGCTATCAAGTAATAACCGCAACAGATCTTCACCCTTTAAGACCGTCGCAACTCCTGCCAATTCCTCAGCATACTGTTCAACCTGCTTCTCTTCAGAAGCAATGTTTAATAGCGCCTTGGCGTATCTTATAGAAATCGCACTGTTACTCAATGTAGCTCTCCCACCTTCTGCATATACTCATCTATGAGACGAGCATCATCTTCCTTGGTGAAGTTCTTCTTCAACAGGTCCTCGGCCACTTCAACTGCCAACCGAACTGCTTCTCTTTGAAGCTCTGTCCGTGCTTTAGCCACCTCAAGTTCAGCCGCTTTCTCAGCGTCTTGCTCGATTTTTACGGCCATCTCTTTAGCACTTTCAATAATCTTTATTTTTTCCATTTCCCCTTCACGACGAATCGAATCACTTATTTCAGCAATTTCTTCCGTAGCCCGAGCCAACTTGCGGTCGTATTCAGCAAACTTGGCTTCAGCTTCTTCTTTGGTACGCTTTGCTTCAGCAAGAGCTTTTTCGATCTCTTCTCGGCGTCCCGTAAGTCCGTTTTTGATTGGTTTTGTTAAGAAGTAAACCAATATCGCTACAACAATCGCAAAATTGAAGACCCGATAAAGGAAATCTTTCATCAACACACCACTCTCAACCTCGTGGCCACCGCCTCCAGAGGCTAAAGAAACCCCACACATAGAGACAACCAGGAGCAGTGATAAAAGAATAGTTTTAGTTTGATTGTGCATATTTCCTAAACCTTCCCTGCCTTACGCTAATTCGCGGCCAAGAATCTTGGTCGTAATCTCACCGGCCAACGACTTTGCTTCACTTTTTAAAGTCTTACTGGCATCATCTGCCTCTTTTTTGACCTGACTCTTAATAGCCTGCAAACGAACTGATGCTTTTCCGTGGGCTTCCGAGAGGATAGCTGCTTCTTTTTCGTTAGCAGCTTTTTTCAACTTATTCCGCTCTTCATTCGCCTGAACTTTAGCTTCATTCAGTTGCTGCTGATAGATCTCCATCTTTTTATCAATATCAGCTTGCAGACTCTTCGCCTTGGCATGTGAACCTGTTATGGTTTCGTTTCTTTCATCGATCACTTTTTTAAGTGGCCGATAAAGAAGTTTATTCAAAACTATCAGAAGTATAATGAAGTTAAGAAACTGTAGACCCAAGGTCCAGTCAACGCTTATCACCTAGCTTACCTCTTATGAAGGACAGTGTTTACGGTATACTGTATACGAATACCGGGTTATAACGACTTAATAAAAAAGGGATTTTGGTCAAGAAACCGAATAGCTATCATAATTCGGAGAGCCATGTCAACATCTGTTTCGTGTCAACAAGTAAGTTTGGACAAAACAACTATTTTGCTATGTTTTCTTTTTTCCTTCGCCAGACGGTCCATTCTCAGTCCGCTTGCCAGGGTCCGTCATTTTGATCGTTCCATTGAAGATAACTTTTTCATCAATCTTTATAGATGGAGTCGTAATTGTTCCCTCAACTTGAGCCGGAGCTCGCAATTCAACCATCGTCGTTGCCGCAATATCACCGTTAAATTTTCCGCTAAGTATTATTGCTCCAACCTTGATGTTTCCCTCAATTTCAGCAGTTTCTCCAACGATAAGAGTATCACTCGATTCAATTTCTCCAGAGAAAGTTCCATCGAGACGCACCATCTCATCGAAACTCAGTTTCCCTTCAAAGCGACTTCCGGGGCCAAGAAAAGCTTTTATATCTGCTTTGTCAATTGCGATGGGTTTTTTCATTTGATTTTGCTCCTGTTTTTTTCCACCAAACATTTATGTCACCACTTTCCATTTAAAAACTCTTTTGCTAGATACCCAGTAAATCCAAAATTCGCGTTAGCTCATCTTGGTCATGATAGCTTATTTCAATCTTCCCACCCTTGTCTTTAGCCGTTAGCTTAACCTGAGTGCCAAACTGCTGCCTCAGATTGTTTTCAAGCTCTATCATATTAGGATCTACGGGTGGCTTAGTTTTCGTCTGTTTATTTTTTGCACCGAAAACGCTTTTGATTTTTTTGATCAGTTTTTCTGTTTCACGTACAGAGAGTTTTTTTCTGATAATCTCTAAACTCGCCTCGATTATATCTTCATCATGATCTAAGGCGAGTAAGGTACGAGCATGCCCCATACTCAGCCGACCTTCCGCAACGTCCTCCTTAACCTGTGCTGGTAACCGTAGCAACCTTAACGCATTTGCTACCGTCGAACGGTCTTTACCAACCCGCTTAGCAACTTCTTCCTGAAGCAGATCAAAACTATCCATCAAATAGCGATACGCCTCGGCTTCTTCAAGGGGGTTCAAATCTTCTCTCTGGATATTTTCAATTAAGGCTATTTCCAACGCCCAATCTTCAGATACATCCTGTATGACAACCGGTAAACGATCCAACCCTGCACGCTGCGCTGCGCGCCAACGTCTTTCACCAGCAATAATCTGATAATAATCACCTTGCCGACGAACGACGAGGGGCTGGATAACCCCCTTTTCTTTAATCGAAGCAACCAGTTCATCCATCTTGTCATCATTAAATGTTTTACGTGGCTGCTGCTTATGTGGTTTCAATTCCTCAATAGGGCAAGAGAAATATTTTTTTCCCCCTTCTTGAGCAGCTGAATTTAATAATGCACCAATTCCTTTTCCCAATGCTGGTCGTTTTACTTTAGCCATGCCTCTCTCCAGTTAAAATTTCCTGGGCCAGATCCATATAGGCCTGAGCACCTCGGGAAGCAATATCATACATCAAGACAGGTTGACCGTAACTTGGAGCCTCCGACAACCTGACGTTGCGCGGAACGACCGACCGAAAAACCTTGTCTCCAAAATGAGCTCTGATTTCATCACTGACCTGATGGCATAAATTATTTCGTCCATCAAACATTGTCAGCAAAATGCCGCTAAGAACAAGTTCTGGGTTTAGATCCTGTTGAACCAAGCGAATTGTTTGCATTAACTGACCGAGCCCCTCCATTGCATAAAATTCGCACTGCAGTGGCACAAGGACAGAATCGGCGGCTGATAAAGCGTTGACCGTAAGTAGACTGAGCGACGGGGGACAGTCGATGATGACATAATCATACTCTTGGACCAACTCAACGATTGCGAACTTAAGCTGTTTCTCGCGTTCGCTTTTATTGATTAGTTCGATTTCAGCACCAATCAGGTTGGTATTGGAGGGAATGACATCCAAACAGGCCAATTCAGTCTTCTGAATCACATCCCGCGCACCCTCTTCACCAAGAAGAACATTGTAAACAGTTGATATCACTTCAGTTTTATCAACACCGAGGCCACTACAAGCATTTGCCTGAGGGTCCATATCTATTAACAGGGTTTTTTTTTCTGCCGCCGCTAATGATGCAGCCAGATTGACGGCTGTCGTTGTTTTACCGACACCACCTTTCTGGTTTGCAATGGCGATAATCTTTGCCATTTAAGTAGCTCCTTTAAGCGATATTACCAAATAGGGATCTATTTCCTTCAATATCACGACACAAGTGCGGAGAATAGCATATGTATCTCCCGATTTCAGCCACTATTGTCAACAATCGTCCCCTCTACCGACCTTTCAATAATGATAAGTTGTCTTTCCGCACGAGAAAACGGTAATGGGTAGGAGCAGATCTCAGCTTCCCCAAAAGCAAGGGTCCGCATTAGTTCTTTCGCATCAGCCAACTCAGTCGCCCCTTCAGGCCCCTTCATGGCGATTAAACGCCCACCCGGCCTAACCCACGGCGCAGCATAACGAAGAAAGTCTTCCAGCGATGAGAAGGCTCGGCTTACCACAATATCAAAACGCTTCTGAGCAATGCTAGTTTTAGCTAAATCCTCAACTCTCGATTGCAACACTAAGAGGTTATTCAATAAATATTTGCGTTTTGCATGTTTTTGAAAATTTACCTTCTTACCAATACTATCAATCGACACAACATCAAGACCTGAACAAGCAATTGCAAGGGGAAGCCCGGGGAGGCCCCCACCAGACCCCATATCTAAAAGAGTCCCGTCTCCCTTTAAATGCGGCAACAATAACAAGGAATCAATAAGGTGCTTTTCTATGCCTTCCTTACGGTTTCGTATCGAAGTTAAATTGACACGCTGATTCCAGCGCAACAATTCATCTAAAAAATCCAACTCCCGCGCTATCGTCTCCTCAGGCAATTCTATCCCCAAGAGTGATAATCCATCAGCTAGTTGATCGGACACCAGACGACCTCTTACGTAAAAAAATATGTATCACTGCTATAGCTGCTGGCGTTACACCCTGTATTCTTCCAGCCTGTCCCAGGCTATTTGGTTTTATCATTTTCAATTTCTCACGTACCTCCGTTGAAATACTAGAAATCAAATCATAATTAATATCACCCGGAATCACGATTTCTTCTAACTCGCGAAACCTCTCAACCTGCTCAACTTGCCGCTTAATGTATCCTTCGTACTTAACAGCTATCTCTACCTGCTCTAGAGCCTGCTCCGAAAATCCTTGCAGGTCAGGAAAAACACTCGCAATTTTTTCCATGCTCAACTCAGGTCGTCGCAACACCTGCTCCAAAGAAACACCGCTCTTCAACTCACCTAAACTGAGTTTTTCTACTGCATCCCGATGACTAGAGGTTACCGTGACCGACTGGAGACACTGACTCGCCAGAGTAACTTCTTCCTGCTTTTTCAAATAAGTGTCCCAACGTTCATCACTTACCAAACCAATACGCCTGCCCAGCTCCGTGAGTCGCTGATCCGCATTATCTTCTCTTAGCAATAAACGATACTCAGAACGAGAGGTGAACATCCGATAAGGATCTGTCGTTGGCTGCGTAATCAAATCATCAACCATCACACCGAGATAGCCCTGATCACGCCCAATAATAATTGGTTCTTGCTCTTGGCAATGTCTCGCTGCATTGATCCCAGCGAGCAGCCCTTGACCAGCAGCTTCTTCATATCCTGACGTCCCGTTAATTTGTCCAGCGTGGTATAGCCCTGCGACCGCCCGAGTCTCAAGACTTGCCTTTAACTGCATCGGCTCAACAAAATCATATTCAATCGCATAACCAGGGCGCATCAGCTCAACCCGCTCAAAGCCAACCATGGACCGAAAATAAGCCAACTGAACATCCGGGGGCAAAGAGGTTGACAAACCACTTGGATACATCTCACTGCCTCGAATACCTTCCGGCTCTATGAAAGACTGGTGACTTTTCTTATCGGGAAAGCGCACAACCTTATCCTCTATTGAAGGGCAATAGCGTGGCCCAACCCCCTCTATCACACCGGCAAATAAGGGAGACTGATCTAGGTTGTCACGTATAATCTGATGCGTTTTTTCGTTTGTCTCAGCGATATAGCAATCGACCTGCGTT
>JADGDX010000039.1 GCA_016744675.1 Desulfuromusa sp. | reverse complement strand
TACCAGACATGACTGAGCGTTCACGGCGTTTCCGGTGAGCACCACGTTTGGGCGCTTTTTTAAGACAACCGTGTTCCTGAAGTTTGTTTTTTACCCAAGAATAGCTTCGTGTCCCTCCTTCGCGTTGATACCAGGAATGAAAATGTTTACCAGTCCAGCCATCGTAACGGCTTCTGTAGCGGTCAACCATCGCCATGACTTCATCAACGGGAGCCTTGCGAGATGACGCTTGAGTTAAACGCTTATCAAGCAACCCATCGAGGCCATTATTATGATAGCGATCAACATAACGGCGAAAGGTTCGAGATGAAACGCTGAGCATACGCGCTGCTTCCTCTTGAGTAATACGTCCTTCTGTCCAGATACTGAAGCTTTCTTCAAAGCGCATTTTCCGGATCTCCTGTAGCAGTTCTGTGGGTCTCATGATCTCCTCCTGATCGGAGAATCATGAACCGGACAGATGTTGTGCTACAATCCCGGACAGTTTACGTGTTTCCAACAGCAGACACTTTGATTCTTGAAAGTACCTATGGTGATAGAATCCATTCTGGAAGACGTAACCGTCGGTATCAGTTACAGCAGATCATTGAAAATGCGCTGAAAAACCGTGGTGTGATTCTGATTCCGGCATTTAGTATAGGATTTGTTGTAGCAAGGCTTCCATCCCATGACTGCTGATACGTTTACGCCATTTACTCAGTCCGCTGCGAGCAATGGGTGGTTGATGTTGAAAGAATGTTTCCCCGCACAGGTATTGCCAGTAGGGATTCTCTGCCCAGCGATTCACCACATCATCTTCGCTTAAGCTGTACAGACTCTGGAGCAATGTAAGACCGACCATCATTCGGGTTGCAATAGCGGGACGGCCTTCAGTGGAAAAAAGAGTTGCAAACTGTTCATCAAGATCGTCCCAGTCGATCTGGTCGGCTAACTTGACCAGTGAATTCGCTGGGTCACAAACAACATTCAACCGGATCTGGAATAATTGATCCTGAGGCTGAATTTTGGGCTTCTTTGGTCGCATAGTTTTGCCAGAAAATGAGGGCTAATGGATGCTTTTCTTGCAAAACAATATAGCATATTTTATCAATTAATTCAGTAGAATCATATAGTTAATATCTTTAGAACGACCGACTAATTATTCGTTTGATGTTATCTTGCAGAAGTTAGGATCGACCATTTTCAGTCTTCTCGTAAGGGGAATTCATTCATAATAACTAGAATAACTAGGGACACTCCCCCCTTTATAAACATTTCCAACAATGCCCAAACCGTCCAATATCGGCACACACCGACCCAGACGGTTATCAACTCACAAAAATTATCCCCTCGAAAAACAACATCCCACCCCTCCAGATCAATACATAGTAAAACAGTAATAATATAGGGCATCTCAGTGGGGATGTAAAAAGAAAAGAAAGTACTCTGCAAAGGGAATCACAACTATCCTCTAAATCTCATCAGAATGTGCCCCAGCAACAATAGAAAGCAATAGAAAGGGTCACACCTCAATTGTTCAATATCGAGATGTAACCCTTTATTACTCTGCTTCTATTTAAGCCTTGCCCTTGCGGAGCGACGAATCAGTCGTCAAGTCCAAGGTGATCGGCTTCAATTTCAACCAGGGCAGTAAAAATCTCTTTGGCTCGTGGTGTTGTCGCAGCGTCAGCATACTTTTGATACGATTCAATGGCGATCTGCTCACGGCGGTGGCTTTCTTGCAGGTTCTCTTCACCATCGGTACTTGCGTCCATATCTACGAGTTCTGGCTTGGTAATTTTCAGGTGCTTAGAGAAGATACTAGCGTGTTCAGATTCAACTTTCATCAACGACTTGAAGAGCCATTTGTGAAGGTCTTTGGTTGAATTCTCTGCGGCGGCTTTGTAGAAACTAGCGTTATCGATCTCAATTTTGAGTGATGATTTAAAATTTTCAATTTCGTTTTCAGTAAAATTGTTCTCTTGCTCAAATCTGTTGAGGTAGTCACGCGCATCAACAAAGTAGTGTTTCTTGGCACCACAGTAAGGACAGTTGATCGGCGCATCATCACCAATATACGGGTCACCACAAATCTGACATTTGTAAAGCTTGTACTCGTTCATAATTAGCTACTTTCTGAAAAAGAATTAAGGGGTCGGACTTTCCGTACCCCAAGATGTAAAACAAAAGCAGGTCAAACTTCATCTGACAACATTTTGCCACCCTGCTCTTTTACGATATTGGTCAAACACGATTCAGCGTCTTTCGCAACCACCAGATCAATCATCATCAAATTGTGCGAAAGGTTGAAATCTTCTATGGTTTTTCCCTCCCGGCACATTGTCGTATCAGCGGGCAACTGCTGTTTTTCACGAATTCTAGCAATCATTTCGCGACAATCTGTTGCATAGCAATAAACGTCTTTTCCCAAAGCACAGGCATAACCAACTTCAAAAACAGTCCCCGAATCGGGTTCTATGCCACGGAAGGGATTCAGGTTGGCCATGACGATATCTGATGATTTAATCAGTTGAATATTTGCATCCCGAATAGCTCTGGCTGTTTCATGCGGTGATGCTTTGTCGGGTATAATATTGTCGAGGGGAAACAAACCGATAAATCCATAGTCGTGAGCCAGCCGTTTAAGCCTTTCCCCTATCGCGACAGCATCGGGCTCAAAAACATCAGGGCCCGCAAGGTAAATTTTTTTCATCTGAGCCCCCTTTTTAGCTATCTTCATTCTGTTGCGTTTTTTTATCAGCCTCTGCTGCTTGCTTTTTATTGATTTTTTGAACAATTCCCTTAAGCCACGTGATTTCTTCAGGATCAAAAAACTTTTGTGATTCAGTTCCGTAGTTAAGTGCCCAATAAATATTGGATGATGAGATCTCGGTAATGGAATGCCCATATACAGGGATATGTCGGGCTGATTCGTTTGCCCAATCGGCCAACTTTTCAACGCTGTCGAATAGCATCAAATAGGTGTTGTCGTTGGCTTCTACCAGAAGTGGCAACGCCCCATCTTTATCGGGATCCTTTTCGTCATCAACAATTGGAATGTAGAAGATTGTATTAAGAAACAGATCGTAGAAAATGTGCTGTTTATTTGGCTCTTCAAGTCCAAGCTGGAGGGCTTTTTCAAGTTCGGTCATGGGGGTGCCTTTCAGAGAATCTATGGGGGGAAGATTATATTATATAGAAAAATGAAAAAAACAGAACAGGTTCCCGAACGCTATTATTGAATTCTAGGAGGCATCAGTAAAAAAAGCCGACTCATAATAACCAGAGCCGGCTTTTAAATTATGGTCGGGATGAGAGGATTTGAACCTCCGGCCCCTTGACCCCCAGTCAAGTGCGCTACCAAACTGCGCCACATCCCGTTTTTATCTCTTTTTGCGTCGCGAATTATCTTTGATTCATCTTAAGTTGTCAAGGAAATTGGCGGTTATTCTGGCAGTTGGTCAAGAACAATAATTATCTATTATTTTATTTGAAATATATAAATTAATGACAAATTCAAAGAGTAATAATTACCACTTGCAATAATAGGTTTGCCTTATTAGTTGACATTCATGTACAATGTTTTTTTACAAAAAAGGGCATTAATGGATAATCAATTAATCATTATTGTGATCTCAGCATTTTTCGGTTTGACGAGCGGAATCATTATGCATCGTTCAGATTTCTGTATTGCTGGTATGTTTCGCGACCTTTTTTTATTTAGAAATAGTCCCTTGCTACGCAGTCTTATCCTATCCATTACCTTCAGCATGCTGCTATTTGAGGTAGCTCGATTAAATGGTTTTTTAAATCATGAACTCCCCTCTTCCCTTTATGGTTTGCCATCTTTGACAAATATATTTGGAGGCATGTTGTTTGGTCTCGGGATGGTTTTGGCTGGTGGATGTGTGGTTGGAACTCTATACAAACTTGGAGCAGGAAGTTTCCCTTCCATATGTGCTTTTTTAGGCCTTTTGGCTGGTAGTGCTTTGTACGCTGAATTTCATCTCACTTGGAAAAAACTGTCACTTTCAACTCGATTGGGGGATGCTGCCACATTGCCACAACTATTTGACTTGCCAAGAACTTTGATAGTTTGTGTCCTATTGATTTTTATGGGTGGATTCCTCGTTAGATGGCAAACTAAAGGAGCTTTACTTCTCCCGAACAGGGTGAAAGGTTATCTTCAGCCTCGAACCGCAGCACTGCTCTTAGCAGTCATTGGCTCGTTTTCTTTTATCCTGCTTGGTATGCCTCTCGGGATTACGACGAGTTATGCCAAAGCAGGTTCTTTTATTGAGCAACTGATTATTCCAGGACATGTTGCCTCTCTCGGCTATTTTCAAGGACGCGGATTTCAGTATTTTTCTCCTATAAGTAATCAAACCCTTAAAGCTGGGGCGGGTCCTTTTTGGGATGGTCTTGCTTTAGTTCAGTTTCCGCTTATATTAGGTATCGTCTTTGGATCGGCTGTTTCAGCATTCAACATGGGGAAATTAAGTTGTCGGATGAATATCCCTTTTCGGCAAGTTTTTTCGGCCCTTATCGGGGGCATTATCATGGGATTAGCAGCGCGGATGTCGCCTGCGTGTAATGTCTGGCATCTTCTTGGTGGGATACCTTTACTCTCAATCCAGAGCCTTTTATTTACATTTGGTTTATTTCCAGGTGCGTGGTTCGGAACTTTTTTGTTAACCCGCTATGTATTGAAATCGTAAGAGAGATAATAAGCGATGACTGAACAAATAGAAAAATCTATAGACATTGATGTGTGTGGACAAATTTGTCCTTCGTCTCTTTTGACCGCATTACGGGAAGTCAATAATCACAAAAAGTTATTGCGTAGTGGTCAACTGCAATTGAATATCCTGACTGATAACCATGATTCTATAAATCGTATCTCTGAAGCAACTGGCAACATGGGCTATTCCGTGAAAGTTAAAGACAGGGGGAACCATTACGAAATTTCTATAGCAAAAACATCTGTTGTTAAAAATTTCTAGAAAATGGATCATATGCAAAATCATAAATCTGATCATAAAAATACTTCACATATTAAACTGTCTATTGATGAGATGCAGACTTCTATTGACCATCTCAATCTTGAGAATAAAAAGCTAAAAGAACGTGAACAAGCTCTTCATAGCTATATTCGTCAAAAAACTGATCAGTTATTGTCTGTCATGGGGACGTTGCCACTAAAACCTGAAGAGCTTAATAATGAAACATTGATTAGTGTTGATCCTATTGGAATTGTCGGTGACTCATTTGCTCAAGTTATTGAACATCTCAATGAAACAAACGATGATCTGAACTTTGCAATGGGTGAGCTCAAGGCGATATTTGATTCAGCCGGTGCTTGTATTATTGTTGTCGACACTCAAAAACAACTCACATCGTTTAACCGATGTAGCCGTGAGCAATTATTCCCAGAGAAAAATCAACCCCTGCAACTCTGTTGTAATGATGCTATTTGCCGATCCGATCTTCCCCCTGCTAATTGTATTTTTGAAAAGGTCCTCACGACAGGAAAATCACAGAAAAATTCAGAGTTTATTGCAAACGATCGTTACTATCATGTCATTGGTACGCCGATAAAAAACAAAGAGAATCATGTCACTCATATTGTTCTTGTCTATTCAGATATCACTGATCAGAAAGCTAACGAGGAGGCATTGCGCGAAGCTGAAAGGAATCTTGACACCATAGTAAACAGCGCACAGGCCGGGATTCTGTTGATTGACCCACAATCACATAAGATCGTTTATGCCAATCAGGCTGTTGCTGATATGACGGGGAATCAATTAAATAGTTTGCACAATCAGGTTTGTCACAATTTCATTTGCCCCGCTCATGAAGATCACTGCCCCATCACGGATGAATTGCAGGATATTGATAAGTCAGAACGAACTATTCTGACTGTTGAAGGGCGGGAAATCCCAATATTAAAAACAGTCTCCAAAATTGAACTCAACGGTAAGGTCCATCTTCTTGAAAGCTTTATTGATATATCTGAGCGCAAAGAGGCTGAAGAGAGACTTCGCGAAAGTGAAGAGCGCTACCGCACTCTTTATTCAACGATGCAAGAAGGGGTTGCTCAGTATCGCATGCACTATGATTCACAAGGGAACGCTTGTGATTATGAAATCATCGACATTAACCCTGCTTATGAAAAAATAATGGGTCTTAACCGTCTACAGGTGATTGGTTGTATGGCTAGCACCGCATATCCGCTTGAAGATGGAAAGGTCGCCTGTTTAGATGCTTTTAGTCATGTCGTTGAGAGTGGATTCTCAACGAATTTTGAATTTGAATTTAAAGACCTTGAAATGACAGTCAACATTTCGGCAGCGAAACTATCAGATGGACATTTTGCAACAATTTTTGAAGATATCACTCAGAGGAAAATTGATGAAAAACACATTGAAAAACTCGCATTCTACGACAGTTTAACCGGTCTACCAAACCGAGTTTTGATGCACGATCGTCTCTCTCAGATGACATCTTGTGCAAAGCGTAGTAATAGAAAAATAGCTTTATTTTTTCTGGATATTGACCATTTCAAACGAATCAATGACACTTTTGGTCATGACACTGGAGATCAATTTTTAAACGTTGTTGCAAAACGATTGCGAAAGGTTTTAAGAGATTGCGACACTATCTGTCGGATTGGCGGTGATGAGTTTGTCGTTTTGGTCAACGATATAGAATCTCGTAAGAGCGCATCGCTGATTGCCTTTAAGATGTTAGAAGTATTAACACATGCAACTATTCTTAAAGGTAAGGAAGTTTATACCTCAACAAGTATAGGTATCAGTATTTTTCCAGAAGATGGTGAAGATACTGACACTCTTCTAAAACATGCTGATATTGCCATGTACCAAGCCAAGGGAGCGGGTCGCAATACTTACAGGTTCTACTCATCAGAAATGAATTCAAAAGCCTTAGAGCAACTCCTGTTGGCTAATGATTTGAGAAAAGCGTTAGAAAAAGATGAATTCTATCTCGATTATCAACCACAAATTGATCTATTTGAAGGACGCATAACGGGAACTGAAGCCCTGCTTCGATGGAAGCATGCAGATTTTGGCACCATTTCACCTGCCCAATTTATTCCTTTAGCAGAAGAAACAGGTCTAATTCTTACTATCGGTCAATGGGTTATTGCAAAGGCTTGTCAACAAACACGCGAAATTCAGCAGCGCTGTAACATTCCGTTGCGTGTCGCGGTTAACCTTTCTGCAAAACAGTTTCAGGACCCAAAGCTCATTTTGTATATAAAGGAAATTCTTAATGATACTGGATTGGCCGCTGAAGATCTGGAACTTGAAATAACGGAAAGTATTTTGATGGAGAACGTCGAAAAAGCTCAACAAATTCTCCAGAAACTTCAAGATATGGGAGTCACCTTAGCAATTGACGATTTTGGCACCGGTTACAGTTCTTTAAGTTACTTGAGAACTTTCCCTATTGACCGATTAAAGATAGATAAGTCCTTTATTCAAAGGGTTACAACGCATCCGGATGATGCTGCCATTACAAAAGCTATTATTGCTATGGGGCATAGTATTGGTGTGAAAATTGTTGCAGAAGGTGTTGAGCAAAAAGATGAAATGATCTATTTGCAAGAGAACAACTGTGATGAAGTTCAGGGATTTTACTTCAGCCACCCGATTGACCCTGAAACTTTAATCAATAAAATTTCAAACCAGCCTGATTTCTGTTTTTTTAACACAGTTTCTGAAGCAACAAGTCGGCAAAAATAAACATCAAAACATATCCTTACCAATATAAGTTATCATATCCACTATGACTGTTGTCGTCGATCAATAACTCTGACTGCTTTTCCTTCGTGACGTGTGATACTTGAAGGTTCTACCAGTTTAACTTTAGCACTCACACCCAATACTGTTGCCAAACGCTTTTCGGCCTGAACAACAAATTGGCGCTGTTGTTTCATTTCATCAAAGAAAATATGCTCATTGACCTCAACTTGAATCTCAAGAGAGTCCATGTTGTTTTGACGGTCAACAATCAATTGATAATGAGGTTCACAGCCTTCGATCTGAAATAAGACTTCCTCAATCTGAGTTGGAAAAACATTAACTCCTTTGATGATCAGCATGTCATCAGTGCGGCCACGGGTTTTTTCCATTCTTGCTAGGGTTCGCCCACATTCACAGGTATCATAGTTTAGCCTGGTAATATCGCGAGTGCGATAACGAATCATCGGGAAAGCTTGTTTTGTCAGACTTGTAATGACGAGTTCTCCCACGGAACCCTCTGGCAAGACTTCGCCGCTATCAGGATCGATTATTTCTGCAAGAAAGTGATCTTCAGCAAAGTGCATCCCCTGCTTAAAGAAACATTCTCCCGCAACACCAGGACCCATAATTTCAGATAACCCATAGTTGTCAGTTGCGATAATCCCCAGACGCTGCTCAAGCTCAACGCGCATCTGCTCGCTCCATGGCTCAGCTCCGAACAGACCAACCCGCAAGGCAAGAGATTTGGGATCTATTCCCTGTTTTTCCATACGATCTGCTAAAGTTAATCCATATGAGGGTGTACATACCAAAGCAGAGGAACGGTAATCTTGCATAATCATCAATTGTTTGTCTGTATTGCCACCAGAAATGGGGATAACAGATGCCCCAATGGCTTCTGATCCATAATGAAGGCCAAACGCTCCTGTGAACAAACCATAGCCAAAAGCAATATGAACAATATCTTCAGCACCAACCCCTGCAGCAGTCATAAAGCGTGCAACAAGTTCCGTCCAGGTGTTGATATCGTCTTTGGTATACCCAACCACGGTTGGTTTGCCGGTTGTTCCTGATGAAGAATGGATTCTAACCACTTCACGCATTGGAACAGCAAACATTCCATAGGGATAATTGACCCGTAAATCTTCTTTGGTCGTAAAAGGTAGGTTTTTTAAGTCTTCAAGTGATTTCAAATCACTTGGAAGAAAGCCAGATTCTTTGAATTTTGCTTGATAACAAGGAACTTTATCGGCAACAAGTGTCAATGTTTGCTGTAAGCGTTTCAGTTGCAATTGACACAATTCTTCTCTTGGCAAACATTCTGCTTCACGGTTCCAGATATTGACAGGCACATTCATAATGACGAGCTAAACCTTAAAGGTAATAAGTTATGGTTTACTTGAGTCAAATAGCTAAATAGAAGTTATTCTCTGACTTGGGAGTATTTTAATGCCATTGTCAGTTAATGCTGTAATGGCCTCATCAACATCATCAAAACGAAAGATAATAACAGCATTATCGCCTGAACGTTCCACAAAGGCGTACATATACTCAACATTGACGTTATTGTTATCGAGAATCCGCAATATTGTTGTTAATCCACCAGGTGTGTCAGATACGGCAACACCAATAACATGAGTAATACTCACAGTGAACTGCTGCTCTTTGAGGACTTTAAGGGCTTTCTTGCTATCATCAACGATCAGTCGAAGAATCCCGAAGTCAGATGTGTCGGCAAGAGAAAGAGCTCGGATATTAATTCCATTTTCGCCAAGAACTCCAGTCACTTCTGCCAAGCGTCCCGATTTATTTTCAATAAAAATCGAAATCTGTTCTACTTTCATACTCTCCTCCTCAGGACTCTTTGGGCCGATTATCGATAACCCGTTTGGCTTTACCTTCACTACGAGTAATCGTTTTTGGTTCTACAAGTCGCACCTTACAGGTAACGCCTAGAAGATCCTTAATGTCTTTGCGGATTCTATTTGAAAGCCCCTGCAAAACCTTAATTTCATCGGAAAAGGTCTGTTCATTGACTTCAACTTGAACTTCCAGGGTGTCTAATTTTCCATCACGCTCAACAATGAGTTGATAATGAGGTTCAACACCGTCGATATTAAATAGAACCGATTCAATTTGGCTTGGGAAAACATTCACGCCACGAATAATAAGCATATCATCGCTTCGGCCACTGAGACGTTCAATTCTGGCATGTGTACGGCCACAGACACATGGTTCTTTGATTAAACGTGTAATATCGCGTGTGCGATAACGAATTAGAGGGATCCCTTCTTTGGTGATGGTGGTAATAACCAGTTCACCTTTTTCACCATCGGGTAACACTTCACCTGTTTCGGGGTTAATAATTTCCGGGATAAAGTGATCTTCCCAAATATGCAGTCCGTTTTGTGCTTCAATACATTCGATTCCGACACCCGGACCGAGAATTTCTGATAATCCATAAATATCAATTGCCTTGATGTTGAGCTTTGCTTCAATTTCCTGGCGCATATGTTCACTCCAGGGTTCTGCTCCTAATATTCCAACTTTAAGCTTAAGCTTGCGGATGTCAATGCCTTCTTCTGCCGCAACTTCAGCTAAGTATAAGCTATATGATGGGGTACAGGTCAGGACTGTTGAACCAAAATCCTGCATGATCATCAGTTGTTTTTTGGTGTTTCCCCCCGACATGGGAATAACTGACGCGCCAACTCTTTCAGCACCATAGTGAGCACCTAACCCGCCAGTGAAAAGACCGTAGCCATAAGCATTGTGGATAATGTCACCGTGATGTGTCCCCGCTGCGACAAAAGAGCGTGCCATCAACTCAGTCCAGTTCTCTATGTCTCGGCGACTGTATCCAACAACGGTTGGCTTCCCCGTCGTTCCTGATGAAGCATGGATCCTAACAATCTGTTCAAGTGGAACAGCAAACAATCCGTAGGGATAGCTGTCTCGCATATCTTGCTTGAGAGTAAAAGGCAACCTCTGAAGATCTTTAAGGCTCTTGACATCAGCTGGTTTAATTCCTGCCTTGTCAAAGGAGTCACGGTAAAACGGAACGGCAGCATAGACTTTTTCAACTGTTTGCTGGAGTCGTTTTAGCTGCAAAGACTCTATGGCTTCTCGCGGTAAAGTTTCAAAATCATCATTCCAGATCATTACTATCTCCCCAACAGTTTACTTAGCTTGACAGCCGGCTTCAAAGGCCTTCAGGTTAACATCGAGAAGGCGCGATGGAATCATTTGTTGTAGTGCCGTCAGCCACATTTCACGATCGAAGTCTAGGATGTTTGATAATGCACCAAGTAAAACCGTATTGACCGTTTTGGCATTCCCTGCTGCCAAAGCTAGATTTAAGCCATCAACAATGATAGACGATGGAAATTGTGAACAGATTTTTTGAGTAAGGTCTTTCGGATAAGGAACGGTGCCGCGGGCCACTGACGGAGGAGCAATCTTCCAATCACTGACAACAGCACGTCCATTTTTGCGCAAAAGAGGTAAATAGCGACACGTTTCTAGTAATTCAAAGCTAAACAGAATATCAACTTCACCTTCCGGTATAATCGAAGAATAAACTTTCTCACCATACCGAACATGGGAAACAACACTACCGCCCCGTTGAGACATGCCATGGATCTCATTTTTCTTAACGTCTAGCCCGGCCATGAGCATAACTTCGGATATCACTTCACTTGCGAGAAGGATCCCCTGACCACCAACACCTGCTAATAATATATTATTGACTTTACTCATGATATTTCACCACATTCCTGAAAAGCATCAAATCTACAGGTCTGTAGACAAACTTTACAGCCAGTACAAATAATAGGATCAACAATTGATTTTTTCTTTTCTGAATCCCAGATAATAGCAGGGCAACCTATCTGCAGGCATGCCTTACAACCAGTACACTTATCATTATCAACAGCAAGTGGAGGTCGAGGAATTTGATTGTCACGTGGGACCAGCATGCAAGGCTTGGTCGTTATGATAACCGACACCTCAGGTCTAGCCATTTCCGCGCGAATAACTTTGCCTGTCATTGCAAGATCATACGGATCAAGGATTGTGACGTGTCTCACGCCAACGGCACGACAAAGCTGCTCAAGGTCAACCCGAGGAGCCTCTAACTCATTAAGTTGATAACCTGATGTTGGGTTTTCTTGCCGCCCCGTCATAGCCGTAATCCGGTTATCGAGAATGATTAAGGTTGACGTCGATTTATTATAAACCATATCCATCAAGCCATTGATTCCGGTATGGAGAAAGGTTGAATCCCCAATAACAGCAACAACCTTACGTTTATCTTCTTCGCTTAATACCTTACTGATACCGGTCGCTATTCCGACACTAGCCCCCATGCATATACAGGTGTCCATTGCAGAGAGTGGAGGCATAAAACCAAGAGTGTAACAGCCGATATCGCCGCTGACATACGCTTTCGCTTTTTTCAGCTCGTAGAAAACACCGCGGTGAGGGCAACCTGGACACATACTTGGCGGACGAGGTGGCAACTCAGCAGAGGTATCCTCTGTCGGTGAATCCTGATCAAATAATTGCCCTTTGACACGCCCTGGTGTCAGTTCACCACAGATTGAGATTTTGTCTTTTCCAATAACCTCAATCCCCATTGCGCGAACTTGTTCCTCAATAAAAGGATCCAGTTCTTCAACGACATATAAAGTTTTGTACTTTGCTGCAAACTCTCGAATTAATGGTTTAGGCAAAGGATAAACCATTCCAAGCTTCAGAACATCTGCATCGGGCATTGCTTCTTTTACATATTGATATGAAACGCCAGAAGTAATGACACCAACCTCCCCTGCACCTTTCTCAATTGTATTGAATGGTTGTTGACATGACCATTCTTCAAGATCAAGGGTCCGTTGTTCGATAATGGGATGAAGCTTGCGAGCATTTCCGGGAAGCATCACAAGTTTTGCTGGATTACGCTCTAGGTCTGGTTTTTTAATTTCAGTGGGACGTTCACCAAGAACAACAGCTGACTTAGAGTGGGAAATCCGAGTTGTGCTGCGTAGAAATACAGGTGTGTCAAACTGTTCACTGACCTCAAAAGCAAGTTTGGTATATTCAAGTGCTTCCTGGCTGTCAGCGGGTTCAAACATCGGAACTTTAGCGAACTTCGCAAAGTTTCGGTTGTCTTGTTCATTTTGAGATGAATGAAGCTCTGGATCATCTGCAGTCACAAGAACGAGACCACCGCGAACTCCCGTATATGAGAGTGTGAATAGTGGGTCCGCAGCAACATTGACCCCAACGTGCTTCATTGTCACCAACGCCCTCGCACCACCAAAACAAGCGCCAATGCCAACTTCTAAAGCTACTTTTTCATTTGGAGCCCAAGAAGCATCAATTTCTTGATATTGGGTGATGTTTTCGAGAATTTCTGTGCTGGGAGTGCCAGGATACGCACACGCAACCAACGCACCAGCTTCGTAAGTACCACGTGCAATAGCTTCATTGCCGGAAAGTAGAACTTTCTTCATAATAACCCTTAAAATAAGATGATAAAGTCAATGTGATTGAGTTGAAAAAGTTTCTCAACGATTCAACGTCAGATGCAATTTATTAGAACGACTCTGTATAACGATTGGAGATAATAGGCAATTGTTATGAGTCTGTCAAACTGAGGATAGCACCTTCGAGCAGACCTGAATCTGATATTTTAATACTTGAGAGTTGAAGCTTTCTCGTCATCGTTAATAGAATTTGTAAGCCAGGGAGGATCAGATCACCACGGCCCTTTTCCATTCCCGTCATCGCTTCTCTTTCTCGGACTGATAAAGCTTGAAGTCTTTGTTCTAAGGACATCAACCAAGTAACTGATAATTCGTGATTATTTATTTTTCTTGCATCATAACTATCGAGTTCAAGATGGATGGCACCTAAGGTACTTATTGTACCTGCAGTTCCAATAAGGATGAAGGGGACTTTAACTGATTTGATCGATTCCTCAACATTTTTAAAAACAGAATCTATGCGATTCTGCCTGTCACTATATGAAGAAAACTCTTCACTGAGATTAACAACGCCAAGAGGATAACTTTCTTGAAAAGTTATGTCCCCATTGTGAGCAAAGGCCAATTCAGTGCTTCCTCCACCAATATCGATTATAATGGCAGACTCTGGAATGGGCTGGATGACCGACAAAACACCTTTCGCCGTGAGAAGTGCCTCTTCATCACCGTTGATCACTTCAAGGGATAGTCCGGTCTCAGAAAATAAACTCTCGATGAAGTGATGTTTGTTCTTTGCGCGCCGCAACGCTGCTGTACCAATGACTCTTAGCTGCTTGACGTCATGCTGTGAAAGGATGTTCTTATATTTATTCAACACAGCGAGACTGTTCAACATACTTGATTCAGAAAGTCCGTGTTGATCAGAAAGTCCCCCCGCAAGCCTTGTTATATCTCGATAATAACTGTGATTCTGTATTATGCCATTGTCGCAGTTAGCAAGCAGCATGCGAATTGTATTGCTTCCAATATCGATAATTGCTTGCATTTATTTTGTTCCAATAACAGCCTCAGAAACATTAAAGGTATGATCGGCAATCTTTTCGTAACTGTGAAGAATGTCGATAAAGATCAAGCCTGGATTCACAGCACACTCACCAGTATTGAGACGTGCAATATGGTTAGAGCGTAAGGTTTCTTCCAAATCATCAATTTCATCTTCAAGTTCAATGGCTTTTGCTCCAATTGTTTTATCCTCGTTTTCCATTGCTTCTATAACAAAGCGCAAGAAAGCACTTGATTTGTCACTAATCTCGGCAACCTCATTCTCCCCAAGGTGTGAAAATGAGATTTTTCCCTCTATCTTGCGAATTCCAAGTTTCCAAATGTTTTCACAATGGTCCCCTATTCGCTCAAGGTCATTTGCCATATTCATCAGTGAGCCAATTGATTCTGATGTCTCAGTTGAAATAGATTTCTGGGATAATTTGACAAGAAAACTGAGTATTTCTCGTTGCAAAATATCAACAAGCTCTTCTTTTTTCTCAAGATTCTTAATTCTTTTATAATTACCATCTTCGAGGAATAGATTGGTTTCTTCGACCATCTCGAGTGCAACTTGAGCCATCCTCTTTGTCTCACGTCGTGCTTGGCCAATAGCAACAGGAGGTGTATTCAAAACCCTGTCATCGATAAATTTCATTTTAAAATCGTCAAGATCGTCTTCTCCACGAATAAGTAGAGTTGAAATCTTGGCAAGGACCCCAATAAAAGGAAGAAAGATAATTGTATTTATAATATTAAAAAGAGTATGAGTATTCGCTATATGACGAGAAATATAAGGTTTGTCGCCTATTTCAGCAGAGAAGCTAGTTGCCTGGGCCTGCGTTTGGATAACAAAGTCAGCATCACCCGGCGTAATAGACGATATGAATTTCATAAAAAACGGCATCAAAATCAACATATAGAGCACACCAAGTGTGTTGAATAAGAAGTGAGAAAATGCCGTTCTCTTAGCAGCCAAGTTTGTTCCTATTGCCGCAAGGTTTGCTGTGATTGTTGTCCCGATATTTTCACCAAGAATCAAAGCGACACTGGCCTCAAAGGAAACTAGACCGGAACTTGCTAGGGCGAGAGTGATTCCAATCGTTGCGCTACTGCTTTGGACAATAACGGTTAGCAAAGCACCGATAAGAACGCCAAGCATCCGATAGTCACCTACCAATAAAAACAACTGCCTAAATTCTTCACTGGCTTTTAATGGATTAAAGGCATGCTTCATTGTCGTCAGACCAAAAAACAACAAACCGAAGCCGAGAACGATTTCACCTATATAAACGTATTTTTTGTTCTTACTGAAGAGTTTAAGGCCAGCACCAATACCGATTGCTGGAAGTGCAAATTTGGTGATTTTAAAAGCAATCAATTGTGCTGTGATGGTTGTACCGATGTTTGCGCCGAGAACAACGCCAATTGATTGGACTAAAGAGAGGAGTCCAGCATTAACAAAGCCAACCACCATAACGGTCGTTGCACTGGATGATTGAATAATTGCTGTCACTGCAATTCCGACCATTGCCCCGATAAGGCGATTGTTGGTCAGGGCGGCCAGTATTTTTCGCATTTTGTCGCCGGCAATTTTCTGCAGACCCTCTGACATGATTTTCATGCCAAACAGGAACATCCCCAAACCACCCAACAATCCAAACAAGAGTTGCTGACTTAACAATGCTGACATATGTCCACCTATTCCTTATTAATAAATAATATCATACTAATAGAAACAAATTATTTAAGAATTGTTCTGAAAATTTTTACGCGCGAATACTATAACGTGATCAAAGAATTCACAACAAAAAAAGCCGACAAAAAACGTCGGCTCTTAGCTTTATTAATTCTTTAGTTAAAATGGGCTATCTGGATAAACTAGCCGTGAGCATTGCACGGTAATCTTTTTTAGCTGAACGTATTCTCGAACTAAAAACCCTCACAATATTAAGTGTGAGTTGAAGGCCAAGACTCGGCTTCTGATTGGCTAAGGTGCTAAAATCTTTTTGGCTTAAACTAAAAAGGATCGCGTCCTTTGAAACTCTTGCTGTGGCAGAGCGATTGCCTTTATCGATAACAGCTAATTCGCCAAAAATATCGCCAGCAGCCAGCGTCATCAAGACTTGCTCATCAACCTCTGCAAGCATCTGTGAAATTTGAACTGTTCCTTGTCTGATTAAATAAAGTGATTCTCCAGGCATATTCTCAACAAAAACGGTCTTTCCTTTTTGGACCTTAATCACACTAAAAAGAGAAGAAAGGTATTCAATCTCTTTTGCTGCAATTCCTTTAAATAGGGAGCTACTTGACAATTCAGAAAGACTAATCTGGTTCATAAGCGTCACCTTAATATGAAAATAAAGACAAACTAAACTTTATAACTTTCGGAGTAATTTAAGTAATTATCAGCGGATTGTTTTAGATCTTCAATTTCACGTTTTGATAAATGTCGTTTGTATTTTGCTGGAGAACCAGCAAACAAAGTACCAGAAGTAACCAATGTTCCCGGTGTAACCAATGAGCCAGCAGCAACCATCGTGTCATCTTCAACGATAGCACCATCCATAACAACAGCTCCCATGCCGATCAAGGACCGATTACCAATTTTACATCCATGCAAAGTGACGTTATGTCCAATAGTGACATCATCACCAACTTCTGTTGGGTTGGTTTTGTGAGTCACGTGGATAACAGTACCATCCTGGATATTGGTTCTCTCCCCAATTCTGATAGTATTGACATCACCACGAATGACAACCTGAAACCAAACGCTTGACTGATCACCAATGACAACATCACCAATGATTTCGGCTGATTGAACGTAAAAAACGCTATCATCCAATGTTGGGGTTATCCCTTGATATGTGTGCAACATAAGCCAGATCCTCAACAAAAAGACCCATCCACATTACAAGTGAATAGGTCTTTGTCTAAAATAAATAAATAAACGATTAACTATCGACGCGCTCTCTTAGTTCTTTACCAACTTTGAAGAAAGGTAATTTCTTCTCGTTGACCTCGATAATTTCACCTGTTTTGGGGTTACGTCCCATGTAAGCTTTATAGTCTTTCACCATAAAACTTCCAAAGCCACGAATCTCAATTCGATCATTGTCGATCAGGGCCTGAGACATTGCGTCAAAAATCAGATTAACAATCTGCTCTGATTTTTTGTAAGTCAAATTGTTTTTAATCGATAGTGTCTCTACCAGTTCTGATTTGTTCATAATGCCCCCTATGGGTTTCAATTAATGTCGTAACAGTTCAATTACAAAACTATACATTAAGTTTAAGTCATGTCAAGGTGAGACTCTTTTATTTCAAGTAGTTAAATAGGTTCTGATCATTTTATATGCAAATCACAACATCATATAATTGTAAAAGGCGACAAGGTCCATATAACTTTTGCATCCTCGTCTCCTAGATTTTCCCAGCGATGAGGGAGGTGAGATTTAAAACAGAGGCTGTCCCCCGCTTCAAGAATATAATCTTCATCAACAACAGTCATTTTCAAACGACCCTCCATGATATAGATCAATTCATCACCAGGGTGATACATATTTGTTTTTCCACTCTTACCGCCTTTTTGAACAGTACAGTAAAAGGACATAAATTGTGGGTCACGCAAACCGGAGGTAAATGATTCGGTATGCATGTTGTACTCATCATCGTAAACCGTTTTATCGCGATTTCCAGGCCTTGTATGAACAATTTCGTGAGAGGTC
This sequence comes from Desulfuromusa sp., assembly GCA_016744675.1. Lineage (GTDB taxonomy): Bacteria > Desulfobacterota > Desulfuromonadia > Desulfuromonadales > Geopsychrobacteraceae > Desulfuromusa. The sequence continues at coordinate 4,302 of JADGDX010000039.1, read as the reverse complement.
GATACATCTTCTACGAAATAATTAATGCTTTTATCGAACACAGTAGCAAGCCGCATCAATATTTCAACAGAGGGGATCGTTAGGCCGCGCTCTATGCGGGAGATCATATTAGATGATACTTGCGACTTTTCCGCTAAAATCTGAATAGTCAGGTCTTGTTTGAGTCGAATTTCTTTTAATTTTTTACCGACAATTTTCTTAACCTGCATGGATCACTATCCCTTCTAACAAAATATAGAATCTCACGATACAAAAGCTTAGACATTCGGTGGCGGAGAAACAATCCAAAGCACTTTTGTTTGTTGGTTGTTGATATTTTTCCAACTATGGGGCATCGATGCTTTAAAGCTGAGGGAATCACCACTATCAAGATGAAATTCTTCACCCTCAATTGTGAAATCAAGAGAACCTTCGAGAACCATAGCAAACTCTTCGCCAGTGTGAACCATGCCCCCTTCTCCACTGTCGCAATAAGGTTCAAGTGTATCAACAAAAACAGAAAAACCAGGATCACGTAGCCCTTGAGTTAGGCAAGAAATCTGGTGTTTATCTTCAAAAAAGAAAATAGGTTCACCCTGCCCTGCAGGAGTGTAAACAATGTTATTGCCTTTTTCAGCCTCTTCAACAAAATAACTAAGACTCAGCCCTAAAGCATCGGCTAGTTTCATCAAAATTTCAACCGAGGGAATCGTTAAACCGCGCTCAATTCTAGAAATCATATTTGAGGAAACTCGCGATATTTCAGCAAGGTTTTGTATTGTTTTATCTCGCTTAAGACGCGATGATTTAAGCTTTCTACCAATCAGTTTTTTAACCATTAAAGATACTCCATAGCGATTTTAAAAAACCGTTCTACCACTCAAAACCATAGCTGTCAATCCCATATGGGATAGATGAAGCATTAAATGGTAGTACATATGGAGTAATTGTCAATAGATATGGAGTAAGATTCCACTTTTATGTGTGCCATTGTTTGTTGTGTTTAAATCTTGGCTGATGGATTAGCAGTGTCGAGAGTTTCTCTTATCCTGGTTAATAATTCCATCGGCTGAATAGGCTTATTTAATAACAAAACCCCTTCCCTGACCAATCCTTGTTCGTGTAGAGCGTCAAAAGTGTAACCACTTATAAAAATAACAGGAATGTTCGTTCTTTTTCTTATTTCCTGATAAAATTCAGGTCCTTTTATGCCAGGCATAACAACATCAGAAAGAATTAAAGAGAGGTCTGTTTCTTTTTTGTCAAGAATTTTTAAGGCACTTTCGGCGCAGTCACTGGTAACAACATGGTAACCAACTGTGGTTAAAATACTATATGTGGATTCTCTGACGAGAGGATCATCTTCGACAAGAAGAATCGTCTCATTTCCACCAGGTAATTGTGTATTGATCTGTACTTCTGGTTCCGCTACGGATTGCTCGGTCAAAGGAAGGTATATTTTGAATTTAGACCCTTCTCCGTATGTACTTTCTACCAGTATATACCCTTTGTGTTGCTTAACAATTCCCCAGGCCATGGCAAGTCCTAGACCAGTCCCTTTACCTGTATCTTTTGTCGTAAAAAATGGATCAAAAATTTTCTGTTGGATTTCTCGGGGAATACCAACACCACTATCAACGACAGAAATTAAAGCGTATTTACCAGGTTCTCCATATCCATACATTTGACAAAAGCTGCTGTCTATTTCAGCTTGTTCTGTTGAAATTTTCAAACAACCACCATCACGCATTGCATCCCTGGCGTTGGTTGCAAGGTTTACAAGAACTTGTTCAATCTGTGATGAGTCGGCTAAGACAACAAGTTGCTGCTCAGATAAGGTCAGTGTTTTCTGAATTCGCTCACCAATAACGCGACCAAAAAAGTCTTCAATTTTTAAAATCAATTGATTTAAATCAACAGGTGTTGATGGTTCTGATTTCTTTCGACTGTAGGCAAGAAGGCCATGGGTCAGCTTTGATCCTCTTTCTGCAGCTTCACCGATTTTTTGGATTTTATTTAAAAGCTTGGGATTGTCAGTCGTTTGAGACTGAAGCAAACCAACATAACCAGATATGACGGTTAGAATATTGTTGAAATCGTGAGCAATCCCCCCAGTCAGGGTCCCTATCGCTTCCATTCGTTGTGAATGCTGAAGCTGTTTTTCTAGAGCCTTTCGTTTTGAAATATCAATAAAAGTAACAACCCCACCAGTTAGTTGATTGTCACGATGCATTGGGTGGCCCCAATATTCTACAGGGATTAGGTGGCCATCTTTATGGGTAAAGAAACCATCTTCACTGCCCGATTTATCCCCAATTGAAATAGCGGAAACAAATGGGCACGTTGACACTTCTGATGACTGCCCGTCTTTAACTTGAGGACTGATGAGTTGCCAAAAATTTCTACCGATAAAATCACTTTCATCTTTGTAACCAAGAATCATCACTGCTGAAGGGTTGCAAAACTCAACTTTCCCTGTCAGGTCGATGCCAACAATGGCTTCTGCTGTTGAATTAAAGATGGTTCTTAGCTTTTCTTCACTGTGTGATAACTTGCGAACAAAATGTATCCGCTCACATTCAGCGGCAGCACGAGAAGAAATAACTGACAAGAGCTCTTCTACGTGGGGAATTGACTGTAAGGTTTTTTGAGAATAGATATAGATCAATCCAAGAACTTGACGATCATGGCCAAGCATAGGACAGCCGATAAAAGCCGATATTTCTTTTAAATTTTCTTGTTTGCTATCTAAAAACAGAGACTCCGCATTTTTAGGGTAAATACAGAAATGACCATCAAGGATTTTTTGAAATGTCTGGTTACTTAACGAAAGGGAGAATGGTTGTTGTAATTGACCTTTAAAAAAGCTTGATTTAATTTCAAGCTGATCTCCATCTACGAGCCCAATGCAAGCCCCGTCAACACTTAGCCAGTTACATAAATTGCGAACAATCTCCTCAAGGCATTCTTGTCCTGTTAACCCGACAGTACTTCGAACAAGTGCTTGTATTGAGGCTTCATACCTCTCCCTTAACGTAATATCCCGAGCAACAGAAAAATAAACAGTTCGACCGTCCAGTTCAAAAAGCTGACTTCCTATTTCAACAGGAACCCAGCGACCATCACTGCAGAGCAAATCGGTCTTAAAGAGAACTTTACCTTCTTCGCGAATCTCATCAAGGATGGCTTTGAATGCTTTTTTTTCATCTATTGCAACTCGATTAACCTGTTGAGGGGCCAAGCTTAGTAATTGTGGTCGTGTGAAATTAAGCAGTTTACAAGCGACATCATTAACTTCAACATACTGTCCCGGAGTTCCGTCTTTGAGGCATTCTGAGATAAAAACAGCATCAGCTATTCCGTTAAAAAGTCTCAAAAAGTATTCTCGGTCTTGCTTTTTACCAGCGGTGTTCATTGATTTATTGACCTTTTAATCTTTGGTAAGTGAGAGATCATTCTCTCGATTAACATATATAGATTAATGAAATGCATTATAACGATAGATCGAGTAAATCACCACGTGCTTAAACTCAAAAAATGAAAATAAATTGCTTTGCAACGAACTATAACTATGCTAGCTTACTGCGTTCTGAATTAAACTAACAGGAGAGAGATGGATGACCTCACTTTTAATTGGACTACATATTGTTGTATCAATTGCTTTAATCGTTATTGTTCTATTGCAAATGGGTAAAGGTGCGCAGGCAGGGGCTTCTTTTGGTGCAGGTGGAAGTCAAGCGATGTTTGGTTCAACCGGTGGAAACTTTATGAGTAAAGTCACCGTTGCCGCAGCCGTAATCTTCATGCTCACAAGTCTAACCTTGGCTTATTTTTATGGATCACCCAGCTCACAAACTGTAATGCCAAGCTCCGTCGCAGCGCCAGAAGCGACACCCGCACCAGAACAAAAGTAACAGTTTATTATTGACAACTGAACATACGATTCAGTATAAGTACAACCCGTTTGCCGAAGTGGTGGAACTGGTAGACACGCCATCTTGAGGGGGTGGTGGGCAATTGCTCGTGCGAGTTCGAGTCTCGCCTTCGGCACCAGTTATTACAAAAGGCCTAAGATCAAAATGATCTTAGGCCTTTTGTTTAATCAGAAATGAACCAATCGTTTAATCGTTCATACAGCCCTTATATTTATTGTAGACCTCCTGAAAACCCTGGCTCATCCCAGTGAAACAATTCAACTGATTTTCAGTTAATTCATCCCAACTGATATATTGACTGCCAGAATCGGTAATCACATTCACAAAGACATCTTTTACGATTTCTACTGATTCTCGAGCATTGATCTTAACCATCATAATTTTAATA
>JADGDX010000038.1 GCA_016744675.1 Desulfuromusa sp. | reverse complement strand
AATAACCGCAGATCAACTTTAAATTCTTGCCCATGCTCATCCGTCTCAACCGAGGGCGGAACAACCTCTTGGACCAGCGTCGTTTCGGGATCAAGATCAGCAAAACGTTTTTTGGTGATCCCCTTCCCCATCAAAACCCCCCGGCTTCCAAACCTGGTCACAGGTTTAAAGATCAACTTTTTTCGTCGTGACCAGATTTCATCTTTGTCCTGCTCAGACAACAACATGCTCTGAGGAACGACATCAAATAAAAGCTGTTCCTGCAACGAAGTCAATCCAAGCGCCTTAAGAGCAAGACGATCAGACCACAAAACCATTCTACGTTTATCCGCCAACAAACCATAAACAAAAGGATTTGGCGAAAGACAAACCTGACCGGCCAAATAAGCGTCTTTCAAACCTGACATTTGCTCTGTTTCGAGGTAGAAATCGCAGTGGCGATTATAAACAAGATCAACCTTTTTCCCTTGAAAGTAAACTCCATCAGAAGTGGCCTGAAGTTCTTCAGTGGAAACAACTTGAGCCTCGATCCCTTTTTGATTCAACCAATCACAACACTCTTTCATTTCTGGATAAAGGGGTTGCTCCTCAACCTTTTCATCAGTAATAACAACCCTTGATAGGGGCCTTTGATCTTCTGAGAAATCGCTCCATTCCTGAATAAAGCTTTTAAATAAACGCTGCTGAAAGCGGGGCAGGAAGTGTTCCTGACTCCCTGCGGTGGCACGCTGCTCACTCATCCAAGCGAAATAAGCACCACCCGCATTTGTATTTACCTCTATTAAGCGTGGCCCTTGCGCTGTTAGATGAAAATCGTACCCCATCATCAATCCTGCATGGCAAGGATCAAACTTAGCAACGTCAGGCAACTGATGGGAGATTCGGTCTCGATAGTCAGAAGAACAACTCAATTGATACAACAGTCGCACCAAATGCATCATTTGACGCAAATCACGATATGGAAGATGTGTTGCAACCGAACTAATCGGAAGGTCTGTTGATGTCAAAATAACGGACTTTCTAGAAAGAGTTAATCCGACGGATAAAAGATTTGAGTAAGCCGTAGTTTCTGCGATTAAAATCGACCGCCAGACGTGGCAGGTTCTTCAAATCAGGTTGATCATTCTCCTCAGGTAATGGAGAGCTGAGACTCATCTTTCCTCCAGGAATTAAGATATCGCTAAACTCACTGGTTAGAATGCGAAGATGGTCTGAATCAATAACCTTGTTCAGACGAATGATCATTTTGTTTTTGACGAAGCGCATCGAATGGTAATTTCGATAAAAATCATCTATCACCTGTACCGCCTCAAGGGGATCTCTGGTCACCGAGAAAAGTGCAAAATCTTCACCTGAGATCAAACCGCGCTTGAGTAAACTGCCACGCAGAAAGTCCAACCAATCTTCCCAATATCCATCTTCATCATCGATCATCACAACGGGTACCGGTGGATTTTTCCCGGTCTGAATCAGCGTCATAATCTCCATGCCTTCATCCAGAGTCCCGAAACCACCTGGGAACAGAGCAATGGCCTGAGCCTCTTTTAGAAAAGCAACCTTACGATTGAAAAAATACTTATAAGTGATGACCTTTTCATCCCGATCCATCACAGGATTAGTATCCTGCTCAAAGGGTAAACGAATATTGACGGCAAAAGAATTTTCAACGCCGGCACCTTCATTCCCGGCCCTCATAATCCCAGGTCCGCCACCGGTAATTACCATATATTCGCGCTCAGCCAGTAATCGCGAGAATTCAACACATTTTTTATAGATAGGAGAGTCAGAAGAGGTTCGGGCACTGCCAAACACAGTCACTTTCTTACGATCACGATAAGGGGCAAAAACCTTGTTTGTATAGCGCATTTCTTTCATCGTCGTGCGCATCAGTTTCTGATCTGCCAGATAGTCATTTTCCTGTCCAGATTTCAGGGCACCAACAATCATTTCACGAATCATCTCAGGATGGTGAACCCCAACCTTCTCCATCAACAAATCAACAAGTTCATCAATTTCGCCATTACAGCGATCAAAACTTAATAGCATATTCACGCTCCTACGATTCAAGTGTGACGTTTATCGGTATTGACTCAAGACAATCAGCAGTTTTTTTGCAGCCTCAAGCAGCAAAATATCATGTTCAAATAACCCATAAAAAAACGGCAGTATGAATCATATCATACTGCCGAAAAAAAAGTGGCCAAAGAAGTCCGTAAGCCGGGTTCTGTTCCCCACTGAAGTTACCTTCAACAGGGCGATAATCATTCATCTAGGGCCGCTGTTGCCAACGGCCTCGAGCAGCCAGACCCAGGAACTTTGGGCGAACAACCCTCAAGCGTTCCTCTATTCGACCTTGCTCCGGATGGGGTTTACCAAGCTTCTGACGTCGCCGCCAGAACTGGTGAGCTCTTACCTCACCGTTTCACCCTTATCTACCATAGCAAGCCGTGGTAGACGGTCTCCTCTCTGTGGCACTTTCCCTGGGGTTACCCCCGGTTCCCGTTAAGAACCATCCTGTCCTGTGGAGCCCGGACTTTCCTCCCCCCGCACATCATATCGGGCGGCGATCATCTGTCCTTCTTTGACCAGCCGTAACCTCAAACAGACGTTTCGACAAAAAGGATTCTGTTGCAATGTGGACAGGTTTGAATTTCTGCAACTTGCAGCAAGCGGTTGTATTGTTGCGGCGGTAACTGCATGTTACAGCCTAAACAGGCACCCTGGCTGGCCAAAGCTAGGGCCAAACCACCACGACGCTTGAATAAAGTATGATATTTACGTAACAAAGCGACAGGGAGTTCTTCGGCGACAGACTCGCGGGTCTGAGTCCGCTTGATCAGGACCTCCTCTGATTCAGACAACAACTGGGTTAACTCTGTACCTCGAGCCTCAGATTTTCCCTGGATAGCTGCAAGCTCAACTTCCTTCTCTTGAAGGTCGGCTTCGAGGGATGAGATTTCCTGTTGCTTAGAAAGCATTTGCTCTTCAACTTCTTTATTGGTTTTTTTAGCAACATCAATCTCTTTGAGAACTGCAACATATTCCTTTTGGGTCTGGATCTCAGGCAGGCGAGCCTCGACCTTGGTTACATTGTCGCATTCCTTAAGCAAACTTTGCTGTAGTTCAGCTTCGGACTGCTGCAACAAAGCGATCTCATCATTCAATTGATCAAGCATTTCCTGGACTCTTGTCGCATCAGCTTCAAAAGCAGATAACTCATCGCGATACCCCTGTCGGGTTGCTTCGATTGAGCTGATTTCCTGATCAACTTCTTGAAGATCTCTCAGCAGGTTCATTTGATTTTGCACGGTAATACCTCCATTTTCAGTCCACGTTGTGACAGTCAGAAAACAACCAGCGGGTTGACCTCTGCCGTCATTTCTATAACCTCAATTTCATATTGACGTTCGCTCAATACTTTTCTTAATCGACCTGAAAGCTCTGCGACCATAATCTGCTCTGTAGCAAAGTGACCGGCATCAATCAATGTCATCCCTTCAGCACGCGCTCTTTGTGCTTCATGAAACTTAATATCGCCAGTCACCAGACAGTCGACACCCTGACGCAATGCTGTTGAAAGCAATGACATTCCGCTTCCACCACAAACCGCAACTTTTTTAAGGTTCTGCTTCAAGTCACCGACGAGAGTTAGCGCAGAAAGTCCTAACGTCTCCTTCACCTGAGTAGCAAAAGCGTCTAAAGACATTGCTTTATCTAGAGTACCAACACGCCCCAACCCAACATTTTTGCGTTTATTTGCCAAAGGAATGAGATCGTAAGCAACCTCTTCATAGGGATGTGCTTTTATCATTCGAGAGATTGCTTTATTCAAGACAGGGCGCGGGACAATTGTCTCAAGGCGAACCTCTTCGGTTGCTTCAATCTCTCCTGGCGTTCCGATAAACGGCTGAGTTCCATTACTGCCACGAAAAGTTCCCGTCCCATGACTACTGAACGAACAACTATCGTATGCCCCGACAGATCCGGCACCGGCGGCGAGTATTGCGTCTCGCACTTCGCCCTCATGGCCGGCAGGAACATAGACAACCAACTTATAAAAATGACCACCAACTGACGCCTCAAGAGGAGTTGCATCTGAAACACCCAATCGATTTGCAAGCCAATCGTTTAACCCATCAGCCGCACGATCTAAGTTTGTATGTGCACTCACCACTGAAATGTCTTGCTTAACGGCCTTAAAAAGAATACGCCCGGGCATATCAGTAGCGCTGACGCGTTGTAATGGCTTAAAAATTAACGGGTGGTGAGAAATAATCAGCTGCGCTCCGAGACGTTGTGCCTCTTCAATAGCAATATCTTCCACATCAAGACACACTAAAACCTTATCTATTTTAGCCGAGAGATCACCAACCTGTAAGCCAACATTATCCCAGTCTTCCGCTAATTCTGGTGGGCACAACTGATTAAGGAAACCGATTATATCCGCTAAACAAGGCGTTTTTGACTTAACCATAGGTCACGGCCCACAAAAAGAAAGAGTGCACCGGTTTTCCGGTACACTCTTTAAATTTCTGGTTTTCATCATCAACGGACAGTGCCGCGATATCTGCGCTTCTCCTGGGTTCAATATCTGGAAGCGTCAACCTTGTTAAGCGATTATCTCCGAACAATCTATACTGCCTAATAAAGTTATTAGCGTCACCGCTAAGGTTAATCTGGTGGGCCCACGAGGACTCGAACCTCGGACCAGCCGGTTATGAGCCGGCGGCTCTAACCAACTGAGCTATGGGCCCTTCGCACAAGAGATTAGAATAGAAAAAATAACCTGCTCATGTCAAGAAAAAGCGTCACCTCGATGCACATTGATCTTAATAATACGGCACAACGAACCAACTTATTTATCGAACAAATTGTTCATTAACTTTCAGTCGATGCAAAACCACGAAGCCTTTTTGCGCGGCTTGGGTGCCGTAACTTACGTAGAGCCTTAGCTTCAATCTGCCTAATCCGTTCACGGGTTACGTTGAAATCCTGACCGACCTCTTCAAGGGTGTGGTCTGACTTTTCTCCGATACCAAAACGCATTCTCAAGACTTTTTCTTCACGCGGAGTCAGAGAAGCAAGCACGCGCGAGGTCTGATCTGAGAGGTTTCCCTTAAGAACCGCTTCCAGTGGAGAGACGACTCCTTTATCTTCGATGAAATCACCGAGGGATGAGTCCTCTTCTTCACCAATAGGAGTCTCTAGACTGATGGGCTCCTTGGCAATTTTCAATACACGTCGTACTTTATCAAGAGGCAAATCCATCCGCTCAGCAATTTCCTCTGGGGTTGGCTCTCTGCCACACTCCTGAACCAGTTGACGTGTCGTACGGATCAACTTGTTAATTGTCTCAATCATATGAACTGGAATTCGAATGGTCCGAGCCTGGTCAGCAATTGCGCGCGTGATCGCCTGCCGAATCCACCACGTTGCATAGGTCGAAAACTTGTAACCACGGCGATACTCAAATTTATCGACCGCTTTCATCAAGCCAATATTTCCTTCTTGAATAAGATCAAGAAACTGCAAGCCACGATTGGTATATTTTTTTGCTATTGAAACAACTAAGCGCAGGTTAGCTTCCACAAGTTCAGCCTTAGCCTTCTTAGCAATCCACTCCCCTTTGTAAACTTTCTTCAAGTATTCAAGCAAATCACCCGGCTCAAATCCTGATTCTTCAGTCACCCGCTTGAATTTGCGCTCCGCAGCCTGCAAGCGCTTCTCAACCGCCAACAAGACATCTCCAGAAACCTTTAATTCATCGGCGACAGCATGAGCGTCAGCATCACTTTGCCGCATGCGGGTTAAATACTCGCTGATTTCACTGTAAGGGCGATTAACCTTAGACTCGCAATCAGCGATTTCAGCTTTGCCCTTCTTAACCTGACTGCCCATGTCTTTAAGGCGATCAACAACTTTGGCAACCTGGAAATCTTTAAGCCGGATCTCACGCAAAAGCTTTATTAATTGCTTCCGACCTTCACCCTCCTGATCCTCCAACTCTTGACGTTTTTTCTTGGATGGAGAACCCTGAAGAGACTCGTGAACAACTAAAAGCTCTTGCTCTAAAACACGCAGTTTTTCATGTAACTCAAGGAGTCGCTTACGCTGTTTACCTTCAGCATCAGCTCCTTCCTCCTCATCATGATCTCGCGTGATATCAGAGACCCGAATTTGCTCCTTTTCAAGTTTAGCAAGCAGCTGCATTACCGCCTCAGCAGCAATCGGGGTACGCATAACGACCTTGGTAACCTGAGCTTCCCCCTCTTCAATCCGTTTGGCAATTTCAACCTCACCCTCACGTGTCAGAAGAGCAACCTGCCCCATCTCACGCAAGTACATCCTGACAGGGTCACTCGTTCGACCAAGAGTGCCGGCCTCAAGCTCAACTTCCCGCTCATCCTCGTCACTATCTTCTTCTTTGGTGTTTGTCGCTTTGCTCTCAGATTCAACGATCTCAATATCCATTTCACCAAACATACTCATGACATCTTCGAGCTGTTCTGAGGACACCATGTTTGCCGGCAACATATCGTTGACTTCATCATAGGTAAGAAATCCCTTTTCCTTACCCATATCGATCAGTTGCTGAATCTCATCCGGATTAATTTTTTTTGCCATTATTGCCTGTTCTCCTCTAGCGTCTAAATATCTACAGACTTATATATTCCTGTAAGTGTAACCGCTACTTCATATTTTAAAACTGTTCGTGTTGATTTTTATATTTTTATTTTAAATTAGATAACAGCTGATTCTTTTCTTTCTCGATCTGAACTCTCGACTTTCTTTTGCGCTTATTTTTGAAGTCATCAAGAATTCTGACAATATCCCCCTCTGACTCTTCAGGATGACTGCGCTCCAAAGAAGCAAAGTAGCCTTGAGTATCGGTATCAAATTTTGCAATAATTTCTCGCTTACTGTCACTATCTGAACGGCCGAAGTGATCCAATATTTTTTGGGCAACTCCTAAAGCAACCTCAGAGTGAATAAACAAGTTCACTCCCTGTGTACGAATATTCTCACGAGCCTCGTGACGATGAAATAGAAGGCAAAGCAACCTATTCTCATCGGGACTCCAACCAAGGCGATCCTTTACCGCGGCATTTTCATGAATGTCGGAAGACGGAGGTTCTTCTGATGGCAGAGGAACAACATATGAACGCCTTTCCTGCTGCGGACTCGAACCTACCCCTTTTTTCAACTCTTGCCTTAATCGTTCAAGCTCAATACCACTACGCTGAGCCAGCTCTTTCAAATAAAGGTCCTGCTCCAACTCACTACACAGACCAGAAATTTGAGCGACAATCTGCTCTGCCGCCTTGACTCGCTGTTCAATGCCAGCGCCAGCTTGGGTCAGAGTATCGTCGATAAACAGGTCCATCGCCGAACGAGCACTATCGAGTCGGAGTCGAAATGCATCAACTCCCTGCTTCTGGAGAAATGAATCGGGGTCATCTCCACTTGGTAATTCAATAACGGATGCCGGGACACCCTCGGCCTGAAGAGTCGTCATGGCCTTAAATGTTGCTTGCTTCCCTGCCGAATCCTGATCAAACAACAAAACAACTCTCTGAACATAGCGCTTAAGCAATTTTGCATGATCAGAGGTTAAAGCCGTCCCGCACGTTGCAACAACCTGAGGAAAGCCTGCGCGATACAGGGCCAACTGATCAAAATAACCTTCTACCAGAAGAACCTCACCGCTTTGACGCATCGCCTGCCGTGCCTGATAAAGACCGAATAAAATTCGCCCCTTATGATAGATGGGCGATTCTGGCGAATTAATATATTTAGGCTTACTGTTGTCGAGAACCCTCCCGGCAAAAGCAATGATTCTTCCCGACAAGTCATAAACAGGAAAAATCAACCGGCCACGGAACAAGTCATAATCACCGCGACCCTGCTTCCCGGGCCGAATCAAGCCCAAAACCCGAGCATCCTCAGTGGAAAACCCTTGAGTTTCTAGGTGTTTTCTCAATCCCTCCCAAGAATCAAGAGCAAAACCTATTTGATATTCTGCCGCAGCCTTTCGCCCATAACCACGGGTCTTCATATACTTTCGCGCAGACTCACCAGAAGGGTTTTCCATCAGTAATTGATGAAAATAAGCTGCCGTAACTTCATTGATCCGGTAAAGCCGCTCTCGCTGTTCCTCCCGTTGTTCCTCTTCAGGAGAAAGACTTCGCTCCTCCAGCTCAACACCTGCACGTTCAGCTAACCGTCGAACGGCATCGGGAAAAGCAAGACCTTCTGTCTTCATCAAAAACGAGAAAACATCGCCACCGACACCACACCCAAAGCAATGAAAAAATTGCCGGGCAGAATTCACACTAAAAGAGGGTGATTTTTCAGAGTGAAAAGGGCAAAGACCCGTATGATTAGCCCCAGCACGCTTCAAGCTCACATACTGTGAAATCAGCTCAACAATGTCCGTTTGTTCACGGATATCACTAATCTTACTCTCTGAAATCTGTCCAATCATCAGTTGCGTAACTCGGCAATGGTAATATTATTTCCACCCTGATTTATCGGAGCAGCATAAAAAGCCGTCACACATTTCTCCTGAGCGAGATATTCACGAACCACGCGACGCAAAATCCCCTCTCCGGAGCCATGAATAATTTCTACCTGCTGTAGATTATGCAATAAAGCATCATCAACAAAGCGCTCTAACATCACGAGCGCCTCATCGGCTCGTTGTCCAATTAACTTGATCTGTGGCTGTAGGTGCCGTTCGACAACCTTACGCGTAATTTGCCCACCGCTGCTGGACACGTTAACAAAACGCCGCGGCTCAAACTGTTCTAGAGCGTCAAGTGGTTGGCGTACCCGCTTCCCCCCGACAAGCAACTCAACAGCTGTTCCATGCAGCTTTTCAACCTGAGCCTCAACTCCCAGAGCCGAGATCCGGACAACCTCACCGACATCCAACTTGAAAGGAATCGTCCCTGTCCGTTTGCGTTTTGGCTTAAACGGAGTCAGCTCTTCTCTGGCCCCAGCAAGTTGTTGCCGTTCATCTATGGCTTGCCCTGGTGAAACGGGGCCAGGACTGCCCTTTCTTAATTTTTTTAAGCGCAATTCCGTCGCCGCTATAAGATCATCGGCCTGGCGAGTTGCCCGCGCAATAATCTCCTGTTTCTTGTCTTTTAACTGTTGTAGCTGTTGCTTGCGCAACTGCTGAGCTGCGGCAGCTTCAAGCCTTGACTGCTTCGCCAGCACCAACTCTTGCTCCAGTTCAAGCTGACGATTATTCAATTTTGTCAGAAGCGCAGTGTGTTCGTGCTCTTCCTCTCCAAGATATTGGATCGCACGTTGAATCACTGGTTTCGGCAGTCCTAAACGACTGGCCGTCGTCAAAGCACTGCTGGCTCCGGGAATTCCATAACGCAACCGATACGTCGGCACCAAAGTTTCAGGGTCAAACTCAACCGCTGCGTTCTCTATTGCGGCCTCCCCATGAGCAAAGTGCTTTAATTGCCCAAGGTGTGTTGTCAACACAGTTTTTGCCCCCTGCTGACAGAGCTGGTCTAAAACAGCTTGCACCAACGCTGCACCTTCTGCGGGGTCGGTTCCCGTTCCCGCCTCATCAAGTAACACCAGCGTCTCAGCATCGGCTTGATCAAGAATCTCTTTTACTTTCAGAAGGTGCCCTGAGAAAGTCGATAAATTGTGAGCTATACTCTGTTCATCACCGATATCAACATGGAGATGTTGATAAAGATGCAATTGACTATCGGGATGACAGGGAACATGTAAGCCTGACCGCACCATCAACAGAAACAGGCCAAGGGTCTTTAATGCAACCGACTTCCCCCCAGTATTCGGTCCGCTAATCACCAAAGCCTGACAGCTTTTGTCGAGCAACACATCAATCTCCACCGCAGCAGAGAGATCGAAACGGCCATCAACTTCCATTAACAAAGGATGACGGGCCTGTTTCAGCTCAACAATTGAATCAGCGACCAATTCGGGTCGACAACCGTGATAACTGCGTGACAAACGAGCGGCAGCAAAACGAAGATCAATCTGCCCCAGCAAACCTTGATTATTCCGCAAGCTATCACTGTTCTGTCTGACCAGAGCGGCCAGCTCCAAGAGAATCCGCTGCTCTTCACGCTGCTCTTCACGAGATAATTGCTGGAGCCGATTATTGCCCTCCAGAACTTGTGAAGGTTCTAAGTAGAGCGTTTGGCCACTCGCAGACTCATCTTGAACAAAACCCTTGAGCTGCCCTCGACAATCACTTCTTAACGGAACCACATAGCGATTATTGCGAATCGTGATCAAACGTTCCTGAAACAAACTGGAAGAGTGATCAGCCGTCAATAATTGATCAAGCTGTTGTTTAATTCGACTGCGTAACTGACGTATCTGGTAGCGCAAATCTCCAAGTTCAAATGAAGCGCTATCAAGCAATTCACCGCGAGACCCAATCGCCCCATGCAAACGTTTCTGCAATTCAAGCAGAGAAGTCATCCCCGAGGCTACTTGAGACAGAGAAGCATCTCGGTTCTGCATTTTGAACCAACGCTGACAATCTTCCATGACACGCAATGTCTGGGAAATTTTCAGCAAATCTTCGACGGCGATCAGACTTCCTTCGGCCCGAACGCTCTTTAGCAAATCCAGTAAATCCCAACAGCCTCCGAGTGACGGAGCTTGCCCATCATGTAACCACTGAACTGCCTCATCAACTTCAGTTAAAGCCTTTTCGATCTGATCTTGCTGCAACAGTGGCAACATTCTTTCAGCGAAAAGATACCCCGGTTCTGACTGAGTCTGCCCAGACAGAAGATGTCGCAATCGAGGATATTCAAGCCTTCGGAGTGACGCTTCGTTACAAATCATCTTCATCATTCAAATCAGGTTCGATGCTCAAGAAACCGTCAACTGCTTCTACACCACGATCCATCACGTCATCAACGCCTGATTAAATCGCGGCTTCCACTAAAAATTGATTCTCCCAATTTCACAAAAGGAGGAGCAAGCTGTGATTCCCTGAGTCCGTCCTTGACAATATCGGGGGCAACCGAAGAGCTAAGAGCAAGACCTATAATCGACAGCAGAACTACGCCCTGAATAATACCAAAAACAGCGCCTGCCAAACGGTTAAAGCCTCCAAGAAAAACAAGTTTCACAAATCGATGGAGAACAAAACCCAGAACCCCAAAAAGGATCACAATCGATAAAAAAATCACCAAAAAAGATCCCCAGACACAAATTTGAGAGGGTAATTTAAAAGAATCCTGTAAAAATTGAGCGAGGGGCAAATGGAAAGTGAACGCAAAAACCCCACCCAGAATCAACCCAAGTAGCGAACAGATTTCCCTCAACAATCCCTTAAAAACACCCTTCAAAAGAAAGAAACCGAGGATCACAAGAATGGCAATATCAATCAGCCCCAAAAAAGTCTCCGTAATTATCCAGCCAGAAGTTCTCTTACCAACTGATTAACGACCTTGCCATCAGCAGCACCCTTGGTGCGTGCCATCACCTGAGGCATCACCTTCCCCATGTCCTTGGCTGAGGTCGCCCCAACGTCTGCTATAACCTGACTGACGATCTCACGGATTTCATCCTCACCCAGTTGCACGGGAAGGTACTGCTTCAAAACAGCCAGCTCCCCTTCTTCCTTAGCTGCGAGTTCAGGGCGGTCATTATCAGCATACATCTGAGCTGCCTCACGACGCTGCTTAACTAAAGTTGAAATGACAGCAAGAACCGCCTCATCATCCAGATCCTTTTTCTTTTCAATTTCTTTATTTTTAATCGCGCTGCGTAATTGTCGGATCGTACTGAGACGTTCAGCCTGCTTAGCCTTCATTGCCTCTTTCATATCCTGCATCAATTGACCTTTAAGGCTCATATTCAATCCCCCTTCAAGGGTACAGACATCTTAAACACAAAGAGGGTGTCGAAAGTTTCCGACACCCATATTAGATTTGTTCGAAGCGTTTTAAACCTCCTCGCCCAAACAGACTATATTTAAAGAATTTGGCAGTATATTCATTCCGACCAGCTAAAGCAAGAGATTCTTCCTCCCCTAAGACGTTTTTTTAAATAGCAAATGAGTGCAAAAGCTATTGGTTTCTACCATGCCAATATAAGATCTACGATAACGTTAAAATCTCTAGAGAAAGAAACTCAAAACATCAAAAAAAGACAGGCTGAACTTACTCAGCCTGCCTTTTCCATTATGACGTGTAGATTCTTGATTATTTGGGGATGGTCCCCTTAACACCTTCAATAAAAAAGTTCATTCCCAAGAGCTCTCCATCGCTGTAGCTCTTGCCAGCCGGCAAGATAATATTTCCGTCCTGCCCCTTGATCGGCCCAGTGAATACTTTCATTTTATGATCAACAATCGCCTGCTTTTTTACCGCAACTAGATCACGGATTTTTTGTGGCACCTTACTACTAATCGATGCCAGTTCGACAATCTCTGTTTCCATTCCCCACCAAATCTCTTCCGACTTCCAGGTACCGTCATGGACCTTTGTTGCAATATCTTTATAAAAAACACCCCAGTTCCAGATCGGTGCAGTCAAAAAAGCGTTAGGAGCATACTGACGCATATCTGAATCGTTACCTACAGCATACGCACCACGCTCTTCTGCCGCCTGAAGGGTTGCAGGTGTGTCCTGATGCATCGACAGCACATCTGCACCGACATCAAGTAATGAATCAGCGGCACTGCGCTCAAGACCCGGATCAAGCCACGTCTGAGTCCAAACAACCCGAACTTCGACATCTGGGTTGACCTCATGAACTCCGAGGGTAAAGGCATTAATTCCCCTGATAACTTCAGGGATGGGATAGGCAGCAACATAGCCGATAATGTTCGTTTTCGTCATCGCGCCAGCGACTATTCCCGAAAGGTACTTTCCTTGATAGAAGCGACCAAAATAATTCCCCATATTTTCTGACAACTTAAAGCCGGAACAATGCTCAAAGACAACATCCTTAAACCTGCCAGCAACCTCCAAAGTTGGATCCATAAACCCAAAGCTGGTTGTAAAAATCAGGTTATATCCTTTATTAGCCAACCCCATAATAACTCGGGTCGCATCAGTCCCTTCAGGAACAGATTCAATATATGTTGTTTTCTTCACAAACGGCAGTGTTTCCATTTCGACACGCCCTTGATCATGAGCAAAGGTCCAGCCTCCATCACCAACAGGCCCCACATACACAAAAGCAGCTTTAATGTCTTTTGCACCAGCGGTCGAAACCAGACACAACACAAGGCTAACCAGTACCCCTAAAATCATTTTTTTCATAGCAAACAACCTCCCTAAAAATCACATTTTCAAACAATTTAACAACAGAACAATCTCTTCAAGGACAACAAACTATTCGTATTGAACCGGCACAGCACAAATAAACGTCAACGCTTGGGTTGCTGACGTATTCCGATATTGATGTTTCTCGTTCGGCTCTACGAAGCCAAAGTCCCCCGCTTTTACTGGATGTTGATTGCCGTCAATATCAACCAGAACTCCTTCGCCATGAATAACATAGTTTAGGTGTTCTGATTCATGAATATGGTAAGGAGTATTCCCATCAGGTTCAACAGTGAAAACACGGAAGGAAAAATTTGGAGAACCGTCATCTTTACCCACGGGCACTTGCTTGAGAACTCCAACAGCCCCTTCCATCTGCATTGGTATCGACGGCAATTGATCTAAAGAAGCGATTTTCATAGCAAACTCCTCTGCTCTATTAAATTTATGTTTTTTTTCAAGCTAACAGAAAGGAAGAATCCCAACAATATTTTTCAAACAACGAGCGTAGTTATCTAAAAATTAAAAATACATAATGGCATCTTGTTTTCGAGTATTATTTCATGATAAATTGCGCATGTTAATTTTACGGGCTAACAATCTAGTCCCGACAATCCATGGCAAGTCTCATGACTCTAAGGAGGAGAATCGATGAACCCTGCCGCACTGATTCCCACACCCGATGCCATCCCTGTTCCCTGGGGTTGGTTCTATGTTCTTCTGATGCTCACATTTCTACTCCACATCCTCGTCATGAATGCCATGCTGGGCGGTGGCATCATCGCCTTGATCAGTCTCTTTCGCAAAGACCAACAATCCACCCTATTGAGCAAAGAAATCGGCTACAAATGGCCTTACACAATTGCCTTTGCTGTTAACTTAGGAGTTGCGCCGCTATTGTTTGTGCAGGTTCTCTACGGACACTTCATCTACAGTAGTACTGTTTTAATGGCGGTCTGGTGGTTTTCCATCTTCGGACTACTAATTCTTGCTTATTATTCTGCTTATATTTACGATTTTAAGTTTGATAATCTAGGAAACTTACGGGTTTTTCTGGTTGGGTTTTCCGTCTTAATCCTGCTGTATATCGGTTTTCTCTTCAGCAACAATATGACCCTGATGCTGCAACCAGAAAAGTGGCAGGCCTATTTTGACAATACAGAAGGAACTCTCATCCTTTTAAGTGACTCATCCCTGCTCCCACGCTACCTCCATTTCGTTGTCGGAGCCGTCGCCGTCGCCGGATTATTCCTTGCTTTGATTGGTCACTTCAACTTTATCAAGAGCTCTGTTGATCGGGAAACCCTGATTAGCAAAGGGATGAAATATTTCACCTATGCCTCAGCAATCCAAATACTTATCGGCTTCTGGTTCCTGATGGCACTACCAAAAAAAATAATGATGGTTTTCATGGGTGCGAGCACCTATGGGACCGCTCTGTTGTTCATCGGAATCATTTTGGGCTTCCTCGTCCTCTATGTTGGTTATAAAAAAATGGTTATGGTCTCTTCAGCTCTCACACTGGTCGCATTAATTGACATGATATTTATGCGCGACCTCGTACGGATTGCCTACTTGGAACCCTACTTCAACCTCTCTGAGCTCGTTGTCGAACCACAGTATTCATCACTGAACTTCTTCCTCATCACTTTCGTCCTCGGACTCGCTTTAGTTGCCTACATGTTGAAACTGGCCCTTGGCTGTCGCAAGGAGGTAACAAAATGAATTATCCAGTCTGGGATCTGACCACTTTTGGTGGTGGTTTTTTAATTGCATTTGTCGCCGTTATTCACGTCCTCGTCTCTCATTTTGCTGTCGGTGGTGGCTTATTTTTGGTCTTACTCGAGATCAAAGCATACCGGGACAACAACGATGGACTGCTCAATTACGTAAAAAAACACAGTAAATTTTTCTTGCTTCTCACAATGGTTTTTGGTGGCCTGACTGGGGTTGGAATCTGGTGGACAATTGCCCTGCTTAACCCAGCAGCGACATCCAGCTTGATCCATACTTTTGTCTTTGGCTGGGCCGCTGAGTGGGTCTTCTTTCTCACCGAAATCATTGCTCTATTTATCTATTTTTATACATTTGGCAAGATGGAACGAAAGCAACACCTTATCATCGGTTGGCTCTACTTCTTCAGTGCCTGGATGTCGCTCTTTTTGATCAATGGCATTATCGGCTACATGCTGACTCCCGGAGCTTGGATTGAAAACCACAACTTTTGGTCAGGATTCTTCAACCCAACCTTCTGGCCATCACTGGTTTTTCGAACCGGCCTTTCCCTAACCCTATGTGGCGTATTCGGTTTTGTCACGGCTGCCTTCCTTAAAGAGGAAAAACTGCGTCAAAACATCATGCGAACTTGCGCACTCTGGGTCGCCGCACCATTTACTCTGATGGTCGCAGGTGGCTGGTGGTACTTTATTGCCATTCCCGAGCCAGCAAAAACAATTATTCTTGAGAAATCACCCGAGATCGCCAATTACTTGCAGCTATTAACTTGGGCGATGCCGATCCTTTTCATTGCTTCAATGGTCATGATCATCCGCCTACCGAACAGCTTCCAAAGGGTCTTCTGTTTTGTCATCGTTGGCATAGCTTTGATCTATTTTGGAGCATTTGAATTTATTCGCGAAGGTGGACGACGTCCCTTTATCATTTATGATCACATGTACTCGAATCAGGTTTATGTCGATGACGTTGCCGATATTCAAAAGAGTGGCTTTTTAGCCGCAAGCAAGTGGACGCAACACAAAACAGTAACTGACGACAATCTCCTCGAAGCAGGGCGAGACCTATTCAAATTTCAATGCAGCGCCTGCCATTCGGTCGGTGGACTTCTGAATGACATTGAACCTTTGATTACAAAATACGACAACCCATTTGGAATGGATGCAAAGCTCAACGGTCTCGGAAAGCTGAACCACTACATGCCAAACTTTATGGGGACTCGCGATGAACGCTGGGCCTTAGCCAGCTATATTGTTTTTGAATTAAATGGCATCGACAAGCAGACCCTTGCAAACCTGCCTGTGGAGGCAAAAGAACTTCCTGTTGAGATCCCACCATTTGACAAGGAAAAAGATGAGTATGTTCTGCTTGCCTGGAACAATCTGGGAATGCACTGCATCTCTGACAGCGACCCATTCTGGATTCTTCTCCCACCCGCCAATGATATTTACGCACAACTGGTCAAACGTGGAGATTCTCCAGAAATTATCACTGAGGGGGTAGAAATCAGCTACCAAGTTGAGGACGGGTTTGAATATCCTGAAAAACACGTTCGCTTCTGGGAATTTGCTGACAAGCTGCTCGGAGCTAACCTTGCTCCTGGTGTCGGTGTTTCGGGCCTAAAAGTTTCTGGAACAATGGGGCTTGATGAAGATCATCGTGCCTTTACCGCACCGTTTATTCCTGTCGTTCCTTATCCTGAAGATGGAAGCTTTAATCCTTATCCCATCTTTACCATTACAGCGAAGGACAAAGAAACGGGCGAAGTCCTCATGACAACCAAAACCGTCGCCCCGACATCCACCGAGATGGGGTGCAAAAACTGCCATGGTGGTGGCTGGCGTATTGCTGGCGTGGCCGGATTTACAGATAAAACCAGCCTCGATGTCCTTGAAGCCCACGACAAAAATAGTGGCACCAATCTGGTTGAGAGAGCAACAAATGGTGAACCTATGCTCTGCCAGTCTTGCCACGCCGATCCCATTTTGGGAACAAAAGGCAATCCTGAACTCCTGAGTTTCCCAGCTGCAATACACGGTTGGCATGCCAACTTCCTTACTGACCGCGAAGGAATGGAAACATGTGTCGCCTGCCACCCTTCCCGTCCCGATGGCCCAACACAGTGCTTCCGCAGTCACCATTCAGAGTTCATGGATTGCACAAATTGTCACGGCACTATGGAAGATCATTCTTTGAGCTTGCTGAAAAAAGAACATGAGGCAGGTAAAAAAGGTGCGGCTCGCTTGATGGAAAACCTTAAAGCAAGAGCGGTTGACTCTGTCGCAGATATCAATCCACGCACGCCGTGGCATAACGAACCCGATTGTCTGACCTGTCATGAGGAATTTGAAATGGGCAGCTCTATGGATGCGTTTAATACATGGACTGAGGGAGCAGATGACTTGTTCCGTAACCGCCACGATCAGATGGAAGCCATGATGTGTGCTGCCTGCCATAGTAGCCAACATGCTGTCTACCCAGCGACCCTAAATAAGTTCGGGGCAAATCGAGACAGCATCCAGCCGATGCAATATCAAGGCAATGATCGCCCCATTGGCAACGATTGTACTGTTTGCCATACAGTTCAGCCCGACTTTGAAGGTCATCATCCAAATTCGTTGCGACTTTAATAATTTAACAGCTAGAAACATTGAAAGGGCAGCCAAGTGGTTGCCCTTTCAACGTTTCTAGCTCAATGGATATAATGTCCGACAAAATAGTGTTTTAATCCCCCGGCAAAGCCGGGGGATTACTCATTGCATTTACTTCAACGGGATAGAAATTTTAACCTCGCCACCATCCACTTTTTCAAGCAGATTTTCATTCTCCGGGTCAAATAAACCCCCTCCACTGACCTTTATTTTTCGCTGCTGGACCGTTTCTTTTGCTATCTTCTTTGGCGGATCAGATGCAAGGTTCTGATCGCTATCAAGTTTTTTGAGAAACCCATCAGACAAGTTCAAATCAACCCTAGGAGGAGATTTCATCGGCGTTAAATTCTGTTGCTCTACAGTTTCCTCGACAACCTTTTTTTGCCCAAGAGGGATAGGTTGCTCAAGGATTTCTTCTGGTAGTTTCGGATCGACAGGAACAGTCGGCCTTTCCTGAACAGCCGGTGAAACAGCTGCATTTTCCCGAAAAATCGGTGAAACAACTGACTTTTTCTCATCTGCCTGGCTAGCCGATAAAAGCAGGCCAACAACAATGATCACCATAAGTTAAAGACTATTGTTCATTATTCTCAGTTTCTCCTGAATACAATAAAATTGTGGCAATGATTTGCTTAATTCTTTTCCGGTTTATCCAAAAAAAGTGAAGGGACAGAACAAATGTTCTTTTTCGTGCTCAACCAGTTAACCGATAACCTTGTATCCAAACCAGTCCGGCTTAAACCGTTGGGCTTCACCACCGGGGGTGAGATGGACGTAATACCGGCCAACTTTGTTTACAGAAAAACAATCATCTATATCGGAGAGATTGTCCTTGTGTTGGTCTACGGCATCAACCAATAGAGATGCTTTCCCAATTTTCTTGGCTTCCTTGGGAGATTTTGCCACAAACAGCCCAATCTGATGAAGTTCCAATATATTGTTGGGATCGTAGCCACCCATATTAACAAAAAAAAGATGCTCTTCTTGTTCGCTTGGAGTTTCTTTTATCTTTATGTTGTACCCATCAATATTGCGTACTTGCATGTAGCTATCTAAATGCAGCCCCTCCAAATCGCCGAACCATTCTTCTCGTAAAGTAGAGTAAGTATCTTCTATGGAGTCCCCAACGACAAATCTCATATCATGTAGTTCGATATGAGATTTGGAAGTTCTTCCCCCCAAGTAAACCATGAATAATTTAGGCATAATTGCACCAAAGTTGGTTAAGTTATTTTAGCGATTGAGACAATTTGCCCACTTGGTGGCAGCCCCCTTCAGGGTGGCACCATCCCTAACTTGGCAATTTTGTCAGTAAACTCCATGGCTTCACGTGACAGAACCAGGTTTCATCTTTCTTCCTAAAACTGGGAAAACCAAGGAGTTTTCCCAGTTTTATCTAGTTTTTTAATCCCCAATATTTTTCCGATTAAGTATTCAGCTAATGAATTTCAACGCTTTCTACCCGCTAAATAGTGTCATTTTTATTGAAGGTCAACAGAAACGAGTAGAGACAGTTTCTCTCACTTCATCCAACCAATTTTCTCTTTCTTCTTTTGTGCTGGTAACAATGATATTAAACATTTTTCGATGAAACTTCTGTACCCCGCACAGGTCAAAAATACAATTTTTCCAAATGGTTTCCAGAGGGTCAAGAAAAGTCGTTTTTTCACGCTCTGTTTCAGTATTTGAAGTATTGAATACTATGGCTTTTTTGGCTTTCAATAAGCCGCTTGGAATACCCTCGCCGCTATCAGTTTCTAAAAACTCATAGGCAAGGCCTGGCCGCAGGATTCTGTCCACCCAGCCAGTAAGGATAGCGGGTGGCATTCCCCACCAATTGGGATGGATGATAATAATACCGTCTGCTTCTGTAATCTCGTTACAATGCGCTTCTATTTCAATTGGAAGAGAAACGTCCTTTGGGATCTCATCATGGAGGAGGAGTGGATCAAAATTCTCTTGGTACAGGTCATGGTAAAAAACCTCATGCCCATTTTTCTTGAGCACGGCAATAGTTGCTTCTGCTATCGCGTGATTGAAACTTTCTATGGCGGGATGAGCAAGAATTACCGATACTTTCATTTTGATTCTTCGTCCTCAAAAATTTTATATATAATTAACGGGACGCGATTAAGCAGCGTACGCAAGTGTGATTGCTCGAATCGCTTTGCTCACCGGTTAACCAAAGTAGCGGTTCTTTTGTGGTTTTTTCGTAAAAGAAGTGACACTTTTGGCAATCCGGTGCGGATTTTTATTATGTGATTATTTTATCCAAATGCCTCTCAGCTTTCATTTCCAGAGTTACTAACTCCCCGTTATAAAACACACTGTTAATTATCCAGGGTATTGGCATTTTATGCCCTTCTTTCTTGCTCTTAATGTGGTTCACTGTAAGAGGAACTTTTTTATTTTTTGCGTATTCTCTGAGTAATTGGTTCGTATAATAGTCAGTGAAAGGGCAAGCATTTGAGTAATAGGCCGTAATTCCTTTATCGTCAGGACAGACTCCTAATTTTGCACTTTTCATAATTGTTGGATAAATGGCATTTTCGTTTGTCTTTAGCCCCCACAGCTTAAAGAAGGGTGGAGCTTCATCAATAATTTCAAAACCGTGATGCTTAAGAAATTTTGGGTCAGTCATGAATGGTCGTTTTTTATCACTTGAAATTGCAACAATACCATCCATTTTACTTGCATCGTTCTGACATTCTTGCAATAACTTTTGACCACTACCTTTTCCTTTAAATTGCCCCGAAACCCAAAAACAATTTATGACCATAAAATTACTTCCCCTTAGTGGCAGCCAAGAGCTTTCAATAGGGACATATTCGATGAACACCTTACCTCGAACATCCATTTTTTGAAATATATACCCATCCTTGAATTTCGACTTCAGCCAATCTTTTTTCTTATGATAGCCGCCCCTGCACTTCTTATCACTAATGGCACAGCAGATATGCTCATCTTCTATATTATCATCAGTCAATTTCAGAAGTTTCATTATCTTCTCCGCGCTTATCTCACATAACGCCCCAATAAAAGGCTTTTGATAGTTGGCTAAAAGGTGAAGCGAAGCGGAACCTCAAAAGTCCTGCTTTATTGGTTTGCTACATGCTGTAATCACGCTCAACTTTTGATATACGCACCTTGAAGGCTGCATACCACTTTTTGCGCCCGTTGTTCTGAGCGATTAGGTGCTCAGCATTTGCTTTCCAACTTTTAATTGATTCTAAGTTTGACCAATAGGAAACGGTGATCCCAATATTTTCTCTTGCTGATTCGACACCTAAAAATCCAGGCTGTTGTTCAGCCAATTGAACCATTCTGTCAGCGGTTTCACCATATCCATTGTCACCACTCGTACGAGTAGAGGTAAATATAACAGCGTAATATGGTGGTTCGGGTGTTTTTGCGATAATTGGCAACATATTCTCCTAGGCATATCGGGACGAAGAAGCAAAAGAGCAGAGCAGAGCAGGGTCACATCTCAAATATCAAGTATTTTCCTCTGGACTTTCTCAATCTCCCCTCGCAGTTCTTTATCAGTTTCAAATCTAATTGCACACTGTTTTGCACACAATGAAATAGCAGAGCCAGATATCCCCCCAAAATACAGCCCCAACTCTACACATGTTTTGTTACTTAACCGTACCGACAAATAAATCGCAACCTCGCGGGGAGAATTTCTTTTTTTCCCTTTTATAATGATATCGACTGCGTTGCTACCCATGACATGAACAACAGTATCGACAATTCGATCTAATGGTATCATGGGTTTCAGCTTTTTAAACTGCGGAATATCCTTGGCATCCCTGTCATCTGATAGAAAGGTGTCCTGAATCCAGCGAACAAAATCACTATCCCCCAAGACGCAACCACCAACACTTTGGCTATCAGGGTTCACGAGAGTTTCCACGTCGACTTCTTCAACAAATTTACGATATCTCTTAATCGCTGATTGCTTTTTACTGCCAAAATATTCCAACAGTGAGTAGTCCAACCAATCGGGCTTATTATTCTCACCAATGATAGTTGCATAACTGCTCCAAACATAATCCTGCGGAAATTCAACTATTTTAGCTTTTACCGGATTCAGGTGAATGTAACGTGATACGTGGATAAGATATTCGTCTACGTCAACCAGGATCGCCTTAAATCGACCCTGAAAAAGGTGCCCCTGCCGGTTTCTCTTCTTGTTAAAATAAGTTGCATAGCTGACGTTTAACCATTGTATTGCAGCGCTTAAGTTGGCATTTGGGGTTTCGATCAATAAATGATAGTGATTCGACATCAAACAATAGCTGTGGATAACGATACCAAATCGATCCACCGCCTTTTCCAAATATTCGAGAAACTTTTCTCTATCGCGATTAGATTTAAAGATTATCTCACCGGCGTTGCCGCGATTTATGACGTGGTAATGAGCACCGGGATATTCGATGCGGAGAGGTCTGACCATATTGTCCTCCGTAACAATTGATGAATAAGGATAATATGGTTAATTACGTAATAGTTGTCAATACTTGATATTTGAGATGTGACCCTCCATGTCACTTTGTTCTGGAATGAAATAACGGTCACCTTTTGTATAGGTGTATTTTGTTCCATTTATGACTAATTCAATTTTTCCCTCTAAAACGAAACCGACTTGTTCTGCGTGTGAATGTTCCGGTAAATCCGTATCATTTTCAAATTCCATAAAGATCAATTGATGCGAATCAGATTGAGAGAGATATGCCTTGATTCCCTTTATAGGAATATTTGCTTCTGGAAGATTCGTGATTGGTGAAGGAAATATTTTAGACATAGTTCATTATCCTCTTATGATTTTTGGGGTATAATCGGCGGAGCTGAGCAGCGAGGAGATTTCTGTGTTGCAAGCTTGCTTGCATAAGCGGAAATACCGCAGTCTGACTCGAGTGACTTGTTCATGACGCGGAGCGGCGTGCACAAGTTGCTTGAGTGTACTCAGCTCCGCCGATTCAAGCCGCGTAGCGGCTTGAAC
>JADGDX010000037.1 GCA_016744675.1 Desulfuromusa sp. | reverse complement strand
GAAGAACCGCATCGATACACATGCGGATATCTTCCATTTTTTCGAGCTTAGCGGCATCCTTGATAGCGTCAGAGTTTGCTATCAATTGCGGGTTTGAGGTAAACAATTCAGCAACAATATTGTTACCATTGGCCTTTAACGTCGCACCGGTCTCTGTGATGTCGGTAAAAGCATCACATTCCCCCATATTGACCTTTGCTTCTGTCTTGCCCTCACTGTGCAAAATCTGAATATCGTCAATCCCATACAATTCAGACATTCTACGCTTGGTCAGATTAGGCAACTCGGTCGCAATGATTTTCCCTTTACAGTCTTCTGGCTTTTCAATCCCAAGTTCAGGGCGAGAGGCCAAAACCAACCGCGACGGCTGATTTGTATTTTTGGAGAAGATGAAATCACCTAAGACTTCAACTTCTTTTTCGCGCCCTGCCTCAAAAATATAATCTTTCCCCGTTATGCCACAGTCGACAATGCCATCACTGACTTTCTGTGCCATTTCTTTACGATCCAGGATCCTAAAGACAACATCTTTATCGTACGGGCCCTGCATTTCATATTGACGCCCTTTTTTCAGTGGACGTCCAGACTTAGCCAACAAACGCAAGACTTGCTCGTTGAGACTTCCTGACGGTATTCCAAAATACAGAACTCCCTCTTTTTTTCCGTAAGACATAATCGATTCCCTCTAAAAAATGTTTTTCTCGCCAATAATTCGCAGCATTCTGCCAATAAGCAAGAAAAACATCAATGTAAGTTTCGACTTTATGAACAAAAAAAGTGGCGACAAGTTTTTCAACCTGTCGCCACTTTACTTACATCATATTTATTTCAATCAGTTGTTAATTGCCAGCCATCATTGCTTCGACATCACCCTTAACATCACCAACGGCCTTAATGTTAAAGTTATCAATCAGAACCTTAGCAACGTTAGGAGATAAGAAAGCTGGCAGAGTTGGCCCAAGACGGATACCTTTAACGCCCAAAAACAACAGCGCCAGAAGGACAATAACGGCTTTCTGCTCGTACCAAGCGATATCGTAGGAAATTGGCAGATCATTAATATCATCAAGACCAAAAACTTCCTTCAGTTGCAGCGCAATGTAGGCCAAAGAGTAGGAATCGTTACACTGACCCGCATCGAGAACACGAGGGATTCCACCGATATCACCAAGATCAAGCTTATTGTAGCGGAACTTAGCGCAACCAGCAGTCAGGATCACAGTATCGTTTGGCAGCTCTTCAGCAACCTCGGTAAAGTAACTACGCGTTTTGTGGCGGCCATCACAACCAGCCATAACGACAAAGCGCTTTAAAGCACCTGACTTAACAGCATCAACAACCTTATCCGCCAACGCCATAACCTGAGCGTGAGCAAAACCACCGACAATTGCACCCGTTTCTATTTCAATTGGAGCAGCACATGATTTTGCTTGCTCAATAATGGCAGAGAAATCTTTGTTACCACCTTCAGCACGATCACCGATGTGAGCTGCGCCTGGCCAGCCAGCCATACCGGTCGTATAGATACGGTCACGATAAGAATCTTGAACCGGAGTAATACAGTTTGTGGTCATCAGAATTGGACCATTGAAAGAGGCAAACTCTTTTCCTTGATCGTACCAAGCATTACCGTAGTTACCAATAAAATGATCGTATTTTTTAAATGCAGGATAATAGTTAGCAGGCAACATTTCGCAGTGAGTATAAACATCAACGCCAGTGCCTTCAGTCTGCTTCAGCAGTTCTTCCATATCCTTCAGATCGTGACCTGAAATCAGGATGCCCGGCTTATTAGAAACACCAATATTAACCTCTGTAATTTCTGGGTTACCGTAGGTCGTGGTATTTGCTTCATCAAGAAGAGCCATTGCAGTCACAGCAGTTTCACCGCACTTGAGAACCAAGCCGACCATCTCATCAACACTCAAATCTTGTGTGGTAGAAGCCATAGCTTCAACGATGAAATCGTAAATTTCCTTCTTTTCGAAACCGAGCATCGCAGCATGATCAGTATATGCAGCCATCCCCTTTAGACCGTAAATCAGCAGCTCACGCAAAGAACGAACATCTTCATTGGCTTGAGATAGAACACCAACTTCGGCAGCCTTAGCTAAGAAGTCAGCCTCAGGAGCATTCCAGTTAACAACATCAGCATCACTACTGAAACCAATCGCTGTTTTCAAACCATCACGCTTAGAAACAGTGGCCTTAATCAGCTCAATAAAGCGATCATTATCGAAGTTTGCATTGGTGATCGTTGCAAACAAACCCTGAACAATAAAGAACCCGATAGAATCGTCCAACTTATCCTGCTTCTTGGCTTCGTCAGCAACAACGGCCAACCCCTTCAGGGTAAAAACCAGCAGATCCTGTAATTGAGCGGTGTCCTCTTTTTTTCCACAGACACCAGCAATGGTACAGCCAGTATTCTTTGCTGCTTCCTGACATTGAAAACAAAACATACTCATGTTGATATACTCCTTTGGTTGAGGGAATAAGCTTTCTTTTTTATGAATCGGAAAATGCCACAATATGAAAATTATAAAATTGACGCAGATCAAAAAATTACCAAATTAGTCATTAATATGTTTTTCTTGACTTGCATCAATTTAAAACACCCCTCTCTCCCTTATACTCCCTTCAAATATAAGGTCAATACAGACCACCAAAATAAGGATAAAAAAACATGACAACAACGACTTTAAATAAAGATATGACCGTCAAGGATGTCCTCGATCGCTGGCCTGCAACTCTTGATGTTTTTGTCGCCAATGGATTTGAAAATTTCAGTGATGAAAAACAACGCAATGCGGTTGGTGCTTTTCTTAAATTAGAGCGCGCAGCCCAGACAAAAAACTATGATCTGGATAATTTTCTCGGTCTGCTACAAGAGAAAATTGATGAAGAATTGAATCAGGTTGATGTCACCATGAAAAAAACGCAGAAGGCTAACAGTCAGGTCACCGTGACGGGCCTTCTCCCGTGCCCAGTACGCCTGCCCTTGCTCGAAGGCTTCGATGCTTTTATAGAACAATACACAGAAGAAACAGGCAACGAGGTGAGCTATAAACTTGAAGCTGCTTCGGTTGGTGCAAGCTGGATCGAAGAGAACATTCAGGGGATTGAAAACCCTGCCGATCTTCCAGATATCTTCCTCTCTGCCGGATTTGAAACTTTTTTTGATCAAAGAACAATTGGGCACTTCAAAGACGAGGGCGTCTTCACCGACGTAACCGGCACAGCTGTCAATCGCGATTTCTCAGATATTGATATCAAAGACCCCAAGAGGGATTATTCAATCATTGCGGCAGTTCCTGCTGTCTTCATGGTCAATCACGATGTCCTTGGCGATCTCCCAGTTCCACGCACGTGGTCTGATCTTCTCAAGCCAGAATACGAGCAACAAGTTGCCCTGCCCGTCGGTGATTTTGACCTGTTCAATGCGATCCTTCTTGCCCTACATAAAGAACATGGTGATGAAGGAATTGAAAAGCTCGGCCGTTGCATGTTAAAAGCGATGCACCCATCGCAGATGGTTAAAAATGCCAAGCGAGTTGCGGAAGAAAAACCCATCGTGACAATCATGCCGTACTTTTTCACAAAAATGGCACGGATGGTTAAGAGTCTTGAAATTGTATGGCCAGAAGACGGAGCTGTGGTGAGTCCGATCTTTATGCTCACTAAAAAAGACAGTCTAGAGAAAGTTAAACCAATTGCTGAGTTCCTTTCCAGCAAGCCGGTTGGTGAAATTCTGGCACAAAAAGGGCTGTTTCCATCGGTTCACCCAGAAGTTGATAATCAACTGGAAGGTGACCACCCGTGGAAATGGGTTGGCTGGGACTACATTTACGAAAACGACATTGGAACCATGATTAAACGAACCACCAAAATTTTTGAAGATTCAATGAACGCGGCTTAAAAGGAGAAATAACTATGCGTTTTTTAACCATCTCCGGGCCGCCATCGTCTGGAAAAACATCCGTTATTTTAAGAGTCATTGAAGCACTTCAGGCTCGTGAAAAGAAAATCGGTGTCGTCAAATTTGACTGTCTCCTCACAGATGATGACAAGCTCTATGCAAAAAAAGGAGTTCTGGTCAAAAAAGGACTATCGGGAGCACTTTGTCCCGACCACTATTTTGTCAGCAACATTGAATCATGCGTCACCTGGGGACATGAAAACAATTGTGAATATCTGATCAGTGAAAGTGCCGGTTTGTGTAACCGCTGTTCCCCTCATATCAAAGAAATCACAGCTGTTTGTGTGATCGATAATCTCAGTGGAATCGGCACACCACGAAAAATTGGCCCGATGCTGAAATCGGCAGATATCGTTGTTATCACTAAAGGCGATATTGTCTCGCAGGCTGAGCGTGAAGTTTTTGCTTCGCGCGTCAAGCAGGTCAATCCCGGAGCCATTATCATGAATGTCAATGGAATCACCGGACAAGGTGCATTTGAACTCACCAGCCTGTTTGAAGATGCTTCAGACATCGAAACTCTTAAAGGGAAGGTCCTGCGCTTTTCAATGCCTGCAGCTCTGTGTTCCTACTGTCTGGGAGAAACGCGGATCGGTGAAGAACACCAGACCGGCAATATCCGTAAAATGGATCTACAGGAAGGATCGGCAGAATGAACATATCAGAATTTTTTCTCACATCGATGGCTGATATCCTTGTCGATCATCCCTACATCGAAGATTTTCTTACTTCCTTTGGGTTAATTGTCAAACCAAGTGACGACACACTTCAGCATTACCTTGACAATCTGGATCAGGACAATCTGGAAGACCTTGGCGTTAGTGACGAACAATTACGCCAGAGCCTTGATGATTTTCTCACCGGAATGCTGGCCTTAAGTGATCCAATGGATAAAGTTGAATCCTTAACCATCATTGGTGGGCATGACAAATCAGGAAAAGCAGAAAACCTTGAACTCAATCTGAAGCCGGGTGAAGTTATCTGTATCGTTGGCCCAACAGGGTCCGGCAAAAGTCGCCTTCTGGCCGACATTGAATGGGTTGCACAGGGGGATACTCCAACCAGCAGAAAAATTCTCATCAACGGTCAGGTTCCAGACAGTAAGTGGCGCTTTTCGACCGAATACAAACTGGTCGCACAGTTGTCACAAAACATGAACTTTGTCATGGATCTCTCAGCAGAAGAATTTATTCGGATGCATGCAGAAAGTCGCCTTGTCACTGATCCTGAAAAAAAGGTCGCACAAATTCTGCAGCAAGCCAATGAGCTTGCCGGGGAGCAATTTGCCCCTGATACTCCTGTCACATCATTAAGCGGTGGGCAATCCCGCGCTTTGATGATTGCCGACATGGCGATCTTGAGCAAATCACCCATTGCTCTGATCGATGAAATAGAAAATGCTGGCATCGACCGTAAAAAAGCACTCGACTTGCTGGTTCAAGAAGAAAAAATCATCCTCATGGCAACCCACGATCCAATCCTCGCCTTGATGGGTGATCGTCGCTTGGTGATAAAAAATGGTGGTATCGACAAAATTATTGAGTCCAGTGAAGAAGAGAGAAAAAACCTAGTTACACTGGAAAAATTAGATAATAAACTTCTCGCCTTGAGAAATAGAATCCGAACCGGGGACACCCTGGAACATATTGAAGGAGTATAAGATTATGCATGATGGTTGTAGTGGAAGCTTTGGTAATGGAGAACAAATCGTTAATAAATTAAGACAAATGGGATTCAGCAGTTATGCGATGCCCGTTCCTACGGAAATTACATGCACCAGCTGTGAAACAGTTTTTACCATGCAAACCATGGAAGACAAGTGTAACTCTTGCGGTATGGTCTATGGTGTTACCCCATGTCATGCATCAGACCCGGGTAGCGTACAAGCCGCGGGCATTAATTACTAAGTGAAAAGAAGAATAAACTGATACGCAAATGGCGATTTACTTATAAAAAGTAAGTCGCCATTTGCGTTTAACTGTTAAGCGTCCCTATCACATCTGCTTCTCAAAAATACCAGCGTAACAACAACCCGACACTATCCCCCATCGAGCCAAATTCGCTGCGGACAATCGGAATTTGTGTATAGGGATCCAATTCCGTTTTCTTCCCCAAGGTTAAAGTATAAAACAGGTCAAGCTGTAGATTATCAGCCAGCGATATCGCCATTTGAGGCCGAATCATACTTGAGTGATCTTTCAAATTAAGAATCACCAGACCATTCGCTGTCACCAGTGGATGAAATTGATATGAAGGTCCCAGTAGTAAATAGTGACGACCCAATAAAAAGCTTAGCCCTTCTTCTATCGGGGCTGTCGTTGCAACTAAAGGATACTCACTGGAGGTGTTACTCCCAATACCGTTAAATAAGTACTCTCCTAGCAAAATCAGACCATTTTCAAAGCGGTACCACCCCTCCACTGCTCCAATCTGAAAATCATCATCACGATCACCGTGTGGTTGCCCCACATCAACACCCTCATAACAACTAATTTCCGCTTTAAGGCCCAGCTTCCCAACTTCACCAGCCACCCCAATACCGAAGAGGGAACGATCCCGTAAAACACCCCCAATAGCGAGGACATCAACCCCGAGAAGATTCTCACTAAAAGTTAACAAGTAACTGTTTTTATTATTCTCTTCAGAAAAAACAGCAATCCCGCCCAGCTGCCCTGCCATGCCAAAATAATGCGTTAATCTGACCGCATCAACTCCGGGGCGAACATCAACATCAAGAGCATCAGGTGGAAACGGAGCAATGATGTCGAGAGGTGAAAACAAACTGATACGACCAAAGCCGACGGCCTGACGACCGACACTCCAATGGGTATCGCCCAGTTCTCCATAGACGTTGAGTCGATCAACTTGCAGCTGTCCACTTAATTGCCTATCCTCACGCCAATTTTTCTCTAAATCAAAAAACCGGTTCGAGAAGTTATCAGACAAAGAAACAACACCTGTCCGGTTAGCCCAAAGGATTTGCTGATCGAGGGAAACTTCAAACCCCGCCAAAGAGGTCACTCGTCCCGTCAAATCAAAACGGATGTGGTTTGAAGACAATGTGATGTCATGATCACGATAAAGCGGAGTTTCACTGTAGAGATTGAGGGACTTTAGGGATCCATGCAGAGCGACATCATCGAACATTGTGGCCGACACAATGTGTGGCAACAAACCAATCGCCACCATGACAAAAAGAATTTTGCACCCTCTCACTGATCTGACTCCAGCCTACCGTCACGCAAACGCACTACTCGTTTGGCATGCGAGATCACCAACGGATCATGAGAACTGAAAACAAAGGTCGCCCCCTGCTCTTCATTTAATTTCTGCATCAAAAGAAGAAGCTCTTCACTGGTCTGAGAATCGAGACTTGCCGTCGGTTCATCGGCCAGAATCACCGCTGGCCCCGAGGCCATTGCTCGAGCAATGGCAACCCGTTGCTGTTGGCCGCCAGAGAGATCAGAAGGTTTTCGGTTTTCCAGGCCATCGAGTCCTAGAGCAGAAAAAAGGTCCAACACGCGTTTGCGCCGCTGTTTTTTTTCAACCTGCTGCAACATCAATGTAAATTCTGCATTTTCGGCAGCCGTCAAAACGGGAATCAGATTATAGTCCTGAAAAATAAAGCCAACCTTTCTTAAGCGCAGATCAGAAAGTTCTTTTTGACTGGCACAACCGATATCATGGCCATCCAGCCAAATTTCACCACGAGTCGGCTGATCAAGACACCCGATCATATTGAGTAAAGTTGTTTTCCCACTTCCCGACGGGCCCGCAAGAACAACAAATTCTCCTGCATCAATGGACAGAGAAAATTCATCCACAGCAACCACTTCCTGATGACCGAGTGGATATATTTTTGTCACAGATTTCAATGAAATTAACGCCATACCTATCCCCAATTTCTATTTAATTCAGATCTCTCTAGTGATGCCTCATTGCAGCGGCAGGACTGATTCTTCCTGCTTTAATCGATGGATAAATAGCTGCAATGAACGACAGCAATAGCAGATAGAACGATATTTTTATCATCCACGGGAGATCCCAAGACGCCCGTAAAACGGGATCAAATACGACCCCGCCAAACTCCAAAGAACCGCTGATAAAGTTTCGCATATCAATACCAACGGCTTGCAGGTACCAAGTCGCCAGAGCGCCAAAGCAACTCCCCAAAACCATTGACACCACCCCCAGCAGTAACGCTTCAATAAAAACTAGGGTCCGTAATTTGGCATGACTGGCTCCAATTGCCAGGATTGTCCCAAATTCACGAAAACGCTCCATCACTGACATCAACAGAGTGTTTATGACTCCAATTGTTACAATCATCATCATGATGACAAAAATAAATTTCTGGCTGGCATAGTCTAGACGAATCGCATTGTAAAGATTTGGCATCGCCTTCTCCCATGTCAAACCTTCCAAGTCTTGACGCCCTTCCAATAGATCCTGCAAAAAGGGAAAAACACCATGACCACTCTTTTGTTCCTTCAAAATAACAGCTAACTCGTGAACTCGGTCGGGAGTTCCAACCAGTTCCGCAGCCCGAGCTTGGCCAACCATGAGAAGAGAACGATCAACACTCTTAATCCCTGTTTTTATCACTCCGCGGACGCGAAACATTTCACTGACCAACTCTCCAGAACTGTGCTGCAATGTGACAACAAATTTATGGCCTCGCTTCAGCTGAAGTTCTTTCAACAGACGACTACCAAGAATTGCTTCTCTTCCGTCAAGAGAGAGTAGCCATTGTTGATCTGTTAATTGACGTAAAAAGGGGTTGGTTTTTCGTTCGTGCACAGGGTCGACTCCGGTTAAAAGAATACTCCGGCTTTCTCGGCTCGACTGAGCCAACCCCGGCAGATACAGTCGAGGGAGGACGGCTTCAACGCCATCAATCTGACCGATCTCCGCCACCAAATTTTGAGGATCGAACGAGAGCTTTTCGTCACGGTTTTGTAAATATCCGTCCTGATAAACCACCAAATGTCCGGTGCCAGCGCGAACACCGCTGTCGATCATCGATGAATAAACTCCATAAGAGAGATTATGGAATGCTTGGATCAGCATCAAGCTAAACGTCAGTGCCGCGAGAGTGATCAGCGTTCGTCTTCGACTTCGCCAGAGATTTTTCCAGGCAAGGGTCAACAGATCCATATTAATCCTTACGAATGGCAACCACAGGCTGCATTTTTGCCGCGCGGTTTGCAGGGAGAAACCCAGCCAGCAAACTGACAATCAACAAACAGACAGAAGGAATCACAATATTTCCCGGCTCGATCACAGCATGTAAACGGGGCAAAATCGTTCCTCCAGCGTAGGTTATCGGTGTCAACGTTCCAGAGAGATCAACCCCAACGATGGCCATATACAAACTCAAGAGAACACCAAGAAAAGCGCCACACATTAGCCCCAAACTTCCCATCACAGTCGTCTCGAGAAGAATCATGGTACGGATTTGACCCGGCCTCATGCCAAGGGCCATCAATACACCAAATTCCCGAGTTCGCTCCATCACTGCCATAAAGAAAGTATTCAGAATCCCCAGTCCCGTTGCGATATAGAGAATTGTGACGATAATCATTCGAGAGACGTCATAACTTGCAACCACTTCGGCCATTTCTGGCAACATCTCACCCCAGTCTAGTATTTCCATATTTTCGGGAAGAGCGGGACGATATTGACTTGCCAACTCTGCTGCGTTGAGAGGATCATCAGTGCGCAAAGCAATTTCATGAATCTTCCCCGGCAAAACCAAAACGCGCTGTAACCAAACAAGTGGCACGAGAATTAATCCATTATCGTGACCAACATCACCGGTTGAAAAAACTCCTCGCACTTCAATCAGATCATTTCCAATTGAACCATCTGCCGACTGAGTGACAAAAACCAACTGATCACCAGGAACAACGTGCAACCTTCGTGCAAGCCCGGCACCAATAACTGCGCCACCGCGATCGTCAGGCGTCAAATATTTCCCCGAAATAAGCGAATCCTGTAGGTTGGTTACGTTCTTTTCCTGAGAAGGCAAAATTCCGAGAACCTCACTCGGAGCACTTTCTTCTTCATGTGAGAGCAAACCAAATCCGCGCAGTCGTTGAGACGCACCGATGATTTCATCTTGCTTAAAAACATCTTCTAAATCCGGACTCATTTCAAAATGGCGAAACATATCGCGGTCATCTTGATATCCGCTGCTGTTAACCACCAGATGTCCGTAATATTGTTCCGTTGCCGAAACAAGCATATCGCGTAACATTCCAGAGAAAATTCCAAGCGCGAGAATCAACAAAGCAGAAGAGATAATCATGGCCGACAAAGTCAGCAACGTGCGCCTTCGATTCCGCCAGATATTACGTAATGCCAACTGGTAGAGCATCAATAACGCCCCTTAAGGTTTCCCAGTGAAAAGAATTTGTCCTTCAAATCAACATCGAACTCTAATTTACGGTAGTGCATGACAGTCTTCTCTTCAGGCTTCTCTTGCGGAAGAACTGTCATTTTTAGAGGGACAATTCGACCACTCACCGTCTGGACATCGTCAAACAGAATCTTTCGCACCAAAATAGACTCTTCATCAAAGTAATCAATCTGTAGCGGCACCAGTTGCCCCTTATGAATCTTATAAATAATTTTACCCCAGATAACAGCAGCATCTGGTTTCGGTATCCCTTCAATGCGCCAGATATCATCGGTTTCTTCTAGAAGGGTAAAGTCATAATCTTCGTCAATATGATTCGCCTTTACCAAATCATCATTGGTGATATGGCTGCCCATCCAGGCCCCACCCATCATTGATGGTGGAACACGAATCACCCGATCAACTTTGGGTAAGTAGTTCCAAACATCATTCTCGACCTTAAGAGTTGCAACACCCTTCTCTTTAACAGGAGAAAGAATACGCACCAAGAACCGTTCACGTCCCAGTGACCACGATTCCATCTTCAGATGCCGTTCCCAGTGACCTGTCACAACTGACATATCAACCTCTGAGGTCGATGACTGACCGTTATATTGCTCTTCAACAGTTCGGACCAATTCGCGTAAATCGATAGCCAAGGATAAAACCACCGTTCCAGACAAAAGAAGAACTGCCAGCAATAAACTTTTAAACAATGTTGATAAAAGCATAAGAGTATCCATAGTTAAGTTATAGTATATCCCCATTATCAGGGGTTCGTTCTCGAAATGCAAAATAGTGACTTATTTTTTATAAAAATAACTTTTATAATTAATACAATTTGCACACCCCATATCGACAGGAACCAAAGATGAGAAAAGAAGATTTAAAAGAAATCGTCAGCCGTGATGCCCATTGTTTTGGCTGCAGCCAGAAAAACCCTTACGGCTTAAAGATGCGTTTTTACACTGATGAAACAGCCCTCTATTCATGGTTAAGTGTTCCCGAACACCTGTGCGGTTGGGATGGTATCGTCCATGGTGGCGTCCTTTCGACAATACTTGATGAAATCATGGGTTGGAGTGCAATCTACACACTGCGCCGTATCGTCATGACGAAAAACATGAGTGTCGATTTCTTTAAACCCGTTTATATCGAAGACAAATTAAGGGTTGAAGGTCGGGTCGTAGAAAAAATTGGCAGCCGCGAAGTGATTATCGAAGGAAAAATTTACAAAGGCGACAATATCCTGTGTGCTCAAACCAGAGGAACCTTCGCTGTATTTACTGCAAAAGCAATCGCAAGAATGAAAATCATGCCAGAAGAAGCTCTCAAAGGATTTGCCGAATACTTGGATCAATAGCCCCTAAAAACAACAGATAGGAAGAGAAAACATGAGCACCTTACCCAACTGCCCAGAGTGCAATTCACAATATCCCTATGAAGACAGAAATATTTACGTATGCCCAGAATGTGCCTACGAATGGTTGCAGGATTCTGGCAGCAATAACTCAGAAGAAGAATTAGCAGTCAAAGATGCCAACGGGACTCCCCTTCAAGACGGTGACACTATCACCGTCATCAAAGATCTCAAGGTCAAAGGGTCATCGTTGGTTGTAAAAGTTGGGACAAAAGTTAAAAATATTCGCCTTGTCGATGGCGATCACGATATCGACTGTAAAATTGATGGAATTGGTGCCATGAAGTTAAAATCGGGATTTGTAAAGAAAGTTGGATAATAATGACAGCAACATCCAACGGTTTCATCAAAAAAGCATCGGGTCTGTTTGACTTAAAACATTCGAGTACTAAGAAAACAACTCTTCAAAATGAATGATTCCCGCACAGTCCACGAAAAAGGTAACGAAGGGTCTTTTCATCTAGCTTAGAATTAATATAGGCATCATATTCAGCCTCGGCTAATTCCACCTCGTTAGGCATATACTCATCAGAAAGCTGCTCAGTGGGCTGTTCAGGAGAAACTCTGACCGGCTTTAGATGCGTAGGGGTCAGACTAATTCCTTCTGCCCGTCGCCTGTCCAGCCAGCGATCACATTCATCATGGCTGCCGAAGAAAATAAAGCACAGTCCTTTTTTATCGCGCAAACTAATCAGTCTGTAGCCGCTTCCAAGATCAAATTTCCTGCAATTGTTCAAACGAAGCTCTCCATATTTCGTTTGCTTTGCGAGGATTTCTTCGTCTCTCAATTGACCGCAGGCAATTGCATGAATGAATGTTTCGGCTCGTTTCGCAGCAGCAGATCCGCGCTTGTCACTTCGCTGCAGCGATTTGAGTTGGCGCTCAAGCAAAGGAGTGAGAAAGGTTTTTTCTGATAAATTAGCCATATGGTTATGCTGACCGCCCTTCGATACGGTCCCCTTGCTCAAGGTATCAAGAACACCAATAGCGAGGCAAACCTCAAAAGTCGTAAAAATAATTGTTTCTTGTTTATAGGTGGGTTTGTATGATTGGTCAAACAGATAAAATCCATAATTCCGATAGATATTATTGGTATTATCAATAACATCTATTCACATCTGAACTACAAGCTTATTTTGAACAAAGTTGATACGAAAGAAGCAGGAGGTTCAGGCGAAGAGTTGCCTGAATAAAGGGAAAAGCATGAAAGAGTTTAATCCAGCTGCATACAAAAAAATGGTCAAAACTTACCAGGATGCAAACGACCCTCTTGGTTGGTTTGATAGTATCTACACAGATGCAGAAGGCGATCACAAAGCGGTTTTCTGGGCAGATCTTGAACCATGCCCTTATCTTTTAAAATGGTTAAGAGACCGTATTGTCAGATTTTTTGGCCGCAAGGCCATTGTAGTTGGTTGTGGTGTTGGAGATGATGCGGAAGCGTTGAGTGAAGCAGGGTATGAGGTCACTGCTTTTGATATTTCACCAGAAGCTATCCGCTTATGTAAAAATCGTTATCCTGAGACAAAGGTCAACTACCTTGTCGCAGATCTTTTTGCATATCCCTTTGACTGGACTGCCGATTTTGACTTGGTCTACGAATGCAACACCATTCAAGTTTTACCCGGGAAGTACAGAGCCCAGTGCCGAGATGCGATCATCTCGTTGTTGGCTCCGCAGGGCTACCTGCTTGTCTCATGCAGAAGCCGTCTTAGAGGGGAGCAGGAGGACGACATTCCCCTGCCCCTAGATAAAGAGGAAATAGACAGCTTTATCCGTTGTGGATTAAGCGAAGAAAGTTTTATCGCTTACGATGATACTCAAGACCCACCAGTCCCCCATTTCTTTGCCACCTATAGAAATAACAAACAACCATGACTCCTGAGTGCCTTATCACGCTTTCAAAGCAGTCAATACGATTGCATTACACCTGATATTCAGACACTGCAATATTAAAATAGCCACTATTAACGAGAAGCCTACAAGGTCAAATTATGAGCTATGATTTTTTCGATTTTCTGGGAAACATTTGTGTACTGCTAATATTGATAATGTATTTGGCACTACAAACAGAAAAAATTACTTCGACTTCTATAATGTA
Source organism: Desulfuromusa sp. (assembly GCA_016744675.1). Taxonomy (GTDB): domain Bacteria; phylum Desulfobacterota; class Desulfuromonadia; order Desulfuromonadales; family Geopsychrobacteraceae; genus Desulfuromusa. The sequence continues at coordinate 9,092 of JADGDX010000037.1, read as the reverse complement.
CAGTCTCTTGAATGCGGTTGGTGCATTATTTATCTTAGGCTCGTTATGTATTAAGTTTAATTTGTTAGCTTTTTTTATAGAGTTGTTTTGGCTTAATATCAGTATCTATGGCCTATACAAAAACTTAAGAAAACCGTCAAACATAATTAATTTTGACATTTAAAAACACGTCACTTCTTGAGTGGTTAGGGACAACAAGGAGAAACTATACTATTATAAAACTCTCGGTGCTGATGCTTTTATGCTGAAGCCATTGGACCGTCCTGTCATGCTGCAGGTAATCAGAAGAGTACTGGATAGGGCAAAGGAATCCCGATAAACCCTGCAGGTTTGATATTTCATAAAACGTTCTGTCACTTTTGATAGGTGAACTTGTATCGGTGGGGTTGATTTTCAGAACCAAAAACATGTAAGACATTCAGAATTATAAAAGTGTACGATTAGCGAAGAGTTTTTCACGATAATATAAGCAGCAGATTCGAAGTCTAACTGTTTTATTCATGATTCTTGTACATTCTAGGTTCTTTCTTTTCTAAAATTGACGTTAATAATGATTTCAGACAATTTATTCTATACTTTTTTTCAGTTGATCTTGGCAATCTTTCTGGAGGCCGCCCCTTTCCTCCTTCTAGGTTCAGTTGTCGCAGCCGTGGTTGAAGTTCTAACAGACGAGGAACTATTCAGTAGGCTGATACCCAAACGTCGCAGTCTTGCGATACTGACAGGACTTTGTGCAGGATTACTGTTACCGACTTGTGAATGTGGAATTGTCCCGGTCGTCCGTAAACTACTGAGCAAAGGCGTTCCAACTGCCGCGGCTGTCACTTACATGTTTGCTGCGCCAGTCATTAATCCGATCGTTATTCTATCAACCTATGTCGCCTTCCAGGGCGATTTCAAAATGGTTTCTGGCCGATTGCTGGTTGCAGCCGTTTCTGCAATAGTTATGGGATGGTTTCTGGGGTCAACAAATCCCGCCAGCATACTAAGGGATTCTTCAATACAGACGTGTCATGATCACTGCTGCTGTCATCACAGCGAAACTTCTGCAACAGGTTTTTTTTCAAAAATTGCTGCCATTGCAGCACATGCAGCAGCAGAGTTTTTTGACATGAGTCGCTTTTTACTGTTGGGCGCCGTTGTAACCGCCTTGTTCAAAACCTTGGCTCCGGTGAGCTTGCTCAGCTGGTTTTTTGGGAACGTTATTTTGTCTGTCATCGTGATGATGGTGTTGGCAATTGTTTTGTCCGTTTGCTCTGAAGCAGATGCATTTGTTGCAGCATCTTTCAGCCCTTTTCCGCCAGCTTCATTGCTAGCGTTCATGGGAATCGGTCCGATGGTTGATCTAAAACTCATTGTCATGTATGCCGCGGTATTCAAAAAAAGGGTTGTTGCCGATTTTATTATTGTCCCCATTCTCATTGTCTTCGGCCTGTGCATGTTGTTGGCTGACTGGATCGGTGTGTAGGGAAGAAATGCTCAATGGAATGAAGCAAAAACTTGCTGGCCGACTACCCGGATTGATAATGATCTTAACCGGGATAAATATATTGCTCTTTATTTCTTCAGGGCAATACTGGACCTTGTTGAATCCAAAATACATGATGGTGACGACAGTTACTGGTTATGCCTTTGGACTCATCGGTCTGATTCTTGTCCTTTTGCCAGCGACTTTAAAACGATCCACATTATTCTCAGCACTGATTATTTTAGGTCTTCTAAGCACATTAAACGTTTCAATTTGGTTGAATCAACAGGGGAGATCTCCACAATCATCGCTCAGCTTGGAAGAACATATAGATAGATTGTATTCCAGAGAAAAATTAATGGATAAAGAATACATCAAAATCAATATTGCTGAATTGACAACCCTTATTGAAAACAAAAGTTCGCAAATCGGTGCAGATAATTTTCTTTTTCGCGGTCAGATCTATCGATCAGGGACCGACGAATATCAAGTTTTGCGGACGGTCGTGTCTTGCTGTTTGGCTGATGCCATTACAATCGGTCTAAGGATCAGAACAAATTTTCCGATTGATTATGCTGACGGACAATGGATCAAGGTGTATGGATGCATCACAGAAGATACCAAAAGAGAACCATCAGATCATCATTTTGCAAAGACGACTGGTTTTATGACCGTCATTCAGCCTGGCGTTGTTTTTCAAGCAGATGTTTTGAAAAACGTCGATCCTCCAGATTTTCCGTTGATTTTTCAATTTCGCCAAGAAGAACCCTTTGCTTATTGATTCATTTATTTATATTTACATTGACCTCAAGGGTTCATTCACACATACTACTGTAAACAGAGGGGGTTTTGACGCTTAATAGGTTATTAATTCTTAGCAGGCTAGGAATTTTATGGTCTTGCAGCAAAAACGTAAACTGCTTTTTATTCTTCTCTTGTGTGCTGCTACGACACTCTTATTAACTTCTGTTTCTTGCCTAACCCACCAGTCTGACAAACAAATATTGACTGTTGGTGTCGTTAAGAACTTCCCTCCACTCTATCAATTAGACAACCAAGGTGAGCCTGCAGGTCTCGCAATAGACGTCATAAAGTCATTAAGTTCATCTCTGAACTATGAACCCCGGTTTGTTATTTTTGATGCTTGGCCAGATGTGGAACATGCATTAAAAGAAAAAACAATCGACATAGTCCCCGATATGGGAATAACCGATTCTCGTAAAAAATGGCTCAGTTTTTCACGACCATCATCAACCTTTTCTATTTCTTTATTTTGTCTGCGCGGAAACAAAGACATCCAATCATTGAACGATTTTAAAGACAAATCAATCGGCATCGTTAACTGCATGCTTGGTGATGCTATTGTTTCTAAGTATGACGTTGGTAGAAAAACTATCTATCCTCATATCTCCGATGCTCTGGTGGCATTGTTGTCAGGGGCTATTGACGGTTTGGTCTCACCGCTTCCTCCATTAGCAAGATTAGCTCACGATGCTCATGTAGAAAATCAAATTCAAACGGTCGGCGCTTCGCTTTTTGATGTTAAGCGAGGCATTGCTGTTCTCAAGAACAATGACGCACTACTCAAAGAGTTTGACCAAGCCCAATCAGAATTTCTCAAATCCGAAGAATATAAGAAGCTCCATTCGATATGGGCTGGATATGAACGTCCCTATTGGACATCAAAACGCATATTGATTCTCATTGGTACGTTAACCGGTATCGTTATTGTATTAATGGGGGGGTGGCGTTATCGATCTATTCGAACTCTCAACAAAAAACTACAACTGGCTAAAGATTCTCTTGAATTAAAGGTTAAAGAACGCACCCAAGAACTAGCCGCCAAAGAACAGAGATACCACGCTGTTGTAAACAACCAGAAAGACATATTACTTCTACATATGTTATTGGCAGAGGGTTTTTCAAACTTTTGTGAAGTGAATGATGCTGCTGTCGATTTCTACGGGTATTCACGCGAAGAACTGTTAACAATGAAACCCAATGATATTGTTTGTCCTATAGTGCTTCGTGGGCACCTTGAGTCTGGCTTCAGAAATACTATGTTAAGCCAAGGGGAATACGTGGCCGAGTCTGTCCATATCAAAAAATCAGGCGAACGCGTCCCAATGGAAGTCAGTGCTACAATTGTTGATTTAGATGGCGACAAGTATATCTTGTCAAACGTTCGTGACATTCGTGATCGAATACAAAAAAACAAAGAGATAAAAGAGAGTGAAACCTTTTTGAGATGTATGTTTGACTCTTTTCAGGATGGGATCAGCGTACTTGATAGAGATCTCAATGTGATCAAAGTCAATAAACGCGTTGAAGAACTTTATTCTGATCAGATGCCAATCGTTGGGAAAAAATGTTACCAAGTCTATCACAAGAGAAATTCAGTTTGCCCCTTCTGTCCTAGTATGGAAGCTATAGAGACAGGGGGCGCACAGCTCACAGAAGTCCCTTACCCAGACATGGACAATCCACAAGGCTGGCTCGAGCTTGCGTCATATCCACTTTTCAATGACGATGGTGAGACTTTCGGAGTCATTGAATATGTAAAAGAAATTACTCAACGGAAAAAAGATGAGGCAGAACATGCCGCACTTGAAGAGCAACTCAGACAAAAACATAAAATGGAAGCGGTCGGCTATATGGCCGGAGGAATCGCACACAATTTCAACAATAATCTTGCTATTATTCTTGGTAATGTTGAACTATCTCTATTGAAGCAACCCCAAAACAGTGAAGTGACTCCTCTGCTGGAAAATGCAAAAACAGCGATCCGTAATTCTAAAGACCTTATTCTAAAAATCATCACCTATAGTCGCAAGGGATCACACAATAAAGTCTTAACATCCTTACCACCCATTATCGATGAAACCGTCTCTCTGTTATGCTCCACCTTGCCAGTGACGGTGAATTTGCAGCAAGTTTTCAGCCCTGACGGTTCTTTAGCTATTGTTAATCTGGATCCTTCCCAACTCCAGGAAATTCTCGTTAATCTTTGCAACAATGCTGTTCAGGCGATGGATGAAAATGGAGACCTAAAAATATCTCTTGAGCTTGTCGAACTTGGAGAAAAGGATATTCCTCCTCAGTATGAGGCACCCCCCGGTTCTTACGCTAAGCTCAGTGTTCAAGACACAGGCTGTGGTATGCCTGCTGAGATGGTGGATAGAATATTTGACCCCTTCTATACCACCAAAGAAGATTACGAAGGGGCCGGAATGGGACTTGCGACCGTCCAGGGGATTGTTGCCCAACATGGTGGTCTGATTAAAGTGAACAGTATCCCTAACCGGGGAACCCTGTTTGATATCTATTTTCCCATAATTAAAGCCTCTGTCATAGAACCTCTGCCCATGAATACGGACATGCCTAAAGGGACAGAGAAAATTCTTTTTGTTGATGACGATGAACAATTGGTCAGCATTGGGAAAAATCTACTGTCTGATAGCGGCTACCAGATCACAGCCATGACTGAAAGCACCGAGGCTCTCAAACTTTTCACCGCCAATCCCGATCACTTTGATCTGATTATCACCGACCAAACCATGCCTCACCTTACAGGAAAAGACCTGATTCAGGAGCTTAAAAAGATCAGACCCGATATCCCGACCATCCTCTGCACTGGCTACAGCAGTAAGATTAATGAAGAAGAAGCAAAAGAACAGGGAATTGACGCCTTCTTTATCAAACCTTTGTATTTCCCTGAATTACTGCAGACAATGAGAATGATATTGGATGGAAAAAAGGAATAGTCCCTGATAAAACCCTCAGGACTTAAAATAGTGAGCTGAAATTGGTGCAATACAGCTCAAATCAAAATTCGTAAATAATCAGTCGCCTCATCCTAAGTATAAATCTCATCCCAGCAAAGAGAGGACCGTGTCAATAACTCTTCATCCCGGTCAGGGTAACTCAACAGATAGCGAACTAATCCGCACAATTGGAAACTTCGACCATCTAAGCCTGCCCGCTCCAACCCATCAGCAACTCCTGAAAATAATGTCTTGTATAATTGCAGCTGGAACTGATGCATCATAACAGGTTGCACCTCCCCAAACACCTGCCCGGATACTGCGGCACGACAATGTTCAACATCGGTTGATGTGACACTGCGGCAAAATAACGGCCGAACGGGATAAATAAGACAATAGCCCCGCTCATCCAAAAAAGCACATTGACGCCGTAAGACCATCCGTTCATCATCATCTAAGCCTCGTACATCACGCCAGAGCAGATCAAGACGCGTAGAGATTGATTTAAAATTGACAGAATCAAGGCTGCGTAAAAACTGGGCGATGGCAATCCCTTCCAGTAAGGTGATCGAAACATTGACCACACAACAATCTTGACACCCTGCTCCACAAGCAATCAAACTACGATCACTGTCTTGATGTTGCTTAAGGACCTCTTCAGCTTCAGAAAAAATAGCAGTTAATTCGTCGACAAGCTGTTTAAGCTCATTTTCACGCGGAGAAAACAAAGACATCCGTTCTTGTGTCTGATTTCGCAATTGGGCAAAGTCAACTTGGCGCATCGAATCTTTCCTCCATTATTTAAGAGCGACCTATCCTGCTTGTCGATTCTATTTCTCTCTGTTATCGTACCATTATACACGCCCAGCAACTATTTACGAGGATAGCGATCGTGCAACTCACTGATAATGTATGGATACTCCCAGCAATCACTCTGGCTATTGGCCTTCTTTGTGGTTGGCTTTTTGCTCGACTTCAAGCGGGTCAAAAGCTTCAACAACAACTCAAAACGCAGCAACAGGCGCGTGAAGAGCTGTTACAACAGCTGGCTCGTTTTGAAGCCCAGCTTGAAGCAGAAAAACAAGCGAGCAAAGAAAAACTCCAATTTCTGAATGAAAATCGACTCCAGTCAGAAAAAAACTTTCAGGCCCTTTCGGCTCAAGCCCTTGCTGCAAACAATCAAAGCTTTCTTGATCTGGCAAAGTCAACCCTGGGCAACTTCCAACAACAGGCAAAAGGGGATTTGGAAAATCGTCAACATGCGATCGATCAACTGGTTAAGCCGCTCCATGAATCTCTCCAAAAAGTCGACCACAAAATTGAGCAATTAGAGCAAAAACGCAGCGGAGCCTACGCTCGCCTTGATGAACAATTACAATCCCTACTGAACAGTCAGGTGAAACTCGAATCTGAAACGGGCAACCTTGTTCGTGCCTTACGCACTCCTGCTGTTCGCGGCCGATGGGGAGAAATTCAGCTGCGTAAAGTTGTTGAGATGGCCGGGATGGTTAACTACTGTGATTTTGTCGAACAAGAAACAGCAGATAGCGGTCGGTTACGACCCGACATGGTGATTAAGTTGCCCAATGGGCGAAATATTATTGTCGACTCCAAAGCCCCTTTACAAGCATATCTGGAATCTCTGGAAGCAACGGATGACAATCAACGTAAAACCTGCCTAGCTCATCATGCTCGGCAAATTCGCACTCACTTACAAAAACTTTCAGAAAAAAACTACTGGGAACAATTTCGTCCCACCCCCGAGTTTGTCGTCCTGTTTCTGCCGGGTGAAACCTTTTTTTCTGCTGCCCTAGCGCAAGATCCAAGCTTGATCGAGGCTGGAGTTGACCAGAAGGTCTTACTGGCGACCCCAACAACCCTCATTGCCTTGCTTCGTTCAGTTGCCTATGGCTGGCGGCAGGAACAACTAACCGAAAACGCTGAAGCAATCAGTCAACTAGGTCGAGAAATGTATGATCGCCTTGCGACTCTCAATCAACATTTCACCCAAATGGGAAATCATCTGGGGCGTGCTGTCGATAGTTACAATAAAGGGATCGCCTCCCTTGACAGCCGGGTTCTGGTTTCAGCACGTAAATTCAAAGAATTAGGTGCCGGAAGCAGTAAGGAGATCGAAGCGGTAGAACAGATTGACAAGTTGCCGCGCTCACTACAGCGCCCTGAAGCCTGAAAGAGAGTGGCTAAAATTCCCTCCCTTACTTCAAACTAAAAGATACTTCTATGCTATAATGAGCGGATTGAAAAAATCCCAACACAACAAATCTGGAGGAAGAAAATGAAAATCCGTACTTTAATCATCCTGGCCTGTAGTGTTTTGCTCCTCAGCAGCTGCGGTTACAATAAAATTCAGAAAAATGAAGAAGCCGTTTTTTCTGCCTGGGGCGACGTTGAAGCAACCTATCAACGCCGTGCAGACCTCATTCCAAATCTTGTTTCAACAGTAAAAGCGTATGCAGCTCATGAAAAAGAGACTTTCACTGAAGTAACCAATGCTCGTGCCAAGGTCGGGCAGATGAACATTTCTGCTGACAAACTTGGGGATGCCGCTGTTATGCAACAGTTTCAGCAGGCACAGGGAAAACTCTCAGGAGCACTCTCCCGCTTACTGGTGGTTGCTGAACGCTACCCCGACCTGAAAGCCAGTGAAAACTTCCGCGATCTGCAACACCAACTGGAAGGGACAGAAAACCGGATCAATGTTGCCCGGCAGCGCTATAATGCAGCGGTTAAAACATTCAATACCTCAATCCGGACATTCCCTAACAATTTGACCAATAATTTCCTTCTCAATCTAGAACGCAAAGAAGCATTTAAAGCTGATGCTGGTGCCGCAACTGCTCCGAAAGTGACTTTCTAATGCGTAACCTGCTCTGCTCATTTTTTATTTTACTGTTTATCGGTTCTTCTGCTGCAGCACTGAATATCCCAAAACCGACGGGCTATACGAATGACACGGCTGGGATAATCACGCAAACAGTTGAACTGAAACTGGAACAGTTTCTGCGTGATTTCGAAAAAAGTGATTCGACCCAAATTACAATATTAACGATTCCAACTCTGGATGGTGAAGCACTGGAAGAATATTCGCTGAAAGTCTTCGAGAGCTGGAAAATAGGCCAGAGTGGCAAAGATAACGGCGCACTCCTGCTGGTCGCTAAAGCTGAGAAAAAAATCCGCATTGAGGTCGGTTTCGGTCTGGAAGGACGCTTGACCGACCTGCTGGCTGGTCGAATTATTGACAATGAAATTTCCCCAAAATTCAAACAAGGTGATTTTGATGGCGGGATCGTTGCTGGTGTTGTCGGCATAGCCGAAGCGGTACGGGGTGAATACACCGGAACAGGAAAAACCAATAGCCGCAAGAAAAAGAGTAGCCCGTTTGGCTTTATCATCCCCTTGTTGTTTTTCGGAGGCCCCTTCTTGGCTCGCCTGAGAGGACGAGGAAGAAGTGGTTATCGGCGTGGCGGGTTCTACGTCGGTGGTCCCTTTATGGGAGGTGGCGGCTTCGGCGGTGGCGGAGGTGGATTCTCCGGCGGTGGTGGCGGAGGCGGCGGTGGTGGTGCTTCCGGCGGTTGGTAAATACAGCTAATATTTCTCCACAGTAGTCACAAAATTCCCCACACTCCCCCTTTATGAAAGTGGGAAGTTCGTGTCCTCCTCCTTGAAAAGGGGGAGTTAGAGGGCATTTTCATAAAAAAGGACAATTATGAAACAACTTTATCTTATCGCAGTAATGCTTGTACTCCTTGGTGGCCTTGCTGGCTGTGTGAAGAACCCTTCAGATAAAAAAGTTTCTTTAGAAGATAAAACTCAAGAATTCAAAATACATGACTTAGAAG
>JADGDX010000036.1 GCA_016744675.1 Desulfuromusa sp. | reverse complement strand
ATGGTCTACTGTAAGCCTGCGATTCAGGGAAGTAAGAAACTACTCGACTATTTGGGTCGTTATGTTCATCGCATAGCCATCACCAACCGGCGTATTTTAGCCATTCACAAAGGGCAGGTCACATTCGAATATAAAGATTCAAGGGACAACCACTGGAAGAAGTGTACTCTGCCAGGGGAAGAGTTCCTGCGCCGGTTTTTACAGCATGTGCTGCCAAGAGGTTTTCACAAGGTGCGCTACTACGGTCTGCTTAGTCCGCGCAATCGCTCCAAGCTGCGGCAGTTGCAATGGGCGTTATCGGCAATAAAACTGGAATCAACGAGCCCGCCCGAAGTGGCTTTCGATCACGACAAAACCGAAAAACCAATTCACTGTCCCATTTGCGAGACCGGCTTGATGCTGATCATCAGCTTGATTCCCCGAGCTATGCGAGGGCCACCATGATGATTCAGGCGAAAATACAAACCAGAAACCCGCAGCAAAATCCCTTGATCGTAAGGAGATAGGATACGTGCGTCAAAATGACGAAAAACACCCCAAAAACGACCACTTTCAGAGATTCAAAAACATCAACTTTGCGGCACTCGCAACCACACAAGCATCTTCAGTATTGCCAAAACCGATCAATCCCGCTAAACTTACCATCAATTCCCCACCGACATCTCTTTAAAATTCCATAGGACGAAACCGGAGGGGTTTAGTCCAACAGGAGTCTTTACGACGGCTTCGCGTCGCAAAAACCCTTAATTCGTTAGATGCTAGATTTCCGCAGCTGTTTATGTGGCACCAAGATGTCGGAAGTTCGAATCCTCTCGCTCCGACCATACAAAAAAATAACGCTGGCCATTTGGTCGGCGTTTTTTTGTATCTTTTGTAGAGAGGATTCGAAGCGGAGTGAGCGCTGACTGAATGTCAGAAAAGCCGACAGGATGTCGGCGCCAGCGAACGCAGGGGAGCCCACTCCGGCTTGAACATCCTGTTCAAGCCGGAGTGGGAGAAAGTAGGATCTGGTAGTATTTCAAACGGCACCGGCTTACGATCAGTGATTGCAGTGGCAGCATCACACCAGCCTTGAACCATACCTATAAATATTATATACTAATATTATATTACTAAAGGAGATCAATTATGCCAAAAAATACTAGCGTCACCCTTGGCCCTCACTTTGAAAATTTTGTCGGACAGCAGGTTAATCATGGTCACTATGGCTCTGTGAGCGAAACCATACGTGCAGGGTTGCGGCTTCTGGAAGAGAGAGAAACTAAGCTAAGCCTGCTGCGCAGAGCTCTTACTGAGGGAGAGAATAGTGGCTCCGCCGATTACTCCCTTGAAGGATTGATACAGGAACTTGATGCCAAAAATTTAAAATAATGGCACTCTTCACACTCACTGAGACAGCCAAAAGTGACCTGAAGGACATTGCCCGATTCACACAAAAGCGCTGGGGTCCTGATCAGAGAAACAAATATCTTAAAACGCTGGATGATAGCTTTCATAAACTTGCAAGCAATCCGGCCACCGGAAGAACTTGTGATGAAATTAAAGCCGGATACTACAAATTCCCAATAGGAAGCCATATGATTTACTATCGCAAAAAAGGCGATCTAAAAATTCAGATTGTGCGTGTTCTCCATGAAAGCATGGATGTTGAAATACAATTTTCAATTACTTGATAATAAAAAGGTTGTAACAATAGCTCGACATTTAATCTCAACTCATTACGGTTATGGGCCCTTTTTGTTTGTGACCAAGATGTCGGAGGTTCGAATCCTCTCGCTCCGACCAAACAAAAAATAAGCGTTGGCCTCTTTGGTCAGCGCTTTTTTTGTTCGATTTTAAAACAGAGCCGATTCAATTAAGAAGAAATCATCTCTCTAAAGGCCTGCATCGCTTTACTATAATTCTCATTGCGACGCCGAACAAACCACGTTGTCATGTGTCTAAATTCTTTAGGGATTGCGTGTATTGAGCAATCATTCAAAAGATGCTTTTTTTCTACGACTGATCGTGGCAAAAAACTAATCCCCATCCCAGCGGCGACGCATCCGAGTATTCCTTCGATTGAACCAAACTCCATAACCTGATACGGCTCCTTTCCTGACGATCGAAGCCAGAGTTCTAATTGTGCCCGATAAGAACAGCCGGCACGGAACACAAGTATTTTGAAATTTGACAGTTGGTTAATGTCCTTAAAGTGATACGGCGTCACAAGAACTAATTCTTCTTCAAAAGCTTTTTCCGCCACCAGAAGCTCTTGGTTTATTTCACCAGCGACTAAAGCTCCATCGACTTCGAATCGTAACAGTCGCTTAATTGAATCAGCTGAGGGGCCGGTCACTAGGTTCAATTCGACCTGAGGATAAGAACGATGGTAGGCAGCCAACAATGTTGGTAAACGAACTGCGGCTGTAGTTTCCATTGACCCTATCGAAAGTTTGCCCCTCGGCTCCCCTTGATCAGAAATAACAGTTTCAGCCTCTCTCGCCAGCTGAACAATCCGCTTGGCATAATCGAGTAATAGATGGCCAGAAGCGGTAAGCTCAACACCTTTGCTCTTACGGTGGAACAAAACAGTATCGAGTTGCTCCTCTAAGTGCTTCACCCGTGCCGTCACATTTGACTGGACATAGTGCAACTCATTTGCAGCCCTTGAAATGCTGCTATTTTTAGCGACCGATGCAAATATCCTTAAATCTCTGATCTCCACACATCACTCCGAATGATACCTAAAATCATAATTTATTATTTGTAATGATATGACACATACTGCTAACATGTCAATTATGGAAACGGACTTAACAATTCACCCTCAGGGGACTCAAAAAAACAGGGAGGCTCTCTACATCTTACTCGGAGGGATCCTCGGACTAATCGTCGCTATGGGAATTGGTCGTTTTGCCTTTACGCCAATTCTTGCACTGATGCAGCGCGATATCGGGATAAGTAACAGTGTTGCGGGATGGATCGCAGGCCTTAACTACCTTGGCTACCTTGCCGGCGCCCTTCTCTGCTCTTTTGCCCCACATCTCATCCATTCTCGGCCTATCGCAATATTCGCTTTGATTCTGAGTATAGTCACCACTACGGCCATGGGATTATCTTCCTCTGTTATCTGGTGGGGAGGCTTACGGTTGATCAGCGGGCTGGCCAGCGCAATGCTTTTTATCATTATCTCTGCTGAAGTCAGTGAAGCCCTTGTGCGACGTGGCTTTGGCCACTGGGTCGGCGCGTTGTATGGCGGAGTTGGTACAGGAATCGCTCTCAGCGGTCTTGTCATTCCTTGGCTAGATCAAATGGGCCGCTGGAACGGTGCCTGGATAGGCATGGGAGTTATTTCAGCCGTTATCGCCGTCATTGGCGTCTCCTTCACGCGAGGTCAGATAGCATCGTCAAAACCGACGACAGTACAAGCACATCAACCAACCAGCATCTGGCCCCTTTGGCCTCTGACTATCGCGTACTTCTTCGAAGGGCTTGGATACATAGTTACGGCGACATTTATTGTTGCCATCGTCGCAGCAACACCGGGATTGGAAATGTATGCCTCTTATAGTTGGGTCATCGTCGGTCTTGCCGCTGTTCCTTCAACTGTTCTGTGGTCTTTTTTATCCCGCCGCATCGGCAACAAAAAGGCTCTAATAGCAGCTTATGCACTTCAAGCTGTTGGTATCTGCGTAAGTGTCCATGCAGACACCATCAATGAGGTGATGTTTGCCGCAATATCTTTTGGCGGAACCTTTATGGGCATCGTCACCCTGACAATGGCAGAAGGTCATTCTCGAATGAAGCTTGACGGGAAACGGGCGGCGGCTATTTTAACCGCAAGCTTTGGTGTCGGTCAGATTATTGGCCCAGTTTTAGCCGGTTTTCTTGCCGATTCACAGGAAGGGTTCTCCCTTCCTCTCCTATTGGCTTCTCTCTTCGTTTTAACCGGGGGGATCTTTACCCTGATTGACAGCCATTTCATTTCACCAAAACAACAAAAAGGAGCAGCATCATGCCGTACGTAAATATCAAGATTACTAAAGAAGGTGCAACCGCAGAACAAAAGGCCCAATTGATTAGAGGAGCAACCGATTTATTGGTGGATGTTCTTGGTAAAAACCCTTCCACAACAGTCGTTGTCATTGACGAAGTGGATACAGACAATTGGGGAATCGCCGGAGAAGCAGTGACACTTCGACGTCAAGTCGGGAAATAATTTTCTAGATTTCTGTCGCTTCAATAACTGACATTACCTTTTGCGCTCGACTTCTAATAATTTGTCAAATTATTTTATATGTGAAGTTTCCTTATCACGACCACTGATCTAAATAACAACGTCAAGATTGCCGGCAATTCAAACCCTCTCTTAATCACTACAATTAGCCTGTTCGGGCCTCTCCATTTCCACCATTTAGCATCCATTTTGATTCCCGTTGTATAAGTAAACTTGTCTCCAGCAGTTGTCATATCTATCGACATACCAAAGCGGAGTTACTTAAGTAACTCCGCTTTGTCATTTCAAAAAAGGAGATTCCGGTTTCAGCGAGAAAGGCCTATTCTCTATTCATATTGAAAAAACGAGATAAGCGGACGGCGGCGGCAGGGCAACAATCCAGAAAACGAAGCGCTCTCTCCGCTATAAGCTTTATAAGTGAATCGTTCTTTTTGTGATAACAATCGTAACCGACCTACCACTTAATATCGATCAGAGCCACACCCATCAAAGCACCTCCTGCAATACCTAAGGTGCTATGGCTCCCCTCTTCCCCATCATCAGCGATTGCAACAGCAGTGACCATAAGTAAAGCGCCAAGAGTTCCAACCAAAATGTGACGATTATTTTCCTCAAGCAAGCCCGCACTCAAATCAAGACGATCTCCATATTCAACGGCCCCCGAGACAACTGTCGTCAATGCCGCTGCCGCAGTCGCAAAAGCTGCCGCCTCATGTAAACTCTCTTGGCTACTACTGACGGCTGTTATCACAGTTAAAGCAGCCGTTGTGTAACCAGCATATTTATGGACTTGCCTCCAGGCCCGAGGAGAGGGGACGCTATCATATTCGATTCTCTCATTAGTCTGCTGCTCTAACTGTGCATAAAGGGGCCCTTGATCAAACAACGCACCTTCTGCAGCCATTGAGTATACCGGGAAAAGCACTAGCAACAGACCTAAACATGCAAGAGATACTTTGATCATTTTTTCTCTCCATTTCCTTTTTGGATTGAGGGGCGCCTCTGATCATCACCATTTCATAAGGACTATCCATAATCATATCAAGAGAATCAACGTTGACCATACATAGTGAGAGAAATGATACCTGATTACAGACAGAAAAGCTTCTCCTCATAAGTCTATTGACAGCGCTTCTTGATGCAAACGACATCACATGCACTAAGACATCTCCATGGCACAGATTATATTTTCAATATCGCAAGAATCGGGTGTTTATAAAGCCGAGGTAATGACTATACTCACTTCCCAGATACACAAAGGATAAAGTATGGAGAAGATTAACACTAAAATGGGGTCTTTTGAGTGGCTCTTGCTTTTGATCCTGTCAGTTCTTTGGGGGGGATCATTTTTCTTTGTTGGTGTTGCTGTCAAAGCTTTACCACCCCTCACTATCGTGGTCTTGCGTGTGGGGATTGCAGCACTTGCCCTTAATCTCATCGTGCGTGTAAAAAGCTTACGAATCCCAACCGAATGGCGTTATTGGAAAGCTTTTTTCGGGATGGGCCTGCTCAACAATATGATTCCATTCTGCCTCATTGTCTGGGGGCAAACACACATTGCCAGTGGCCTTGCCTCAATCTTCAATGCAACAACCCCTCTGTTCACGGTACTTATTGCCCATACCTTTACAAAAGATGAAAGAATAACAGGTGGACGCCTTGCAGGTGTGTTGATTGGCTTTACCGGTGTCGCTGTCATTATTGGATTGGACAGCTTCAATGACTTAGGAACCAACACTCTGGCACAATTCGCGGTCCTTGGTGCGGCGCTTTCTTATGCTTTTGCCGGCGTTTACGGGCGACGCTTTAAAAGTATGGGAACTGCACCTCTGGTAACGGCGACTGGCCAAGTGATGGCATCAACCATCCTGTTAACTCCACTGGCAATCGTTGTGGACAAACCCTGGACACTGGTGATGCCTAACCTTAGCGTATGGGCAGCCGTCATTGCTCTCGCTTTGGTTTCGACGGCTCTGGCATATACTATCTACTTCCGAATATTGGCAACTGCCGGTGCGACAAACCTTCTACTGGTCACCTTTCTGATACCGATCAGTGCAATTATTCTTGGTATTGTTTTTCTTGGAGAGAAACTGTCTGCGGAGAATTTAGCGGGAATGGGGCTAATTTGTAGTGGACTAGCCGTCATTGATGGGCGATTTTTTTCGCTCTTCAAGAAAAACCGCCCAACCTGACCACAACTCAAGATGGCGGGAAATCTCATATACTTAGCTAAAAAATGGTCAAGTACACATCGTAGAAACTATCATTCTCCCCATTTTACACAATTTTTCCCCGCATTTTTTGCGGCATAAACTCCATTATCAGCAAGCGTGATTAACTCTTCTGGTTTTGCTACTTCATTTATCCTGACCGCAATGACGACTATCGACACCCGAAGTACGCATAATTTTTTCTTCTTCATCAAAGTGATATTTGGCATACGAAACCAATTCTTCAAGTAATGTCTCGACCACCTCTGGGCTGACTTCTCCTTGCAGCAAAGCAGAGCCAAACTTATTGGTCACATCAACAAGATGATGGTGCTGTTTATCGACTGCAGGTATCCCCGTCTCTAACGATTCATCCCACTTTAAAAGTTCCATCTTGATCTCCTACCATATTCATTCATATTTAAATGAGAGGATTGATACAGCGTGAGTGACGAAATAGTCTTCACTGCTCCCCAATTCCTAAACTATCTTTCATTCATAAACATACGGTCAAGCTTCATTACAAAAAAACGATTAGACCGTATCAACAATAGTATATCCAACCTCAACTTACTACCACTTTCCAATCTCGTAACCATGATCATTCATACATTCAACAATTATAAAAAAAAATGGCGTGCGCATTGATATCAAGGTTACGAGTTGATACAATGTAATAATAATTCCTATATAAAGACGAAAGGAGTCCACATGGCAAACGAACAAGCAGCGGGTTGTGCTAGACCAACCGCAGCGTCCGCTGTCGACGAAACCTCTCAGACAGAGGTCGACAAGGATCTAACAAAAGACGTAAAGGAGAAAAAGATGGTTCATGTAGGTGAAAAGGCACCAGATTTCAAAGCACCTGGGTATTTAAAAGGTGAATTTCTTGATGAAGTAAAACTATCAGACTATGCAGGAAAGTGGGTTGTTCTTTGCTTTTATCCCGGTGACTTTACTTTTGTCTGAGCGACTGAACTCTCGGCGGTCGCCGAGAAATTTCCAAAGTTTCAAGAGCTTGGTGTTGATCTTCTCTCTGTCAGCGTTGACAGCAAATTCACCCATAAGGTCTGGAATGACCAAGAATTAGCCAAAATGGTTGATGGTGGTGTTCCATTTCCAATGCTTTCTGATGTAGGTGGTGACATTGGCAGGCTTTACGGTATTTTCAATGAAGGAGCCAAAGTTGAAAACCGTGGTCGCTTCCTCATTGACCCCGATGGTGTCATTCAGGCGTATGAAGTGCTGACCCCACCAGTTGGTCGAAATATCAATGAAACACTTCGTCAGATTCAAGCCTTCCAACTGGTTCGTAAAACTGGTGGAGGGGAAGCAACACCTTCTGGCTGGAGACCCGGAAAGAAAACTCTCAAGCCTGGCATTGATCTCGTTGGCAATGTCTGGAAAGAGTGGAAAGTCAGTGAAGCTGACGAATAAAGGTTCTCTTTTTATATAACAACCAACAAAGCCCGATTCATCAGAATCGGGCTTTGTTAATTAAGAATACTTTTAAAGGAAAGGAGTTACATCGAAGCTTCCATTGCTTGCACTTTCTCACCCATCAATGTCAGTAATCCTGCATAGCCTTCACGACGGATAATTTCACCATAGCTAGAACGATAATTCCTGATCAAACTCACCCCTTCAATCACCAGATCAAAGACCTGCCATGAGCTATCAGCATAAATCATTTTGTACTGGACTGGAATTTCTAGCTCATCGGAAACAATTAAGGTATCAATGATGGCTTTATCATCCTTAACTCTCTGCTTCAGGTATTTAACAGTCCCCCCTGAATAATCTTCAATTCGATTCAAGTAGGTCCCTTCAAGGATTCGGATAAACAGTTCTGAAAAGCTCTGTCTCTGTTCTTCAGTCGCCCCCTCCCAATGGGACCCTAAGGTACGCCGAGACATCGATGGAACGTTCAAGTATTCCTGAACTCGTCCGCTAACCTGGGCCCTCTTTTCTTCTGCACTAAGTTCTGTTTGTTGGAGAACGCCCAAGATAGAATCAACCATCTGTTCGACTTGTGCTTGAGGCTGCGGCAAAGCAAAACTGGTAACGACTGAGAAAAGAACCAAAAGGCTAACTAAAATAATTTTTTTCATCTCTAAAATCCAAACCAATCAAAAGGGTTTAAAAGGTCACTGTCAAATAACGGACCATCAAAAATATTGATATTATAAGTCTCTTCTCCAACCTGAGACAGCCGACTTTGAACATAAGCGGCACGAACAAACAAGTATGGATCGAGCGAATCTAAGACAATCCCTTCGTAGGTTTCCCGATCCAAAGAGAGGCGGTTTTCAACATCAAGAAATTTTGTTGCAAGATACCCTTTCGTCCCCAGTTCGGCATATCTGAACGGGTCGGCAAAAGAATCGACATAGACTCCCGCAGCATCACGCAAACTTGAGGGCCCCACAATCGGTAAAACCAGATAAAACCCGTGACCAACCTGATAGTAACCTAATGTCTGGCCAAAATCTTCAACCTTCTTTTTTACCCCAGCAACAGAGTCGGCGGGATCAAAAAAACCGCCAAGGCCAAAGGTGCTATTGATAACAAAGCGATAGGTCTCAGTCCCAAAGTTCCGAAAGTTTAATTGCAATAAGGCATTGCCCGCGCGAACTGGTGTCGACAGATTAGAGAAAAAATGTCCAACAGAAACTCTGACTGGCCGTGGCAAAGCTTTTCGGTAAACTTTTGCAACGGGCTTAAAGACATAAAAATAAAGCTTATCGTTAACCCAAAAAGTCCCTCGATTTAATGGCTGCAGTGGATCGGCAATCAACCTTTCGGATACGACCTCTTCATCAAAAAAATCACCGCCGAAGTCATCATCAAAATCATCGGCACATACTGATCCGACAAAAAAGAGGCATCCTACCAACAATAGAGTTAAAGAACGTAAAGCCATCGAACATTCCCCAGAATATAAAATATTAAATCATCTTTTCAGCGACAAATAAAAATGGTGCTTGAGAGCGATTACTCACCTTCATCAATAGAACGTAAAAAATAGTATCATCCAAGTTGTTGAAAAAATCACTAACAGCGGCTGCTTCTTGTGCTCCTCCGGGATGACCGGGATAAACCACAACCGCGAGTCGCCCTCCTTCAGCTAGGAGAGAACAAGACTGTTCAAGGGCAGCAACAGATGATTCTGGACGAGTCATCACGTCTCGTTGCCCGCCAGGAAGATAACCTAGATTGGCGATCACCCCCATCGGAGCGCTGGTCACGACCCCAGCGACCTCATCATGGCTCATCTCCATCAAATCAATTCCGCTTTGTCGTTGTAAAGGACAATTATCCCGCTGAATAGACCTGACCTGTGCACCGGCATCAACTAATCGATTATGGGTTGTAAGTAATGCTTGAGATTGAACATCAAAAGCAATGACTTGACCAGTTTCTCCAACCATCTGAAACAGCGCCGTAGTATCTTGCCCATTCCCGGCCGTCAGATCAATGGCGAGGTCTCCCGGTTGAACCACCTCACCCAGCAGCTCCTGCCCCCAATTCACAATACGTGTTAATACGTGCTTCACGCCTTTGCAACCTTCAGTTTGGCCTCCATTAACTGTCGATGAGAGAGACCGATCAGTGATCCAAGTTGCCTCATCAATGCTTCTTCGTAGTGATCCAAGCGTCCGTCAGCATAGACCAACTGCCAGATTGCTTCAATAATACGTTCTTTTTCGGGCTGAGTAAAAGCCTTGTTGATTTCACGGGTAAACTGATGGAGGTCATGACTGTCCCTGCGCATTTCACCCGCCAACTCCAATATATCGGCAAGTGATTCCTCCGACACTGAAAAATGATTCTTTAACAACTCTCCGAGCAAATCCTGCTCGGCTTGATGAAACTCTCCATCACTATGAGCCACTTCAAGTAATAAAACCGCAGCTGCTAAGGGGATACGTTGTTCCGAACTCGGTTCGGTTCCCCCTGTTGGAGCGGTAAAAACCTGCAATAATCGTTTTAACATCTCTATTCCATCCGTTTCTTGTAAAAGATAACACATGCTTTTTCAAGGGTGATCATCCCACCTTGCATCATGCCATCTAACTGAGGAAGTACCTTTGAAATTGTATCTTCAGCGTCCACAACTTCAATAACAAGGGGCAGATCGTGAGACAAGCGCAAGAGTTGATCTGTATGCAAAACTGAGCTGGAACCAAGCCTTGCAATTCCCCCAGGGACCGTAGCACCGACGAACTTTTGTTCTTGAAGAAACTTCAACTCACGTGAGTTGACGAGCAACCAGTCCCCCTAACAAAGCAAATGTTATGCAGAGCAAAACATTCAAAATAATATTGGCACCAGCCTGCCAGAAACTCCCGTCTTCTAGAAGCCTTAGAGTCTCATATGAAAAAGTCGAAAAGGTTGTAAAGCCTCCCATAAAACCGACCCCAAGTCCGAGACGAACTTCAGGGGAAAGAAAGGTGCTTCGCACACCAAAAGTCATAAGAAGCCCAAGCAGAAATGACCCGACAATATTTACGACCAGAGTTCCATAAGGCAAATTACGCCCCAGAAGCTGATAGGTCCAGCCGGAAGCCAAATAACGAGCAACACAACCAAATCCACCAAATATCCCAATATAAAGCAGCTGCATAAATTGATTTATCCAAAGGGCTTATAGCTATCAACAAGTATGCGTTATTATCGGATAGGAATTAATAAGTGTCAATCAACATGTCATCATCACATCAACTCTTTTACAAGATAAAGACGCTTAGATGATTGACAAACAGGGTAAGATTCCGTAGCTTCTTTGCATCAATCTTCGACCAAAAGGGACTCATGATTCATATGAAAAACATATATTCGTACCTCCTGACCATCTTCGTTTGCCTCTTTCTCGCTTCCTGTGGCGGATCAAAAGCCAAGCCCCAGACATCAGCGGAAGAACACTTCCAAAAAGGTGAACGGTTTTTTGAAAGCAATCTCTATGATGATGCGATCGCTTCATGGGAAAAAGTTCGAGACACTTTCTATTCACCAGAATTGAGCATGCTAGCGGAACTAAAGATTGCCGAAGCTTACTATGTCTCAAATAGATATGAAGAAGCTGCCATCGCTTTTCAAGATTTTCTGAAGCAACACCCCAATGATTTTCGTGCAGCAACAATTCTCTACCGCATGGGTCTCAGCTATTACCAACAGATCCTGTCTCCAGACAGAGATCAAACAAATACCGAAAATGCAATGTATAGTTTTAGGGAACTGGCAACACGCTTCCCGAAGGACCCGAACACCCATGAAGCAAAAAACCTTATCCAACGGTGCAAAACTCGTCTGGCAGAGCATGAAGTTTATGTCGGCAGATTTTATCTAAAAAGGAAACAATACATCCCTGCGATCGATCGATTTGAAAAAATACTGGAGTCATTCCCTGAATACTATTATCGCGATGAAGCCTATTTCTACCTGAGCAAAGCCTACCTAAAGACGAAACAACGTGAAAAAGCTAACAAAGTTCTGATCCAGCTGACTGAGGAATTCCCTGGGAGTGATTTCACAGAAGATCTCAGAAAGTTAATAGATAAGGAAGACTAAACACCGCCCCCAAATTTAGAAAAAACGGCAAGCAAACGCTTTCAAAATTACAGACAAAACACCATTTACCAGAAATGATACTTTATCCCTGAGGCCATATTTTTTCTTGACTTGATCGTTGCCAACATTATATAAGAAACGCTGTTCTTTTTGTGGTGTTATTTGGTTGATGGCAAGAAAAAATTAAGCAAGCCAGCCCCGACAATTTCGCTATAAATATCAAGCAATTAGACAATTCAAAGCCAAACATAGCGCTGTTTTAACAGCATTTTTAACAGGTGCCAAGGCATCATTATCCCTTCATAGGAGGAGAGAGAATGTCCGAATTCGGAACACTTCAAGATCGCGTACGTCGCAAGTCACTGCTCAGCAAAGTAGTGTCTGCAGAAGATTGCATCCAGTACTTCAAGGGCGGCGAGAACCTTCTCTGGTCTGGCTTTACCCCAGCAGGATACCCAAAGGCGGTTCCTATTGCTCTGGCTGACCACGTTGAGGCAAATAATTTACAAGGCAAGATGAAGTTCAACCTCTTCATTGGCGCTTCTGTTGGTGCTGAGACCGAAGACCGTTGGGCAACTCTCGACATGATCGATCGTCGTTGGCCTTACCAGACCGGTAAAAACATTGCCAAAGGGATCAACGCTGGTCGTATCCGTATGGGCGATAAACACCTTGGTCTGTTTGCTCAGGATATCAGCTATGGTTTCTACACTGAAAATGGTCGCTACGATATTGGTATCATCGAAGTTTCTGCCATTACTGAAGATTGTGGTCTGGCTCTGACTTCATCTTGCGGTATCGTTGCTGAAGCCATCGCCCTCTGCGACAAGATCATCATCGAAGTTAACACTGGGCAGCCATCCTTCGAAGGCCTGCACGATATTCACATGCAACAAAAGCCACCAAATCGTGCTCCATTCTTGATCACTGAAGCTCACACCCGTATCGGTACCCCATACGTCCCTTGTGATCCAGACAAGATTATCGCTGTTGTTGAATCAAAGCATCGCGATAAAGGTCGTGCATTCGCTGGTCAGGATGATACTTCCGATGCAATCGCTGGGCACCTGATGGAATTCTTCGCTCACGAAGTGAAGATGGGTCGTCTTCCAGAGAACCTGTTACCACTCCAATCCGGCGTTGGTTCTATCGCCAATGCAGTTGTTGGTGGTCTTGCCAATGGTCCTTTCACTAATCTCAGCGTCTTCACCGAGGTTCTACAGGACACCATGCTCGACTTCTTCGACTCAGGCAAATTGAACTTTGCTTCGGCCTGTTCACTTTCTCTGTCAGAAGATCCTGGCTTCCCACGTTTCTTCGAGAACTGGGATAAGTACTTTGGTAAGTGTGTCTTGCGCCCACTGTCAATCTCCAATGCTCCTGAGCCAATCCGTCGTCTCGGTTGTATTGCTATGAACACCCCAGTTGAGTTTGATATTTATGCACACGCTAACTCAACACTGGTTGGTGGTACCCGGATGATCAATGGTCTTGGTGGTTCTGGTGACTACCTGCGTAACGGTTACCTGAAGATCATGCACAGCCCATCAACGCGTCCAAGCAAGACTGATCCACATGGCATCACTTGTGTTGTGCCTAAAGCACCGCATATTGACCATACTGAGCACGACCTGGACGTTCTGGTTACTGAGCAGGGTCTGGCTGACTTGCGTGGTGTCGCACCAAAAGAGCGTGCCAAGTTGATCATTGAGAAATGTGGCCACCCTGAGTACAAGCCAATTCTTAATGACTACCTGCAAATGTCTTCCAAGCATTGCCTTGAGCGCGGCGTAGGTCACGAGCCACAAATGTTCGACCGTGCCTTCAAAATGCAGCAGAACCTTGCTGAAAACGGAACTATGCGCATCAAGAACTGGGACATCAAAGTCGATCTTTGCGAATAGTTTAATATTTTACAATTGTAATAAAATGGCCCCACCGGTTTTCCGGCGGGGCCTTCTTTTTTAAGCAACTATCAGAAAAGATCAGGGTTAAAATATTACCAAATCGACTCCCTCATGTAGATCAGTCTTTCATTCCCCTTAAAGATACCGAAAGTTGCCTTGGACGTTGGGTTATTCCCTTCAGGTTTCAACCATTCCAGCCCCGCACCATCAAGATCATATTCCAAATCCACGCTTCCATCATTTCCGACTCCTGGCGCACTTAAGCTCATATTATTTCCCAACCCCGACATAATACTTCCTGCTCCAGCCGCTATTGTCTCGCCTGAAGATAAACGATCCTGATAGTTACGGAGGTTTAAATAAAGAGAATCATAGGCGGTACAAGTGTCCATGGGATTAATGGAGAAGCCTGCTCCACGATAGTATTCTATCTGGAGCGGAATAGATAAAGGAAGTGTCTCTGGTCCGTAAGCGTTTTGTAACTGCATTTGTCCATAGCGAATTTCTATTCCCGTTGGCATAAAGGCAATGGGCATTCCGGTTGCGATCACTCCATCACTGTCGGTGATTCCAGTGACGGTTAAATGGATAGCGGACGTAAATGGGGCAATAAGTGAGTTGACATCACGAGCATAGGTGAATTGGTCGGCTCCTAGGGTAAAGTTGAGTGTTCCATCGTTGTTTTGAGTCAATGTGCTTGACGCCGGAGCCCACGTCAGCGCTAAAAGACCTCCCGATGTTCCTGTTTGAGTTACATCTGAAGTCACCATCGGCATACTAATCTGGGTGGCTGGTGACGTCAGCTTAACAAAGTCACCACGATAATTGACGAGTGTATTCCCCGATATCCCTGTTGCAGTGATTAACATGTCAGGTTGATGTGTTGCATCGTAGCTAAACGGTTGACCGGTATAAGTAAAACCACTACAGCCATTCTCAAGGACACCGTTGTCGACAATGGAGGTTATGAAATGGTCTGGTGTAAAGCGCCCGATGTGAGTGGACGTTGATGCTGGAAGTGCCTGTCCAAAATAGGCTGGTGGTGTTGCAGTAAATTGATAGACTCCGACTTCGGAAACAGTTTGATCATTGATAACATGATCACCACTATCTGTCGGATCCATATCGATTTGGGTCACAGCAATGGTTCCTGCAGAGGTTCCTGCTCCGGTCGGAGAGACGAGATTGTGAGATAATGCGATGGAGTCAAGTTGAAAGTTTGCTGTTGTTCCATTGCCACTGCACAAATCAGCATCGCTTGTAGATTCCCAACAAACCCCTTTGACACCAAGACTGAAAGCTTCATCCACCTTTTTGAATGCAGAACAAGATCCATCTCCAGAGCCACAATCTGAGTTGGCTTCGGGTGAGTAGACACATAGACCAACCGGGCGTGTGACAAAACTGTCACTCCCTAGCATGATCAATCCGGCCTCTTCTGCTCCGACACCATCATACCTGGCATTTAATTGCAATTCACCGGCATCTGGATAAATTACAGAGAATTGCGCGGTTGCATTGGCATCAAAAGCTAAAGAGATCGCAGTCCCTGGGGAGCTTCCGGATAGATTGCTGCCGTTAAAAGAAAGTGGTTCTCCACCTGTTGCTGGATTCAGATATGAACTGTAGAAATTTACGGCTCTGGTTGCGCTGACAAACCCTGAATCGGCAACACAAACATCTGATGTTTCATCGCTACGTACGGCTTGAATTGAAATATTTGGAGAGGTTTGACAAGAGGTCAAATCGGGCACATCAAAAATAAAACCAGATTCAAAAAATTCAAGAGTGCAGTCCCCTTCGACGCCTGAATTATAACATCGAAAACCATTCACAGTGGCAGGAGTCGAGCCGGTAGAGCCTAAGGTGACTGAACCAGGAATAGTCTGTCTCAGTTGAGCAGTCTGGCTCCCTGTCAAGGTCTGAGTATCACCACCAACCCAAGCAATCGACCCTGATGAATAGGGAGCCATTGTGACGGCAACAGGACGACTCGCTTCACTAGAACAAGCAGCATCGGTGCAAGCACGTAAAGTAATGTCTGAACTTTGACATGTCAGGCCAACACCATCATGTTCAATTCGGATATGATCGATAACGCCGCATGTCTGGCAGTTAGAACGCGTATCCGAAAAAAGGGCACTGATTTCTGAAGAAGACAGGGCTACAGGCATAACCCTCACTTCATCCATCATCCCTTTGTAAACCTTCAACTGCGTCGGTCCAGAGTAAAGATTCCCTATGTGTAAATCTGAGCTATAATCAGGAATAACTGCCGACGATTCAGTCGCCGTCGTATCCAACACACCATTAATATAGATCTTAGCCCGCTCATTTGTAGCCAGAGTTCCATCAAAAACAACGGCAAAGTGGGTCCAACTATTTTCAGGAATAACTGCATTTGAGGCAAAACGGTTGTTCTGAGTATCAAGGTCGACGTAGATTTTTCCATCCCCTCGAGCACTGTAAAAGAAAACCCCATAGGCAATTTCAGAGCCAGAAGTATACCCTAGTCTTTTAGAAACAATCCCTCGAGCATTCCCAGTAGGTGGATTCACTCTGATATCTTCAGGATTGATCCAACCTGCAATCGTTAAGGCTTCCGTATTATCGAACAAATTAGAATCATCAACAGTGACATAATCATCGACACCATCAAATACGGCACCATTACAGATTTTTCCGCTATCTATAGCAAGTGGACCATTAAAAACAACTCCGTCAAACCCATTCCCACTGTCATCGATAACGAAATCGGTTTCTGAGCAGATATCAAAACGGTATTCTGCAACCGCTGAACAGGGACAAAAACGGGGAGTTCCATCGTAATTGTTTAACGCTTGTTGATTAATATAAAGTTCTTCTACTTGGTTTACACCTAGCGCCACATTATATAATCCCACTTCATCAATGGAGCCATCAAACATCAGGCTATTTGTATCGGTGTAGAACTTACCTATTTGAAAAGGATTCGAAGTAAAGTTGATGTCCAGAGTATTCGTTGCTTCTTCGATACCATTCACATAGAGCCTGTTAACATTGTCTTCCTGATGAACGAGGACAACATGGTACCAGACACCCGGTTGTGGAACTGTACTGGACCTGAGATAACGGTATAGCCCCGTCCCATCAGCCATCAAAGACGCAATCCGCTGAGAAGTGCCAACTTGAATATTCCAACCATGACCGTTACCGGTATTGACATTGGTCAACTTTGAAATGACACCGTTCCAAGTGCCAAACGAATCTGCTCGGAACCAAACCGATGCCGTGAAGGCACCACTCGGGTTCAAATCCGGGTCATTGGGAATTTCGACATAATCACCAGAACCATCAAACAATCCAGCATTACAGATTCCACCGCTACCATCATAGGAAACTGTTGTTGCATTGCCCATGGCCGTTCCATGATGACCATTGCCACTCAGGTCTTCAACCTCTCCAGAGAAACCACCCCATTCACATTCATCCAAACGATAATTTGCAATCGGTTCCGTATCACAATTCTGAGTCGCCCCTTGTAACGCTACAATCTTTGATTCAGAAAGGGCCCTGTCATGAACTCTGACTGAATCAATGTTCCCAACAAAGTGAAAATTTGACCCTGCTTCAGCAGAAGCGTCATTCTCTCCCCCAATTGAAACATCACCAACATCATTGCCCCATGTCCCTGAGAAGGAACTGGACACAGACGACAACAGTGTTCCAGCCTGATCATAAACATAAATACTTTTTGTGCTATTGGTGATATCGGCAACCGCGGCGACAAAATACCACGTGTCATTTGCAATAACGCTTGGCGTATCAAGAATGATAGGGCTTGTACTGCGTGAATAAAATCGCAACCGCCCCATGCCACCGTCAGCCAAACTGAACCCAAATCCACCTGTGTTATTCGGGTCATCAATCAGGATACGCTGTCCACTACGGGAATTATCTGTCGTTCTAATCCAAGCGGTAACGGTAAAATCAGTTATTAAATCAGGATAGCCTACCGGAAGAGCAACATAATCATCAACACCATCAAATGTACCATAAGAGCAGGTCCCCTGCGTCCCAGGGATTGCAGGGTCATCTTCTTCGGTTGCCGGTCCATTTGTAGCGGTCGCATGATAGTGATTACCACTACTATCCTTTACTTCACCCGTTAATCCGACCCACCATCGTTCGTTAAAATAATATTCGCCAATAGGATTTGCGCAAGAGCAGTAACGTCCCGTTCCATCGGCATTATTCTGAGCTCTTTGATTGTTATAGAGGGTTTGAATTTGAGCAAGATCTAAAGCCTCATCCCATAGGATAACTTCATCTATGGCACCATCAAATACAAGCCCCCCAGTATTGGTATAAAACTTACCAATCTGAAATGGATTTGAGGTAAAGGCTATTTCATGAGTGTTTGATGCCTCCAAAACACCATTCACATAAAGTTCGTTCGTATTATCGGCTTGATGAACCAGAACGACATGATACCAAACGCCAACCACTGGAACCGTCGTCGACTTTAAATATTGATAGTTCCCATCTCCATCAGCCATCAAAGACGCTATATTTTGTGCATTACCCGCCTGGAGATTCCAGCCACGACCCGTCCCAGGATTAACATCGGTCAACTTCGAAACGATACCATTCCAAGAACCAAAAGAGTTTGCTTTAAACCAGACACTCGCCGTAAATGCGCCACTTGGATTGAGTGCCGGAGCATCAGAAATTTCAATATAATCTCCAGAACCATCAAAAACGCCGACATTACAAATACCGCCACTGCCGTCATTCATTGCAGTATCAGCATCGTAAAATGACACGCCATGGTTATTGCCACCGCTGCTATCGACCACTTCATCTGTTGCTCCAACCAAAGAGCATTCATCGAGATGGTATTCGGCGACAACTGAGCAGATCCCCAACTGAGGCAGACACAAAAAAAACAAGAAAAGGAGTGTAAAAATATGTTTCAAAATGCGACCCAGACTCCAAGAAATATACACGTCAGCCATCTATGGAAAACCAACCTTCGCTTCAGCGCGACGTGAAATATAATCGGCCGAGCCATAATTCCCAAATGTTGCCAACGAACTGAGTTGATAGACATTGTATGGACCAATGACCCCTTCGGTAAAACTCTGGGGGGGCAAACAACTCACCGTCACAGTAAAACCATCCAATGTCATCGTCCCGCTACACGAGTTCCCGGCACTGGCCCTTGCGGCACCCCATTCCAGTCCGCTTCTGGCTGCGTGGTAAGCGCGAGCGCCCTGCAAGGAGAAGACACTTGTTGTGTTCTGAACATTTGCTAAACGCATCATGGCAACACCCAAAAGCGACAACACCACGAGAATAAAAATCGCCTGGACAAGGGTAAAACCAGATTCATTCTTTAGGATAAATCTACTATTCATGGCGTATTCACCACATTAATTTGATGTAGCAACGTCATTGATTCGCCCGCTTCTTCCAAAGAAATGTCCAGAGTAACCAACCCGGCACGCTGGCTGGTACCGGGATCGTAACTGAATTGACAACGGCTTATTCCACGTGTGACAAGGCTTGGATTTATTAGTGATGTCGTCGCCTGAGTCGAATTGATGGCATAACCATCATATCGGTTCAACTCTCCCCCTTCACATGCATATGTTATGGGTTGATCAACAAGAAAAAAACGCTGATACGGTGACATGTGGGCAAATTGATACGTGGGTGTTATGTTGATGAAATCAATAGTGCTCCCCGCCCCAACAACGGCCCTGTTATCAGCAGAAGCCGCGTAGGCATTGCCACTGGTTGCTGTCGTAGAGACATTATATACGACGAGGTGCTGCCCCAAAGTGGGTGCATGACTCAGAGATCCGAGAACATCGAAACCGCTGTCAGGAACCGTAAAATCAAGAATATCCCCTGCTCCGGCATCTTGATAGCGTCGATAACGGCCACCAGCAACCGTATTCAACATTTCAAGGTATTGCCCACTGCCATCAATGCGAATGCTGTTCGGCAACGCATGCCTGACATCTCTCTGCATCCTGCGTAAAGCCATTTCAGCCTGTTCTACTAAACGTGCGCGACGGCTTAAGTCGATATAATTTGAGACGGGAGCACTGATAAACTGACCACCAAGGGCGGCCAAAATACCGATAATGACAATGACAACGACAATTTCGACCAGGGTGAATCCTGATTCATTGATTTTGATTTGTCTGGCACCCATTCCCATCCTCAATAATTTGCCCGATACCCACTCAAAGTGAGCTGTTCACCACTTGGATCTATGACCGTCACATCAATCTTTGTTCCAGCCACAGCTGCACCAGAAGGTCCATAGTTTTGAGCCACAACACTCACACTGACAGAATAGCCACTTAATCCTGAGATGGCATTTCCCTGCTGATCATGAGCACCACTATCACTCAACCCGTGATAATCATCAATGTCGTCATAGAGTGCTCTGGCTGCTTCTCCATCAGCATCAGGGTCAATATAGTTTTTAAGGAAAATTTCTTCCATGTAGGCTTCAGCGATTGCAATAGCTTGTTGACGCAAAACCGGGTCGGCTGAATTTCGGGTTGTAAAACTCATCACCGACATGACACCGACCAGGGCAACAGAAATGACAACCATTGCAAAAATCAACTCGACAAGGGTAAAGGCTCGGCTATCTTTTAAACTTGAAAAAAGTTTCATTGTGCGTCCACATAGCCAGTTTCTGCGACCAGTTGAATCGTCTTGCTTCCAACAGTTATCGTCGCAGAATGTGAACTACGTCCCATCGCATCAAAGGTCAACAGTGTTGGGGTCGAAGTCAGTGTAACATCAGAATAGGTATGACTTGTTACGGGATGTCCGGAAATCGTTACAAAGGAACCAGAAGTGCAACTTGTGGAGTGTTGCTGCAATGAATAACCGCCTCCGGCGAGGGAGACCTGAACCTCGCAGCCACTTGCGACTGCCAGCTTTTGAGCATATCGAACCGCACTTGCAACTTCGTCGTAGGCAGCTTTTTCTTTATAATCATTAATTTCTAACAAACGAGGCACAGCGATGGCGGACAATACACCCAGCGTTGTGATAACCACAACCAATTCAACAAGAGTGAATCCAGCCGCTCGTTTCATTTGACCTCAATCAGCAAATGCTTGGATAATTTTGCTGCCCCTAATCTTATGATCAAAAGTCAAAAAACGGAGCCATTTTCAGACTCCGTTTTTATTCAGTTTATCACACACATAACGCAGCTCTAAAGAACCCCGATAATATCAACAACCAGAATCATCAATGGTGACTACTATGGAGTCTCCCGCAGCAGCAGGATCTCTGTATTGAACTTCACACCCATCAACTCCATTGAGCCTGAACTCGGTTGGATCGGCTCCAACACGGGTAAAGTTGCTGATATCTTCCATTGCTCGTGTTACAAAATCTTCACGTGGATACCCGAACACGCAATAGATATCACCATCGGCATTGGTTGCAACACCGTTGTTGTTAATATCAACATAACCCGTAGAAACGCCATTGATCATTGCTTTTGCATGAATCATGTTTGCCGCTGCCCTGAGAGCAGCAGCAGTTCCTTTTAGGTTTGCCACTTTAGCATCGGTTTCGATGTTCATAAATTTAGGAACGGCAATAGCACTCAGCACACCGAGAATAACGATAACTACGACCAATTCGATTAAAGTAAAACCTTTTTGATTCCGCATTTCATGCTCCTTTTGTCTCTGGGCTACCTATGAACACCAGATAATTTTTTTATCCCCAAGGCTTCAGCCATCGATAGGATTCTATAACCTGCAACTCTAACCAAGAAATATTTGAACTTCCTTCCTCTTGCTTTTTCCCTGAGGGAGGAGGCGCTATTTTAAACCGTGCTCGTTTCGGTTGTGCAAGAGACGTTTCAAAGTACAGCTGATGTCTCACCATATAGATCAGCTGGCCAGCCTTTCTGTCGTAAAACCAACTTCCCTTCTCAATGTCATCTAACTGATAATGACTGATAACACCGAGATAGTTTTTGGGCTTTTGCTGCAGCAACTCCATCGGGTTGCTTCTCACCAGCTTTGCTAATCCCTGCATATCTCCAGCGGTGTAGTGATCGGCAATTTGCAAACTCACTGCGCTTTGGATCGCTCCAATCACTGATTCCATGGCAGCACGTTCTGCATCGACCATCAATTTATAAAATCGATTGAGAGCAAAAAATGCGAGGACACTGATCAGAAGAACAACCAAGACAAGCTCAAGAAGAGTGAATCCATCCTGATTTTTTCTGGAGCGATACCTGCTACAGTTAGTCATCGTTTATGAAGTATCTCTCATTTTTAGATAATTTTCAAGTCTTAAATTGCTCCAACCCTTTAAAATAATTACTACCGAGAAAGGCTCGCTAAGTTCCACATTGGCAAAAAGACCCCGAGAGCCAGAACCAAAACCATTCCCCCGATAACAACGATGAGGATCGGCTCAATCGCGCTGGACAAATTATTCAGATCATAGTCAACTTCACGCTCATAAAAATCGGCGACATCTTCCAGCATCGTATCAACCGACCCTGTTTCCTCACCAACAGCCAGCATCTGCAAAACGAGAGGGGTAAAAATATCTGCCTGTGTCGCACTCCGCGTGAGTGTCTCTCCACGTTCAATACCATTACGAATTTGCTCTATCTTCTCCCCCACATAAACATTACTGACTGCCCGTGCGGTAAAACCAAGAGCTTGAGATAAAGGAACCCCGGCGGTATAGCTCATATTAAAACCACGCGAAAAACGCACGAGCGTTGAGCGCATAAGGATATCACCAACAAGGGGAATTTTAAGTTTATAGCGATCCCACATATAGCGACCTTTGGTGCTCTTAAGGGCTTTTTTTATGAAGAAAACCATAAAAACCGCGAGCCCCAGAAGAAGTCCCCAATAACTCTGCATAAACGATGATAGTCCCATCAGAATACGTGTCGCGAGAGGGAGCTCTGCACCGGCACCGGCAAAGACCTTTTCAAATGCAGGAATAACAAAAAGACTAATAAATATAATCGCAAAGATGATCGCAGCCATAACAAAACTTGGGTAGCGCAAAGCCGCTTTTACTTTGTTAATGATCTCCTTCTCGCGTTCAAAGTAGGTCGAAAGTTCCAGAAAAACTTTTTCCAGGTTTCCGGTTGCCTCACCAACTTGAACCATCCGGCAGAGAAGCGCAGGAAAAACATCGGGGCGCCGACTAAAGGCGCCGAACAGCTCCATCCCAGATTCAAGATCATCAACGACACCATCTAGAGCTTCACCTAAGGTGGGATTTCTGGCTGTATCGACCAGCCCCCGAATTGCACGAATTAAGGGAACTCCTGAGGCATTCAAAGTATACATCTGCCGACAGAACAGAATAAGATCATCAAGACCGACCTTAGTTTTCCTCTTTAAAAGAAAAAGGTCTTTAATATTTACAGATTTTTTCTCGTCAACTTCAGTGATGCTGATCGGGGTCGCATGGCTCGCGATAAACTGACTGGCAAGTGCATCGGCAGAAAAAGCCTCGGCCTCACCTTCTAACAAAACCCCCTGCGCGTCCCTAATCTTATAAGAATAAAATGGCATCAGCTAATCCATTACCCTGCAGAACTGTCATCTGTAGAATCCAAAATCTTTGTCTCACCTTCCGAGCCTTGCTCCGGAGATCCTTCTTCCAACTGACCAGAAATTCGTAAGACCTCTTCCATGCTCGTAACCCCTTCCATCGCTAACTGCAACGCGCTATCGGCCAAACAAACATAGCTTGGTAAGGCCTGCGCTGTGGCAGCAAATCCGGCGCTATCACTGCGGCGTAAAGCATCAGCCAGAT
>JADGDX010000035.1:263-24638 GCA_016744675.1 Desulfuromusa sp. | reverse complement strand
TTAGACAAATATAAATCGTATATATTTTTACCTCGGTAAAATATTTTATTTATGCACAATCTCTGCAGCATTGATCTCTCATGTCAAAACCAGTAATATCGCACCTTCATAAAAACACCATCCCCGAAGAGCCAAAATTTATGGAAGAAAATAACCTTACAGATCCGGTTGAATACCAAGCTGGATTAAAAAAAATCCGCGTTCGCCGCTGGTTTCTATGGGCCGTTATTCTCGCCTACCTACCAGCAATGAAGGTGGCTTTGGATTCCCCCGATTACAAAACTTGGGTCACTATCGTCTTTGTGACATGGATTGTTGTTCTTATCATCGCTGTTGTTTTTGCCTGCATTGCCCGCTGCCCCCGCTGTGGAGAATGCTTTCACACTCATGGACCGACCTTTCTTCCTTTTCGTCGCTGCTTACACTGTGCACTTCACGTCAATGCAGATAAACGAGCCGCAGAAGCAGAACCACCTAAAGCAAAATATGCAAAAAAATAAACACCTAAAACCCTCCTCAAAACAAATCCCCACAAATTAAGTGGAAACAGTTGCCCTAAAAAGACAAACCAAGTAATCTTAAGTTATTCTTATAGATATTGATCACTTCAGGAGGTTACGGTGGATGAAATAGAAGATATCAACCCACAAGAGTTGAAGTCTGGTTTAAAAAAAATTCGCCGCCGTCGCTGGTTTTTCTGGATTGTAATTATGGCTTATCTACCAGCGATGCTGATTGCACTCCGATCTTCACAACCCAACCAGGCCATCGGAATTGTCTTTATCGTCTGGATTCTCTCTCTGGTCGTTGCCGTAACACTGATGGCACTGGTCAGATGTCCCCAATGCGGAAACTGCTTTCATATGAATGGCTTCATGTTTCGCCCTGTACGCAAATGCTTCCATTGCAAATTGCACTTAACAGCAGATAAGAAAAAATAACCTTTTTTGGGATTGTTTTTTGATTTAGATCAAAAAACAATCCCAAAACTCTGTTAACATTTAGGATTGACTTATTTAATCGGTTAAAAATGCCTGAGGAATCAATATTTGGATTGGTTTCAATATTTTTTTCCACACTCAAAGGGAGGTACTACATGAGAAAGAACATCATCACAATCCTGACGTGTGCAATCTGCACACTGTTCCTGGCTGGAACCGTCATGGCAGGCGATGCCTGTATTGATTGTCACAGCAACATCTCACCCGGTCAAGTTAAAGACTGGCAAAGCAGTAAACACGCCGATGCTGGCGTATCCTGCGACAGCTGTCACGGCGATGCCCACAAAAACGCTGCTGACTACAAAAAAGCCGTTATGCCTAGTGAGCAAGTTTGTGCTGAATGTCACGAAGAACAGTTCACCTCATTTTCACACGGTAAACATAACTTCGGTTGGACATCTCTTAATGCGATTCCAGCGACCCATATGGCACCCGACGAGTTAATCGAAGGTGGTCGTGGCTGTGGTGGCTGTCACAACATGGGAATCAAATCTGAAGAGCAAAAAGCTGAGCAGTTAGCTAAAGGCTACCGCTATCAGACCAACTCCTGTGATGAGTGCCACACCCGTCACAGTTTCTCTAAAAAAGAAGCAAACAACCCTAAAGCGTGTCAAACCTGCCACATGGGATATGACCACCCTCAGTGGGAAATGTGGTCCAGCTCCAAACACGGTGCCCGTTACTTTGCGAAAAAAGCTGGTGATTTACCTGAAGGCGCTGCTGCTCCAACCTGTCAAACATGTCACCTGCCAGATGGAACTCATGAAAACCATACAGCTTGGGGCTTCCTTGGAGTCCGCCTACCACTTCCTGAAGATCCACAAGCTGCAGCTGACCGCGTAGTAATCCTCAAAGCCCTTGGTGTCCTTAATCCTGAAACAGGAGAGCCAACAGCTATCCTCGATGCAGTTAAAGCAGTTGATATGGCACGCCTGGATCAAGCTTCATGGCAAAAACTACGCGATGAAATGCTTGATACCTGTACTCAGTGTCACTCCTATAAATATGCTAAAGAACAGCTCGATATGGGCGATTCAATCTTGACTAAAGCCGATCGTCTTATGGCTGAAGGTATTGAAACTGTCGCTGCCCTCTACAAAGACGGCATCATTCAGAAGCCTGAAGGCTACCCCTTCAACTACCCATTCTTGTTATCCTTCATGCACACCAATGGTGCGGCATGGAACGAGAAACTTGATGACTTTTCATATGTTGATCAGGTTCTGCTACGTATGTTCATGAAACACCGCATGCGTGCTTATCAGGCCTTCTTCCATGTCAACCCAGATTACGCTTACTGGTATGGCTGGAACATGATGACCCAGGATCTGGGTGAAATTAAACACCTAGCAAAACAAATGCGAGCAGATCACAATAAATAATCGCATTGCACATTACTGAAAACAAAAAGGCCGTTCCATAAAGGAGCGGCCTTTTTTATTATTTGGACTCAGAGTTTTGCTAAAGTTAATCGCTCTCCTCCGGCAACATCATCTCAAGAGATCCTTCGATCATCTCAACAAATTGATTTAGATTTGCCACGGCAGAATCCTCCAGATCATTCCACTTAATACGGATACGATCTTCATCTTCTTCTCCCCTTATGATAGAAAGATGGGATTCGGGTTTAATCTCAACTGTCACACTATCTGTTTGAATTGTAAGCATATATTATCTCCATTCCAAAAGTTGTTGATTTCATCTCTGTCGCAACAGAGGTTGCTTCTATTTTTTACGACTCGCTTTTTCATCAATCCCCGACACACCAAAACGGCGACGAAGTTCGGTATATATTTTTTCTGGTGGCAAATTATAATAACCAAGAAGAACCAGAACGTGAAAAAGAAGGTCGGCAACTTCGGAAACAATTTCCTCAGAATCACCGCCTTTACCAGCAACTGCAGTTTCTGTCGCCTCTTCTCCAATTTTACTGAGGATTTTATCCAATCCTTTGTCAAATAAAGATTTAACATAAGACTTATCCCCATTGGCCAAACATTTACGCTCCTGAATAATCTGATAAACACTCTCCAGAATATCCAGATCAGCTGGTGTTTTTTGTGCTGACTCCGTCATCCAAGTTCTCCATGATTAAATACGTGCTGGGACACCATGCTGCTTCAAATATTCCTTACATTCGGCAATGGTGTATTCTTTGAAATGAAAAATTGAAGCGGCAAGAGCCGCACTTGCTCCACCCTCAACCAATCCTTCACGGATATGTTCAAGGTTTCCGACCCCACCCGAAGCAATCACTGGAATCTCCACAGCATCACTAATTGAACGAGTTAGAGCGATATCATAACCATCCTTTGTCCCATCGCAATCCATTGAGGTCAGGAGAATCTCGCCACAGCCATAACTATCCATCTTCTTCGCCCACTCAACCACATCAATTCCGGTAGGCTTGCGCCCCCCATGAGTGTAAATTTCCCAGGCTTGCGGGCTGGACCCTTCGACCCGACGCGCATCAATAGCGACAACAATACACTGACTGCCAAAACGCTCGGCAGCTTCACGGACAAATTCTGGATTAAAGACCGCTGCCGTATTGATCGACACCTTGTCGGCCCCGGCATTCAGTAAATTACGAATATCCGCAATCTCACGAACTCCACCCCCAACTGTCAGCGGCATGAAGACCCGTTCAGCTGTTCTCGCAACGACGTCAAGAATAATACCGCGATTATCACTACTGGCGGTGATATCGAGAAAAGTCAGTTCGTCGGCACCCTGCTCACTGTAGGCCTCAGCAGCTTCAACCGGATCACCGGCATCACGCAAACCGACAAAATTAACCCCCTTGACCACGCGACCATCTTTTACATCAAGGCAAGGGATGATTCGTTTGGTCAACATCAGTGATTCCCTTTGGTCAAAGCAACAGCTTCACGCAGGTCAATAGCGCCAGAGTAAATCGCCTTGCCGGTAATAACACCTGTCACCCCAGAAGCTTCTATTTCGATCAACTTGCGAATATCGTCAAGTGTCGACAAGCCACCAGAGGCAATGACGGGAATAGTAATTGATTCAGCCAGGGCTCTGGTTGCATCAATATTTGGTCCTTGCATCATTCCATCACGTGCGATGTCGGTATAGATAATCGCCTCAACACCGAAATCTTGCATTTCTTTCGCCATGTTAGTCGCTTTTTTTTCAGTTACATCGGCCCAGCCACGTACGGCGACCAGACCGTCTTTGGCATCGATCCCCACGACAATTTGCCCGGGAAATCTCTGGCAGGCTTCCTTGACCAAAGCGGGGTTCTCTGTAGCAACAGTCCCTAATATTACACGATTAATGCCTAGGCTAAGATAAGCTTCTATCGTTTCCAAATCACGAATGCCACCACCAAGTTCAGAGGGGATATCGATAGCGGCAACAATCGATTCAATCGCAGCTCGATTCTTCGGCACCCCGGCAAAAGCTCCATCGAGATCAACAATATGAAGATATTCCCCACCCTGATCTTGCCACATTCGCGCCTGAGCAGCTGGATCATCGTTGTAGACAGTATCTTTATCCATCAGCCCCTGCTCCAAGCGAACACAGCGACCTTCTTTCAAATCAATTGCGGGTAAAATAATCATTCTTTGTCGTTCCTTTTCCAGCCAGTTTAAAAACTCTTGCAGATATTTAGCAAACTATAAGGTTCATTGCTGGACAGAACAACCCAACAACAAATAGTCATTAATTTGGTTTTCATATAGCAAAATACCTCATCAACTAAAGGATATATCCTGCCGCAAAATAAACTCTGTCACCCCGACAAATACCCCTTGCAGCCACCTCTATCCTACGATATGGTGTCGAACCTCTACAATAGGAAATTACATATCAGAACAGGTGAAAACGTGAAAAAAACCATTACAAACATAAGGTTAACATTCATTGGGATGCTAGTATCAGTGATATTTTTGATTATCTCAATTGTTTTTGATATGGATCTTTTTGAGCGCTTGTTAGTCGCCTTAGAAGATCTAGAAAAATATGAAATCGATGAACTTTTTATCCCCCTTA
Source organism: Desulfuromusa sp. (assembly GCA_016744675.1). Classification (GTDB taxonomy): domain Bacteria; phylum Desulfobacterota; class Desulfuromonadia; order Desulfuromonadales; family Geopsychrobacteraceae; genus Desulfuromusa. Next base: position 19,617 of record JADGDX010000035.1, on the reverse strand, counting down.
TGATTTTTTTTGGATTCGCATTCGCGGACGTCATAAAGCAGGCAAAACTTCGTCGAGTTGAGTTAGAAAAAACCAAAATACACAGAGCCATGTTATCATCAACGCACCATGTCCTGAACAACTTCCTTAATCAGATGCAACTCTTCAAAATGACAGCAGATGATACCCCGGGCTTCGATCCAAATGTTCTCTCTTTATACAATCAGATCATCGCTGAAGCGTCAGGGCAAATTGAGTCATTAGGCAGTCTCTCTGACATCAATGAAACAACGATAGCTGCTGCAGTTGCACCACGCCAAAATGAAAGCGAATAAATCAAACTCACTGCCATACGACGATCTTGTGCATCACAATTCTCCAAAATTCGTAAAAATATTCAGTCCAACGGCCTGACTCTTTTCGGGATGAAATTGTGTTGCCATGATATTGTTGCGCCAGATAGAAGCACTGAATTCCACATCACCATAACAACAACTGGCAGCAACATCATTGCCGTCGGCAGCGTCACAATAATAAGAATGGACAAAATAGACAAAACTCTCGTCTTCTGTGCCATTAAACAGCGGAGAGCGCTGCTGAATATTGATATTGTTCCAGCCCATGTGCGGAACCTTAAGGCGTTCACCATTCTCAACCATCCCCGAGGGAAACCGAACGACCTTGCCCGGAATCAACCCCAAACCCTGATGCCGACCAAACTCTTCACTCTCATCAAATAACATCTGCATCCCGACACAGATACCAAGCATCGGTTTGCCCGTATTAATATGCTCCAGCAACGGATCAACAAAACCGCCACTGCGTAAATTATGAATACAATCGCGAAAGGCTCCAACTCCAGGCAATACGACTTTATCTGCTGTTTTTATATCATTTGGATCAGCACTCACACGCACCTTAAAGCCAAGGCTTTCAAAGGCCTTTTCGACGCTGCGTAGGTTCCCCATTTCGTAATCAATAATATTAATCATAGCTATTCAAGTTTTCCTTTGGTCGATAGTACCCCTTGGATACGAGGGTCAAAACCAGTCGCTTCATCCAATGCACGGCCAAAGGCTTTAAAAATCCCCTCGATAATATGGTGCAGATTATCACCATAAGCCAGATTAACGTGAATATTTGCCCCGGAGTGATTACAGAAAGCGACAAAAAACTCTGCAACCAGTTCAGTATCAAAGTCACCAACTTTAGCTTTAGGCAGATCAACATTGAAAACCAGAAAGGGCCGGCCAGAAAAGTCGATAACGACAGAAGCCAGAGCTTCATGCATAGGCATTGTTTCCCGCCCAAAACGTTTCACTCCCGCTTTATCACCCAAGGCCTTTTTAAAAACCTCGCCCAAAACAATCCCCAGATCCTCAACGGTATGATGAGCATCGATCTCGGTATCACCCGTAGCTTTGATAGTTAAGTCAAAGAAACCATGGCGAGCGACTGCTGAAAGCATATGATTGAAAAAGGGCACCGGACTTTCAATATGGTGCTGCCCTGACCCATCGAGATTCAGCTCAATACTAATGTTTGTTTCTTTGGTTTCACGATTTATTTTTGCACTACGAGCCATGTGACCTCCAAATGTAAGGGGGTATCTTTGTGTATCCGATAACATTTAATCCAACCAAGGGTACGACACGTTCCACCCGTCGTATTACTTATTTCTCTAGGCGAATTGAGACCGATTTAGCATGGGCCTCTAAACCTTCCAGTTCGGCAATATGGACGATGTCCTTGCCGAGCCGTTGCAAGCCCTTCTCCGAAAAAGAGAGGATACTCGATTTTTTAACAAAGTCATCCAAAGACAAGGGAGAGAAAAAACGCGCTGTCCCCCCCGTTGGCAAAGTATGGTTTGGTCCGGCCAGATAATCTCCCGCTGCTTCTGGAGTATAATGGCCCATAAAAATTGCCCCGGCATGACGAATTGCAGAGAGAATAGCAAAAGGGTCATCGACCGCTAATTCAAGGTGCTCAGGGGCAATCCGGTTTGAAAAATCTATGGCCTCGGTCAAATCTTCCGCCAAAATAATAGCCCCAAAATCATCAATGGATTGTCTTGCAATCGCTTCCCGATTAAGTTGCTGTAGCTGTATTTCAACTTCTTTCTGAACCGCAATTGCCATCTCCTCAGAACTAGTCACCAAAACCGAAGAGGCCAACTCATCGTGCTCTGCTTGAGAGAGGAGATCGGCTGCAATGTGAGCGGCGACGCCACTGCCATCATTGATCACCAAAATCTCACTGGGTCCTGCGATCATATCAATATCAACTTGACCAAAGACCAACTGCTTAGCCGTGGCGACATAGATATTGCCAGGGCCAGTGATTTTATCAACACGTGGAACCGAATCTGTTCCATACGCTAAAGCAGCGACAGCTTGGGCACCGCCAAGCTTGAAAATCCGATCAACACCAGCAATTTTTGCCGCAGCCAGAACATGTGGATTTACCTCACCGCCTGGCATCGGCACAACCATAATCACCTCAGCAACACCGGCCACCCTAGCAGGGATGGCATTCATCAAGACCGATGATGGATAAGCCGCCTTCCCTCCCGGAACGTAAATACCAACGCGGTCCAAAGGGCGCACCATTTGCCCGAGAAGAACATCATCTTCATCAGTGGAAATCCAAGTTTCCTGCTTCTGTTTGCGGTGATACGTGGCAATCCGATCTGCAGCCAATTGCAGCGCGGCCAAAGATTCAGAACTGATAGCAGCCAAAGCGGAATCAATTTCTGCCTCACTCACTTCAATATTGTCAGCACTCAAGTCAATGTGGTCAAATCGAGAACTTAACTCAAATAATGCCGTGTCCCCGCGCAGCCTTACATCGGCAATAATATCCTTCACTGTCGTTTCAATATGGGAGGGAACTTCATCGGCACGCTGTTCAATCCGTTGAAACTGTTCAGTAAAATTTCGATCACTGAATTTCAATATTCGTATCATATCGAGCTCCGCACGCTACTCTGAAATCTTGACATCGTCACCAATAACTTTTTCAAGATCATCAATGATTCGACTAATACGCTCATGTTTAGTTTTTAAACTGGCACGGTTAACAATCAGGCGGCTGGTCACTTCAGCAATGGTTTCTACTTCGACCATATTATTGGCCTTGAGCGTCCCTCCTGTAGAGACCAGATCAACAATCCGCTCCGACAAGCCAACCAGCGGTGCTAATTCGATAGATCCATAGAGTTTAATCAACTCAACCTGAACACCTCTGGAAGCAAAATATCTCTCGGTAATATTTGGATATTTCGTTGCAACCCTGATATTTGACCAATTGAGAGGATTATCTGATTTTTGTAACGCCTTGGGTTCAGCAACAACCAAGCGACAATAACCAAACTTAAGGTCGAGGGGCTCATAAAAGTTTTTCCCCTGCTCTAACAGAGTATCTTTCCCAACAACACCGAGATCAGCACAGCCGTATTCAACATAAGTCGGAACATCAGTCGCACGCACTGCCATAAAACGATACTTATGCTCTGGATTTTCAAAAACCAGCTTGCGGCTTTTTTCGTTCATTTCCGGGCAAGTAATCCCAACTTGCGCAAACAGCTCCATAGAATCCTGCATAATCCGCCCCTTCGGTAGGGCGAAAGTAATCCAATCACTCATAACTTAACCTCTTGGCATTCCCCTCATATTGGGAAGAAGGCCATAATCAAAACTATTTATTCTTGTTCGCGCCAGATGTTGGCGCCTAATGCAGCCAGTTTTTTTTCAATTTTTTCATATCCACGATCAAGATGATAAATCCTCGAAACCTCAGTCGTGTTTTGTGCTGCCAACCCTGCAAGAATCAAAGATGCACTCGCTCTCAAATCCGTTGCCATCACGGGAGCACCTGTCATTTGTTCTGCACCACGGATAATCGCGCTGTGCCCATCAATTTGGATATCAGCGCCCATTCGCTGTAACTCACAAACGTGCATAAATCGATTTTCAAAGACTGTCTCCGAAATTCGGCTGGTCCCATCCGCAACAGTCATCAAAGCCATGAACTGAGCTTGCATATCGGTCGGAAATCCAGGAAAAACACTCGTCCGGATATCAACAGGAGCCAACTTTTTAGGTCCGACAACCCGCAAGCCATCAGCCTCTGGGGTAATCACTGCTCCAGCTTCAGTCAACTTACTGATCAATGCTTCTTGATCTTCACTCACAGCACCACGAACCAGAACGTTCCCCCCGGTTATTGCTGCCGCAATCATGAAGGTTCCCGCCTCAATTCGGTCTGGGATAACTTGGCACATAAGAGGTGTCAGCTTTTCAACCCCCTGAATCCTGATGATCGCAGTGCCAGCTCCGGTGATCTTGGCTCCCATAGCATTCAGAGCTTGGGCCAACTGAACAATTTCGGGTTCCCGGGCAGCATTTTCCAGAACAGTCTCCCCTTCAGCAAGGGAAGCGGCCATCAGCAGGTTTTCAGTCCCGCCAACGGTGGGCAGATCAAACGAGATTTTTGCACCACGGAGTTTTTCTGCACGAGCCTCAACATAACCGTGGTCAAGTTGAATTTTTGCTCCAAGAGCCTCCAGCCCTTTTAAGTGAAGATTGATCGGGCGGGCACCGATGGCACAACCGCCGGGCAAACTGACTCGAGCGTGTCCAAAACGGGCAAGGAGAGGTCCAAGCACCAAAACGGACGCACGCATCGTTTTGACCAGGTCATAAGGAGCTTCTACGCTCTGAATTTTTTTGGTGTTGATTTTGTAACACCCGCCTTGCAAATCAACTTCAGCACCCAGTTCACGAAGTAATTTGACTGCTGTATTGATATCTCGCAAATCAGGGACATTACTAATTTCACCAACGCCATCCGCCAACAAAGCGGCAAACAACAAGGGAAGTGCTGAATTTTTAGCACCGCTTACTTGGACGTCTCCGCTCAGAGACACCCCACCTTTGATAACAATTTTTTCCAAAAAAACCTGCTTTCTTTTATCTATACTTGTCCACCAACCACCCGTGGTTGGCCGGAGTAATCTTTGCGGATAAAAACATGTTTAAGTCCAGCAGCGACAAACAAAGCCTCAACAGCATCTGCCTGCTGATAACCAATTTCAACTAATAACCAGCCCTCTGGTTTTAAGCAGCTTCGGACTTGATTAGTAAGGTGCTGGTAACATTCTAAACCTTCGTGGTCAGCGAGCAATGCGAGTTGCGGCTCAAAACAACGTACTTCCGGCATCAAATCATCCCATTCGCATTGAGCAATGTAGGGCGGATTTGAAACTATCAGATCATACTGCTGCGCGGGCAATTCAGCAAGATTTCCCTGAATAAGCTGAATCTGTTCGGTGAGTTGATGCTGATCCACATTAAACTGAGCCACGCCTAACGCTTCTGGAGAGATGTCGAGTCCGGTCATCTTCCAATCTGAAAGTTCGCTGGCCAAACTAACAACAATCGCCCCACTCCCGGTTCCAACATCGAGCAATTGCCCACAAGGTCCAGCTTTTGCCAAAGCCTCCTCTATAAGAACTTCAGTATCTGGACGAGGAATAAGAACCGCGGCATTGACCTTAAACTCAAGAGACCAGAATTCGGTTGTTCCTAACACGTACTGGAGAGGTTCTCTTTGGCCACGCCTTTTCGCCAACGGCCGAATGAGATCCAATTCAGCCTGAAGCAAAGGGCGATCATAATTCAGATAAAGCCCAACTCGATCAAGATCTAGCGCGTGGGCCAACAATAATTCTGCATCCAGTCGCGGGTTATCAATTCCTTTTTCGCTGAAATATTGCGTCATCCAGCGAAGAAGTTTCAGCAGCGTCCAAGTTTCCCCCAAAAGCTATCCTTCCTGTTGACTCATCTGGGTGGCTTGCTGATCGGTAATCAGAGCATCAATGATTTCATCGACTTCTCCCTGCATGATCGCATCCAGCTTGTAAAGAGTCAGTCCGATGCGATGATCTGTACACCGTCCCTGAGGATAATTGTATGTCCTAATCCGCTCGCTCCGGTCGCCACTACCCACTTGATTTTTACGGTCAGCAGCCATCTCAGCTTGCTGTTCAGCCTGCATTTGATCAAATATTCTTGACTTAAGAACCTTAAGGGCCTGAGCTTTATTTTTATGCTGCGACTTCCCATCCTGACATGACACCACAACCCCAGTCGGGATGTGAGTCAAGCGAACCGCTGATTCGGTTTTATTAACATGCTGGCCACCAGCCCCGGAAGCGCGGTAGAGATCAATGCGCAGGTCAGCGGGGTTGATGTCAATATCAACATCTTCAACTTCAGGAAGGACCGCCACAGTACAAGCTGAGGTATGGATTCGACCCTGAGTCTCGGTATCTGGAACTCGCTGCACACGGTGGGTGCCACTTTCAAACTTAAGTCGCGAATAGACCCGTTCACCGCTAACCAAAGCAACAACTTCCTTAAAACCACCACCGTCAGTTTCTGAAGAGTTCATCAACTCAACTTTCCAACGATTTTGATCCGCATAGCGAGAATACATACGGAACAAATCTGCAGCAAACAAAGCGGCTTCATCACCACCTGTCCCAGCACGGATTTCAAGGATAATATTTTTGTCATCGTTAGGGTCTTTAGGGATCAGCAGAAGCCTCAACTGCTCTTCGAATTCTGCTTGCTGCTCTTCCAACTCAGGAAGTTCCGCTTTGGCTAATTCCTTCATTTCAGGATCGTTGTCCTGCAACAATTCCCGATTGCCTTCGACATCGCTGCACACCTGTTTATATTGACCATAAACGCTCACAACTTCGGTCAGGTCTGCATGTTCTTTAGCCAGCTCACGATAACGCTTCTGATCTGAGATGATTGACGGATCAGAGAGGAGCCCCTCAACTTCGCGGAAACGATCGACTACGTTTTCCAAATTATCAAACATGGGAGTCTTTCAAAGAATAAGCAAAAAAAAAGCGGCCCAAACGGGCCGCTTTTTTCAATTCTACCCGACTATTTCTGGGCGTACTTTTTGCGGAAGCGTTCGATCCGGCCAGCGGTATCAATAAGCTTCTGCTTACCCGTATAAAACGGATGGCACGCAGAACAAATTTCAGTGTGAATTTCTCTGCCAAGCGTAGAGCTTGTCTCAAAGGTGTTCCCGCAATCACAGCGAACGGAACATGCTTCATACTTGGGATGGATACCTTCTCTCATCTTCATTGTCTCCTTAACGGTCTGGCTTGATGTACAGACCTTATCTATTGACGTCAAACAAACCAGCTAAATAGCACTTATACCAATTTTGAGCAAGTAAAATCATTCAATAAAACTGTAATTCTGTTGAGTAACGATGGCTAAGCAAAAAATGTGTTCTGCAAGGCACAGCGTTTTTTCAAGGACGAAGGCATACAAATGTATGTCGAGATCTTGAAAAAATGCTGCAACACCGCAGGTCGCACTTTTTGCGACGCCATATTATTGATTCATCGAATCAAGGAAGTCCTGATTCGTTTTCGATTCAGCCATTTTCTCCAGTAGAAATTCCATACTATCAACGGTATTCATTGAAGAAAGCACCCGCCGCAACAACCAGATCCGTTGCAGTTGAGCCGGATTGAGCAGCAGATCTTCCTTTCGAGTTCCTGAACGGTTGATATCCATGGCAGGGAACGTCCGCTTGTCTGCAAGGCGACGATCCAGATGGAGTTCCATGTTGCCAGTCCCCTTAAATTCCTCAAAGATGACCTCATCCATTTTACTGCCAGTATCAATCAAAGCAGTCGCAATGATCGTCAAGCTGCCCCCCTCTTCGATATTACGGGCCGCACCAAAGAAGCGCTTAGGCTTATGTAGTGCATGGGCATCAACACCACCAGAGAGTATTTTACCACTTGACGGGATGATCGTATTATAAGCGCGAGCAAGACGGGTTAAAGAATCAAGCAGAATAACAACATCACGTTTATGCTCCACCAAACGACGTGCTTTTTCTATAACCATTTCTGCTACTTGGACGTGACGGTTTGCAGGCTCATCAAATGTTGAGGAGATAACCTCACCATCGACATTACGCAACATGTCGGTCACTTCCTCAGGACGCTCATCAATCAATAGAACAATCAGATATACCTCTGGATGATTGGTTGAAATGGAGTTTGCGATATTCTGCAACAAGACGGTTTTACCAGTTCTGGGTGGGGCAACAATAATACCGCGTTGTCCTTTTCCAATTGGTGCCGCCAAGTCAATGACCCGAGTCGCCTGGTTATCAGGTGTCGTCTCAAGGATCAACTGCTCTTCAGGAAACAATGGGGTCAGGTTGTCAAAGAAGGTCTTCTCACGCATTTTTACCGGGTCTTCAAAATTGACCTCTGCAACCTTCAGTAAGGCAAAATATCGCTCACCCTCTTTTGGTGGCCTAATCTGACCTGCAACCGTGTCGCCTGTGCGTAATGCAAAACGACGAATCTGAGATGGTGAGATATAGATATCATCAGGGCCAGGCAGATAGTTTGCGTCTGGAGCTCGCAAGAAGCCGAAACCATCTGGCAGAATTTCCAGCACCCCTTCCCCGTAAATCGCCTTCTTTTGTGCCGCCGTTGCCTTAAGAATTGAATAGATCAGATCTTGACGGCGCATTCCACCAATCTCCTCAAGCTTTAGTTCTTTTCCTAAAGCAATCAATTCTGTCATTTTCGTTTTCTTTAAATCTTTCAAATTCATAAATGTTCTCCAGCCCCTGAATCAAGGGCGTACACAGAAACCACAAGAGGGAATCTGCAGGCAAAGGGTGGGGTGAAACGGGTTGTTCTAACGATATTCATAATGATTAAATACCCAAATGGGGAAAATCATTGTCTCTACCAGAAATGATTCAAATTTGAGGCAGGTTTTTCATCTATAATTAATTCAAAACTCTTTTTTAGGGTAGCAATATATGAATGGCTTTATCGGAATATAATTTGAGGAATTATTATTTACCGCTTAACATCAGTAAAAATCAAAGCGGGTAGGCGCGTTTACGTCTCTACTAAATAACGCTTTTACCCGCTTTGTCTCACCATGTCAACATAGAAGAGTATTTTTAATATCAATATCTCATAATTCTAGCGCAAAGAATCGAGTAAGCTCGGACTGATGCCTGAAGAGATTTCTGAAAACAGGTCTTTATACATTTCAGGCAACTCTGAGTTTCCGTCCTTACTAACTGGCTCCTCAAGGGCACGCTCGACCCCGGATAATTCAATGTTTTTAACTCGAACAATGTTTGTACGATTATAATGTGCCTCATCAAAGTCAGCATACTGCAGAAGTAATGCCTGAAAGCTCTCTTTCCCAGCCAACTGCCAGAGAACTTGCCCCTCACGGTCTACAACTGCCGCGGTCGCGCAAACATCGCTGTAGTGTGTTTTCAATGTTTCCAATTTTGTCCGCGAGCGTCGAGTTTCTTCAACTTGTTCACCAGAGAAAACGACGACAAGAACAGCATCAAGAACATTCTGACGCGCCAACTCGGAGATAGTGACAGCATCAAAAGCATACCCTTGTGGCCAACCCGCCTCATCATGTGAACTTCCACCACTTAGCAACGAAAGAGCCGTCAATTCAGGACTGATAGAAAGTGAACGCACGTCAAAGTAGCCTTTTTTAGTTTTCAACTGCTCAACCAATGCGATGTGCTTCCCCTCCGCAGAACGGGCGAGGATGTTTAAGAGATTGTCTTTTTGCGGATAATTAAGAGGGCTGTTATAATCAACCAGTAAGGGTAAAACACCTAAAACCTGCACCTTTGTTTGATATTCCTGCTTAGGTACATGAAATTTTCCACTGCCGCAACCTGCTAGAAGAAAAATAAGAAAAAGACAGAACAATCCTCTTTTCATCTCAAGCCTCCCGAAATAAATTTAATAATGAGTTTCTACATTCAACCCTTCAAAAGTAGCAAAAGATCACTGAAGAAGAAAGGGTTAGAATCCAATTGGACGATCTCTGGGGGGTATTTGTTCTGCATGAAAATTATTCAGCCCCCACTCAAGCAATTCCTGTGAAGAAGAATTCAGTAATTCTTGCGGTGGGGATTGTCCTAAAAACTCCAGAGCCCACCAAAGCATCTTGCCACCATTCGCTACCGTAACTATCCCGGCATTAACATTACGCTTACTCAGTTTTCGGCCATCTGAACCAAGAGCTAATGGCAGATGAAAATAATCGGGAGGATCAATTTCAAGGCATCGGTACAGATAAATCTGCCGGGGTGTTGATGACAGTAGATCCGCCCCACGGACAATCTGCGTCACCCCCGCATCGATATCATCAACGACAACCGCCAGTTGATAAGCATACAAACCATCGGATCGGTGCAAAACAAAATCACCAACCTCTTTTCGAAGGTGTTGCAGCTGTTGGCCAAAAATACCATCACAATAGCCAATAACTTCTTCAGGAACGAGCAATCGCACAGCACGTTCTTCTCGTTTCCCACGCAGCCCGTTGCGACAGCTTCCAGGATAAACAGGGCCTTCTTCCCCTGGGTGCGGTGCACTGGCCAGAATCTCACGACGAGTACAATTACAATCAAAAACCTGCCCCGCCTCCCGCAACTCAGTCAAAACATGTTGATAACGATCAAATCGTTCGCTCTGATAGACGACCTCGCCATCCCACTCAAAACCCAATTGATCCAAAATCTTCAGCATGGATGCAGCTGAACCTGGAACAACGCGTGGGGGATCTAGATCTTCAACTCTCAACAACCAAGAGCCACCTGGGCACTTCGCGAATAAATAGCTGCCCAAGGCAGACAAAAGAGTTCCAAAATGAAGGGGGCCGGTCGGACTAGGAGCAAAACGACCAACAACAGGCTTAAAAGATGTTTTATCTTGAATGTGTGACTCCATAAGACTTGATGATGACTTGCAGGTCAACAGCTGTCAAGGGAACGATTGCCCCACATCGACAAAGTGACCATTGACAACGATTCAGCGACAGTGTATTTATCACTATAACAGTTATCTTTAGGAGGCAAGTAGTGGTCATTACACGAGCAACTGAGTACGCGGTAAGAACTGTCATCTATTTAGCGCAACAACCCCAAAATGACATCATACTAAAAAAAGACATCTGCCGTACTCAAGACGTTACTCCGGCATTTTTGACAAAGATCCTGCAACCTCTCATCAAGGCAGGAATTGTCACTTCACAAAGGGGTGTTGGTGGTGGTTTCCTCCTCGCCAAAGATCCAAATGAAATCACGATGCTCGATATTCTTCAAGCAGAAGAAGGGCAATTAAAATTAAACCATTGCCTCGTTGATACTAACTTTTGTGCCCGCAATGGCTACTGTTCAGCCCACGAAGTCTGGCATGAGACGCAACATGAAATGTCTCAAATTCTCGATCGCTACAGTATTGCTGATCTGGTACAAAAAGAAAAAAACAACCTTGATTCGTTAAAACACCCAAACGCCTAGATTCATAATAAAAATTTCAATTTATCAACAAGGGGCACAGGACCAACCTGCTGCCCCTTTCTATATTCGGCAAAAGACGACATAAAAAAACCCTGGAGTCCAGGAGGGATTAGGACATCCAGGGTAAGACAGGGAGCTGCCACAGCTCCCTGTAAAAGAACTGTTCTTCAAAACAATTCTACTACCGTAAAAGGAGCTGTCAAATTCCTCCAAAATTAATTCCTACTTAAGATTTTCTTCCGGATACGCATTGATGCGATGAACTGTCAAATCAGAACCAGCAAACTCCTGGTCCTCATTCAAACGAAAACCACACGTCTTATCAATCACCTTATAAACAACAAAACTTGTGCCTAAAGCATAAACAACTGCCAGCAAACTACCAACAAGTTGAGACAGAAAAGAAACTCCCCCAAGTCCACCTAAAGCTGTTGAACCAAAAATACCGGTCGCAATCCCTCCCCAGGTACCAACAACCCCATGCAAAGGCCAGACACCCAGAACATCATCAATCTTCAACTTTTCCTGTTCAATCTGAAACCCATAAACAAAGATCAAAGACCCAATACCACCGACAAAAAAAGCACCAATCGGGTGCATCAAGTCAGAACCAGCACAGATAGCAATCAGCCCAGCAAGAGCCCCGTTGTGAACAAATCCTGGGTCGTTTTTACCTGCAACGAGAGCAAACAAAACCCCGCCAACCATCGCCAATAAAGAATTCACTGCAACCAGCCCTGAAACACCTTCTAGAGATTGGGCACTCATCACATTGAAACCGAACCACCCAACGGCAAGAATCCAACTTCCTAAGGCCAAAAAAGGAATATTACTAACAGGGATCGCCCGACTTCGGCCGCGAACAAAACGTCCCATTCGTGGCCCGAGAATGAGAACTGCCGGCAAAGCCAACCACCCGCCAACGGAATGAACGACAACACTGCCGGCAAAATCATGGAACTGTGACCCAAAAGTCGACTCAAAGAACCCCTGAAGCCCAGAGCTATTCTGTCCCCAGATCAAAGATTCAAATATTGGATATGAGATACCAGCAAAAATGCCTCCAGCAATAACTTGGGGCCAAAATTTAGCACGCTCAGCAATGCCACCAGAGATAATTGCGGGGATACATGCAGCAAAGCAAAGTAGGAAAAAGAACCGGACCAACTCATAACCCTGATTATCACCTAAGAGGCCTGCGGCAGATGAATAAAAGTGGATCCCGTATGAGATTGGATACCCAATGAGAAAATAGACAACGCAAGAGACCGACCAGTCAGAAAGAATCTTAACAAAAGCGTTAATCTGGTTCTTCTGACGAACTGTACCTACTTCGAGGAATGCAAATCCCGCATGCATAGCAAAAACCATGACTGCACCCAACAAAAGAAACAAGACATCTCCACCACGTTGTAGAGACAAAAGTGATGCTTCCATGAGTCAAACCTCCCGATCCAGATAGTGAATGATCCCGACACCAGTGTCAGATCAATTTTGAGTAGAATACGCTACTCTTTCAATTGCCATGCCGGTTCAAAAAGAGTCCTATTCATAGGACTTCTGGACAAGATCGAGCTTCAACTGCCCAAAAAAGAGCCGCTGCCTGCCTTTTTTTTGGGCAACCAAAGAACTAATTATGACGATCTCAACTCGGACGAGAATTGACAAACCTCTCACGGGTAAGCTAGAGTCAAAAAACGAACGAAACAAGAACAACGTCTTTATCCAGAGTGGTGGAGGGAGAAGGCCCTTTGAAGCCACGGCAACCGACGCGTCCTGATTTTTTCAGGAGGAACTCGGTGCCAATTCCTGCCCTGCGCTTTTATCAAAGCAGGGACAGATGGGGACGGTGCCTGAGATACGAACAATCATTGTATCGAAAAGGCCCTTTCCTGAAACTGGAAAGGGCCTTTTTTATTGGCATCAACAACAGGGGATGTGACTTGGATAACAGCATCGGCATTATAACAACCCAACATGCAAACTTTGATGTCGAACTCCGGCTTGAAAGCGGTCGTTTGCTTGGCCCACTGACTTTGGCCTATGAAACTTACGGTATTCTGAATTCAGACGCATCTAACGTCATTCTCGTCACCCACGCGTGGACCGGCAATGCTCATGCAGCAGGAATCTACACAGAAGAAGACCGCAAACCTGGCTGGTGGGACAACATGATTGGGCCGGGAAAAGTTCTTGATACGGATCGCTACTTCATTCTCTGCAGCAACACAATTGGCTCATGCAAAGGTTCAACGGGACCAACCAGCATTGATCCTCACACGCAACGACCCTATCGACTTAAATTCCCAGTTCTAATGGTTCGCGATATGGTTCGCGCGCAAAAGCTTCTGCTCGATCACCTCGGGATCAAATCACTGCTCTCGATCGTTGGTGGTTCCATGGGAGCAATGCAGGCCATTGAATGGGCAATTCATTATCCTCAAATGGTTCGCTCTATCGTCCCTATCGCTGGCACCGGGAAAACCTCACCCATGGCAATATCGTTGAATGCTCTGGCGCGCCAAGCGATCTACAATGATCCATTGTGGAAAAAGGGAAACTATCAAACCGAGCACCCACCCGCAGATGGGCTGGCTCTAGCTAGGGCAGTCGGGCACATTTCATTTTTATCAGATCAATCGATGCAGCTTAAATTTGATCGGCGTTTTTCAGTTCGTGACGGGATGTTTGATTTTTTTGGAAAGTTTGAGGTCGAACGTTACCTCGACTACAACGGGAAGAATTTTGTCGATCAATTTGATACGAACTCATTTCTCTATCTGGCAAAAGCTCTTGATCTTTACAATGTTTCCTGGAACTTTGACTCATTAACTGAAGCGTTAGAGAGAATAAGCTGTCAATCTTTGTGGTTTGCCTTTACCTCTGACTGGCTTTATCGGCCCGAGCAAACAGAGGAATTGGTCACGGAGTTACAGCGTTTAAATAAAACGGCCAATTATCACTTGATCGATTCTGATTATGGTCACGATTCATTTCTGGTCGAACCAGAAAAATACATCCCCCTGCTAAAAGAATTTCTTGATCAACTTGATTCCTAAAACGGAACCACATATCAGAATCAACCCTCCCTCTTATCAAACAAATCGAGTTGCTCGAACTTTAATTTTTCTGACTTAAACGGGCGTGGCTGAAATCTTGGACAGTCAAGCATAACAATACTTTCAGGCTGCTTACATTGTCGGATACAACGCAAACAGAGTTTGTTAATCTCTTCTGGGTTCTTTTCTGTCATGGGTCCCTATCTTTCCAAGATGAATCAAACAATTGTTGTCTACAGCTGAATTAAAATGGTAGTTTAGCAGACTTACTGTCGCTTTTTTCTTTCTGGACTACTTCAGAATGCTGGAAGATACTTTAAAAATAACCGTTCTCGGTTCTGGAACCAGTACCGGCATCCCTGTGATTGGCTGTCGCTGTGCCGTCTGTCTTTCTGATCACCCCCGCAACCGACGTACACGCTGTAGCGTCCTGCTGAGCTATGGGAAGCATAATATTCTGATTGATACATCAACCGATCTACGACAGCAAGCCTTACGTGAAGATATTCGTCACATCGATGCGGTTTTCTACACTCACAGTCACGCCGATCATCTTCACGGCATCGATGATCTACGTGGTTTTAACCTACGCTCAAAAGAGCCAATTCCACTTTATGGCTCAAACCAAACATTATCGACCATTAGAAAGAGTTTCAGCTACATTTTTGATAAATCAGAACCGGTCAGCTACATCCCACGACTGGAACTTCACCCGATTGAAACATCGATTGAACTGTTCAACTTAACCATGACTCCAATTTCGATGCTCCATGGGAAATTGCAAACCTATGGTTATCGGTGCGGACCTTTCGCCTACCTGACTGACTGCAATGTCATTCCGCCAGAGTCCCTGAAGCAACTTGAAAACCTTGAGCTATTGATTCTCGATGGGTTACGATTTTCTCCGCACAACACTCACTTTAATATTCCCCAAGCAATCGAGATTGCTAAAGAAATAGGGGCGAAACAAACATTACTCACCCACCTCAGCCATGAAGTCGACCATCCAGTCCATGACCGAGAGCTACCAGGCGGAATCAACTTGGCATATGATGGCCAACAGATCAGCCTCCATCTTAACTCTGCCAGAATGAAATAAGAGCTATGAACACAGAATTGCGCCTGCATGGCAAAATAAATGACACAATTGAATACTTTGCCACAGCTGCGGGGTGTCGCACAGCTCATCACCACTTTTTCCAAGTAACCGATCAGGATCTCCGTTTTTTCGCACCAGGAAGTGAACTCATCCTGACCCCGACAGGCTTACGTCAGGCTGGGGCGGGCGGAACATTCTGCGAATATATGTTTGGTGTGGAGCAACCTGTTTCAGACCTAAGTAAAGAAGGAATTTTCAATCGCTTAATGCTTCTTGGTGCCGGGTATAACCAAGCGGGTCAATTGGAAATGACAGAGCAGAGCCATATCGTTCAAAACTATGACGATATTTTTCTTAAAGGGCATGCTTCTGACAACTATTTCTTTTTTATTAACGGGCTAGAAGGAAAAACTCATCAATTGCGCCAAGAGCAGATTCTCCGCAACCTCGGGAAAGTTCTTAAGCGTATTCAAAATCTCAACCGACAGGATGATTCACAACTTGCAGAATCACTCCTCTCTTATCTTCCGGAGAACTGCACCATCTATTTGATTCGGCTGTCAAACGTCCATCATCACCATTTTCAACAAGAGTTCCAAACTCTCTACTATCGTGATCGTTCTCTGTCAAAAAACACCCAGTCTGCCCTGCAAACCCTTGCTGACAATCTGGGCATCGACCCGTATCAGAGAGAACGTATCACCATTGATGTCATGTATCGACATCGCGACAACTACCGCATTATTGACGATTACAAAAAAGTCCTCATCGAATGTTTCCAACAGGGAGATATTAACCGGCAACAGCATGCCCGCTTAACACGCCTGAAAGCTTTGGCTCTGCGCAATGAAATTCCCCCAGCCCTTCTCACTGCATTAGATGACAAGCTTAAAGCAGAGGTTCGTAGCATCATTCATGAACCAGAATACACCGCGATTGCTCGAGATATTCTACATGACCTTCTGCTACGCAAAGGGATCGGCACAAGAGATATGATTCAACTTCTCTTTGCCAAACAACACGCTCGCCGTAACCATGACCACAGCTTTGAAAAGTTACTGCTAGAAACGGGGCAACTGTTTGACGAGCAAATTCGGGAAGGTGCTCCCTTATCACTTCTCGAAGACTTTTCCTATATCATCACCTTTTTCGACCGCTACGACACGACCTCAACCAAGATTAGTCAGATTGCTTTCATGGAAAGCTACCGTCCCTCCGAAGAGCTTCTCCAGAACTTGCTTGCCAGCCGTCAGGAATTCAATAATCTGGTAAAAGGGCTATTTGACAAACTGTTTTTCGAAGACATTATAATTAATCACTATCTCGGGCGTTTTGGCCGACAGAAATTAGTGTGTCTCAAAAAAGGGTTGGGAGAAGTTGCTGCGGGGGTCGCATCGGTAAAAAGACTAGCGGCTGAATTAAAAATGATTGACGGAGAAGAGAAACTTCACAACATTGTTCATAGCCATGCAAAAGATCATATCCGTACGCGCTACTCACGCTACGGTACCAAATCAGAACAAGAAGAACTCTATCGGGCATTAAATAATGAACTGCTGGTGCGTGGGATCATTTCAGCCCCCCTTAGTCAAACTCTCTTTCAAACCGTCATACACGACATTAAGAAAGAAGCGATCTACCTTCGTCAGCTACTACCGCAGATTATTACCAACAATGACATTGATTTACGCAACGACTTTTTGAACAACAGCGGCCTTGATCATTTCTATATAGAAGAGCTGGAACGCGAATATTTCACTCTGAATCATCTTGAGCCTAAGCGATTACAACAGCTCAGATCTGGAGTACTTCAGTCTTAGAGGATATTGTTATGGCTAGTCCAGACCTTAATCAGATCCGCAACTTCGGCATTATCTCTCATATTGATGCAGGGAAAACCACTGTCTCAGAGCGAATCCTTTTCTACGCCGGAGAAATCCATAAAATGGGCGAAGTTCATGATGGGTTAGCAGTCATGGATTGGATGGAGCAAGAACAAGAACGTGGCATCACCATTACGGCAACAGCAACAAACTGCCAATGGAATGATTATACGTTCAATCTGATCGACACCCCTGGCCATATCGACTTTACCATTGAGGTTGAACGTTCACTTCGCGCCCTAGATGGAGCCATTGCTATTTTCAGCGCCGTCGAAGGGGTACAACC
This sequence comes from Desulfuromusa sp., assembly GCA_016744675.1. Classification (GTDB taxonomy): domain Bacteria; phylum Desulfobacterota; class Desulfuromonadia; order Desulfuromonadales; family Geopsychrobacteraceae; genus Desulfuromusa. The sequence continues at coordinate 1,893 of JADGDX010000035.1, read as the reverse complement.
CCAAAGCGAATCTGTCTGGCGGCAAGCCGACCGCTATCACGTTCCACGAATTTGCCTAATCAACAAAATGGATCGTATCGGGGCGGATCACCAGCAGGTCTTGGAAGCACTGAGCGAGAAGCTTGATGCTAAACCTGTTCTCCTACAACTCCCACTCGGCAGTGAGGAAAATTTTCATGGGGTCATTGATCTACTCGAAGAAAAAACGATTCTATTTAGTGAGGATGATCAAGGTCAAACCTTAACCAGCAGTGAAATCCCTGAAGAATTCCATGAAATAGTTCGCCAACAGCGAGAGCAACTAATTGAGTCCGCAGCAGATTATGACGACACGATTCTTCAGGATTTCCTTGATGGCAACCCCATTGAAACTGATCGATTGCTCCCCGCCTTGCGCAAAGGAGTAGTCAATTGTGAGATATTCCCTGTTCTCCTCGGTTCAGCGTTACGCAATAAAGGGATTCAGCCACTTCTTGATATGGTCTGCAACCTCCTTCCTTCACCGCTGGACATCCCGACATCAACGGCCATCCAACTCAGCAACCAAGAAGAACAATCCATTACAACAAACCCGAAGGCGGACCTTTGTGCTCTCGCTTTCAAAGTCCTTGCTGATGAAGGCAGAAAACTGAGCTATATTCGTGTCTATTCAGGCAGTCTAAAACCAGGCGATTCGGTCTATAACAGTCGAACCCAGGAAATTGAGAAAGTTGCTCGTTTATTCCGTATGCATTCCCACAAGCGAGAAAGAATCAATCAGGCCATCGCTGGTGATATCGTCACCGCGACCGGATTAAAAAACGTCCTCACCGGTGATACCATCAGCCACCCAGACCATCCATTGCAATTAGCCGGTCTCGAATACCCTGAACCCGTTGTTTCACTTGCAGTTGAACCAAAGACCCTCGATGACCGGGACAAACTCCCCCTCGCACTAGAAAAACTCCAGTGGGAAGACCCCACCTTCAAAGTGAAAGAAGATCCAGAAACAGGACAAACCCTCTTAACTGGCATGGGAGAACTCCACCTCGAAGTTGTCGTCCAACGCCTATTAACCGACTTCGGGGTCGCGACACAAACAGGTCGACCGCAAGTTGTCTATCGAGAAACGGTGCGTTGTGCAACAGAACAGCATGAAATTTTTGAACGAGAGATTGATGGAAAAATCCATTATGGAGAGGTCAAGATCAGGATTAACCCGACAGAACGCAAGTGTGGTGCAAACATTGATATTCCTGAAAACCTTCTGGAAGATTGGCCAGCGGAAATGGCAGAAATCATCGAAGATAAGCTCACCACTGCTTGCCAGTCAGGGCAAATAGCTGGATACCCATTAACCGATCTGCAAGTCAGCTTGGTTGAGGCTCCTTACAACAGTAATAAGACAACAGAGCTGGGGATTTCTGCCGCAATTAACAAGGCGTTCACACAAGCCCTGAGAAACAGCAGCCAAACCCTCCTTGAGCCAGTCATGTTATTAGAATTGATTACCCCATCAGATTATACTGGCCGCGTCATGAGCAGCTTGAATCAAAAAAGGGGACAAGTCGAAGGAATCACATCAAGACCAGGACAAGATTCTATTCGTGCCACGGTACCACTATTAGAAATGTTTGGTTATATGACAGAA
>JADGDX010000035.1:0-253 GCA_016744675.1 Desulfuromusa sp. | reverse complement strand
CATGGAGTTTTCCCACTTTGATCAAGCCCCGCCAGAAATACTACAGAAGTTTGGGTTAGGATAAAGGACTTTTCCGATTCAAATCAAGACAACTTTACACCTTGACCCAATAATATTTGAGACTCGAAATAAAAAGAGCGCTCCCAATACCGATATAAAGGGAAGCGAGATAAAGACGGGGAACAATATCCGTGTTGCGGAGAAAGATCCCCATTGACATCATGATGGCAATCAGGATGTAGCTCTGCCAGCG
>JADGDX010000034.1 GCA_016744675.1 Desulfuromusa sp. | reverse complement strand
GGACTCTTATCACTTAATGCCGCTGTAGAAGCGGCCCGTGCAGGAGAAGCAGGAAAAGGTTTTTCAGTGGTTGCTAGTGAGGTGAAAAAATTATCAGAAGAAGCCAACAAGGCCAGTGAGCAGATTGCAGATCAGATTACTGACATGCTTAGCAGTATTGATCACGCTCTCGCTGAAGCAAATAAAATCAATCAATCGGCAGAGCACACTATGGCTGTTTCACAAACAGCGTGCGACAACTACGGAAACTTGATTAAGGAATTTGATGACAATCATGGGCTACTAACCCAGATTACCGCTTCAGTTGAAGAAATATCTGCAGCGAATATGGAAACTCATGGCCAAGTCTCAAATATCCGAGATCTCAGTACAATTGTTGGAGAGCGCACCACGTCTTCGGAACAAATTGCAGTCAATTTGCAACAAACAAGTGAAGCACTTCAACAACTGGTCGCTAAATTTATTACCGGTGAAGGTGCATTTGAGGGAGTTCTTGAAACAGGACGACAATTCAGAGATAAATCAGCTAGCGATATAAAACAGATGGCAAACAAAGGAATCAATATATTCGATACGAACTATCAGGAGATTCCAAGGACCGATCCGATCAAATATTCAACATGTTACGATCAGCTTTTTGCACAACAATTACAGCCAATCTATGACCAAACCCTCAGCCAGATACCATCAGGTATTTTTGCTATCTGCGTAGACACAAACGGTTATGGACCAACCCACAACAGCATCTTCTCCAAACCACTGACTGGAGATCCTGAATTAGATGTTGCAGGCAGTCGTGACAAACGGATTTTCAATGACCCAACAGGGTACCGGGGCGCACAAAACACTGAGAACTTCCTGCTGCAAACTTACATGCGCGACACTGGTGAAATTCTCAGTGACCTGTCTTTACCAATTCATATAGACGGTCGCCACTGGGGAGCTGTCAGGCTGGGGTTTAATCCACAAATATTGTTGAAACCTGTAGCATAACAGAAAAAGCCCTGTAAAATCAGCAGGGCTCTTTCTGTGTGTCAGCTCTATACAAGTGTATTATTTAATTACTGCGACTACTTAAGAGAACCCTATTCCCACTCAATCGTTGCTGGTGGCTTGCTTGAAATATCGTAGGTCACGCGATTAATCCCTTTGACTTCATTGATAATCCGATTGCTAATACGGGCTAAATCTTCATAAGGCATGGGATACCATCCCGCTGTCATGAAATCTTTTGTTTCAACTGCTCGCAGAGCGATTACGTATTCATAAGTACGGCCATCCCCCATAACTCCAACTGACTTGACCGGAAGAAAAACGGCAAAAGCCTGGCTGATCTTATGATAGTGACCACTAGAATAAAGCTCTTCAATATAAATGGCATCAGCACGACGCAAAATATCGCAATACTCTTCTTTGACTTCACCAAGAATCCTCACTCCCAAACCTGGGCCAGGGAATGGGTGCCGCCAGACCATCGCATGTGGCAAGCCTAACTCTTCGCCAATTGCACGGACTTCATCTTTAAATAATTCTCTTAGTGGCTCAAGTAACTCCAATGTCATATAGTCGGGCAAGCCACCAACATTATGATGACTTTTGATATTATGTGCTTTGCCAGTTTTTGCTCCGGCCGACTCAATAACATCTGGATAGATAGTTCCTTGTGCTAACCATTTTGCATCAGTGATCAAGTTTGATTCTTCTTCAAAAATATCAACAAACAAATTACCAATAATTTTGCGCTTACGCTCCGGGTCTACGACTCCCGCCAAACCATCATAAAAGCGCTGCTGAGCATTAACCCGGGTTACCTTGACCCCCATATTACTGGCAAATGTGGCCATAACCTGATCACCTTCATCAAGACGTAACAACCCGTTATCAACAAAAACACAGTGCAACTGATCACCAATAGCCTGATGGATCAATGCAGCAGCAACAGAGGAATCAACCCCGCCAGAAAGACCAAGGATGACCTGATCATTTCCGACCTGTTCACGGATTCTCACTATGGCATCTTCAACAATCTGCCCCGGAGTCCATTGCCCACGACACCCACAGATCTTGCGCACAAAGGTATTAATCAGCATCTCACCATGGAGGGTATGATTAACTTCTGGATGAAACTGCACCCCATAAAGATTTCGCTCAACATTCTGAATCGCACCAACTGGTGCGTTCGCTGTTTTTGCCACAACGTCAAATCCCTGTGGCATTGTTTCAACATGGTCACCATGACTCATCCAGACCGAGCTTGCCCCCTCACTAAAAAATCCTTCAAAAAGAGGTCCAGGACTCCCCTGGCTCATCAACTCAGCATACCCATACTCTCGCTTACCCGCCGGAACAACGTCACCCCCAAAATGCCGACTCATCAGCTGCATTCCGTAACAGAGGCCCAAAACGGGAATTCCCAATTCAAACAGTTCCTCAGCAATGGCTGGTGCACCCTCTTCATAAACAGACTTAGGCCCACCAGAAAGGATGATCCCACTTGGATGGAATGCCTCAATTTCTGCTAAAGCCATATCAAAAGGGTGTAATTCACAATAAACATGACATTCACGGACTCGTCTGGCAATCAACTGGGTATACTGAGACCCAAAATCAAGAATCAGAATTTTATCTTTGTGGATATCTGACATTTTATCAGCCACTCCGTTCCATACGGTAATTAGGTGCTTCCTGAGTAATAATCACATCGTGAACATGAGATTCGCGCAGACCAGCATTTGTGATACGAACAAACTCACCCTTTTCCTGAAGCTCTTTGATTGTTCTACACCCTGTATATCCCATCCCTGACCGCAGTCCACCAATAAGTTGGTGGATGTTTTCAGAAAGAGGACCACGATATGGAACCCTGCCTTCTATCCCTTCAGGAACCAGCTTGACATCCTGCTCGCCACCTTGGAAATACCGATCTTTGCTACCTTGCTTCATCGCTCCAAGGCTTCCCATCCCACGGTACGACTTGTAGGTTCGGCCCTGATAAAGGATTGTTTCTCCTGGGGATTCTTCCGTTCCAGCAAACAAAGAACCGATCATAATGATATCAGCACCAGCCACAATCGCCTTAGGCAGGTCACCAGAGAACTTGATACCACCGTCTGCGATCAACGGAATTCCAGCGGCATGTGCAATCTTAGCCACGTGCTGAATTGCAGAAATTTGAGGCATTCCGACCCCGGCAACCACCCGAGTCGTACAAATTGATCCAGGTCCGATACCAACCTTAACAGCATCAACACCAACATCAATTAATGCTTTTGCTGCTGCACCGGTCGCTATATTGCCTGCCATCAATTGAACGTCAGGGTATAACTTTCGTAACTGGGCAATCGTGTCAATAACCCCTTGACTGTGGCCATGAGCCGTATCGACAACGAGCATGTCAACCCCTGCCCTAACCAGAGCCTCTGACCGTTCATTCAAATCGGCACCGACACCAACGGCAGCACCAACTCTCAATCGTCCCAAATCGTCTTTGCAAGAATTCGGGTATTTACGAACCTTCTCAATATCCTTAATGGTGATCAACCCCTTGAGAGCGTAATCGTCATCAACAACCAATAGTTTTTCGATGCGATGCTCGTGGAGGTGATGCTTTGCTTCTTCTAGAGTCGTTCCGGGAGGAACAGTCACCAATTTATCCTTGGTCATAACACTGGCAATCGATTGGGTGAGATTGGTCTCAAAGCGAAGATCACGGTTTGTCATAATCCCAACTAGCTTGCCATTTTTAGTGACGGGAACTCCTGAAATTCGATACTTCTTCATCACTTCAAGAGCTTCATAAATCTTCTGATCAGGATCCATGGTGATCGGATCTACGATCATGCCACTCTCAGATTTTTTCACCTGATCAACTTCAGTAGCCTGAGATTTAGGGCTCATGTTTTTATGGATAATTCCCAAACCACCTTCACGCGCCATAGCAATTGCCGTACGTGATTCCGTAACGGTATCCATCGCTGCAGACAGCAGGGGGATATTCAGTGTGATCTTTTTAGTCAACTGAGTGGTAAGATCAACATCTTTGGGCAATGTCAGAGAGTGCGCTGGGACCAGCAGAACGTCGTCAAATGTTAAACCAACGGGAATTTCAGCATCTTGCATGACTGCTCCTTCAACAGAGGGGGGGAATAATTAACCGCAGAATCTAGTCAAATTAAACCTGCAAGTCAATCATTTACGGCGTTTTCAAGTAAAGAAAAACGCCGCCATATAAATCACATGATAGGTTACATCTCAAGGGCGACCTTATAGAAGTTTTAAACAAGTTATTTACCCTGCAAAAGATAAGCTTCAATAAAATTATCCAGATCGCCATCAAGCACAGAATCGGTGTTCCCTGTTTCGTATCCCGTTCGATGATCTTTGACCATTCGATAGGGATGCAATACATACGATCGGATCTGGCTCCCCCAACCGATGTCCTTCTTTTCCTCAGAAAAGGCTGCTGCTTCCTCTTCCTTTTTGCGGATTTCCATTTCATACAAACGAGCTTTAAGCTGTTTCATTGCTGTAGCTCTGTTATTATGTTGAGAACGCTGGTTTTGACAGGCAACGACAATGCCACTGGGGATATGGGTAATACGGATTGCTGAATCGGTCTTGTTAATATGCTGACCTCCCGCGCCACTGGCACGGAACGTATCAACCTTTAAATCTTTATCCGCAACCTCAATCTCAATTGAATCGTCCAATTCAGGAAAAATAAACACTGAACAAAACGAGGTATGACGGCGGGAATTTGCATCAAAAGGAGAAATCCGTACTAAACGATGGATCCCACTTTCTGACTTCAGATAACCATAGGCATAATCACCTTCGACGGTAATTGTCGCCCCTTTGAGGCCTGCATCATCTCCTGGTTGATATTCGGTGAAATCAACCTTGAAGCCTCGTCGCTCGCAATAACGCAAATACATCCGCAAAACGATATCAGCCCAATCTTGGGCCTCTGTTCCACCTGCCCCAGCGTTGATGCTCAATGTTGCATTATTCACATCATGCTCCCCCGAAAGCATGCGAGAAAACTCCATTTGAGCAATCAGTTTTTCTAAGTCAGGAAGTAAAGAATTGACCTCAGCGAGCGTTTCTTCATCTCCCCCTTCTTCTCCCAGCTCAATCAGGACTTCGATATCTTCAAGCTGTTGTTGCGTCGAGGTACAATCTTCGACAATCTGTTTCAAGCGAGTATGTTCTTTTAGTCTCTCCTGGGCCAGGTCACCTTGATCCCAAAAATCGGGTTGAGCAATCTCTGCCTCTAATTCTGATACGCGTTCACCCTTACCCGGAACGTCAAAGATACCTCCACAGCTCTTGTAGTTTTTCCAATAGATCTTTGACAGTTTCTTTCGGTTCGCGAAACATCAGACTCTCCTTAAAGGGTAAACAGTATAGAAAATACTATATGTGAATAGACGGAGCAGTATAACTGAAGCGAAACAAAAAAACAGCCCGCTGAACAACAAAAGACCAACCTTTTTTAAGGGTTGGCCTTTTAATAAACTACCTCGCAGCAAGCTACGAGGTATCAACAGCCTGCAACCTTTGCTAATTCGCGAAGCAAGCTTCGGGGAATAAGACCCGTTCAAAGATTATTTAATTGTCACTATAGACTAAGCCCCTTAGTTATATTCAGGATGGTTCAGCAGTTGCCTCTTCCACACAAACCTGACACGAACGACGATTGACAACTAAAACACCAATCAATACTGACAAGCCTACAACATGGATAATTAATGTGGTTGGCCAAAGCAAAGCAGCAGCAGCCCCAAGGGTCAGTAACCGCAGCGGTAGATTCAAGCGATTTTCCATGAACCCTTCAATTCCAGCGGCAAAAGCATACAATCCAAAAAGGGCAAAGACAAAGATACTGCCAACCTCAAACCATGTACCTCCCACCAAAGGAGTATAAGCAAATAGAAGTGGAACAACGTACAAGCCTTTGGCTATTTTCCATGACTGAACGCCGGTTTCCATTGGTTTTGTTCCAGCGATAGCTGCCCCAGTAAATGCCGCGAGAGCAACTGGCGGAGTGACATTAGAATCCTGGCTTAACCAGAAAACAATCAAATGGGCCGACAAGAGCGCATACATCATGACCGACTCACTTAACATCGACTCACGAACGGCACTGATCAGATCTATTGGCACCGCATCTATAATCGTCCGCGCAGCGGCATGATTCATTGGGTTTCCAATTTCAGCAAGGTGTTCCGGTGCCGCCAGCATAAAAATAGCTTTAGCCGTTTCGCTCACTTGCCCACTGGCCAATGCGTCAACTAACATGCCATCAGCGATCAAACCATGGAGTGCAGGAGCTGACAAAGTCCCCAAAACGATATAAGCAGCCGTCACAGGAAGTCCCATCCCAAGCACCAGAGAGGCCAGAGCCACCAAAATAATTGCTATGACCATATTATGACCTGCCCACTGGGTGATCATCAGCGAAAAGGTATTTCCAACACCAGCAGTAGAGATAACATTAACAATCAGCCCAACAGCGCAAAGCAATATGGCAGTCATCACCATATTTTTAGCTCCCAGAGCCATCGCTTCGACTATGGCCTTCGGTCCCATTTTGTTGTCACTGAACCACGATGAAACCACAACTGCGACAATGCTGATCCCTGCAGCATAAGTCGGAGTAAATCCATAGATCAACAATGCGATGAGAACCCCGATCGGCGCGAGAAACACGATACCACCTTTTTTAAACACCTCTACGGCAGAAACTTTCTCGTCATCAAGTGCAGTAACAAAACTACGCTTGGCTTCAATCCGGACAAAAAAAGCGACAGTCGCAAAATATAAAATTGCAGGAATAATACTGACCAACACGATTGTGTTGTAAGAAATTTGAGTATAGGTCGCCATAATAAAAGCTCCGGCACCCATGATCGGCGGCATTAATTGCCCACCTGTTGAAGCCGCCGCCTCAGTACCGGCAGCAAACTTAGCCGGGAACCCTGCACGTTTCATCAAAGGAATTGTAATAACTCCGGTTGATGCTGTATTCGCCACGGCCGAGCCGGAAATTGTTCCCATCAATCCCGACGCCATAACCGCAACAAGACCTGGCCCACCAACCATCCGACCTGCTACAGATCGAGCCAAGTCAATAACAAACTCCCCCGCTCCGGAGCGCAATAAAAAGGCCCCAAAAAGGATAAACATAAAGACATAGGTTGAAGATATCCGCGCAATAGTACCAAACAGAGCATCATCTCCATAGATACTGCGGAAAAGAATGGTTTCAGCATTTAATCCTGGAAATTTAAACACCCCAGGCACCATCGTTCCCCACCAGCCAATATAGGTCAGGGCAATGATAATCAGGACAGGGATAAACCAACCAGCAACCCGACGGGTAAACTCCAGGGCACAAAGGATGAGGATACTTCCAACGACCCATTCACTCGGCAGCAAACTCACACCGCGAGCATAGATAGCATCTTCCATGGCAATCATATAAACGGCAGAACCTGCAGCCAAGAGTCCCAAAAGAACATCAGAAACCCTCCACATGATTGAGCCATCTTTACTAAAAGGGTAAATCAAGGCTGCAATCAAGGAAAACCCAGCAAAATGGAGTGCATTCTGCCAAAGGGTCGGCAAAACGGCCACAACATTGAACCAGATATGCATCAAGGATACTGAGACACCAAGAATTAACAAAATTATTGTGTATAAGGGATGATCATCAGTTTCGGAAGCTGTCATAACATTGATTCTCCGTGCAAAAAAACAGTCGCATCCAAGTACGAGGCGACTGATCAACGTAAAATTAATCCGCAATCAGGCTAGCCGGGATATTGATTCCAACCTCGCGGTAATATTTAGCAGCACCAGGATGAAGAGGCATAGGCAAACCAACAATCGCTTTTTCAATCGCCATGGCTTTTGTTGCGCCATGAATTGCATTGAGAAAGGTCAAATTTTCGTAAACAGTCTTGGTAATCTGGTAAACGGCATCCTCGTCAACATCGGCACGGACACCAAGAAAGTTTGGCTGGGCAATAGTGTTGATATCCTTAACCTGCTCAGGATAAGAACCTGCAGGAATGACATAGCGTGTCCAGAGACCGAGACCGCCATCGGCTTGCTTCACCTGGTCGTCAGTAAAATCGAGAATGGTCATATCATTACCTAAGTTTGCAAATGCTTTGGTGACAGCACTAGCGGGAACACCTGCCGGGATACCGAAACCAGAAATCTGACCATTTTGCAATGCATCAGCAGTTGGGCCATAACCAACATGGATAAGCTTATAATCCTTATCTATATCAACACCCATGTTACCGAGAATGACACCATTGGATCCCAGTGTCCCTGAATTCTTCTTACCCATTGACATGGACTCACCTTTCATCCCAACAAGGTCAGCAACAGTTCCACTTTTTGCAAACTTTTTAAGAACAGCATAGTGTTCAACGTTCTGCCACAGCATCGAAACTGAACGCAGGTTCTTCTGTGGACCGGCACTGGCAATAGGGCCAGAACCATTCCAAGCATATGAACCATAGAGGCCTTGTAAAATTGCAAACTGAACTTCATCATCACGGAGCAACTTTATATTTTCACCGGAACCAGCAGAATTAATAGCTGACATGCCAATTTTTTGTTTTGGCTGAAGTTTAACTTTGACAACCGTTGAAAGGGCAACACCAACAGGGTAGTAGGTGCCACCGGTCGATGCCGTTGCGAGTAAATAGTTTCGTTCTTTTGGAGCCGCTTCAACATTGGTTATTGCACTCAAAACAAAAACTGCGGCTAAGGCAATAAAAGCAACCTGCTTAAATCTTTTCATCATCTTTACTCCTCCTCAAGGATTGGGTTAAAACATTTGCCATCATATTTTTATCAACATGAAAGTTGTTATCGCAAAGGACGTGCCAAAGCGGATGATGCCAAGAAAGGGGGATCTAACGAAGCGAGGGGTGAGATTTGAGCGGATTTTCGCCGACAGCAGAAAACAAACAGGCGTATTCTTGCCAACAAACTAAAGATACTTTTTGCGCACCAGATTGTGTTTTTGAAGTTTTTCGTTCAACGTCCGCCGGGGAAGATCGAGTGCGACCATCACTTCTTGAACATTACCATGGCAGGAAACAAGGGCTTGCTCCAATAACATTTTCTCGTGCTGTCGCATCAGTGATTGCAACGATGATGATTGCACTGAATCGGTACGACCCTGTTGTAAAATCGAACTGAGCCGTTGCTCGACAGGCAGGGATGACAAAACATAGCGCTCTGCCAAGTTTTTCAATTCACGAACATTGCCTGGCCATTGATGGCTCATCAGCAAACCGATATCTGAACCTTGCAGTGCCGCTTCAGGGCGAGCGTAATTCAGCGCGGCCTGACTGGAGAAATAATCAAACAAAAACAGGATATCTTCTCCCCGATCACGCAAAGGAGGAACAAAAATCTCAATCACATTAATGCGATAGTAGAGATCTTCCCGGAACGACCCATCAGCACACCCTTGTTGGAGATTTTTATTCGTGGCACTGAGAAGGCGAAAATCGATCGGTTGCGGTTCATTGCTTCCAATACTTACAACTTCACGTTCTTGCAAAACACGTAGAACCTTAATCTGCATCGCTAAAGGCATCGTACCAATTTCATCAAGGAAAAGAACGCCGCCTTTAGCATATTCAAAACGGCCGATTCTACGCTTATCGGCACCAGTAAAGGCACCACGTTCATGGCCAAACAGTTCACTTTCAAAAATATTTTGAGGAACTGCCCCACAATTTACAGCGACATATTTTCCCTGTTTACGGCTGCCGAAATCATGCAGGCAACGTGCAACAACCTCTTTCCCTGTACCGGTCTCGCCGCTGATCAATACTGGAGCATCGGTATCAGCAACATCTAATATTTCATCACGCAAACGTCTCATGACCGAACTATTACCAATCAACTTGCGCTCAATCACCTCGGAACCAGTCAATTGCCGTCGTAGCTCTCGGTTTTCAATAATCAGGCGACGCTTATCAAGACTACGTTGAACAATTTCAAGTAAACGTTCTGGATCAAAGGGCTTTTCGATAAAATCATAGGCACCTGAGCGCATCGCATCAACAGCCATCTGCACGTCACCATGAGCAGACACCAAGATCACCGGAATATCTGAATCAATGCAGCTTAGGCATTTTAAAAATTCCATCCCATCCATCTTAGGCATGCGCACATCACTGACAATCACACCAGGATAATCAGCACCTACGTTTTCCAAAGCAGAAGGTGCATCAGAAAAAACGGTAACGTCACATCCCGACAACTCCAACCATTGGCTTGTCGCTATTCTCATTTCAGCATCATCATCGACAAGAATAACCTGATTGAATTTTCCCATCCGATTAAGCCTCTATTTTTGCAATGGGTAGCCTGATATCAAAGCAAGTCCCCGAATCATGGTTATAAGCACGAATTGTCCCTTTCAAATCCGTAATAATGCGGTACGAAATCGACAAACCGAGACCAAGACCCTCTCCAACCTCCTTGGTTGTAAAAAATGGAGTAAAAATCTCTGCTTGAGCCTGCTCCGAGATCCCTGGGCCAGTATCACAAACCTCAATATGAACCTCGTTCTCATTTTTAGAAATCTCGATACGCAATTGCTTAACAAGACTTGATTCCATGGCATCGATAGCATTACGAATAAGGTTGATAAAAACCTGCTTCATGCGTCCACTTACGGCAATAATTTCTAAATTGTCTTCTGGTACCGAAATCTGCAACTCAACTGAACTTTTCCCCAGAAGGGGTCGCGTAATTGCGAGTGCTCCATCAAGTGATTCCTGAAGAATAACCGTCTCTTTCTTAACCTGTCCCTTGTAGGCAAAACTCTTCAGTTGTTTTGTAATTGATCCCATGTGTTCTGTCATTCGTGATACGGCATCCAGATTCTCCTTAACCGATTCGGGTTCCCCTCGGTCCAGTAACAACCGTCCACTCGCCACCTGTGTTTTGATGGCTGCGATCGGCTGGTTTAATTCGTGAACAATCCCAGCGGCCATATGACCAAGAGCAGCAAGTTTCCCCGCCTGAATCAATTCATCTTGAGTCTCGCGTAAAGCATTTTCTGTCCGTGTTCGCTCAGCAACTTCTGCCTTGAGGCGCTTATTAACCTTTTGGATCGCTTCAGCTTCACGCGCCTGGCGCCGTGATTGTTGTTTCTGTTTCCGCTCTCGCAAATAGAGGGCCAAAGACAAAATCAACAAGATACAGACACTTCCAGTCACGGCAACAGCCTGTGCTTGACCTCGCACACTTTGAAGTGACGAAAGGTGATGAATCCGCCACTCCGTCCCCTCCAATAAACTAAAAATCATCAGATAAGATTCATCACCATAGCGAACCAATCTTTGACCATCACCCATCTGAGCTCCAACTTTTAGACCTATTGGCTCAAGCAACTTGTCACCATATTGCCTTCCTGCCAAGATGATCGCTCTTTGAGCATCTGAAAGCGGAGCCAGAGTCCGGTAGCGCCACTCGCTGAGACTCGTCAAAAAAAGAACCCCGTTCCTGTCGCTGACAAAAACACTCTCCCCACCGCTCCGCCAGTCTTTCTGTAAGCGAGCAAGGTCTGTCTTCACCACAGTTGCTCCGAGAAATTCACCATTTTGAATAACTGGATGAGAATAAAAATAACCCGGGATTCCTGTTGTTGTCCCTATTGCAAAATAACGCCCTTTTTTTCCGTCCTGAGTATCAGTAAAATAAGGTCTGTATCCATAATTATTACCGACATATGTCAAAGGAGATTGCCAGTTACTTGCAGCAACTGTGTCCCCAACCTTACCCATAACATAGAGAGCTTCTGACCCGGCCTCAGAGTTTAACTTTTCAAGGTAACGGTTCACAAGATCAACATTAAAGGGTGATTTCAACATAATTTGAATATCAATATTTTCAGATAGGACAAAGGGAAGATAGGCATAGCGACTCAGGGCTTCTCTCAATGTTGCTTCATAAAAGGCAAGTCGTTCCGTTCCAGTCGTCACAAGGTCACTCAGGGCGCGATTATATGTCCAAAGTGTCACTTGCCAGACAAAAACAAAAGCAGCACAGATGCCAATCAATAACCACCACACATATGTCATCTGTTGAGAAAATTTCATCTCCACCATAACTTAGCACCACCCATCAGCACAGGAGGATAAAGACAAGGATCACACCAGAAAGACTGCTCACATCGATCTAACATTATTGACACAACCTTGAATAGACACACACGACAGTAAGGATTCAAAAAACCGCTCCCTGATAAAACGGCACATCTAATTTGCACCGACAGGACTCAACTCGGAGACTAAAACAGATCTGAGGTTCACCTTGCTATTCGCAATACCAATTTTTTTACGAATATTGCTCCGATGTTTATCAATTGTGCGTTGTGACAAATACAAGAGATCGGCAATTTCTTTTGATGATTTTCCTTGTTTAATCAGACTCACAATCTGAATTTCTGCCGGAGTCAACTTCATGCAGAGGGAAATGGATGCCTTAACCAATGGCGAAACAATAGTTTTGAGATTTTCATCAATAATTGATAGATAATTCCGTTGCCGCTCATCAATTTTCGACTTCTTGATTTTATCAAGATAAGGATCCACAAGTTCCTGTAGATTTAACGCAATGCGCTCTTCAAATTTCCTCCGTTCATGATCGGCATCTCGAATCAACACCTTTAAAGCAACGTTAGATTCCTCCAAAACAGCACGTTGCTTTTCAAGAGCTATTTCACTTTGTATCAATGCATTTTCTGAACATTTCCGCTCATGGATCTCCAACTGTAGAAGCTCATTTGACATTCTCAACTCTTGAGTCCTTTTATCAAAGCGTGCCTCTAATTCAGCTTCATATTTTTTACTTTCAGTAATATCCATGACAGTAAAAATTATTTCTGAATCACTTCGAGCGTAATCTAGGGGAGAAAAGCGTAATGAAAAATGTGTCACAGTGCCACATTTCTTTATCAATTGAGCTTCTAAAAAAGCCATCTTCCTTTCTGCGAACATAACGTCAATTTTTTCAAAATCCTTCAAATAAGTCGCATGTTGAGAGTAGAAACTTTCAAAAGCCATCCCGACCAGATCACTCTGAGAATAACCGGTAAGCTCAATCAAAGCCTCATTAGTTTGAGTTATCTCGCCGTTCTTCAAAAGGCCAATACCGATCGGCGCAAGGTTTATCAATCCCTTTAGATAGTTTTCTTTATTTTTGACTTCCGCAAGGCTTGATGTAAGTTCTTCCGTTCTTTTAGTGACCAATTCCTTTAAACGGTTTCTGTGAGATAACAATTCTAGCTGAGTTCGGATACGATGATCGACAACACTAAGATGAAAAGGCTTTGTTATATAATCGACAGCCCCAAGCTCAAGTGCCTTAACTTCATTTTCGGAACTGGTATTTCCGGAGATAAAAATTATCGGGATGTCATTGATTTTTGAATCCGACTGAAGCTCCTCACACATCGTAAAACCATCGACATCGGGCATAAAAACATCGAGTAGAATGAGATCAGGTTTCAGTCCTCGCGAAATGAGGTTTAATGCAGCGCCCCCATCTTCAACAAGGGTCACGAGATAATCATCTTTTAACATCGCCTCAAAAATACTGAGCATGCCAACATCATCATCAACAACAAGAATATGTGCTTTGTCCATTGATCTTCCCCTAGATTGAAATCTTGCAAGAGCAACACCCTTCTAATGCGTATTATCTATACGTATTAGAAGCTCATCAATGTATCATTGTCAATTTATTTTCTACCCATTTGGTGTGTGGGGGGGGGAAGAATCTAGTAGCTCAGAGCGAGCCGACCGCTCCCGCTGTCTCACTCGCAGCAAAGGGTTTCATCTCTCATAAAGCTGTCTCCAACCTCGATGCAGTTAATGCTTACCCAATAGTTGCAAATAATAAAAACGCCCCAGTAACAATTGCTGGGACGTTTTTGTTTGACTAATCGCTGACCGAGTTTTTAAGAATCAGCTTTAACACTAATCACAAACTTAAGATAACGCCCTTCTGGGAAGCTGACAGAACAAGGAAAATCTTCAGATTGACCACTTGTAAATAATATCTTTAAATCATTTCCAAAACGCAAAGCACCACGGCGGAGCTCCTTAACATAATCTTCCATAGAAACTTTCTGATGATTACTCGAGCTGATCAACAGACCGCCAGACTCCAAAAGAGGTAATGTTGCCTCTACAAGCTTTGATGTTCCCCCATGTGTCGAAAAGCGACTTTTACTGGTGGTAGAAAATGAAGGTGGATCGAAGAGGATCACATCAAAGCTACGTTGTTTTGCCTGCATCTTTGCAAGTTCGACAAAAACATCACCAACAATAAATTCATGCCGTTTTGGATTGATTCGATTAATAGAAAAATTTTCCCGTGCAATGTCCAAATATTTAGCTGAAACATCAATACTTGTCACTTTCTGAGCTCCAGCAACAGCAGCGGCGACAGAGAATGCTCCAGTAAAAGCAAAAAGATTTAAAACTCGTTTACCATTGACGCGAGTCATCAATTCTTGCCGATTACGTCTCTGATCAGGAAAAAGGCCGGTATTAAGGCCCTCCCGAAGATCAACGAAATAAGACAGTCCATTCTCCAGTACTTGCAAAGGAACAGGGGCTAAATTTCCTGAAATTAACCGGCTATATTCCTTCGTTCGTTTTTTAGCTTCCAGGGCCCTGGTTTCCTGTGGCCTGAGTTTTCGGTAAATCCCTCCGGGATGAAAAACCTTCTTTATAGCAGTCGTTAACGGACCAAGATGCACATCCCATGCAGAGGTATAAAGTTGCAGCATGAGATAATCGCCATAACAATCAATCGTCACCCCCGGCAATTCATCACCTTCGCCGTTAAGCCAGCGGAAAGCATCTGTCTCAAAGAGCTGAGCATGTTGTCGTAATTGCTTCGCTTGCAAAAGCTTCTTTTCAAACCATGCATCGGTCAATTGTATTTTATTACGATCGAGGACACGGGCAACAATTCTATCGGATGGATCATAGAGGGCTGTTGCCAAAAAGTTCTTCTTATCATCGACAAGGGCAATTAACTCACCAGAATCTCCTGAAGGCCATTGTTTTGTATAACGATCCGCAATAACCCATGGATGACCTAATTCAATCATTCTGACTGTTTCTGGTCCGACTTGACATTTTTTCATAGAACGTCCTTATAAAACTGATACTTCAACAGAAAAAAAACAAATTTCAACCAAGTCAGCCCTACACGCCAAGACTCAGTTTACAAATTAAACACAAATGACGACAAAAAGAATCCATCAGGTAAAATTTCACACAACATTAAGGTTCAATGCTATAATGCCTCTAAATGACTTGGGAGGAACCCGAATGAATAGTAAATTTAAAAATAGAATTCGTGAACAGTTTGGTAAAACGGCTGCTGCATATGTTGAAGCCACCCACTTTTCCGGTGGTAAAGATTTAGATGAAGCAGCACGACTACTCAAGCCTTCCCATGATGACAATATGCTCGATGTCGCCTGCGGTGGCGGCCATATGGCTCTTTATTTTTCTCCTATGGTTAGACAGGTTGTCGCCTCAGATTTGACCATGCAGATGTTAAAAAAAGCTCAAGAACATATTGCAGAAGAAGGACGAGTTGACAACGTTGTTTTCCGTGAAGCAGATGCGGAAGACCTCCCCTTCCCGGCAGGTTCTTTCACCTTACTGACGTGTCGCATTGCACCTCATCATTTCCCTGATGTCCCACGTGCTTTACAAGAATTCCATCGAGTATTACGCCGTGGGGGACGCATGGCTATCATTGATACCCTCATGCCTTCAGATCCCGAAGTTGCTGATTTTTTTCAAACTATGGAAACAATGCGCAACCCCACACACATTAAGGCATTCAGCGAAGATCAGTGGAAAGATATGATCCACAATTCTGAACTGATTCTTCAGGAAACTCTCGTTATTTCAAAAACACACGATTTTCAAGAGTGGACAAAAACGGCGGGTTTGAACCGAGCAAAAATACAAGAACTTAATAAGTTTTTCATGGATGCCCCTCAAAAGATCCACGACTATTTTAAAATTGAATCCTTTGCAGGCGAAGTTGAGTCATACACTGACAAGAAATTGTTAATCTACGCAACACGAAAAGAAAAAGAAAAACACATTCATCAAAAAGCTGCTGTGGAGCCGCCAAAGGAAACACCTGAGGACGTTTAAAAATCCTCAGGTCTGGTGAATCCATAACTTCCTAATCTGTTCGACAGAACCATTGGTTATTTATTGTCCTGCGTTCATGTTTGGTACGACAAAAATCTCCACTCTACGATTTTTGGCCCGTCCCGTCATCGTCTCGTTACTGAACATTGGCTCTATCTCTCCGCGTCCTTCCGTTCCTAAACGCGCCGTCATGACCCCCTGCATAATCAGATAATCAGCAACAGCATTAGCTCTGCGCAACGATAGATCCAAATTATATTGATCAGAACCTACATTATCCGTATGCCCAACAACGACAATTTGAGTTTCAGGATAACGGCTCATGATATTGGCAATTTTATTAAGTGGTGACTCAAAGGTCGCCTTAATTCGTGCTGAATTGAAATCAAAAGAAACTTCGCTGCTCATCGTCAGCTTAAGAATTTCATTCTGCTGCCGTTCAATTTCAATTTGTTGCTGAGCACGCTCCTGCTCTAGTTCCTGTTCAAACTCTGTCTGCTGCTTATCCATATAAGCACCCGTACCGGCGCCCAAAGCACCCCCAGCAGCTCCCCCAATCAAAGCACCACGAAGAGCGCCACCTGAATGATCATTCTGATAACCTATAATTGCTCCGGAGACTGCACCAACGAATACCCCAATCCCTGCTCCCTTTTTTGTATTCTCATGCGTTGTGTTGGTTGCACAGCCGGAGACAACAACGATGAGACAAAAAACAAGAGAAGCTGTCACTATTCTATTTTTCATAATTATAAACTCCTTCAAAAAAATCAAAACAACACTCTGACACAACTATAACCGTCAAAGGAAAAAAACAAAAGAGACAACAAGAATAAACCAATACTTATAACTAAAAAAAGGGAGCCTCCGAAGGAGACTCCCTTAATGACATTCAAAATTATAATGTAACTATTACTTGATACCAGCTGCAGCTTCAAGCATATCAGTCGTAACAGACTTAGGACGCTCGATAGCGTAACCAAGAGCACGGTCCCAAGTGATATTAGGCAAGCAACCAAGTGCACGGCCGATACCGAACAATACAGTATAGTACTCGTACTCTGTAACGCCATAGTACCACTGGATAACGCCAGACTGGGCATCAACATTTGGCCATGGGTTTTTAGCTTTACCCTGCTCAACCAAGATGTCTGGAGTGACATCAAAGATCATGCTGACAAGCTTAAACAGTGGGTAATCCTTAAGACCTTCAGTGTTAAGGCAGAACTCACGCTGTGAAGCATAACGTGGGTCAGTCTTACGCAGAACAGCATGACCGTAACCAGGGATAACCTGACCACTGTTAAGAGTAGCCCAGAGAGCTTCTTTAAGCTGCTCTTCGGTGGGTAGTTCGCCACCAAGCTTGGTCATGAAGTTTTGAGTCCAGCGAAGAACTTCTTCGTTTGCCAGGCCATGTAGAGGGCCAGCAAGACCGTTGATACCAGCACTGTATGCATAGTAAGCATCAGACAGAGCAGAAGCAACAAGGTGAGTCGCGTGAGCTGAAACGTTACCAGACTCATGGTCAGAGTGAAGGATGAAGTACATCCGAGCAACATCTTTGTAATCATCACTTTGGCCGATCATATGAGCAAAGTTACCACCCATATCTAGAGCTGGATCAGCTTCGATGTGAGTATCGCCTTTGTACTTCATACGATAGATATAAGCACCGATAGGACCAAGTTTAGCCATCAGGTTAGTGGAATCTTCGAACATGTCTTCCCAACAAGTCATCTTGTTGAATTTACCAGCAGCATAGTTGTTGGAGAAAACGGAATCACGCTGCATAGCCAAGATGGCTGAAGAGAACATAACCATTGGATGGCTATCACGTGGCAGTGCACGAAGAACATCAATAACATACTGAGGAATAGCGGAACGCTCTTGCCAATCAGCAACAACTTCCAGAGTTTCTTCCATAGTTGGGACATCACCAGTCATCAACAGATACCAGAAAGACTCAACATAAGGATATTCACTACCTGGGACTTTAGGTAGGGCTGCGAAAGTTTCAGGGATAGTCAAACCACGGAAACGAATTCCTTCCATTGGATCAAGATAGGAAATATCAGTAACAAGACACTTGATGCCACGAGCACCACCAATTGCCTGACCGATAGTTGCATCACCAAGCTTTACATCACCAAACTCTTTAACCAGTTTGGTAACGCGAGGACGGTGTGCGGCAATCTTTTCCGCTAAAACCTTTTTCAATGTTGACATACTCTCTCTCCTTTTGTGGTTGTTGAAAACAATTTGAAGATGCCCATATGGGCCAAGAAAGAAATAATTCCGCAATGCGGAAAACAAGCTACATAAAAAAACACTTTTTTATGTAGCTCCATAAGCCAGATCAATAAGCGTTGATTTGAACCCTTTTTTTGGGGCTCACAAACCTTCTTTCGCCTAAAATCACAAATATCGTTTTAACAACTCACTTCTCCCTTGTCAAGCTGTAAATTGTATACAGTATCCAAAAAGATTACCCACATAAGTTTAGTGACTTTACATTACAAAATTGGTTATTTTTTCCTTGCCCATCCCAAGAAGACCGCATAAAATGCACAATAATTATGCAAACCCTAAATCCCCATATTGGCTCACTTCAGCTATCAAGCCCAGTTATCCTTGCTCCCATGGCAGGAATCACCAGCTTACCCTATCGAAGAATTATGAAGTCTTTTGGAGCTGGATTAGTCTTTACTGAGATGGTCAGCTCAAACGGCTTGATTCGAGATGGAAAGAAAACCCAACTCCTACTCAAAAGTTGTAAAGAAGAATTCCCCTTAGGAATTCAACTGTTTGGCGACGATCCACAGGTTATTGCTGAGGCCTCAAGAATGGTTTCTAAGCTTAGCCCAATCCTCGACATCAATATGGGCTGCCCCGTTAAAAAAGTTGTTCGAAGTGGTGCGGGCAGTGCTCTCTTGCAAAGCCCTCAAAAAATTTCTGAAATCCTAAAAACCGTGCGAAAAATATACCCCGGCTTATTAACGATAAAAATTCGCTCGGGTTGGGACGATAATTCTATAAATTTTCTTGAAATTGGTCACATTGCAGAAGCAGAAGGAGTCGATGCTATCACCATACATCCACGCCCTCGCAGTCAGGGTTTTTCAGGAAAAGCGCGCTGGCAGCACATTGCGCAACTAAAATCGTCTCTAAATATACCAGTGTTTGGAAGTGGTGATATTGTTGATCCACAAGATGGGCTAGAGATGCTCAATGCAACAAATTGTGATGCGATTATGATTGGTCGAGGCGCCTACGGGAACCCTTGGTTAATCAGTCAAGTTTTAGATTTACTGGCAAAGAAACCGATTTCACAGCCAACACTTGAAGACAAATTGCAGATCGTGCTCCGACACATGCAACTTCACCGCGAACAATTTGGAGACAAAAAAACTATCTTAGAAATGCGTAAACATCTTTGTTGGTATGCACGCGGTCTGGAAGGAGCAAGTCACTATCGAGTTGCCCTACAGAAAACTGAACAAATCGATCAAGTTGTCGACCTGACAAGAGCATTTTTCTTACAGGACCAAGTCGCATGAGCAATCAGACCAATGTATCGCAACATGAATGCGCAATGATTCTTGAAAACATTGCTGACGCAATCATTGCAGTGAGTCAGCAAGGGAAAATCGTCCTTTTCAATTCAGCGGCTCAACATTTTACGGGTCTATCAGAAAAGAACGCTCTTAGTAAATCCTTCTATGAGTGTTTTAAGGATGAAGAGACTTTATGTTATTTACTCAGAACTGCCCTCAATGAAGGACGTTCTATTTCAAGTCACGAAACAGTTACATTAAAGATATCTGGAGCGCAGCAACGCCAGGTTAGCATTACTGTTTCACCAATCTTTTCAGTTTCAGCACCACAACAAGGCGCTGTTATTGTCCTCCATGACCTGACCAGAATACACTCCCTTGAAAGCGTCGTACGCCATGCAGATCAATTAGTGATGATTGAGACTATGGCGGCAGGATTAGCTCATGAAATCAAAAATCCTCTTGGAGGAATCAAAGGATCGGCCCAACTTCTCCAGTTAGAACTGGAATCAGATAGTGAGCTCCAAGAGTACCCTCAGCTGATTGTAAAAGAAGCCGAGAGAGTAAACCGCATCATCCAAGAGTTACTGAACCTTTCAAATCCTCGCAAAGAGCGCCTTGAAGCCATCAATATCGGACAGCTCCTGCTGAAAATTGTTAAATTGCAAAAAAGTACCGTCACAGATCGCTCTATCCTTTTCGTCTGGAAACTTGACCCCAGCATCCCCGACATCTTAGGCGATCACGATCTTCTGATGAGCCTGTTCTTAAACCTGATAAAAAATAGCTGTGAAGCATCGCCTGATAACAGCAAAATCACGATTTCAACTCAAATCAGTACCGACTATCACTTAAGTCTTCCTGGAACCCGCCCAACACCTATGGTGCAAATTTCTATCACTGACGAGGGGCCAGGTATTCCAACAACAGATTTGGAAAAAATATTTACCCCGTTCTACACAACAAAAACAGCGGGCAACGGTCTTGGCCTGTCTATCTGCCAAAAAATCGTAACCGATCACGAAGGGTTGTTGCAGTTCGCCAATCAGTCAACAGGCGGAACTCAAGTTAAGGTCTCGCTGCCACTGTTCCATATCCGCGCAACAAATGAGAAAGACAAAGGAAAGTAAATTATGGCTATTCAAAATATTCTGGTCGCCGATGACGAAGAGAGCATTCGTTGGGTTTTATCTAAGGCACTAAAGAAACAAGGCTTCTACGTTGATCTCGCAGAAGATGGGTTACAAGCCCGAAGTCTGGCCCAGAAAAACCACTATGACCTAGCGATTCTGGATATAAAAATGCCCGGGATTCATGGCCTTGACCTGCTTAAACAATTTCGTGTTGATTACCCAGACACATTAATCATCATCATGACTGCAGAAGCGACAATGGAGCATGCCATATCTGCCATGAAGAATGGTGCCTATGACTATCTCGCTAAACCGTTTGACCTTACTGCCCTTGATGCGATTATTTTAAAGGCCGAAAAAGCAGCCGAACTCACCGGTAAAATTGACCATCTAAAAGAAGAACTTCAAGACCACTACAGTTTTGGACGATCAATCATCGGAAACAGTCAACCCATGCAGGAAATCTACAAAATACTGGGCCGGGTTGCGAGTTCAGATGTCACAATTCTGGTCACCGGAGAAAGTGGAACGGGAAAAGAATTGATCGCCCGAGCCATCCATATTAATAGCCGTCGTCTTGGAAAACCCCTTGTCGCCCTAAATTGTGCCGCCATTCCCCACGAACTACTCGAAACAGAATTATTTGGTCACGAGCGAGGATCCTTTACTGGCGCAACAGAACGTAAAATAGGAAAATTTGAACAAGCCGATGGTGGAACTTTATTTCTGGATGAAATCGGTGACATGCCGCTAGAATTACAGGCAAAACTTCTTCGGGTTCTACAGGAAAAAGAAATCACCCGAACGGGAGGAAGCCAAACCATCAAAGTTGATGTGCGGATCGTCGCGGCGACAAATCAAGACATTAACACCTTGGTCAAAGACAAACTATTTCGTGAGGATCTCTACTATCGCCTCAATGTCGTCCCGATTAAACTTCCCGCTTTACGCAAGCGTCGAGACGACATTCCCATCCTCTCTGATTTCTTTTTGCAAAAATCGAAACAAGACCTTGGGATCGATTTAATGGAATTCAGTGCCGAAACATTAGAGTTACTCCAGTCACACCCGTGGCCGGGCAATGTAAGAGAACTTGAAAATACCATCAAGAGAGCCGTGCTCCTATCACCTAATCAGGTCCTGACACCGATTGATTTTCCTGATTTGATTGGAGATAAAAAGCAACAGCGCCAAAACGAATCCCTCGAAGCTCTTGTTGCACAGAAGCTAGAAAACTCTCTCTCTCAGATGAACCTGCAGGAAATGGATAATCTCTATGAAATGGTCTTGCATCAGATTGAACGGCCACTGATCAATATTGTTTTACAAAAAACTCGTGGCAATCAAATCCGAACAGCAGAGGTTCTAGGAATTAACCGGAATACGCTAAGGAAAAAGATCAAAACACTCGAAATTGAAGTGAAACGCGGTGGGTCGTAAGGAGAATCATGTTCGCCCAGTGATCATTTACCAGTGAAAATTGGGCGAACACATGAGGTTCTCCCTTACGAATAGCTATCATCTCTTTTAGCCTGATTTTCAAAGCGGGTAAATTCACCACGGAAAGTCAGGTGCACCGTTCCGATAGGACCATTCCGCTGCTTACCAATAATCACTTCAGCATCTTTATCATGACCCTTATCACAAGTTCTTTCACGGCTTTTACAATCTTCACAATAAACCGCTTCCCGATAAACAAACATAATGACGTCGGCATCCTGCTCAATAGCACCAGACTCACGTAAATCGGCCATCATTGGACGCTTATCGGTACGACTTTCCAAAGAGCGATTCAACTGAGACAAAGCCACAACGGGAAGCGACAACTCTTTGGCCAGAGCTTTCAAAGAACGTGAGATCTCAGAAATCTCCTGCTGCCGACTTTCGGGATTACTCCCTCGCATCAATTGCAAATAATCGACGATAATCAAACCCAGACCATGCTCAGCTTTTAAACGTCGCGCCTTTGAACGGAGTTCAAGAACAGATATCGCCGGGGTATCATCAATAAAAAGCTGTGTTTCATTTAATTGACCAGCCGCCATCGTCAGCTTTGGCCAATCTGATTCACCTAGATGACCGGTCCGTAGCCGTCCCGCGTCAACTTTTGCCAGAGAGCAAAGCATCCGCTGGACTAATTGCTCTTTACTCATCTCTAGCGAGAAAATCACTGCGGGAACTTCCTTCTCAGCAAGAGTGGTTGCATATTCGACCAGATTCAGAGCAAAAGCCGTCTTCCCCATAGAGGGACGGCCCGCAACAATAATCAGGTCACTCGGCTGCAACCCAGCTGTCATTTTATCAAGATCGTGATACCCCGTTGGCACCCCAGTAACCAGCTCTTTACGTTCGTAGAGAGCCTCTATCGACTTAAAAGTATCCTTCAGGATGCTTCGTACCGGGAAGTAAGAAGGACGAATTCTATTTTCAGAAATTTCAAAGATTGATTTTTCAGCCTGATCAAGAATCTCCTCCATATCCCCGCCTTCATAACCACGGGTTGCAATATCAGTCGATGCTTCAATCAGCTTTCGTGCAACGGCCTTCTCTTTGACCAGCTTACAATAGTAAGAAATATTAGCGGCCGTAGGAACATAATCGACCAGAGTTGCCAGATAGTTACTCCCCCCAACATCATCAAGTTCACCGCGATCCTTCAAAACAGCCGTTATGGTCACAAGGTCAGCCGGCTCACTCTTATCCCCCAGAATAATCAGAGCATGAAATATTTTACGGTGGCTTTCACGGTAGAAATCATCTGTTGTCAAGTATTCCAGAGCGCGGTTAAGTGCTTCATTTTCCAAGAGCACCCCACCCAGAACTGACATTTCAGCTTCAAGGTTCTGTGGCGGCAAGCGATGAGTTGAATTTTCGTTCATTTTTATCTCCAAGTGCAAATAGGCTTTGAAGAGTATCAGAGTCACGCTGAATTAAAAAGTTAGAAGGATCATAACTTTAAAAATATTTTATTTTCTTTGCGATTTTTAAAAAGGAACAAAGAGAGGAGAGAATCCTGGACGAACCCTGAAACATTAGAGAATCGGGGGGTTCCTAGAACTCATTGGTAATGACCGGCATTTCGAAGCAACCACCCCGCCACAAATTTAAAATCAAAACTGGCTCATCACCAGCTTTGATTGAGTGGGTGACATGAGGCAGATGGTGGATAACGTCTCCGGCACCTTTCCAACAAGCTTCGTTATGCTCAGATTGCCACAATATTTCCCCTGCCAAAATGACATAAAGCTCCTCAGGTGAATGCTTATGACTGGGATAGGTGATCCTTGAGTCAAGAAGCATGACTTCCATAAGTCCATTCGAGTAGACAATTGGACCTTCTACATCTGCTATTGGAAACCAAGCTGTGCCATTAAAGAACTCCAAACCAAAGTCATCAATCTGGTATGGCTGCCGCCA
Source organism: Desulfuromusa sp. (assembly GCA_016744675.1). Classification (GTDB taxonomy): domain Bacteria; phylum Desulfobacterota; class Desulfuromonadia; order Desulfuromonadales; family Geopsychrobacteraceae; genus Desulfuromusa. Next base: position 565 of record JADGDX010000034.1, on the reverse strand, counting down.
CTGCTGATCTTGATAGGTTACTTGAATCATTCGAACAATGTCAAAAGTTGAAGGAGCTATCTTTCCCACGTTAAGCACTGACGAAGCAATCGGTAAAACAGAAGGCCTCAAGTCAGTTGAGGGCAATTGATTTAAAGCAGGAAAATCGCGTCTAAATGATGATGCAATCTCTTTGTCCAGGTTTTCTAAAGTGCCAAGAGCTAATTCATACAGCATATCTAGATTGTTCTTTATTCAGGAACATATAATATACTCTCAAGGTCAATAAGTTTTTCTTGGATAAAATTATTTGCATCTGAAATTGCCTGATTGTAGATCTTAGGGCCTAATTTTTCGATGAAAAAATCGACGAATATTTCTGCTTTAAGATCACCAATACTCTCATCCATCTCATCTCTAAAATAGGATTGAACTTCTTCTACCATAATAGCCTTACGTCCATTGCTAAGTTTTATTTCCATACTTTTCCTTTCACGTTATCTGGCGTTTTTGATAACTGGGTTGAGTAAAGGACATTCTATATTGCTCCCGTCAACAAAAAATTAGTTGATGATCCCCCTTGTAC
>JADGDX010000033.1 GCA_016744675.1 Desulfuromusa sp. | reverse complement strand
GGGTTAGAATAACCGACGGAGTAAGCTGTTTCGCCCACGTTGCAGCCCCCGGACTCCAGCAATTCCAACGCCATCCCCATACGCAGTTCGCGAACAAATTCACCGATCGTTCGCCCGGTTCGCTCACGAAACTCTTTTTTCAAGTAACACTCGTTGATCCCCACGCGCCGAGCCAGTGCCGCTATCGTCGGCGGTGTTGTCCACTCTTGACGGAGGATATCGACGGCATCATCAATTGCACCCCGGCAATTTGACTGCTTTGCCCCCTGCTCGCAAGCAGCGCAATTTGGAGAGAGTATCCGTGACAGCAGATCCAGAGCGAGTGACTCGAATTTCAGCAAACCGCAGATATTGTCGCGCGGAGTCGCAAACAGTTGAGCGGCAATATCGTTAACCCCCGAAATGCCGTAAGCGAAAGGCATCATAGGAGAACCCGCCTTTCCTCCGATCCGGCTTTCAAACTGGCCACAGAGCATATTTTCCAGTGATCCTGACAACGGTCCAGAAGTTTCACCCAACCAGGCTTCAGCCATGGCGTGTGACATTCCAAGTGTCACACCACGGACAATCTCCCCTGCAGGATGGCTCATGCGAAAGCCATCGGCATCACCCTGCTTCACCCAGCCGCCGCCACTGACAACATGTTCACTACGCTTCGAGTTTGGGAAATGCAGATTCAAAACCCCTGAATGCATGATACCGAAAACCAGGGCGACATCGTGATCTAAGGCAGGGCAGTTAACCTCCAACCGATTATCGAACAGATATTCACCTAAGCCGACTCTCAACCCATGGTTGATCTGCAGGCTCTCAGTCCAACCCTTGCCCCTCTCAGGCAGCATCTCCCAACGCTGATGTTTTTTTGCAAACGCAGTCTGAGAAGCGGGTTCGACACGCACCATACCGATATCATCAGGGGTAAGTCTTCGGTCAGCACGAGGCTGGTTGCTACTATCAATCTGATGTGTTTTCGTCTGAACGTTTGCAGCCATGATGACCTACCAGCGATGTGTTTTTTTGAGGGGAGTCGTAAGGAGAAAAAAAACCGATAAAGAAAAGACAAACCCCCGATCCGAGCATACGTACTATTTCACAGTATTTCTTTCAGATCTGTGACTATGGTCACCTTTGAGAATGGTTTTCATTTTTTCCAATTTCGCCTATAGAAATATGACCCGATGGGCAACATCTGCGTTGCGGCAACGGTTAAAGTCAGAAAGCCTCCCCCCCCCCGGGGTTTGAACTATATACTCTCAAGCCACCGCCCAAACTTTTCAGCGACGAAGGTGTGGGCTCCCAACTGCCCGCCTATCTCTTGTTGTTGCAAATTTAATGATCAGAGGAACATTCGGTCGCAACGAGGTAGGCAATCGGGATAATCCTTTTGACTCTCAACAGTGATTGGACTACACTCTAAATAAATAATACTAAAAAAGGGGTAGAGTCTAATGAAGAGTAAAATTCTTTCAACTCATCATCGCTTAGTCAACAGCATAGACCATTCAACACACCGCTATTTGTACGACCAATTTAATCTTAATTCGCGCCTGACTGGTTTAATCGGCCCACGCGGAACAGGCAAAACGACCTTAATGCTGCAATACATTAAAGAGAAGTTGAAAAATAGCGAACAAAGCGTGTATGCAGCTCTCGACAATATTCTGTTTTCCAACGTTTCGCTCATTGACTTTGTTGAAGAATTTTATGAGGTTGAAGGTATACGCTATTTCTTTTTTGATGAAATTCACAAATATCAAAACTGGAATCAAGAACTAAAAAACCTTTATGATTCGTATCCTGATATTAAAATCATCTTTTCAGGCAGCTCCAGTTTAGATTTGACCAAAGGGAGCTACGATTTATCACGTCGTGGGATCATTTTCAGAATTGGCGGTATGTCGTTTCGAGAATATCTATATTTTAAAGAGGGGAAACTCTTCAATACTCTTTCATTCAAAGAGGTCATTGACGGTAAAGGGGCTGCAATAAAAGAAATTCTTTCCTTCCCCAAGATCCGTGGTCATTTTGAGGAGTATCTTGACTATGGCTACTACCCCTTTGTTTTTGAGGACAAGACCTCCTACCATAAAAAGATTTTAAATATTATCGACAAGACTGTCTTTGATGATATTGCTAATTTCTACGCACTAAAAACAGAAAATCTGCCGAATTTTAAAAGGATCATTTCCTATATGGCAACGATTCCACCGGGAGAATTAAACCGGAATAGCATTTCAAAAAAAATTGGTCTCGATAATAAAACCGTACAAAACTATCTGCAGATACTACAAGAAACAGGGTTAGTTCGCTTGATAAGAGAGAACAAATCGGGCGGCAACCTGCTTAAAACAACCGAGAAGATCTATCTTGACAATCCAAACCTCTACAAAGCAATTATTGACGAAATTGGCCATACCTATAAAAAAGGGACGGTTCGCGAACTCTTTTTTATCAACATGATCGAAAACAGTGGGCGTAAATTGTTTTACAGTAAAATTGGCGATTTTACTGTAGATGGACTCAACTTTGAAGTTGGTGGAAAAAGTAAATCTCAAAAACAGATTAAGGCTGCTCCTGAGATATCATATTTGGTTAAGGATGATATTTTGTATGGTGGCAAACGGGAAATCCCACTATTTTTATTTGGCTTTTTGTATTAAGCACTCTGCCATTGTTGAAAATTTAGCCAGCGCAGGGAGCGCTGTTTGTCAGTCGATTCAAGACCATATTATTTTTGACAATGACAATCTGATTACGGCATTAAAGCAGCAGTTTACGTTATCGTATCGGCTCTAACATCAAGTTCCACAAAGCTATTCAACCAATGAACACCGTCCCCGACTTAGTTCCTCCGTCCCTGACTTGGTTCCTAATGCCCTGTACTTACCCCACATGCTGGATAATGTAGAAGCCTGACAGGCTCCCATTGCCCAAGAATTTCACCACGATAGGGCAAAACCATTCCAATTTTCTACAAAAGTGATACAATAAAATACACTTGAAGAGAAAAAGTCCTATGAGAAAATCACGAATGGGGTAGATATGAAAAGAGAAATTAGCCATAAATTAATCCAATGGCAGGAAAGTTCATCACGTAAACCGTTAATTTTGCGTGGTGCCAGACAGGTTGGTAAGACTTGGATACTGACAGAGTTTGGTAGGAACAACTTTGCTGGTTGTCATTATCTTAATTTTGAAGAGGACGATCAGTTGCAGGCTGTTTTTGCGCCCGATTTAAAACCTGATAGAATTCTGAAAGAGTTGGAATTTTATTTGGATCGACAGATTGACATCACCTGTGACCTCTTGATTTTTGATGAGATACAAGCATGTCCCAGAGCATTAAACAGCCTGAAATATTTTCAAGAACACGTACCAGAGCTTGCTTTGGCAGCAGCGGGTTCGCTTCTTGGCGTAGAACTTAGTACGACCTCTTTTCCGGTGGGAAAAGTTGAGTTTATGGATATGTTTCCCCTCTCTTTTTATGAATTTATGCGGGCAGTTGGTGAGGATTCTGCTGCTGATTATTTGCAAAAGATAACTGTTGATGGTGATATACCCGCAATTGTCCACAAACGACTCTGGCAACAGATGAAGAACTATATGATTGTTGGTGGATTGCCGGAAGTTGTAACTGCTTGGCGAGATGCTCAAACGACACCACTAACCGCATTTAAAGCGGTGCGCAAGGTACAAAAAGATCTACTTGTTTCCTACCTTGCCGACATGGCAAAACATTCAGGAGCGCAAAATTCGATGCATCTTGAACGCTTATGGGCAAACATCCCAAATCAACTGGCACGAGAGCAGGATGGGTCGGCACCAAAATTCAAATTTAAAAATGTGATCCCCGGTATTCGTGGTTATGAACGTTTGGCAGGAAGTATTGATTGGCTCAGTAAAGCAGGATTAATAAACCGGGTGCAGATGGTTAACAACGCTCGTTTGCCATTTTCTGCATATACGAAAGAGAGTACTTTTAAACTCTACTGCTTCGACACTGGCTTGCTTGGTGCGCTGGGAGATATTCCACCCCAAAGCATTCTTGCTTACGAGTATGGTTCATACAAAGGGTATGTTGCTGAGAACTTCGTTGCACAGGAGTTTGTGTGCAGCAGCAATCAGCCATGTTTTTATTGGCGTGAAGGGACAGCAGAGGTAGAATTTTTACGCTTGATTGATGGTGAGATTGTTCCGGTAGAAGTAAAATCAGGCTGGGTGACTCAGGCTAAAAGCCTGAACGTATTTGCGAAAAAGTACGCCCCGCCAAGACAGGTTATCTTGAGCGGAAAACCTTTAATGATCAATCGTAAAACTGGGGTTCATTCCTATCCACTTTATCTTGCCAGTAAAGTTGTGCTGTAATTTTACTGTTGACAAACCCCTGCCCTCAAGATAAACCATAATCCAATTGTGGATTATCTTAATATGGACAGATTATGTGGATTGATCGATCACTAAAAACACGGATAGAGGAAGCCTGCTTGTCCCGCCCGGCTATTTTAGTGACGGGAGCACGGCAGACGGGGAAAAGCTCGTTGTTACAACGCATGTTTCCCGCTGCCAACTATGTCACTCTGGATCGGGTTATCGTTGCGGCAGAAGCAGAGGAAAACCCCAGTCGATTTCTTGATCGGTACAAAGGGCAGACGATTATTGACGAAGTACAGTATGCCCCGTCACTGTTTCGAGAACTAAAAATACGTATCGATGAAAAACGCAACGATTATGGTCGCTGGATTTTGACCGGCAGTCAACGAATGCAGTTGATGAAGGGGATCAGCGAGAGTCTTGCTGGTCGAATTGGGATTTTTCAGCTTGAAACCTTGAGTGCGAAGGAGCTCAGAAGTTCTGCCAAAATTGTGGCGGCATCGGTTGATGATTGCTTATGGCAAGGGGGCTATCCCGAATTGTGGGCCAATCGCAAGATCGACTCGGAATCATTTTACGAAGACTATATCCAAACCTATCTGGAGCGGGATTTGAAATCCTTGATCCAAGTTTCCAGCCTTCGCGATTTTCAACGATTCGTCCAGATTTGTGCAACCCGGATCGGGCAACTTCTCAACTATACGGATATGGCAAAAGATATTGGTGTTTCCGCAGGTACAATCAAGAGCTGGGTCGGCGCACTTGAGACCAGCGGCATTATCTATCTGCTCCCTCCGTTTTTTGCCAATATCGGAAAACGGTTGATAAAAGCTCCAAAACTATTTTTTGCTGATACCGGGTTACTTTGCTCTTTGCTCAACGTACAAAACCATCACGATTACCTGAAATCTCCAGCCTTGGGACATATCTGGGAAAACCTTGTATTTGCCGAAATGATCAAGACCCTGCCAGCCAGACCCGGGCAAAATCTTTTTTTCTATCGCGATCAAAACGGAGTTGAAATGGATTTTATGCTGGAGCTAGGTGGCAAACTGCACCTGATTGAAGCCAAGTCTTCCGAACGGGTCGATGTTCGTAAACTCAATTTTTCCAAAATTGCCCCCTTGTTCAAGGATCGGGAAACCCAATGCACGCTGATGTGCTCCAGTGTGGAAGAGACACCTATTGAATTAAGAGGATATTCCATCATAAACCCGCTACGCCACAACCTTGCAGAGGTTATGAATTGACAGCATACTTATGGAATCAAGTCAGGGCCGCTGCTTATTAGTACTTTACGCCGCACAAACAAATGGGCAGATTGACGCAGAGATTGCGGAAAAGGGCGGTTTTCGGACAGAAACTAGTTCAAGACGGCTCGTGATTCACAACAAGGGTATTTGTCACCAAGAATAGTGTTAGCCAAAAAATTCAGTGTATTTTTGTTCAATCGCGTGGATTTCCACATCAGTTAATTTAGAAAATTCATGCTCTCTAGCTCTTTTGGAGAATTGTCCACTGTTTTGAGCTAAAAAGCGAATGAGCAGATCAACCAATTTGTCAGGCATGTCGATGTAGTTTTTGATGAATTCATTGAGAAGGTCGTACTTTTTCAGGAACTCCACTTCATCGGGAAGGGTTTTGTTGACCGTTTCCTCAACGCAGGAAAACAAAAATTCTGCCTGTGCGGTTGCATCAAAATAACGATACAAATCGATCGTCTCATGCAGGACTTCAACATTGTTTTTTTCGGTTGGCCGCCACTCGATGAAATCAAGGCGCGGTTTTGAAAAGTGCTCCAGGGTTTTTCTGTACGCCTCAATTCTTTTTAAAATGACAGCAGACACAGGGAAAACCAATCCTTTAGGAACGAACCCTTTCTCGGCAAGGGCATGATGGAATAGATAACGATGTATGCGGCCATTTCCATCTTCAAAGGGATGGATAAAAACAAACCCGAAAGCGATAATCGTTGCCAGCAAAACAGCATCAAAATCGCTCTTCTTCAAAAGGTCGTAAGTCCCTATCAGTCCAGAGAGCAAAAGCTTCAAATCTTCCGGTTTCGCTGATATGTGATCGGGCATGGGCATACCAGTGTCACGCTCATGTTCCCCAACAAAGCCCCCTTCTGTGCGTAGCCCCAGCTCAATAAAGCGATCATCAGCAATGATCAGCGCTTGCAGGTATTCCAGCTCTAAAATACTAAGCTTGCGCTTTCCCGCATCCCCAATCGCTCTACCCCAACGCTCTACCCGGCTATGTGGTGGTGTTTCTCCTTCGATTGCATAGGATGCTTTGGAATCTTTAAGTAGCAAAAATGCTGCCGCACGTCCCAAGAGATCTGGATGTGTTTGTCCAATATGATTTACAGCGGCGACAGACAGCTTTTCTTCTATATACCGCTCAAGCTTTGCCGTTTTGCGGATGAGCGGGCAGAAATTGTGCGTTCCCGGCAGATTATTGCTGATACGCTGCCTCCGGGATGGAATTGCCTTACCAGTGTATTGCAGCTTAGCATTAACAATAGGCACGAAATTGCCCATTGTTGCATCAGGGATATCGAGCTTTTCACCACGCAGCCATTCCCACAGAAACCACAGCCTGCGGCTATAGCTTCCGGTTGGCTCTGAGCAGATAATGGTTTCAAGCTCATTGGCTTTAATTATTTGAAACAACGCATTGAGTACCGCCAGATCAATACCTTCGTATTTCAGGGCAAAGGTGAGGTGTCCATATAAGGTTTCTTCTGGTTTATGTCTTGGCGTAAACATTTGCCAATGGTCAAGCATATATTTCTTGTGCTTTGTACCGATGGCACAGAGATTGTCAGGAACAGGAACCCTGAGCTTGTGGGCTTCAATAATGGCTGAATACCCCGCAAGAGTTGCCCCTGCCTCCAAAACCGAAAATCCATGAAAAATAGTTTTGTGGTGTGAATTTTGATTATATATCGCCATTTTCATGAATTCCTCTTTGTGGTGTTTGGAATGAGAATGTCATGAAAAGCGATTACTGTCTATGAAAATTGATTAGATATGTCACAATATCGTGAAAAAAGATTATTCGTTTAGATAATATCAGAGATTTCGGTTCTCTAGGAGGCTGTCTATCATGCAAACCGTTAACCCTTCTTTCCCAGCAAAACGGGTTGGTGCACGTTCAGCGCTCAAGCCTGCACCAACCCATAGCCGTAAGAGTCGCTAAAAGCGGTACGTCACTTTGAGTCCAATTTCGCCGGGGTCACTATACATGGTGTAAAAACCACTGTAATAGCCGACAGAATCATACTCTTCATCAAAAACATTTCTACCGTAAAGGTACAGATCGTAATTTTCGGTTTCATAACCAAGTTTGGCGTTGACGATTTGGTAAGCATCTCTGGAGTACTCATTGGTTTTATCAAAAAATATTTCACCGTAGCCAATCAGGTCGGCACGGGCATAAAACCCATTACTATGGCGATATTGAGCACCAATGTTAAAAGTGTAATCTGGCGCATAGGGGTTTTTATTGCCTTCGTAATCCCCCTTGGCATCACTAAAGGTATCAAACTCAATATCGGTGTAACCAAAACCCGCTATCAGTGACAACTGCCGGGTTAGCTTGGCAACCACTTCCAGCTCACCCCCTATGGCCGATGCTTCAGCGGCGTTAGTGGTATAGGAAACAAACGGCGAAACCGCTTCTTCCACCTGCATATCAGAAATATCCATATAATAAAGAGAACCGTTAACCACGAGTCGGTTATCCAAAAAAGAGCTTTTCATACCAACTTCATACGACCACAACGTTTCAGAATCGTAACTGTAGTATTGTGGTTGCTCGGCAACAAAGTTAAACCCGCCAGAACGATACCCCTTAGAGATGCTTGCATAGGTCATGAGTTCTGGGTTGATATGGTATTCTAGGGCAATTTTTGGGGAGACTTCATCCCATGATTCTTCACGCTCATAATCGAGGATATTATTGCGATACTCCATATCCTGTTTTTCATAGCGTAAACCACCGATCAGATTAAGCTTGTCTGTCACAAAATAACTCACCTGACCAAAAACAGCGTAACCATCACCATCAATATCATTATTGTTCTGTCGCGCCCCCGACGGCATAACATTTGAGGTTACAATATCATTCTCATCTTGATCGTAGTAAAAACCAACCAGCCATTTTAACCGCTGCGTTACCCCGTTTAGGCGTAACTCCTGCGAAAACTTCTTGAACTGACTGCCCTGTACAAACTTCATTATGGGTGCGCTGGTAAAATCAAAATCGTTTTCACCATCAACAGAGGTCTCCTTTAGTGCCGTAATAGATGTCAAAGTGATTGCATCATTCAATGCATAACTAAGCTTCAATGATGACACATCAACTTGAGTTTCTTTCCAGGAATCAACATCCGAAGAGACTTTACGATAAGCAGGTGCCGTCATTCCAAACTTAGCAGCACCGCTGGCTGTTAAATTCATGCTGCCAGCATCTCCATCGTGGGAGATACGAGAAACTAGCAATGTCATATCAAGTTCATCAAATGGCGTCCAACGCAGTTTCCCACGTCCAAACCACTTTTTTCTGTCATCTGCAGCTTGTGCGGTTCGCGTATTTTCGACAAAGCCATCTTGTCGATCATACTGACCAGCAACACTAAAAAAAAGTCGGTCTTTCACAATGGGACCGCTTAGACTCAAGGAAGCCCCTCCGGTGAAAGGTTCGTCAGTTGAGGAAGAGAGCAACGCCCCTAATTTCCCCGAAACCACGCCCCTGAACTCGTTGCCAGGCTGGTGCGTGATGATATTGATGACACCCGTTTCAGCATTTTTACCGTACAGTGACCCCTGAGGGCCGCGCAAAACCTCAATCCGTTCAATATCAATAAACCCCTCTTCAAAACCAAATGCATTGATGGTCGGCACGCCATCGACATACAAACCAACAGAGGTCGCAAAAGACATGGCTGGAGCCGACAACCCCCGCATGGTTGGCTGGGTAACGGTGGTGGTCATGCCAGCATCAAAAGTCATCAAATTAGGGACATAGTCAACCAAATTCCATAATGATTCAATCCCTCGATCCTCAATCTCCTGTCCCCCCAATACCGTAATACTCATCGGTACATCCTGAACATTCTCTTCTTGCTTTTGAGCGGTAACGGTAATGGTATCCGGTACGGCTTCATCCGTCGCCAGCGCCAACGCAAACTCCGCCCCCATAACGGCAGTTACCACTATCGCGATTATTACTGTGTAAAAAACCTTCATCTCGCCTCCTCTTCTTAATTGATAATGAAATGCATTACCTGTAAATAGAAAAGTGAGAATAGACAAAATTGACAATAAAAGGCTAACGGTAGCGTTTATTTTATGAGCGAAATTGTTTAAAGAACGGTGCTACTGTTTTTAACTGAAATTGAATGTTTAAGAAGTTCGCCCGGCATCACGCCATAGCGAGAGTTAAAAACCTTGGCAAAGTGACTCAAACTGGCATAGCCAACACTATAGGCCGCTTCGGTCACGTTAATCTGCCCCTCCTGCAATAACAGCATAGCTGTTTGCAAACGATGGTTCCGCAAATACTCGGCAGGAGATTGTGCATATATTTGACAAAAGCAGCGGTGGAGCTTACTGCGACTCATACCGACAGAAAGTGCAAGTTGCGTCAAATCAGGCGGATTTTCCAGATCACAAGTCAATAGATTCGCAGCGTGGCGAACCCGTTCAATATCTGCTGAGCGTAAAAAATGCGTATCTGAGTCAGGCGGCCGGTTTGTGCGTAACTGCTCCAGCTTATACGCCAGCAACTCCATTGTTTTTCCCTCTAAAAAAAGTTGCCTGATCAGCCCAGAATAAGGACAATTAAGAATCTGGTACAAAGCAACCTTCATTGCAGGAGTTATCACATCGGCAATCTGGCACGACTGTTTTTGTACAATAGAGGTCGCCACAAAATCATCATCGCCTTCGCCAATGATATTAGCTAAGGAATTCGTATTCATCAAAAGGCTCACCCTCAACATTCGTCCACGCGCAACCCTATCTGTCCCCGAAGTCCTTTCTTCAAGGGAGAAAAAAGCACTACCCCCTGATTTAATGTAAAATTCCTTACCAACACAATCAATACGCGACTCCGCCACCCCCTCCAGACAAAAGCCAAAACCACAGGTCACCTCAGGAAATTGATAATCGAAGACAGAAGATTCATCAAGCTGATAATCGGCCACAGCAAGCTGCAGACCAGGCCGTACGGTATCAACAACAAAGCCACCACGACCCGCTGTAGCGGGAAGATCAATTTTAAACTGGTTGGGTGTCGTCGTTGCAATAGGAGGGCTGAGCTGGATTGTTTTCATTGCGTGCAACCTGCCAGAAAAAGGAGAAATATCCTTTAACTATAGTCAGTCATCAACAAGAGATCAGTGACGTTGATCACATCTGCTACCTTTAAAAACATATGTCATTTTATTCAAGTTTATTCACAGAGTTATAACTTATCGGCATGCTACTGAGGTGTGAAATTGCCATTTGAACGGCTCAGGCCTTTCAGTCATGAACCCAAAGAAAAGCTACATAACGTAAACCATAGTAAACGTTAAGCTACCTAAGGTACCCTTTAGCACACGTTAAAAAAAGATGTTCGTGGACAGGGATGGTGACAACTATCCCCATGAATGGACTGAGGCATCCAGTAATCGTCTGGAGATTAAAAACCCAACATACCTATCGACAGGCATCAATCTTCTGCTGTAACCGCTCCCAATTAAGAATTTTTTTATCGGCAGTTACCAAAATAGCACTGTTTTCCAGTGCTGTAGATACAATCATACGGTCAGCTGGATCACCATGAAAATTGTGCAATTGCCCCGCACTAATTGCCGCTGCACCAGAAAGTGAAATCTCTTGTAGTCCATTTTGCAACAAATCCCGTCGCCAGACATCAAGTTCAATAGTGAATTCAAGGCGACCTTTTTCAACCAACATCGCAACTTCCCAAAAACTGATTGACGCCACGGCAAGTTGACCCGCTGCTAAAGCCCGATCAATTTCAGCTAGAGCCACAGAACCCAAACGTTTATTTCCCTCAGCAAGCCAGACAAGAACATGGGTGTCAAGAAGTAGCATCATTCGGCATCCCACTGAACATCAACGGGTTCGATCAGATCATCGCTACTCTTAATGGTGTTTTTTTGCCGTCCAAAAAGGGTTTGCGGTGGCTTTATATATGCTTTGAGAATGGAAACCGGCTTGCCGTTTTTAGTAATAATAATCTCTTCACCGGTTTCTCTCACTTCATCCATTAAATGAAGACATTTTGCTTTAAATTCTGATGCTTTGACTATTTGCATAAAGTTACCTCCCTGATATGAGTTTACTACCTCCCCCTACTGACTATAGTTATGACCATGGAAATATTCAAGAACAATCTACCTGCTTTCAACTGGAGGGAAAAGCGGACTCACTCAAGAGGCTGTCCTGCATTTATGGCGTACCCGTAAAGAACGATAACCTGATGTTTACGATTAAGGAGGAAAGGGATCGTTCAAAAAATAAAACGGCGCAGTCACAATGTTTGCTCAACATCATTGGCTGCGCCGTATGGTTCGTATCGGTAAAAATGGTTATTTCACGTTAAAAGTCAAGCTCGCACCATGATAAACCTGCTGTGCTTTGCCGACCAAGTCTTTAAGGGAACCATCTGGGGTGACATCGTCCTTATGGACAACATTAATCATCCATTGCCCAGAACTCTGCACCCGAAACTGAGCTTTACCTTTCTTGATATATGATCCGATGAAAAACCCATCACTCTGCCCAAAGCTGCTGCTTACAGCAGAGATCTGCTCCATGCTTTTTGCTGAGGTATTGAGCGGTTCACCATAAAACAGCACTTCCACTTCAACCAGGTCACCAACATGCAAGTTACTCAGATCTGTTTGGGGAATAATTTCCAGACCGTGCCCCAAGGGTTTGGGTTGCTGCCACTCCCCCACCGTCAGGTACGACTTGGCAAAGGCCTGATATTTGACCGCCATGAGGACTTTATCGATATTTTTGACTTGATCCATCGGTTTCATTTTAAGGCGTTTGTTGCCTTTTTTATCAATAAACTGAACATAAAAGGCGGGCTTAGAAACGGCACTCAGTTGGTAAACTCCCGGCTTACTCTCTTTTTTTAGGGCGATCTTCTGAGTTGCCAGATCAGCATTAAATAGATCAAAGTTAGCCGTTACTTGATCTGGCGTGCTCATTTTGAAGGGAGGGCGGTGCAAGGCAGTTTTCGCCAATGCGGGGTCGTACAGATCAAAATTCTGCACTTCGACCCGCCCGTTGGGCGAGGTCATAATATCATCAACTGGAAGAGTATGCCCCCAGCCAAGAGAGACCATGGCGTGCGGTGGTTGATGGACTTGGGATTCAAAATTGTTGATCCACAAAGAGTGAGCCATAGCCGATGTGGCCATAAGGCAAATTGTTAATACTAAAAATAGCAGCGTTTTTTTCATTGTGTTTTCCTTTATTAAGGTTTGGTGAAGGTGCGATCAAAAGCGATAGGAGGCAAGCAAGCCGATCTCTCTTGGCTCGCTATAATAACTGTAGGTACCGTCATAATGGCCTTCCATGTGGTATTCTTTGTCAAACACGTTTTTTGCATACAGATAGATATCAAAATCTTCCTGTTCATACCCGATTTTTGCATTCACTAATTCGTACGCATCTCGCTTATACTCATTGGCACTATCAAGATACATATCTCCGAAACCGTTGATATCTGTACTTGCGTAATATCCGTTACCGGATCGATAGATAATGCCGAGATTAAAGTTGTATTTTGGTGTAAATGTCGTTCTGTTGCCGCTGTAGTCTGCTGTCCCGTCATCATACTCATCAAATTCAATATCGTTATAGGACGCTCCGGCAAAAAGGTTCACCGTATCCGTTGCCTGAAAGTTTACTGAGGCTTCAATCCCTTGTGAGGTCGCTTTCGCTGCATTTGTTTTAATGACAGCGGAGACACCGATGTATTCATCGACCTGCATATCATTTATGTCCATGTAATAAACGGCCATATCATACACAAGCCTGTTAGCCAAACCTGAGCCTTTTACCCCCACTTCATAAGAGTAAAGACTCTCTTTATCAAAAGTTTTAGAATAGCCAGTTGGTGCCATAATATTAAAGCCACCGGTTCTATAACCTTTTGAGATAGTTACATACCCCATAGTATCTTTTGATAAATCATAAGTAAGCCCAATCTTTGGAGAAATCTCATCTTCATCATAATCAATAGTCTGTGTTGAACCTTTATATGTTTGCTTATCCTTATCAAATCTTAATCCCGCTATTAAAGATAATTTATCATTTACATCATAGGTTAGATGTGAAAATACCCCCAAAGATTCACTATCTATATCTTCAAACATTTTTTGAATAGAAGGTAACCACCATTTATCCATATCTTTAGTAATATGAGTATCTCCTTTTTCATAAAACACTCCAGATACCAATTTGATGGTGTCAGATCCATAGTTTAGTTTTAGTTCTTCAGAAGTTGTCTCATAGTCAGAATCTGAAAATGAATGAAATCTTCTTGACCAGTTATTAGAATAATCCCAATCATTACCATTTTTCTCATTGTAATCTCTATATGCAGTTGTGGAGCTTAAGGATAATTTATCATTAATCGTGTAATTTATACTGAGAGCGTTTTGTAAAATACTTGAATCATTATAAGCGGCAATATCACTTCCAACCGTCCTGGGTTCGTTGCTGGTTAAACCGCCTCTCTGTGCACCATCGTCATATTTAACCAAGGAAGATACCAGAGAGAACTCAAGAGCATCTGTTGGCGTATAGCGAAGGCTTACTTTGCCGTAATTGTGCTCCCTGTCATCAACTATCTCTCCGGTATTATAGTTTTTCATAAAGCCGTCTTTTTCGTAGTGCTTTCCAGAGATACCTATGTAGAACTTATCTTTGATGATCGCTCCGCTCGCATTAAAAGAGAGCTGGCGTTTATCATCACTACCAAGTGTTCCCTGAATCTTCCCTCTGGTTTCATTGCCCGGTTTTTTGGTAACCACATTAATAACGCCCACTTCTGTATTTTTTCCGTAAAGTGTTCCTTGTGGCCCCTTTAAAACCTCTACCCGCTCTATATCAAGTAACGTCACGTCGTAGCCCGTCCCTCCAGTAATTGGGACACCATCCACATAAAGCCCAGCCACTGAACTCCGAGCACTATAATCAGAGTACATTCCCCTCATCGCGGGAGCATACTTGTCGGAAGATCCATAGCCTACAATTTCTAACCCCGGGGTGTATTTTGATATATCGGCAAGGCTCTCCACATTTCTATCTTCTAAAGTAAATCCATCAAACACGCTCATTGATATGGGGACATCCTGGACATTCTCTTCCCGCTTTTGAGCGGTCACTGTAATAGTTTCAAGGGCTGTTGCCTCCTGCGGTTGTGCATAAGCTGTGGTCACCGACAGGCAAGTCATCAGCAGCCCACACAAGATTTGATTGTATCGCACCACAATTCCTCCTTTTCATTAAGTTCACACTTAAATAGAATTGAAATTCATTTCCAGAATAAGGAGAAGATTGTAGTTGGTGTTGCTGGGTGGGGGCTAACGCTGGAGTCTTTTTTATTGACGTTATTGTGTCAAATAGTTGTCACTGTTGCGGCAGAATAATGACTTCACATCACCTAAAGAGAGCGCCGGCCCCAGGAATTAGAACAGTTTTTAGCAGTGCTATAAGTGGATAAGCCTTCTCAACTCTGGCATATTAATACCAACGAAAGAGGAGCTTATCATGAGCAGACGGCCCAGAAGGAATCATTCACCGGCATTTAAATCTAAAGTGGCTTTAGCAGCAATTAAGGGTGAGCAAACAATCACCGAGTTGTCACAGCGATTTGATGTTCACCCGAATCAGATAACGCAATGGAAGACCCAGTTATTGGAACAGGCATCAACTGTCTTCGATCCGGGAGGTTCCGCTAAAGAACCTGCGGTTGACATCAAGACGTTGCACGCAAAAATTGGTGAACTGGCTTTGGAAAATGATTTTTTAGAAGGAGCGCTCACCAAAGCGGGATTGCTGAGCGCAAAGAAATGATTGACCGTAATCACCCATTACCAATCAACCGTCAGACCAAGGCTGTCGGCATCAGTCGTGGTAGCGTGTATTATCTGCCACGACCTGTCTCAGACTATGATCAAGAGCTGATGAGACGCATTGACCATCTACATTTGGACTTGCCCTTTGCAGGTTCTCGTATGCTCAGGGATCTTCTGAAACAGGAAGGTTATCGTGTTGGTCGTAAACATGTTGCGACTCTGATGAAACGCATGGGTGTAGAACTCTGTATCGCAAACCACGTACCACGAAGCCTGGACTAGGACATGAAATCTATCCATACTTGCTGCGGAACATGTTGATTGACAGGCCCAATCAGGTCTGGGCGATGGATATTACCTACATTCCCATGGCCCGAGGTTTCGTCTATTTGGCAGCCGTCTTGGACTGGCACACTCGCAGGGTCTTGTCGTGGAAAGTTTCCATCACGATGGACGTTCACTTCTGCTTGGATGCGGTGGAAGAAGCAATAGAGCGCTATGGTATACCGGAAATCATGAATACCGATCAGGGCAGCCAATTTACATCTCAGGCCTTTACCGGTTTATTAAAAGAGCATGAGATAAAAATCAGCATGGATGGAAAAGGTTCTTGGCGGGACAATGTTTTTATTGAACGATTATGGCGTTCTGTCAAATATAAAGATATTTATCTTAGAGCTTATGACTCGGCTTCCGCTGTCAGGACAGGATTGAATCGGTATTTTAACTTTTATAATAGCCGCCGACCGCATTCGAGTCTTGACGGGCTGACACCCGATCAAGTTTACTTTAACGTGTTGACACAGACACAGGCAGCTTAACCCATGAAGGTTCAATCCACTTATAGAACGGAAGAGGACTGTTCAAACAAGCGGAGCCAGCTCTGAGCTAACCACAGCAGAACCCTAGACAGGACGACGCAATACATGGATTTTAGTGAGGAAAAAAGGTTGGAATAGTGCCATGGCAATGGCAAGTGCCGCAACTTTGTCCATTCCGATAAGCGAACCATCAACCTGAGTTGTTAACATAGCGGAGGAGAGCAGTGCCCCAATTCCATTGGAAAAGTGCTGCACTGAAGATAATATTGCCATGAAGGCTGCTCTCTCATGCGGAGCTGGCAACTTGGAAGCTTCGGTCATGGCTGAGATATTGCGAATCCATACCGTCCCCATAAAAAGCACAAAAATAACGATAAGTGGTGAAAATGGTGGATGCATGAAACCGTCATAGAGAAAAAAGATAAGGACAATGGTACCGATATAATTGACACCCAAAGGTCCGATTTTGTCCGTCAAGCAACCACCAAGCTGGATCATCAGCAAACTGAACACACCACCAACCAGATACAACATGCCAAGCAGCGAACGGGGATAGTCCATATTGAATTGAAAATATGCCGAGATATTGGGAATGATCAAAAATGAAGAAACCATGGCGGCTCCCATCATCATAAAAGCCAAGATATTCTCCTTTTTTGAGACAAGAGAACTGATTGAAATAGCTTTTCCCTTATTGTGGTCAAGGTGCCCCCTCATTGCCGGTGTCAGCTTGATTAGCAATATCAAAACCAGCAACCCTAATACACAAATGGAGTAAAAAGGGGTTCGCCAGGAACCGAGTCGAGCAAGTTCTAAACCCAATGGAATTGCGACAATGGAAGATACCGCAAAGGCAGCCATCACAGTAGCCATTGCCCTACCCCGACGTTCAGGCGGAACGGCATCTGTCACCATTGAGAGTGAAATAGCAGCAGCTGGGCCACCAAAGCAACCAGCCAACACTCTCGCTCCAATCAAGCTGGTAAGATCCCAGGCAAAGGCGGCACTTAAAGTTGCCAGTGAAAGGCCAGCCACGGCAACAATGGCTACTGTTTTTCGATCAAATCGATCCAGAAAACGAGCCATAATAAGACCCGAAAAGGCAACTGCCAACGTATAGCATCCGCAAATCATACCAATATCAGCATTTGAAACAGGTAGCACCTTGGCGATGTCTGGCCCAAGTGGCATAACAATCATAAAATCGACAATATTTACAAATTGGACAAGAGCAGCAATCCAGACAATCCGTTTTTCTGTGTTCATTATATTCCCTCGCTACAAGTTGCCCTGACGTATCAGGTCACCGAATCCATAAGTTAATGTTTGATTTCAACTTATGAAAATTCTGCAAAAGGGACTATCAGATGCCGGTTTTCTATTTGCCTTTGCCAGTTAGTGGCGGATTCTTCCCCGAATTTAGACAGGTAACCGTTGAACAAACTTGGCAGCTTAGGTGCTAGCTGTACTCAGGTTGTCCATGTCCGAGAGGTTGTTAGCGTATAAGCACAGTGGCTCTAGAATTATCGGTGCCCTACTGTATGCACGAACACTTGCAGGGTGCCTGAGAAACAGCGAGTCAAAATCGTATCGCTCTCCTAATGGCATCAATCGAACTTCAGGGGGACGGCAAAAGAAGAAATGAGGGGAAAGTCATCCTTTGGCCTTGCCTGCTACTGATGTTCAGAATCACTTATCACGTGGCGTTAAGGCACTTAAGCCGGTGGGAAAATGGGTCACTACTATCATCGCATAGCTAAAGATGGGCAAAGACAAACTTTATTTGTGTGTGGTCGTCTATCTATTCAGCATTATTATCGAGAAGCTTCAATTCTCATATGTACCATTGAACATATTCCGAGTAGATCAGGTATGGTGAAAAGTATTTTTGTCCGAAAGGGAAGTGCTTTGTACATCCCTTTAAACATTGAATCAGCGCTTACCACTTTGATTCTTTTATCCCATTCTTCCAGGCTT
Organism: Desulfuromusa sp.; assembly: GCA_016744675.1. Lineage (GTDB taxonomy): Bacteria > Desulfobacterota > Desulfuromonadia > Desulfuromonadales > Geopsychrobacteraceae > Desulfuromusa. Next base: position 6,852 of record JADGDX010000033.1, on the reverse strand, counting down.
TTGACGGGTTTCAGCCCCCAGCTGCTATCCATAGACATGCCCATGCCGCCCTTTTTTAATACTTGTTTTTTGGCGATTTTCAATCCCATCGGCGACAGGGAATCAAAGTAGAAATCACAGGTTTTGAAATAGTCTGCCGCTTTAATGAAGAACTCTTTGATCTGTTGTTCTTTGAAATACATCAGCACACCACCGGCCACAAATAGTAACCCATCCCTGACCTCTATTTGGTCAAACCATTCGGTATCCAAAAATGAGGAGGCAATACTTCTGTGCCTGTCGCTATCTTCATAGAAGTTTTTTCGCAGCGCAATAACGTCGGGTAGATCAAGTTCGTAAAATATGATTTTACCGTTATCGATACGACTGAAAGTTGTATCTAACCCGCAGCCGATACTGACAATTGTCGCATCGGGATGGATTGCGATAAACTCACGAATCGTTCTATCTGTGTGCAGGCTGCGCGCTACCCAGCCATGCTGGGACATGGCTTGTGTTTTTTCAATATTTGAAAAGTCGTAGTCAATTGCTTGAATAATCTCCACGGCCTTTTCGTCAATTAACCGCGAGTTTTTCTTTTGCGTTTCATAAGCTCTACCCCATAACGGCAGTAAAAGAGTTTCTTGGACAGTGCCTTTATTTACTTTGATTTTTTGTCTCATACCTTTGTTAATCTCCTTCATTGTATAATCCAGTTGCCGCCTGTCTACCTTTTTCAGTGAGCATCCATACAGCACTTCGATTCTCAGTAATCTTTACAGAATTACATTGTGAAGAACAGTTCTCGCAACTACCGGAACCTAAAGAAGGTGCGATATTTTCTACATACCCGCGGTGAGCAAGATCATGAAGCAATAGCTTCGCCATTTCTTCACCTACACCGAGTTGGTCTGCAAGCGTGCTCTTCAGATACACTTTATCTTTGGAAAGTAAAATTATCAGTTTGCTTAACATGCTACTTTTCCCTGTGAATAAATCTTCAGAAACAAATATCGACTCATCAAAAGATTAACAGAGCCATGTGATAGGCAATTATCCCCGCCACCAGACTTGCAAAGGTGTAATATGCTGCAGCACCTGCCGTCCATTTCAACGATTTTGTTTCCATATATAATGCAGCAATTGTTGCCGAACAAGGAACCGAAAATGTCAAAGCAAATAAAAATGCCAGAGCAGACTCCGGACTAATGTTTTGTATAAGAGTTGTTGCCAACACTGCATGGTTAACACCTCCATCCGGTGCAACCGCAGCCAAACCTGTTACTGATGATAATCCCTGTCCAATGCCATAGACTATAGCAATAGTTGAAAGTGCGGATTCTTTCGCGGCCACAGCTACAATCAAAGCAACCATAAGCCTCCAGTCGCATCCCATTAAACTTCCAATTGGATTTAACAGTTTTCCTGTGGATGCCAAAAAACTGGTTTCGATATTACCATCGGGAAAATAAGCAAAAAACCAAACTATAAGAGATGTCAGAGCAATGACTGAAAAACCGCGCTTAAGATATGATTTCAGATTAATCCAGGTGTAGGTCCAGATCGCCTTGAGGTTGGGTTTATGATAAGGCGGCAGCTCCATAATCAACCCTGTACTTTTCCCTTTAACGATAAAACGCCGCAGCAGGAAAGAGGTAATGACTAAATGAATGACTGCCGTCATTAAAAGAGCCACGACAACCAGTGTTGTTTTAACCCCAAAGAAAATAGTGCCAATAAAACTGACTATCGCCCAAACAGCATAACAGGGAATAATTGGAATCAGCAGTACGGTTACAAGACGCTGCCTCCATGAATCGACAACTCGTGTGCTTAATACACCGATAATATTGCAACCAGCCCCCATCAAGAATGGCATGAAAGATTTTCCATGCAAACCCAGGCGTTGCATAAACATATCAAAGACGTAGGCGAGACGCGGTAAGTACCCTACATCTTCTAAAAAGCCAACGACAATAAATACTCCAATTAGAAAAAATGAGAGTGCAAAGGCCAACCCGACACCAACAATAATGCCATCTGCAAACATCGAGCTTAACCATTCAGGGCCTGATTCGAGCAAAGTCCGAGCCCCATCAGAGGCAAGTGACACACCATGCAAAAAAGGCATCCCCAAAGAACCAAAACTCACTGCAACAACAATTGCCAATAACAGTACACCGAAAGCGACAAATATCCCCCATACAGGATGGGTGGCAACTCTATCGAATTTGTGCCGTTTGGCCAGAAGAGTTTTTTTATTAGGAGTCCCTATCTCTGATGCAGACACAATCTTTTGAATCCATTCATATTTTGAACTCGCTACGAGAAGTGATTGATTACCGTTTACAATTTTTGATAGCTCCAGCCACCGATCAGACCCCAAGCTTTCTTGCATTATCTGACAAATTTCTTCATCCCCTTCCAACAGTTTAAGTGCCGCCCATTCCTCCCTATAAGGCGAAGGAACAAAACCTTTTATTTGAGATTTAATGTCATTTAACTGTGCAAGCACATCTCCTTCAAACTCTTGCTGTGCTGATTTTTCATTAATGTTAGTGGTTTCTACACTCTCTCTGATCGCTTCAAGAAGCTCTGAGATCCCTTTGTTTCTTGAAGCGACCATAGGGATAACTTCCACACCCATTTGTTTCCCCATTATCTCAGGAGAGAACTGACGACCTTCCTTTTCGGCAACGTCAACCATGTTCAAGGCGACTATTGTCTTCACCCTCAGCATGGATATTCCTGCAGCAAGATAAAGGGTTCGTTCTAACTGTGACGCATCAACCACCACAACTAAAATATCAGGGTTTTCTTTAATGATATAATCTCTGGTTATTATCTCTTCGGCCGAATTAGCAGTTAAACTATAGGTCCCGGGTAAATCCACCATTTGATAGGCTTGATCTTTATATTCAAAGGTTCCTTCCTTTTTTTCTACAGTTTTACCTGGCCAGTTTCCAGTGTGCTGATTCGAGCCGGTAAGCCTATTAAAAATAGTGGATTTACCAGTATTAGGTTGTCCAGCCAAAGCGATAGTCTTTTGCTCTGTCGTATTCATTTCACGTTCTTCCTTACCATGATTTTTTCAGCTTCAGAGCGTCCCAGGGCCATCTTTGTATCCCGAACAAAAACGATCAGTGGCCCCCACTTCCAATTCCGCACCATCGTAACTTCGGTGTTTGGTATAAAACCAGTTGCCGAAATCCGGCTCATAAAACCCGGTTCTCCGTTAATATCCACAACCACACCCACCTCCCAAGCTTTAAGGGAACTTAAAGGCAGCATTATTTTCTCCTCAAATTAATTCTATGAGCTTTCCGCACTCTGTCACTTACTCACGTTTTTATGACATTGATAGACTGATCCGCTGCAAAAATAAAAAGAGAATAACTATTACTAATCGCAATAGTTATTCCCCCCTATTATTTATCGCTCAAATATCTATAATCGGTAGGTTAGGATAACACCAACTTCCCGTGGCTCTGAATACAGATCGTAATAACCGCCAAACATTCCAACATCATCATAAACTTCGTCAAATATATTTTTTGCGTACAGGTAAACATCATAATGAGCGGCTTCATAGCCAATCTTCATATTAACAAGCTCGTATGGGGCTCTTTTGTACTCATTCTGGGGATCAAGATATGTGTCTCCATAGCCGCTTATATCGGCACTGGCATAGAACCCATTCACCGAACGATATAATGCACCTAGTGTAAAATCATACTCAGGAGCGTAAGTCGTATTATTTCCGCTTAAATCTTCTACACCATTATTATATTTGTCAAAAGTAGTGTCATTGTAAGAAAACCCTGCAAATACGGATAATCCATCCATTATCCGATAATCTACTGAGAGTTCAATTCCCTGCGATGTGGCTTCTGCTGCATTATCTTTAATATACTCTGATGGGCTTATATAAATATCCACCTGCATGTCGGATATATCCATGTAATAAATAGAAGCGTCATACGTCAACCTTCCGTCTAATAATGAACCTTTAGTACCAATTTCATAAGAGTATAACGTTTCAGTTTCAAACGTTTTTGAATAGTCACCAAGAGTTAATGCATTAAATCCTCCAGCCCTATAACCTTTAGCAAAGGTAACGTATGTCATCATGCTGTCAGATATATTGTATGTTACTCCAAGCTTAGGCGATATTTCATCTTCATCGTAAGATATACTCTCATACTCATCTTCATAATCCTTCTCATCTGTATCGTACCTGAGTCCACCTAGCACAGCTAATTTATCAGTCAGTGCATAGGTTATGTGTGTAAATATACCAGTGGATTTGAGATCTGTTTCTTGTGCTATTTCAGTATTATACCAAGAAGTATCAAAAAACCTGTTATTGTCATAATCACCAACTTCTAAAAATATTCCAGCAAGGGCTTTAATCTTGTCGGTCGTATAATTTAATTTTAGCTCTTCTGACAACGTCACATAATCAGAATCAGCAAAATTATGAAATTTATATTCATCATAACTAGAAAAATCCCAATCTTCCGCATTCTTTTGATTGTAGTCTCTATATGCTGTAATTGAACTGACACTTAAACTATCATTAAAATCATACGAAATACTTAGAGAACCTAATAACGTTTCAGATTGGTTATAACCAGACATATCGCTAGCGACTTTTCTATCAGATACACCCGAAAAGTTAAACGGGGAACCGCCGTCATCATATTTTACTAATGAAGTTATAAATGAGACTTCCAGGCTATCGGTAGGGGTCCATCTAAGATTCACTTTGCCATAATTATGCTCTCTATCGTTTACGGGTTCATTTAGAAAAGCATTCTCAACAAACCCATCTTTTTCATAGTGTTTTGCCGAAATTCCCAAATAAAATTTATCTTTGACAATGGGGCCACTTACAACTGCATAAAGGACTCTTTTATTGTCCTCACCTAATTCGAGAGTTGCTCTAGCCTGCAATTCGTTACTTGGTTTCTTAGTAATAACGTTTATTGCACCGACTTCTGTATTTTTCCCGTACAACGTACCTTGCGGCCCTTTAAGGACCTCAATTCTTTCTATGTCAAGCAATGTCTCGTCATAACCGGTTGCACCTGTCACCGGTACGCCATCGACAAACAACCCGACAGTTGAAGCCATCGTCGAATAATCAGAGTAAATGCCACGCATCGTGGGAGAAACATAGGTAGAGCCTCCATAAGACTTCAGTTCTAGACCCGGTGTATATTTTCCGATATCCATCAGGGTGTCCATCATCCTATCTTGAATCGTAACTTCATTAAAAACTGACATAGCTATAGGCACTTCCTGAACATTTTCCTCCTGTTTTTGAGCGGTAACAATCATCGCTCCAATATCAACAGCTTCCCTTGTGGACAATCCCACAGATGTCTGTTCTTCTACTCCAGCCCTTGCTGGAGTGGAGACCAGAACCACCAAAAACAACACAGCGAACCACGCTGCTAGCAACAGAGCCGTACCATTCTTCACCATAATTTTTTCTCCCAATTGTGCTATTTCCAGTAAATACTCATTTTTTGTAAATTGAGAAACACCACCTTGTTATATACAAAAGAGAAAATTGTTGCTAACGAGAGCGTCCAGAAGATGGACGCGCCAGTCTTTTTTTAAGGATTGGGTGAAATATGGGAAGGGATGTAAATCAGACTATTTTGTGAGGGGGAATACCAAATTCAGCAGTAAATATCTTTGCAAAATTACTCAGGTTGTTATATCCAACGGCAAAGGCGGCAGCGGTAACATTATGCCTCCCCTGCCGTAATAACTGTCTGGCTACCTGCAGGCGGTGGCTGCGTAAATAGTCCATCGGAGAATGGCCAAAAACAATTTTAAAATTTTGGTAAAATTTACTTCTACTCATGCCTATCTTTCCGGCAAGTTCGGTGAGGTTTGGCGGATTCACAGGATCACGGGCAAGAAGCTCTGCCGCATAATGTATCCGTTCGATATCTGTTTTGTTTATACGAGGCTGGCAAGGGATAGACTTGCCTTTTACCCTTAACTGTTCAAGTTTCAGGGCAAAAACTTCCATCATTTTTCCCTCCAGAAAAAGATCACGGATTTTGCCACGATATGGACACATAGCAATCTGATTCAATGCACATCGCATATTTGGTTCTATTTTCTCTTGATCAGTGGCAAAAATCTGGTTCCCAAGACCTTTTAAAAATGGGAGAAAGTGCTCTTCATCTTCATCCGCTAAATCCAGCAACGTTTTAGTATCAAAACCGATTGCAATCTTAACTTTTCGTGCAACCCCAATCTCCTCTTTTACAATAAACGGGTCTGAATTAACATAATGAGCACTTGAACCGGACGCAGCCAAATAGGACTGCCAATACTTTGATGCATGTATTCTGGAATTCCCGGTAAGGTTGAAGCTGATACCACAAAAACCTGCAGGCTGTTCTGCGACCATAGTAATTGGGCTAGTAGGGTTTAAGTCCATAAAAAATAAACTCAACCCTGAAGAAAAAACATCAACCCGAGCAACTCCATTACCAAGCCTTTTAGGTAGATTATAGGAAAACTGGTTGGAAATTTTTTGTGATGGTGAAAATGTAAAACGAATATCTTCCATGGTTTTAAAAATACCCTCACTGAATTGGTGTATAATTTGTTTTACTCAACATCGTCCAATAACAAATTTTGCACACCAAAGACTTCCTCAACCTTAATTATGGTTGCTTTCTGTTGCATTACTATATGAGTTCCTGTCATAAGAAAAGGTTTGTCCTGCCGTGGTATTGAACCGGAATTAACCGTACTGACAAAGCCCGTTGAACTAAACCGCTTCGCGGTAGCTTTTTAAAGGCAGCTTTTGTGCTGCCTTTTTTCATTTCTTCTGTAAATTAG
>JADGDX010000032.1 GCA_016744675.1 Desulfuromusa sp. | reverse complement strand
GCTCAGGGAATTACCAAACAACCGCGTGAAGCAATTCAATCAATCCCCGGCATAGAATTGCGCGAGATGGACGAATCGAGCTGGTGTTGTGGTTCAGCAGCAACTTTCAGTTTAAAATTTACCGAAGAGAGCCAAAAAATTCTTGATCGAAAACTTGATAATGTCAGAAAAACTGAGGCAGAGGTTTTGGTGACTGCCAATCCCGGCTGCCATCTACAATTGGCCTGGGGATTGCGTGAAGCGGAAATGTCACAGCCGGTGCTACACTTAAGTGAACTGCTAGGGGAAGCGACACCAGCTTAAAGAGATACTAGCAACCCCAAGAGCACCCTCTTTAATTATAACTTCTCAACTCGCTAAAATCGCGTTTTCAACCTCGACCAGATTTCGGTTGTCACAAAACTATCTTCAATATTATCCACCATCGGTACAAACTTTGGCCATGGTACCGCAAAAGTTAGCAGGTTCGGCTTAAACGATTTTCTTACAGCCACATCCAAGGGACCCAGAACTGCTTTTGGTTGCTCCCGCTGTAATTCGTGCATGGGGAATCCAACAATCGAATCACAACCGGTACCAAACGGGGCAATCACCTCGTATGGAGTCATAGCGTCAAAATTTGCCAACCCATGGAGTCCGGTAATGACATCCTGATTGTCGATAAAGAAAACGACCTGAGGATCGTCCTGTTCTTCCAGAGCATCCCAACGTTTAAATACCAGATATTTCCCCGGAGCGGCTTGAGCGGGGCGATGTTTATACATACTCTCAAGATGCTCAAAGCTCTTGATCCCCCGCTCCACATTGCAGACGTAGCCCTTAACATCATCGCTGAGCTCGCTGTCAAAACCAAACGGCAAATAACTACCAAAACAGCCAAGATTTTCCTTGTTAAAAGCAAGGGATCGTCCTTTTTTTACTGGAACAATCTGGCTAAAAATGCACGTACAGCCTTTTGTATTAGGGTTTGGAACATCTGCAAACTCCACATTTTTCAGCTCATCAGTGTAAAAACAAACAATCGGCAGGTCGCAGCCAGGGAAGTGCTTTTCCCATGCATCCATAAAACGTTTCTTGATTTCGATATCCATTATAGTCTCCTTCACACAAATGGAGTTATGATGTGCTCTACCTGTAGGCTTAAGTTATCCGATTGACATATCATATATTTACTGTACAGTCCCGTCTAGTTAATAATTGAGGTGGAAAATGAAATCGACAGATATAAAAAAAAATAAGGGCATCAGTAAAGATCAATGGCTGGTAAAAGCACTTGAACTACTTGAATTGAAGGGTTTTGAGGCGGTAAAAATTGAAAGACTTGCTAAACTTCTGGGAACATCAAGAAGTGGATTCTACTGGCACTTCAAAAATCGACAAGACCTGTTGCAGCACCTGCTTGATTATTGGACACATGAATATACCAGCATTCTTATTGATGATCTGGAGATAAAAAAACTGGGGGCAGATAAGCGCCTGCTTACCGCTATGAAGACAATCAAGAATGAAAAACTGACAAAATACGATCTGGCAATGAATGCCTGGGCGAAGGCAGATCCGCGAGTTCATGAAGCAGTCAAGAAGGTCATGAAAATGCGTCTAGATTTTTCGCGTAAAATTTTCGTTGAATTAGGATTTGACGGGGACGAACTCGAAATGCGAGCACAATTATTCACCTGCTATCATAGTTGGGAAGAGCTGACATTTTCTGACGATGATGAGGAACAATACTTAAAACTACAGAAACTGCGACATGAAATGTTTATAAACTACCCCACAACAGGCCATGGAAAATGTAACTAACATATTAGTATTTATAACATTTATCTTACCGCTGTGATCGCAACAAGCCAGACAAATCGTCCTCCTCGTCATAAACGAAGTCAAAGCTTATCAGCTGAGAAATCTTGCGAAGAGGATGGTTGGGCCGAATTCGCTCTTCGAGATTGATATTTTAGTAAAACAACTTGCCCCGAGAAGGCTCTTGAATTCCCAACACGATGAAAGCCTCCGGGTGGAGACATTTATACGCTTAACTTATTGATTTGTTAAATGGTTTTGTCAACAACCCGTTGAGATGTAGCCCTTTATTGATTTCATCACCGTTATTGAGTGCGCAAAATTCTTTTATATCTTTCGAGGGCCTATCCTAAACGTTTTTGCCCACCAGTTGAACCTAGTGAAAAATGTCCGAGTAATTGCTCCATATGCATTGCCTGTGCTGCCAGAGTCTCTGCCGTTGATGCAGTTTCCACCGCAGTTGAAGTATTTTGTTGCACAACCCGGTCGATCTGGCTCAAACCCTGTTCCGTTTGACTAATACCGTTACTTTGTTCAGAAGTGGCAATATCAATCTCACCAATCAGGGCAGTAACTTTGGTAGCAACACTGACAATCGTATCCAGCGCAGCTGCGGTTTTGGTAGCGACAGCCACACCGCTATCCGCTTTGCTAAGCGAATCTTCAATCATTGTTGAAGTTTCTTTGGCAGCATTAGCACTACGCGCCGCCAAATTACGAACTTCTTCAGCAACTACAGCAAATCCCTTTCCGTGCTGGCCAGCACGAGCGGCTTCCACGGCAGCATTAAGTGCGAGCAGATTTGTTTGAAACGCAATTTCATCAATCACTTTGTTAATCTTATTAATATCCCGACTTGATTGGCTGATAGTGTCCATAGCTTCAACCAATTCGTTCATTAACATATTACCACCACTGGCCGCCGTCATTGTTTCTGCCGATAACACATTGGCTTGTTTAGCATTAGCGGCATTGTGCTCAATCTGCGATGCTACTTCATTCATAGAGGCACTAATCTCCTCCAAAGAAGCAGCCGATTCAGTCGTCCCCTGCGACAATTTTTGACTCACATCGGACATTCGAGTTGCACCATCGACAATATACTGACTTGAACCTTGCATTTCCGTTACGATCTCTTTGAGACTGCTAACCATTTGTTGCAGAGCTAGCCCCAATTGATCGTGTTCAGAAGCAAGGGGAACATCAACGGCAAGGTTTCCCTGTGAAATTTGTTCGGCTAATTGTGCCTTTTCAGCTAAGTTAGCTGTCATTGTGGTCATAGACTTAAATAACTGACCAATTTCATCGCGAGAGGCGTGTTTAATCTCGGTGGGAATTTCCCCCTTAGCAATCTTGTTGACAACTTCAATGCTGCGACGCAATGGCTCGGTAATGGAGCGTGAAATGATCAGAGCCACTAGCACCAAAGTCGCAATTATTACGGCACTACACATAACGACGTTAAGATAGCGCTGTTGTTTAGTATCGGCACTAAGGGTGGACAGTTCTGCTTGCAATTGTTCGGCAATTTGGTCCTTTAACCCAATAAATTTATTACGTAAATCGACGCTTTGTTGAGCTAGTTGTATTGCCTTGCTAGATAAAGCATCTGCATCTGAAAGATTATCAACATCAATACTCATAGCGGTATAAACAGTTATCGCAGAAGCATTGTACTGGAGAAAATCCTTAAGAAGCTCGTCGATGACTTTCTTCTTTTTCCCATCCAAACCCGACAGATTTTGACTATCACGTAATGCCGATTCAATCGTCTTGCCTTCTTGCTTTGCAGCGGCCAAAAGATCCTCATCTTCCATCATGACAGCATCGGCATAAAGCCTAACCTGCTCATCAAATGCGGTGAGAACTTCGTGACTTAAAGTGGTTGCCGGAAGCAAATCCTTAGCGATAATATGCAGGCGATCTTCCCCCTTTTGCCCCTGCACAAACACCAAGGTTACCGACACCATATAACCCATAACCAAGACTGCCAGCCCGATCCATATTTTTTTGGCGATGCTAAGTGAATTCCACATACCTACCCCTTCCTTAAGACGACGTTATCAATACAAAAACAACATCCTTGTACCCAAACATGCTGGGCTCAAGGATATTTCAGCAAAAATTAAAAGCTATAGGTGACTTTTACCGCAAAAAGGTTCCAGTCCGTCGATACATCATAGGTTCCATCTGGATTGATATTGTCCTGCGGAAAAGAGGTTGCGAGTCCGTCCATGATGTGACCTTCAACCTTAACCACCCAATTATCAGTGACATCGAAACGAGCTGATAGAGCAGTATCTTTTAACCAGCCATACTCATCGGGCACAGCATCATTGAACTTAATTTTGCCACCTTTATCATCATTATTAAGGTAGTAAACTGAGTAATATGCACCCAGCTCAAACCAATCGGTAAAACGATAGGAAGCACTTAAATAATAACCTTCTGAATCATAAACACTAGGTTCTCTAGAAAGCTCACCCGTATCTTTTCTTGAAGTTTCAATATCATTTTCGGTTATTGAGTATTCACCTGCAACAATCAAATCACCAATAGTATATTCAGCCGAAACGGTCCATGATTCAAGGGAGATATCTAGAATCCTAGGTGCTAATATCCCTGTAGCATACTCTTGTTGAGCTTCAGATCCAGTTAGGGCTAAAAGATTTAATCCAGCCCTTTGCAGTTCTGTCATGCTGGCTTCGGCATCAATTTCAAGACCGGTCTTTATATAGGTACCGCTCAACCTTAAACCTTCTAGAGGGGTCTCCCACACCAATGAAGCAGCGTAAGTTTGATCAATATTACCAGAACCCATCTCTAACTCAGATATCCCATCCATGGTTTTGACCACACCACCATCTTCATTAAACGGTAGCGTACCGATCATCACTTGGTAGGCGACTCCACCCGGCAATTCACCGTACAAACCTCCACCATTGATAGTCGAAAAAGTATCCCGCCAACTCTCATTGTAGATAGATTGCGGCAACAAAATGCTGGTGCGGAGCATGTCAACATCTCTGGTTTCATTATACAGACCATTTGGCATTTTCATTTTACCAGCTCGTACTCCTAGCCAATCTTTCCAACGATAACTAGCAAAAGCCCAATCTAAAGTCACTTCATCGTTACCCAAATCTCCTAAATCGCGTGCCAAAAACTGAAGCCCCAAATGCAGTTTATCCCCAACATCAGTAGCAAAATTGACCCCAGTCTCGCGAATCTCAAATGATCCTTCGTCGGTATCGGCTAAAAAATTATTGTTATCACTTTTCATATAGCCCTGAGAGATAAATCCATTAATGCTAATATCTTCAAAATCGACAGCTTGAACCACTGCTGCAGAGGCAAAGATAAACGTGGCAGTAAATGCTAATAATAAAAAATTCTTCATCATATTCTCCCGGTATGTTTTATTTAACGTCAATGGTTTTAGTTTTGTCACTAGCGGTAGATGTTGCCAAATAGCCAATGGCTCCTGCTGTTTCAGCGACATAAGCGGCAAGCTCTTCTTCTGATTTAAACGACTTAGGTGCCTTTCCCTTGCCGGTAAAGGTAAGTTTTTTCCAGTACTTTTTGTATTGTGATGGTGTTTTTCCCACAAAATCGTTAACAAATTGTTCGTGGATGACCCCACCATCCAACGTTGCAATGATAATTTTGTCACCATTTTCCCACTGAGTTTTTTTGCCTAAAAAGACCTTCTTAACCTCTTTTTGGTTAAGAAACGCTTCAGTAACTGCATTGTTGGCGATAAGGGCAACATCACCAGCAAACACGACACTACTGAACAACAGGGATGATAGCGCACACGCTGTCACCAACAATACCGTCCTTACTAAACAATAAATCTTCGTCATTTCAAACCTCTCCGTAGTTAAAATTGCGCTTCATTAATAAGAAAATAGAGCCACTCCAAAAGCACAGGTAAAAGCCAGTGAAGAACAAAGGGTGCACATCCCTGTATGGTTAAGGCTAGCGATCCGGCATAGCCCCGAGTCATGTGTCGGTCATTCCGAATAACGACGGTGAAGCGTTGACAGGGGCATGGTTGTTGAGCACCGAAGTCACCGATCGTCCTCATGTAGTGAGGGGGCGGCTGTACAACTTGTCACACTAGCGTATGTGACATGGTAGACCTGCAGTTTTATAGAAACGATTAACCCACATAAACTCAAGTTCATTAATAGTCTCTATTAGACTATGTGAGTCTTATAACGATAATCTTATTTATTGTAAAGTGTAAAAATAATTATTTCACCTTGTGAGGTAATTATGCTCAAAAACATATGTGGCGATAGGATCAAAATTGCTAGAATAAGAAAGGAAATGAAGCAAATTGATTTATCCGTAGCACTTGAAGATTTTAAAATATCATTGAATCAAAGTGCGATTGGAAAAATGGAGCGGGGTGAAAGAAATATCTATGATTATGAATTAAAGGCATTAGCGGAGATTCTTGAGATTTCCCTTGATTGGCTCCTTTATGGTGGCAACCTTAAGGTAAAATAAGGGGTCTAAGAGGGTAGAGCCGTGAGCAGGTCTCATCAGTGTTTGGCTCACCGCCCTTTCGTCTGGCGGGGCGAGCCCATAAAACAAATTGTGCAAATGGTCATAGTCGGTTACCACCCGTAACCACAGGAGAAGCCCATGACTATTCCAGACAACCTGATCGATTCCCTGATGGAGGATTACAAAAACCTGAAGCTATCCAGAGCTCATCAAAGGTAAATTTGGCAATCTCTACATTAACGTTCCCCGTGACCGTGATTCCCGCTTCGAGCCAGTCATTGTCCCCAAAGGGCAAAGACGTTTCACTGGCTTTGATGATAAATTCATCGCTCTCTATGCTAGAAGGATGACCACTCGTGATATTCAGGCTCATTTGGTAGAAATCTACGGTGTCGATAGTTCACCGACTCTGGCTTCTCAAGTGACCAAAGAAGTTTCTGAAGAAGTTGAAGCCTGTCAACAAAGTTGTGACCTATCATGACCCCTGTCATCTCTGCCATGCGCAAGGAATCAGCAAGCAACCGTGTGAAGTGATGAAGTCGATTCCAGGCGAGAGATAAAGGAAGCCATCTGGTGTTGTGGTTCAGCAGCAACCTTCAGTTTAAAATTTACCGAAGAGAGCCAGAAAATTCTGGATCGCAAACTTGATAATGTAAGAAAGACGGGGTCAGAGGTTTTGGTGACCGCCAATCCCGGCTGCCATCTACAACTGGCCTGGGGGTTGCGTGAAGCTAAAATGTCACAACCGGTATTGCACTTAAGTGAGCTGCTAGGGGAAGCAACACCAGATTAGCCAATAGACAAAGCGGGATTCCAAATTTTCAAAACCAGCTTGGAATCCTGCTTTAACGCTGTGATCGTAACAAGCCGATACCCAGCACAGTCAACATTGCAGCGACGACTTTCATCAGATCAAGTCGTTCTTTAAGGAAAAAAACTCCAAGCAGCAAAGCAAAAATAATACTAGTCTCACGAACTGCGGTCACTAATGCAATGGGAGCTTGGGTAAAAGCCCAAATAACAATACCGTATGCAAGAAATGATGCTGTACCACCAACCAGAGTAAGCCGCCAGTGATGACACACGGCTTTTTTGACAGTCCCTGGTCTGGCAATGTTCATAATAATTGCAAAAACCATAACGTTGATGACAGACAGCCAAGCGTAGAAGCCGAGCGCTGTTCCGGCTTCACGTGCTCCCAGACCATCAACCAGCGAATAGGCGGCAATAAAGGTTCCAGTGATTATTGCCAATATTGCAGCGCGAGCATTACGCTGACCATCACTGCGACGTACCAATGTAAGACTCATAATTCCGGCACCGATAACAGCAATCGCATACAATTCAATCTGGGAAAACGGAACTTCCAACAACAGAACCGATACTCCAGCAACAATCAGGGGCGCAACCCCACGAGCTAATGGATAAACCTGGCTCAGATCACCGATGCGGTAAGAAGCCAACAGAAACAACTGGTAACCAACATGCAACATTGCACCTGTCAGTAAATAGGGAAGAGAGTCAAGGCTGGGCAAGGGCATCATCGCCAGTATGACCAGCGCAAAAGGTGCATGGCCGATGACCACTGCCGTCATACTAAGGTGTTTGTCCGTCGTATTTTTGACCAGAAAATTCCAGGAAGCATGGAGTAGTGCAGCAAACAAAACAGCAACCATTACGGGAAAAGACATATCACCTCCCAGACACTCTGGATTATACGGCACAATTGCCTATCACCATTGGTATAAACTGTGCCGTTATTTAAAGTAATCAGCTAACCTGAGATAACAACAATGGAACCTGTCAGACAGATCAGGACGTTGGCAACACCTTACTGATAGCGCTCAAAATCATATCGACTTCATCACGCTGAATAACCAACGGTGGAGCAAAACGAACGATATTCTCATGGGTATCTTTCGCCAGAATTCCTTCATCCTTTAATTTATTACAGTAGGCACGTGCGCCACCAACTTGTGGATGAAATTCAATCGCCACCATTAAGCCTCGGCCACGCACTTCTTTGATGTCAGGATGAGATATTTTCTTCAACTCGCTGAGGAAATACTCTCCCTGTACAGAAGAATTTTCGACCATATTCTCTTCGAGCAATACCTTCAAAGCCGTCCGTGCTACGGCACAGGCCAACGGGTTTCCACCAAAAGTACTCCCGTGTTCTCCGGGTTGCAGGACGTTCATCACCTCCGTATTCGACAGCACAGCAGACACCGGATAATAACCACCCGACAGGGCTTTACCAATGATTGTCAGGTCAGCTTCGATCCCTTCATGTTCCTCTGCCAACAGCTTCCCAGTACGACCCAATCCAGTTTGGATTTCATCCAAAATCAAGACAACGTTGCGGCGATCACATATCTCCCGAACTTTTTTCAAATAACCATCTGGTGGGATCATCACCCCAGCCTCGCCCTGAATTGGTTCCACAAGAAAAGCGACCGTATTTTCGGTAATTGCTGCATCAAAAGCGTTCGCGTCGCCAAAAGGAATACACTTAAACCCCGGAGTAAACGGGCCAAATCCAGCCCGAGCGTTCTCATCAGTACTGAAACTAACAATACTGATAGTACGGCCATGAAAGTTATTATCACAGACGATTATTTCTGCTTTATCCTCTGGTACCCCTTTAACTGTATAGCCCCATTTGCGAACCGTCTTAATCGCAGTCTCGACAGCTTCCGCTCCGCTGTTCATCGGCAAAACTTTGTGCGAACGGGTCAACTCACAGAGTTCCTTATAAAAAGGGCCAAGCTGATCATTACGAAAGGCGCGTGAGGTTAAGGTCAGCTTCTCGGCCTGCTTTACCATTGCCTGCATAATTTTTGGATGACAATGTCCCTGATTGACAGCCGAATAAGCAGCGAGACAATCAAGGTATTTATTGCCATCGACATCCCACACCCAGACCCCTTCACCCCGCGAAATGACGACATCCAAAGGTTTGTAATTGTGGGCACCAAGGAGATCTTCTAATTCTATATATTCATGTTGTTGCATGTGCTAACTCCTGTTTCACGGTATTATTTATGCGCATGGGAGACAGATTTCTGTCTCTCGATCCAAGAATCGAATATAGATCAATGTAGGAAATTTGGTTACCAAAAAGATGCAATCAAATTCCAATCACATCGATATTCAGCGACAGTAGAACCTCCCACCAAAATCAAAATAATTAACTTTTATACGCAACAACAAGATCCATAACATTGGTTCCCGTGGGGCCGGTGACAAAAAGGCCGCCTTGTTGATTAAACCAAGTCCAGGCATCAGCGTCTTGCAGAGCTTTTTCTCCGCCCAGCTCACTCCCCCACGTGTTTCCATCAACAATTGCACCAGCCGCTTCGGTCGGCCCATCAGTGCCATCACTTCCAGCGACAAGAATAGTTATATTCTCCAACCCGGAAATTTCTCGAGCCAGAGCCAAGGCAAGGCTTTGGTTTCGTCCACCTTTTCCATGTTGCTGAGGAAGTGAAATGGTCGGTTCGCCGCCAAAAATACAGATTCCCAGGGGCACCAACTTCAATGTTGCAGCAATCTCTTTCGCAAGAATGAAAACATCTTGGTACAAGTTTTCACAATTTTCATGCACCACAAAACCAGCATCAATGGCAGCTTGTCCTGCTGCTGCTCGTGCAATCTTATTTGAACCGACGATTTCGCTTTGATAATTCACGCTGTAGGGTTTCGACAGAGAACCAATACCAGAACCGATCACCGAGATATCGTTTCCTTCGACATCAGACAAACCCAGTGTGAGAATCGATTTTCCCTTAAAATGTGGGAGGAGTTTACCAGCCTTCAGCTGTGACAGTTTTGCGCGGCGGCTATTGATAGCAGAAATCGCCATTCCACTTGCGAGCATTTGTTCATTTTCTACAATAATCCTTTTGAGATTGACAGAAGCTTCTGGTAATTCCGCTATTGCAGAAGCACCACCAGAGACAAGGAAGAGAAGATGTTCATCGGAACCACACATTTTGACCCGGCTCATCAACGCCTTACCAGCTATGATGCTATTTCTATCCGGAACCGGATGACCTGAACAGACAACTGTCCTGCCACTAAGATGCTGAATGTGGCCATATTTCGTAGCGACAACATATGGGATATCAGCGCCAAAGTATTCAGCAGCAGCCAAATACATTTGCTCAGCTGCTTTGCCCACCGAAAGGATAAGTGTTGGCTTTGTCACTTCAGAATGATGAAGAAAATGGCTGGTGCAGCGAAAGCCGTCCACCTCTTTTATTCCTGTCCACCAGATAGTTTTAAGCTTTTCAACAATACTTAAAGAATCCATCACAGAATTCATTTCTCCTTCGTGGCAAACTCAGCTTTATTTGTTTCGAGGAGTTGAGGAATCATAACAACCAACCAGAGCCAAAGAGCCAAAGGCTTTCATCTGTTCATGTCGTCATCTAGATCGTGTATCTGTCGTAGAGTGCAAGCAGCAAGGGAGGCTCCCTCAGCGTAGTTTGCTCTTAATGCAGCAAAGAAAAGTGGGGTCCTTCCGCTGGGCATTTTTGCAATAGAGTCATTGCTTCTTGGGCTGGAACAGCTTCGCTATAAAGGTAACCTTGAACTTCCCGGCAACCCAAATTTCGCAAATAATCAAGTTGATGGAGATTTTCCACCCCCGCACCAACAACATTCAAATTCAAGCCTTTTGCCATCATGGCAATGCCATCGGCAAGACAGCTCTGATTCTGGTTTTCTTCAATCTCTCGGACGAATGATCGATCTATCTTCAAGGTATTGACGGGAAAGTTTTGCAAATAGCTAAGAGATGAATAGCCACGACCAAAATCATCGATCGTCACTGAGACACCAAAATCACGCAAGACTCTGAGTTGCTTTGTGACTTCCTGCTCTCCTTTATTGAGCCCCTGCTCAGTTAATTCAATTTCAAAAAACTCAGACTGGAGCTTAAACTCTTGCAACGTACGGATAAAAGTCTCAGCAAAATTCTTTTCTCTGAGTTGTACGAGAGAGACATTCAGCGACACCTTGATCTGCGGCAACCCTTGCTTCTGCCAGCGAACCACTTCTTCACAAACACGCCGCAGAACCCAATCACCAATAGGAATCATCAATTTGGATGCCTCTGCTGCTGCTATGAAATCCGCAGGGTAAAGGAGTCCACGCTCAGGATGCTGCCAACGAAGCAATGCTTCCATTCCCACAATCACGTGGTTGGAAGGATCAACCTTGGGTTGGAAAAACACCTGAAACTGCTGCTTTTCCAGTGCGTTTTCAATCTCACGTTCCGTTGTCAAAAAATTGGAATCCCTATTGAAGGAATCGCTATAAAAACAGTAGCCATCCTTCCCATTTCCTTTGACATGATACATAGCGATATCGGCATTTTTCAATAAGACTTCACCACTTTTCCCGGCATCGGGATACAGAGCAATCCCTAAACTCATGCTCAGATAAAGCTCATGATTATTAACACTGAAAGGTTGGCGTACCGCCTTAAGAATTTTCTCTGCGACAGATGCAACACTCTCCTTGCTTGGGGCATCTGGCAATAAGAGACAAAATTCATCGCCACCAAATCGCGCAAGAGTATCTTCCCCTCGCAAGCAATCAAGGACACGTTCTGAAACCCGCTGCAAGACAAGATCACCCATCATGTGCCCGAGAGTGTCATTGATTAGCTTGAAGCGATCAAGATCCATAAAGAGTATCGCAAATTTTTGCCCATTTCGTCTTGCGTGAGCAAATGCCTGATTAACTCGATCATCAAACAAAATCCGATTCGGTAACTGAGTCAATAAATCGTGATAAGCCTGATGGCTGATCCGCTCCTCCGTACGTTTACGTTCGGAGATGTTCCGAGCACTTCCGAGGGTTCCGACAAAGGACTTTTGGGTCGAGCCACTTTCTTCGTACATCCCCATGGCATTCAACTCAACAATGAGTTCATAGTTATCAAAGCTTTTGACCAATGGACTCGACTCATTGACCAACAAACGAATTTCAACACCCGCTGTGGCACGATCTCCGGTTCGTTGCTCACTAAAAAAATGATGCACATCATCAGCATTATGTGGGTGAATAATCGTCGAGAAATGACTTCCTATTAATTCATTCTGTTTATATCCAAGTAAGTCTTCAGCCACACTGTTGACATAAGTAAAAACACCGTTGCCATCGAGCATATAAATAAAATCCGGAGAATGATTCACGATATATCGATGTAAACGTTCTGATTCGCCAAGAAAGTGTTCTGTTTTCAGTAATTGCTTTTCCTGACGACGATGCTCAAGACTCCGCCTAACCGTTGTCAGAAAGTCTTCGGGATTATACGGTTTACGAACAAAATCATATGCACCAAGTCGCATCGCACCCTTGATGGAGTCAAACGAGGTATCGCCACTGACAATAATCGTCTCCAAATCAAGGTTTGCCTGACTAACAAATTCAAGCACCTCTAGACCATCGATTCCCGGCATTTGTAAATCAAGCAGAAGCAACTGATAATCAAAATCCTGCAGTTTAAGAATCGCTTCACTTCCAGACTTGGCCAGATCAACCTGATAGCCATTGATTTGCAACAAAGCTTGCAAGCTATAGAGTAAAGACAGTTGGTCATCAACAATCAAAATATGTGATCGTTCAATTTCCTCTGTATTTTCAATGTCTTTAACAATAGTCTCTGGCACAAAAACTCCTAAAAACAGATTCGACTATTCAGTTCGACAAGGGATCTGCAAATGGAAACTCGTCCCCGAATCGATTGAACTGTGACAACTGATCCAACCACCAACATCATCAGCCATCGCCTTAACAATACTCAAACCAACCCCAGCATGACCAACCCCTTTAGAACTAATAATAGGCTGAAACAACTTTTCCTGCCGTTGGCGATCTATCCCCGTCCCATTATCCCGAACAATAATTTCGCAGTAAGTACCGCGATCAGGAGAATATCCATCACGTGTCGCTAATTCAACTTTTCCACCATCACTCACTGCTTCTGCTGCATTCTTGACCAAGTTCACAAGAATCTGTTTGATCAAAACAGGGTTGGTTGCCACTTTATCCAGATTCTTTTGCAACTTATAGTGAGGAGCAATCTGCCGGGGCTTCAATTCAAAATCATTGAGCACAGCAACAGCATCCAACACCAATTGATTTAGATCAACACGATGTTCAGGAAATTCGGGGATTTCCTGTTGATTCAGGTAATAATTGATAATGTCGTCAATCCGCGACACTTCCTTTTTAATCGCGTCGGTTAATTCTTGCCCATCGTTCTTTGCAAGAGAATGACTTAAAACTTCAGTATAATTTCCAATAATTGTCAGGGGGTTATTGACCTCGTGACTGACCCGACGCAATAAACTACTACTGTCACTGAAATGCTCCTGGACTCCTGCCGACATTTCCATAATTGCCGTACTAACTATCTGACCAAACATTCTCATCTGCAAGGATTGCAGTTTTTTCAACCCACCTTCTGATGAAACACCAAGGACGACAGCCCCGAGGCTACGTCCCTCAAAACAAAAAGGATGACAACTTATTCCTGAGCTTTTACACAATCGTAGCAAAACGTG
The DNA here is from genome assembly GCA_016744675.1 of Desulfuromusa sp. Classification (GTDB taxonomy): domain Bacteria; phylum Desulfobacterota; class Desulfuromonadia; order Desulfuromonadales; family Geopsychrobacteraceae; genus Desulfuromusa. The sequence goes on along the minus strand of JADGDX010000032.1, from coordinate 11,585 downwards.
ATCTGTCACTGTAAGCGGCTGTGGTGGCGTAAAAGAATCGACCGGCTTACCAGAAAATAATGCAGCAGAAACCAGGCTCGATTTTGCCTCCATTGAAATGTCCAGCTCTCCAACCAAGCGCGGTTGCCCATCAGCAAGTATTCCCGTCAACAAAAGACTTTTTTGGTCGAGAAGAAAAAAAATAGCCTCACTTGCCGGGGTGTTTTCTAGATAAAGATTCCGGGCAATTGTTATCAAGCTTTCTGGCGCCTTCCCCTTAGCTAAGCGAGCTCGAGCCGCCTCTTGATCTGCTAAAACAAAAGACACTTCAGTCACGCGTTCCAAAGAAGCCGCCATATCCTTTCGCATTCTGTCAGGATCGCTTAACAAGGTGCCAAAGCTAGGATATAGACCACGCGCCCAGCCACACAAACATTCCATTTCATTTTGAGTAAAACCGAATAAACGCCCTGCTAACTCTTCTGTTTCAGGAGTTAACAGCTGTGGGTTTTGAGAACACTGATGAACCAGCCGCGCAATTCTCAACAGCAGACTCCCCTGCTCTATCTGAGTAATGTCGACGTTGAGAAAGCGGACGGCATCTACCAGCAAAGAATCAAGCTGCCATTCGTCAATTATTTTATCTGCTATTTGTAGATGATTCGTTGCGTAATTTGCTTCTTCAAGATGACATTGAATCGCACTACTCCAAGGATTGACATCTAAATCAACATACCCTTCCCCTTCATGAACAAACAGCGTCTGAATGCCGAGGTTCAACAAAACGCCACACAGCTGGGCCTCTTCTATGTGGGGATAGTTAACCGAAGGGGCCAAACAACGAGCGATCAAGCCAGAGACCTGAGAAGAAAACCAAAGTTGGTACTGAAACGACAACTCTCGATCCGTAAAACGATGAGAAACCAGTTGCCGAGCTGACTGGAGGGCAATACTGGTTATCATCGGAGTGCCCAAACATTGAATTGCCGATGTAACTGGTTCTAATGGGTTCAAAGGAGTGGAGCAGGACTTACTCGCCGCTTGGATAATCTTTGCTGAGAGTGCAGTATCCTGAAGGATAATTTCAGCAACAGATTGCGCACCATCCCCACCAAGGCAAACATCAATCAAATCAGCCAGAACTTGTGGCATGCAGAGTAAATCTGCAACATCCTGTTCAGAAAAATTGCGTATAGAAATATCCATACCCAGTCAAAGCTCCCCCACCCAGCACATCCCTGCAAAAAAAATACGACTATACTACGATACTCTTTAAAATCTCATTATCTGCCAAATCTGCATTTTCGGCAAGCTGATTATTACAAAACCTCTTTACTTTTCAACAGGTTAGACAGTTATATATTTTTCCTAAATTAATAAATATTTTCTAAACAACAAGCAACCACAAAAAGACAAAAACCACACAGAGTACTGACAACTCACTAATAATAAAGAGTTTTCACCGCAACACCAGCGTAACAAACAAACAAAACATCAGACAGAACCTCTCCACAAGAAAAGCATGTGACCGAACATAAAAACTGCAACATACTGGGATTGCAGGTGTTTTCCCAATACCACCTTTAATCTTTTATTTTGACAAATTGAGACTTTTCCCATACCTTCAAATGAGTAGAAAGCTACTCAAACAAAGAGGACTAAGCATGGAACCATCCACTTCCCAGCCAATTGAGCAAATTATCAGCAGTATTCAGGAATTCGGCAAAGAAAACCTTGAAGAAATCCTCCATAAGCTGATTGAGGGGATCAGAGTACTCGCTGGCGGGGGCCACTGCCGTGTCTATCTCGAAGATTTAACCATAGGAGCTCTTGCCTGTGCTGCGACAACTGGGGGGGAAACTTTTGACATCCAGAACAATTCCTCACCGATCAACAACTGCGATTTTTTAATCACACAGGTCTATCAACAGAAACAAGAATTTGCGATCAACGACCTATCTCAATACCCTCAAGACCTTCCCCTGATCACCGGAAACCACAAAGCCCAAGCCAGTTACTTATTGCCAATCACCCAACTTGGACGCTCGATTGGTGTCCTCTGCCTTGATCGGGCAAAGGCAAGCCAACTCCCCTCAGCAGAACAACTCCATCGAATTCGAAAATTGTTGGTAGAGGCGACGCCGATGCTGAATCGAGCCCGCAAATATCACCAGCAACTTCAACTGGCTCGACGCGTCGATGAAGCTAAAAAACGTGAAGCTGCCCTCTCCATGGTGAAATCTTCAGCACAACTCATCGAACAAGTCGCCCTCGCTTCGGTTCTCATTCCAGTATCATCCCCAGTCGATGGGGAGCGCACTCTACAGATTTTAGCTTCTTATTCTAAAGAAAGAGAGGCGCGGAAGCTCTATGAGGAAGAAAGATTAATTAACCTCACTCCCGGAGAATCGCTTCTCTCGCGTTTTATCGATCGAGCAGGGGTCATTGTTGACGATAGTCTTCTTGCACCCCTTTATATCTCTGACCTTGCCGCTGAAACCCTGCAAAAACCGTATTTAACCAAAGAGCTTGGGCTGAAATCTCTCTACATGGTTCCGCGCTACGACAAAAGAACCCGCCGTGTGATTTGCTTGGTTAATTACTACACGAAAGAGCATCATCAGTTTAGCTCTTTTGAACGCGATCTGCTTGAGGCTCATGCTGAAATGGCGCAGCGTGTTGTCCAAGAAATCGGTGATGAGCACCTCGAAGTTCAAGTTCTTTCTGAAATCAGAGACCTCCTTCAACAATCAAATGACAACCTGAAACCCTTTCTACACCGTGTCCTCTCTAAAGCAACCCAACTAATTGGAGCCGACACCGGCAGCATCGCTCTTATTCGTGAGCATGAAGGAGAACGCTGGCTTTTAGTTGAAGACACACAAGGACATTTAATTGGGGCAAAAAGTCGCGATTGGCTAAAGAAACATATTCCTCCCCTGCGCGTAGGAGCTCAGGAACTACCGCGCGAAGAGAGGAGTCTGTCAGGTCTTGCTGCAACGACAGCCAAAGCAGAGATTCTTGTCGATAGTCTCGATATAGGAGACGACAACAGTTTTTACCAACCGGTCACAGAGGCAGTTCGCAGCGAGATTGCGGTTCCAATTATTTACGACGGGGAAGTTTTGGCCGTTATCTGCCTAGATAGTTTACGCCCGCACTACTTCACCAGTGAACACAGACGAATCCTACTAATTATTGAGCGGATGATCGGCCATCATCTTGCCATCCTGCAGAAACTCGAACAGCTCACCAGCGAGATTGATCGCCTCAGCCACGATGTTGACTACAAAGACCCGAATATTACGTCTTATCGACTCGGTAACATTATTGGAAATTCGACAAAAGCACAGGGCATCATTGACACGATACAGCGAATTAGCCCGCCGCTTTGCCAACGCATTGTCCAATGGAAAAAGCAAAGAATTCCAGACCAAGGTGAGCTTCTCGGGCTCCCTTCCATCCTAATAACGGGAGAGACAGGTGCAGGAAAAGAGTTCTTGTTTAACAACTTATTTACCCAACTCAATCAAATTTACCGAGGACTTCTCCCCTCCCAAGGGACTCTTCCACTGAAAAAGACCAACATTGCTGCTTACAGCGGGGAGCTGACCTATTCTGAACTATTTGGTCACAAACGGGGTGCGTTTACCGGAGCACATAGCGATCGTCGTGGAATTTTTGAAGAGGCGCACGGCGGGGTCGTTTTTTTGGATGAGATTGGCGATGCCGACCAGAAAACCCAGGTTCAGCTCTTACGTTTTCTCGATAGTGGAGAATTTGTCCGTCTCGGTGAAAATATCACCAGACATTCCCAAGTCTTACTCGTAGCAGGAACAAATCGTGATCTACGGCAACTCATTGCAGAAGGATCTTTCCGCGAAGATCTTTACCACCGACTATCAGAATTGATTATCGAAGTGCCATCCCTAAATCAACGTCGTGAAGACATCCCTGATCTTGCTGTTCACTTTCTCGGTCGACTCTTCCACGCCTACCGTCAACCAGAACAAAGCGCTGAAGAGACTCCAAGGCTCACCCTCAATGCCAAAAACCTCCTCAGGCGTCATCATTTCACTGGAAACATTAGAGAGCTACGCAGCATCCTCTTGAGAGCGATGCTCTTTCGCCAGAGCAAAACAATCCATGCCGATGAGATTGAAAGGGCCATTCAGCCACAAACCATTCACCACATTGATAAAGCTGAATCAGGAAGGATTATTCTTGCGGAGCAACTGGCTGAAAATATTCTCAGAAGGATTCTGACTGAACAGCACGATTTTTGGGAAACTGTCTACAACCCGTACACAAAACAGGAACTGACACGCGAAGTGGTCATCAAGCTGATCGAAAAAGCGCGTTCCGAAGGAGCGACCAATATGCCAAAGCTGGCCAAGCTTCTCCGTGCCTGCGATCCATCAGATGAGTCTGTAGAGGAAAAGAAAAATTTCTACCGCTTCAAAAACTTTCTCTACAAGACGGTCAGGATCAATTAGGCTCAGGGTTATAACTTATAAAGAGCTACAACCCGGAGTTTTGTAGCTGCTTATCAATAGCTTGACGATCGGCGTCACGCCAAGGGCCAACAACAACAAGCTTCATCGACTTCTGGCAGAAGAGATCCCTTGCACTTTGTTGCAGATAATCGGGCGTCAACTGTTGTAATTCATTGCAATCCTGCTCCAGAGTTCGGATATAATCGGCTTGCAATCCCCACCCGTAACGAACTGCCATTGCCTCACTTTGATCACGAGAAAATTCAAGATCAAACAGATAGCTCCGAATCGCTGCGGTCAGTTCTTCAGCAGGTATAGGTTCATCGCGCAGCTTTTTTAAAACCCCAAACAAAGCATCAACTGCGGCGCATAGATTATCCGGAGCAACCGATAAATCAATCGCCATGTACCCGGCATCGTCCAGAAGTGAGCAATTTGCCTCAACCGAATAAGTCAGACCCAGCTCTTCTCGTAAGCGCAAAGGAAGCCGTGCTCCACCACCCCAGGACAAGATACGCCGTAACATTCGGACCGCCAAAGTCCGCTCATCCCTTCGACCCGGCAAACGAAAAGCGAGTTGCAAGCCAATCTGTGAATCGGAGTCTTGAACCCAACAACTTTCAGGATGATCCGTCTCAACCTTGCGTGCAGGGACAACCAAGGGAAGCGTCCCTGACGTCCAGCTACCAAATTCCTGATCCACGGATCGATGAAAAGAATCCCTGTCAATTGGGCCACATGCACAAATGACAAGGTTTTCGGGGACATACCAAGATCGGTAATAAGCTTCCAACCGGGAACGATCAATTCTATGCAAAGTTTCAGGAGTGCCGATCAACGATTCCCCCAAAGGATGGTTCGGCCAGAGTAATTCAACCATCAGATTGTCATGATTGACCTGAACTCCATCTTCATTATAATCCTCACGCGCTTCTTCGAGGATAATTCGTCGTTCTGTGTTGATATCATTGAATTTAGGGCGCATCAACATCGATGCAAACAGAGCGACACCTTCCGCCAAATAATCGGGATGAAGGTGCGAATGAAAACAGGTTGTTTCCATATCGGTCGATGCATTTACTGCTCCGCCGATCGCTTCAAATGCACGCTCTAATTCGGTGCTGGTGACATATTCTGCCGTTCCCCGAAAGATCATATGTTCGAGAAAATGAGATATCCCCGAAATTTCAGAGCTCTCACATCGTCCACCGACAGCTAACGAACAAACGAGTTCAGCAGAATGGAGGTGAGGCATAGGGACCGTCACCAGACGGACACCGTTGGCTAATTTATCGACAGAATACTCTAACATCATAAAAAACAAGAAAGGGCTACCACCATGGATAGCCCTTTCAACCCCACTTAATTGGAAGGTAAAAACTTATCCGTGTAACAATTTCGCCGCTTCTTTAGCGTGATAGGTAATGATCAGGTCGGCACCTGCTCTTTTCATTCCCAAAAGAGTTTCCATCATCACCCGATCTCCGTCAATCCAGCCCTTTTCCGCAGCTGCCTTGACCATGCTATATTCGCCTGAGACATTGTAGGCAACCAGAGGCAGATCAAAATTATCTTTAAGTTCACGCAAAACATCTAGATAGGCCAAAGCCGGTTTCACCATTAAAAAATCGGCCGCTTCCGCCACATCCTGATTCGCCTCACGTATTGCCTCAAGACGGTTTGCAGGGTCCATTTGATAGCTGCGACGATCACCAAACTCCGGAGTACTCTCAGCTGCCTCGCGGAATGGGCCATAGTAGGCACTGGCGTACTTAACGGCATAACTCATAACAGGAATATGCTCAAAGCCGTTATCATCAAGAATGTCCCGAATCGCAGCGATGCGACCATCCATCATGTCTGAAGGGGCTACGATATCAGCACCCGCTTGAGCATGCGAAAGAGCTTCAGCCGCCAATAGTTCAAGGGTCGAATCGTTGTCAACATCACCATCTTTAATAATCCCACAATGGCCATGATCGGTGTATTCACACATACAAACGTCAGTAATCACCGTCAGCTCAGGAACATTTTCCTTAATCGCACGGACGGTATTTTGAATAATTCCCGTAGCGCAATAGGCATCACTGCCAACAGCATCTTTCTCTTCTGGAATACCAAACAAAACTACTGCGGGGATTCCAAGCTCGAACACCTCTTTGGCTTCGGTGACGATATTGTCAATCGATTGCTGGTAGATTCCCGGCATTGAACTGATCTCTTTTTTGATGTTGTCTCCAAAGGCACTAAACATCGGATAAATCAGATCATCGACACGCAGATGGGTTTCACGCACCATGCGACGAAGGTTTTGATTGCGACGTAAACGACGAGGACGGTAACTAGGGAAATACATGGGCAACTCCTGCTCATCATGTAGGGGCAAACCTCTATGTTCGCCTCTAGCAATTTATTTTGTATAATACTTAACCATTGCCTGAGCCAACGAATCAAGAGTCCATTGTTCAGGTTCTAGATCAACATTAAAACCAAGATTTCTGATCGTTTCTGATGTCTGTGGCCCGATAGAAAAAAACTTAGTTTTTCCCTGCAAATCCCTCAGCTCATCACCAAGCATAGCATGCAGGTTAACAAAGGTTGACGATGAACTAAAACAAACAGCATCAACGCCGCCATCAACCAAAAGACGTCGGATTTTATCCTCACTACCGGTCGCCATAACAGTCCGATAAGCAACAGGTGCAACCACTTCTGCCCCGGCAGCTTGCAAACTATCAACAATTAATGGGCGAACTTTTTCTGCACGCGGATAGAGAACCCTCTTCCCTTTGACTCCATGTTTCAAAAGCTCGGCAACGACCCCTTCAGCGCGATGATCAGCGGGGATTAAATCTGGCCGAATACAGTGCTGTTCGAGGGCCTTGGCTGTTTTAGGGCCGACCACAGCAATGCAAATAGCAGTCAAAGTTCCAATATACTGGCTTGTCTCCAGCATTCGCTCAAAGAGCACATCAACACCATTGACCGAGGTAAGAACGACAATATCGAACTCATCCAAGTCGCGAAGCACAAAATCAAGTTGTGAATAGCTCGCTGGCGGGACGATTTCAATCGTTGGTAGGCAGATCGCCGTTCCACCCAGACCCTCAATCAACGAAACAAATTCAGCGGCCTGATTCTCGGGCCGGGTAATCAGAAAACGCTTATCACTTAAAGGACGTTTTGCCGACAAAACTAATCCTCATCCGTATTAAAGGTCTCACAACCATAAACTTCATTAAGAATTTCGCCAGCACCCTGAGATAATAACTTTTTAGCTAACGCAACCCCAGTCTCAAAAGCCTGGTCAACATGGCAGGTCATCGATTCCTTGAGCATTTTTTGCCCCAGCACATCAGAGACAAGTCCGGTCAACTCTAACTGATCGCCAGCCACAGTTCCAAATGCTGCAATTGGCACCTGACAACCCCCTTCGAGAGTTGACAGCACGGCACGCTCTGCCGTGACAGCATAAGATGTTGGGGGATGATTGAAGAAGTCAATCAAATCATTGGTGACATCGTCATCAAGTCGACTTTCTAGACCTAACGCACCTTGTCCAATTGCCGGAAGGCAAACCGTCGGCTCAAAATATTCACCGATCTGATCCGAAAAACCAAGACGGTGCATTCCCGCAGCTGCAAGAACAACCGCATCCAGATTGTCCTCTTTAAGCTTCGTAATTCGGGTCTGAACATTCCCTCGGATATCAACCATTTCCAAATCAGGACGTACGTTCAATAATTGCGCCTTACGACGCAACGATGATGTCCCGATACGACCATTCTGAACGATTTCAGAAAAAGAACTGCAACCTTCTTTAAGGACGACGATGTCACGCGGATCTTCTCTTTCAGTAATACAACGCAATCCGGTCCCTTCAGGAAAGAAAGTAGGAACATCTTTCATTGAATGAACGGCAATATCAACTTCATTCCGCAACATCGCTTCCTGGATCTCTTTAACAAAAAGACCCTTTCCACCAACCATCGCCAGAGGCACATCAAGAATTTTGTCGCCTTGGGTCTTGATTTTTGTCAATGTCACCTCTAGGTCGGGATAACGTTTTTCCAGTTCATCTTTAACCCAATTGGCCTGCCAAAGGGCCAGGGCACTGGCGCGAGTGCCGATCCTTAAAATTCGAGTTGCCATAATTTCTCCTTTTATATTGAGACGTAACTATTCAATGTCAGAGTCCTGCTCAACGGGATCGGGCAGGGCAAATAAGGTTCTAACAGCATCCAGATAAAGACTACCATCGTCGCCATTGGTTGCTTGCTTTAAAACATGGGTGGGATGATGCAAAATTTTGTTGATAATTGCACAAGACATCGACTCGACAGCCTTACGCTCTTTATCGCTCAGTCCACTTAAGCTGGAGAGGGTTCGCTCGATCTCTGCCCGTCGCACCTGCTCAAACTGCTGACGAAGAGCAACAATTGTTGGCTTAACTTCGAGGGTTGCCAACCAGCTTTGGAACTGGGCCACTTCATCCTTGATGATAAGTTCAGCTTTGGCCGCCTCTTTCCCCCGCTCCTTAAGGTTGGCTTGAACCACACCTTGAAGATCATCGACATCATACAGATAAATACAGTCGAGCTTCCCTGCAGCAGGATCAATATCACGCGGCACGGCGATATCAATCAAAAACATTGGCTTATAACGACGATCCTTACAGATCTCTTTGAGTTTTTTCGCATTCAGGACATAGTCGGGGGCCCCAGTTGAAGAGAGAACAATATCAACTCGGTGTAATTGCTCCTGAAAGTTATCAAAATTAACAGCGGTGCCATCAAATTCTTCCGCCAGTTTTTCCGCTCGACTAAAGGTCCGATTCGTCACGAGAACTTTAGATACACCATTGTTGACAAAATGCTTAGCTGCTAGCTCACACATCTCACCAGCACCAATTAATAAGACGGTCTTATTATCGAGGGAGTCAAAGATCTTCCGGGCGAGCTCAACGGCCGCAAAGGAGACAGAAACAGCATTACTGGCAATCGCTGTTTCATTTCGAACGCGCTTTGCCACGGAAAAAGCTTTCCGCAAGAAGCGATTCAAGATCAAACCGGCCGTTTTGTATTCACACGCGTAGCCGTAGGCTGTCTTGATCTGACCTAGAATTTGAGGCTCACCAATAACCATTGAGTCGAGGCTCGAGGCAACCCGCAAAACATGTTGAATGGCAGCGGTTCCCTCTAGGTCGTAGAGGTGTTCTTGTAACTTCTCTATGTCCAGCCCATGAAAGGCAGCTAAAAACTGTCTCATCTCCACAACAGCAGCACTGGATTGACGACTGATCACGTAAAGTTCTACGCGGTTACAGGTCGAGACAATGAGAGCTTCAGAAATAGATGGCAAAGCCAATAACTGCTGAAGGGGAGCCTCCATCTCTGTTGGCGGAAAAGCAACTTTTTCTCTTATTTCTACTGGGGCTGTTTTATGGCTCAGCCCCACGATAACGATATTCATATATATCTTCTCGTCAGGCTTTCATTAAAGGAGAGCAAAGGCTTCAAAGGTGTGATACCCGTCAAGTAACAGGTTCACCCCAAGGTAGGTAAACAACAAAAACATGAAGGCAACGATAGAAAAAATAGCGGCTTTACGCCCACGCCATCCAATCGTCAAGCGGCCATGCAAAAGTGCAGCATACAGAATCCAGGTCAGCAAAGCCCATGTCTCCTTGGGGTCCCAACTCCAATACGTCCCCCAAGCCGTATTGGCCCAAAAAGCGCCACTGATAATCCCCAGGGTCATCAAAGGAAACCCGACACTTAAACACGTATAATTGACTTTATCCAGAACATCCAAAGAAGGGAGAACTTGGTATATCCCGGTAAAACTCTTACTTTTCAACATTCGATTCTGGATCAGATACATCACACCAGCACCAAAAGACAGAGCAAAAGCGGCGTTCCCCAAAAAAGCAAAGGTTATATGAACAGGGAAAAGCCAACTTTGAAGAACCGGGTTGAGCTGGACAACAACGTTAGGGCTGAGAACACTGGCAACCATCAGCAAGAAAGCTAGGGGCGCAGCAAAAGCTCCCATCACGGAAAGGCGAAAACGCAGATCCAGCAGTAAAAAAAGGAGAATCAGGCACCATGCAAAAAACGCCAGAGATTCGTGCAAGCTGGTCACTGGGGTCCCCCCGACCGTCGAATGGCGCACACCAAAGCAGGTCGCATGAAAGATAACTCCGACCAACAAAACCCAGCGCCCGATACGACTTGCCGATTGTTTCTTTGTCACCATCGCAACGATATAAAGGATACTTGCGACAAGATAAATCAAAGTTGTGAGACTGAATAACAAACTCATTGTTCCCATGACACCCCTTCTGGTGGATTAATCCATTCAGACTTACGGCTCAATCAAAATGTTAGCAAACGATTGATTGTATTTTTTCACAATCACTTCAGTCAACTATTATTACGATTGATTCTTTTTCATTGGACTGCCCAGCAATCAACAACCGAACAGTTCCGACTCGACAAGCTCACACAACAAATGACCGACAAACGGAGCTAACTCCAATTGTCGCGGGGTAGAATTAGTTGCCAGATTAAGGCAAGTTTCGATCGAATCACCCTGAAGCGGGTCCTTATTGCAATCGTAAGAAACTAACGCAACCTTTTGCCCATTTTCCACCACCTCATCGCGGAGGTTTTTTAATGCTGTAGGCGTCGATCCATCATTGAACAATAAAAGAAGATGTTGCGATGAATTTAAAGCACGATAATGGCGAACCAAAGATTGGTCAGATTTCCCCTCCTCAATCATTCGGCCACTTAAAACAGAATCACTCCCTAAGTATATTGCAGGCAGGACAGGGCGGTCAAAACTAAGCCGAAAAGAAAATTGACTGGCTAATTGCTGCGCGACTAACTGAAGAGAACCATTTCCAGCAATCAGGAGATGTCCACCTTCAGCGAAGAGTGCCGCCAGCTGCTTAGACAGACGAACTAACTCACGGTCTTGTTCACGACAAAACTGTTCAAGCAATGCGACTGTTTGGCTACAAGCCGCAGATATTTTCTGCTTCATCTCATCTCCGTCAAAAAACCTAAAGAGAAAACCCATTAACCATCGGAATCGGCATAATAT
>JADGDX010000031.1 GCA_016744675.1 Desulfuromusa sp. | reverse complement strand
GCTATCCCTGATGAGCTTCTTGAGAGCGAACTCTTTGGTTATGTCAAAGGAGCGTTTACTGGGGCTCAGCACTCTAAAATGGGACGGGTTCAATTTGCGGATGGTGGCACCTTGTTTCTTGATGAAATTGGTGACATGAAGTCGAACCTTCAGGCGAAACTGTTACGGGTGATTCAGGAACGTGAGGTAGAGCAGGTTGGGGGAATTAAACCGAGTAAAGTTGATGTAAGGATTATAGCGGCAACTCATCAAAATTTAGAAGAACTTGTGGCTGCCGGACGTTTCCGTGAGGATTTATACTATCGGCTTGCAGTCATTCCGCTAGTGGCACCACCTTTATGTGAGCGGCAGGATGATATTGTTTTATTGATTGATAAGTTTATTGATCGATTCAGCCGCAGGAAAACCGATCAGCGTACAATGATTGATCCGGTTGCAATGCAGAGCTTGAGAGCTTATCGCTGGCCAGGGAATGTCCGAGAGCTGGAAAACCTGATGCAGCGTCTGGTTATCCTGCATCGTGGTAAGAAGATTACGTTAAAGGAATTGCCTGAGAAATATTGTTGTGTTGAAGCGATCTCTGAAGAGAATAGTTCTTTACAGGAGGAGGGAGGAAAGTCGTCGTTTTCCTCGACTCCGCCGGAAGCTGAATGGTCTGATGAAGGGCTCGATTTTAATGGTTTGATTAGTGAGTTTGAAGACCGTTTGATTCTTCAGGCTCTGAGCCGGACCGGTGGAAATAAAAAAGAAGCGGCACGCATGCTTAACCTGAAACGTACGACGTTAATTGAAAAGATAAAAAAGAAGAATTTACCCGCCTAGAAGGATCGCTTAGCTGGCTTTTTTGAAGTGCTGAGTGATTTTGTCCTGAATTTCATCACTGCTGGCTGGCATGACAAGAATATCTTTTGCTCCGTATTTAACCGCTTTGAGAACCGCAGAACGGGTCCACTCAGGACCGGCAAAAATGATCGGTGGTAAGGGACGGCCTGCCGACTGAAGCTTGATTGCCGAAGCAAACCCTTTTTCCCCAACTTCCTCCATGATCAGAAAAATCCCAAGAATTTTGTGTTGCTGAAATAGTTCTTTGACCTCTTCCTGGAAAGTTAAGACCTGGCTCTCATAGTCAGCTGTCGACAAAATCTCTATAAATGGGTCGGCATCAGTTTTCTGATTTCCGATTAAGAGAACGATAGGCGGTCCAGTTGGTTCAGGGGCCGCTTGCTGTTTTGCTTCTGTCGCTGGGGTGGTTGTTTTGCTGCCATCTGTTGTTGTCGAGAGAGTTTCTTTGTTTGGACTTGCATCAGATTCTGTTCCAGGCGAAGGAGGGCCTCCCCATTCTCCTGGTGCGGGCTCATCGGATGCTTGCGGAGATTCTGATGAGGTTGCCGTGGCTGCCTTTTCACTTGTAGGTGCAGGATCTTGGGTCGCAGTAGGCTGCTCTTCATCAAGGTCGAAAACTTCGGCGGGAAAGATCAATAAAATCCGGTTGAGTTCATGCCCTTCCATGTCGATGGAAAAGGAAGCAAGATAGTAGTTCCCTTCGGGAAATGGCTGTTCTGCTGCCATATCGATCTTTGTTGGAACAATGGTTTCTGCCTCAGTTTTAATAAATCGAAGCTGCTTGGGGTAGCGGTCTAGAAAAACTTGGGTTAGACTACCAGAAAGAATATTGGCAATTTCGCCGAAGGCATCTTCGACATCCCCATCAAATTGACCTTTTTGTTTTTGCTCCTGGATTTGGTCTTCTGGAAGCATGATCAGGGTGCCGCCAAGAACAACAGCATCGGGAATCTGAGTGATCATGTAGCCCAAGCCTTCACGATCACCCGTCACTTTCATGTGTGTCAAAATCGACTTCTCCATACAGTGATTGGAGAAGAAATCGGATTTGCTGGTCATGACCAGCTTTGCATCATCACATTTGAGAGATTGACCTAAAAGAGCTCCCACTTCTTCACCGACTTGGTCGATGACTGTTTTGAATACAACATCAGTGACTTTTTTAGCGTCGGCAAAAGCCGGTTTTTTTTCTGCTACGGGGGCTGCTTCAGGAGCGGCCTCAGCTTCAGGAGTGGCTTCAGCTTCAGGAGTGACCTCAGCTTCAGGAGTGACCTCAGCTTCAGGAGCGGCGTCACCCTCTTGTGCTTCTGCGGGATCTTCTTCTAGTTCAAAAATTGTCGCCGGAACGACAAGCTCGACAGGGCCAAGGTTTTTCTCGCCAATGTTTAGTTGACAGCTGGTGACATGGTAGTTTCCCGCGGGAAAAGGGGCGTCACTGACTGGATCAATTTTCGTAGGGATCAGTTCTTCAACGGTTTTTTTTATGAAACGAAGGTTTTTAGAATATTTATCAACAAATGCTTGGGTAAAAACGCCTGCAATGATATTGGCGACTTCACCAAAAGCATCATCAAGTTCACCATCAAGTTTTTCGCTTTGTGCGCTCTCCTCAATGACATCTTCGGGGAGCATAATGAGAGTGCCGCCGAGGATGGCAGCAGAGGAAATTGGGGTCAGTAGATAGCAATCGCCTTCACGATCACCTTCTACAGTCATTCGTGTCAGGGCGGTTTTTTTACGTTCAAGGTCGCTAAAAAGGTTTTCTTTAGTGATCAGGTTAAGCTGGATATCGGAACATGTCAGTTCTTGTCCCAGTAGGACACCAATCTCACTTGCCAGGTTTCCTACGGCTGACTTACAGACGACATCAATGATAGCCAGCTGATCCAAAATAACCCCTTTGTGATGAGAATGCTAATTGAGATTATACTTCATCTCAATAAAAAAAGGTCCCTGTTCAATGCTGAAGGGAATAATGATACGGTTACTTTTTGTCGGAGAAGCAATGGTATATGATTTTCCTGAAATAGCCGTTGGTATGGCCAGCTCCAGATCAATATTCTCGGTAGCGAAACGTTCTTTTAAGCCACCGGCAACCATATTGGCGATTTCCCCTAAAGCATCCTTGACATCAGCATCAATTTCTTCGATCTCCATTCCCAGCATCGCTCCTGAAATTGCAAGTCCAACAGTTTCTGGACAATGAATTCCAAGCATGGCAGAAAATCCACCCGTCAGCCCGATCATTGCTGAAACGTGACAACCAAGGTCTTGCTTGCCTTGGTTAAGTGGAGCATCGGCAGAAACATCCATGAAAATCATGGTACTAAAGATCTCTTCGGTTGTTTCTACTATTTTTTTAGGAAATTCCACGATTTTTCCTTCTGAAAGTGAAATAAGTGATGTTAGTTACTTTCGCTGATTTGAAGTTCAACCATGAAAGTTTGTCCGTTAAAGGAAAATGGGACTGTGACCAGTTCGGCATCGGCTAAGCAATCAACAGCATATTCTTCACCATGAACAGTCGATGGCATGGATAATTGGACATCACCCCCATTGGGGTCAAAAATAGCCTTCATATTGCCACCGAGCATATTGGCGAGCTCTCCAACAGCATCACAAACATCTTCATCAATTTCTTCGACATCCATACCAAGGAAAGCTGTTGTCACTGCTAGCGCTGCTTCATGGGGAAGGTGAATCGCCAGCATGCCCTTAATTGTTCCCGCGAGGCCAATAATTCCTGAAATGCTTTTGCTAAGAGTACTATCCACCCGCTTAAAGGGCTCTTCTGGTGTCACATCGAGCATCACCATACTGGAAAAGATTTCTTGAGTCGCGGCAGCGATGTCCTGAGCGTATTTCACATAAAGCTCCTTTTAGCAACCGAAGGAGTCAAAAAAAGTGACTCCTTCGGTTAAAATTTGATGTCTCACCGTGGATTTAGAGTAGCGGCCCTAAAGTTTCGTTGATTAAGTCGGGTGTGAATGGTTTTTTGATCGCCCCTTTTGCCCCATAGGATTTTGCTTCATCAATAATGTCAGCACCGGTTTCGGTGGAGATCATGATGACAGGGATATCTTTGATCGCATCATCCTCTGATTTTGCTTTAAGGAACTCCAGCCCGGTCATATTGGGCATATTGATATCACTGAGAACGACATCAACGCTGTTGGCAGCAAGAACGTCTAAAGCTTCCTGGCCATCACCCGCCTCAAGGATCTCATCAAAGTCAATTCCGGCTTGACGTAGAGAACGAGAAACGATCTTTCGCATTGTATTTGAATCATCAACAATCAAAACTGTTTTACCCATGTTATTGGCTCCTTTGTTTTGGTAATAAGTATTTCTATCCGCTTGAAAAAATCAAATAGAATTTAAGAATCTTTTAGTGTTGCCAAAGATGCTCCTGAGGCAAAAACTTGCAGAGCATCTTCATCATCGGTCATCAATTTCCAAATAATTGTGTTTGCATCAATCTCAGGCAGTTCATCTTCACCCAGTTCGGGTAATCCCATTTTGTACTCTTGGTCGTCTTCAAAAAGATTGCTCAAGAAGAGTCCGACAATTGTGTTCAGAAGTTCGTTCAGGATATCGTCCATTTGTGCTTGGGTGATTTCTTCCTCATCAATCCCGAAGACGTTTCCCGTGAGCTTCTTAAGAACAATCTTGGACATCGCCAAGCGGATTTCACCCTGAACAGGGTCATTGATCAGCAAACTATTCCAAGCGAGTTCATCTACAGGAATTTCATAGGAGTGATCAAAATGTTCCATCACTTCCATAAAAGCCATATTTTCAAGGGTCTTGCCGACCGCATCGAACATCGACTGATAAAGGGGGTTATGTTTAATCATCTGATATCTCCTTGATACCTTTGTTTAATCCTCGTCAAGAAAGTCGGCGAGTGCATCCATCATGATGGGTGGTGAAACTGGCTTGTTAAGTACCCGATGGGCTCCCAGTTCCAATAATTGGGCCTCTTTGGCAGGGTTTCCTGCACTGGTGATGACAACAACGGGGAGGTCTCCAAGCTTTGGGCTTGCCTTAACCCATTTAATCAAGGTCTCTCCATCCATGACCGGCATGTTCAGATCGGTTAGGAGGAGGTCGACTTCTTGTGCTTTCGCAGCAGCGAGAGCTTCTTTACCGTGCTCTGCTTCAATAATTTCGACATCCCCTAGGCCAATAATTTGCAAGCAGCGCTTGATAAACATTCGGGCAGTTGTCGAGTCATCCGCAATAATGATTCGTTTCATCAGTTTTTTTCTCCCGATTTTGTAAGTGAACTTTCTAGCTTTTCAAATTCTGTATCGACATTCACCATAATCGTAGCAAGTGTTTTAGGACCGATTTTGATATAGTCGGTATATTGTTGATCAAGTTTATAACGCATGCTGTCGGATCCAGTGCCATAGCCACCCATCATGGCGATATTGTCGCCAAGGTGAACAGCGTAAACCAATGCCCGATATTCTTCTTTTGCTTTCGCAGGTTCGTGATGGTAAAGGATGACCTCAGCCAATTCGTCAGGCAGTTGCCAGGACTTAGCTAGTTCATATCCTGCCCGAGTGTGATCAAATCCAATCAGTTTTTCTTCGGCGTCTAAGTAATCGAGATCGTTTTCTGTTGAGACCATTTCTACGGCCTCGATAACTGACCCTTGTAAATAGTCTGAAATCAGAGACTTTCCGATATCGTGAAGAAGGCCAGCAGTAAACGCGAGTTCAGAACTGATATCTGCGCCGCTTTGCTTAACAACCTCTCGTGCTGCAATAGCTGTACGCAAGTCGTGTTTCCACAAATCACCCCCAGCAGATTCATAGCCGGAGAGCTCTTTTTCAAAAAGCTTCCCAGCGGAATCGCCAACAGCAATTCCAACGATGATCCTCTCACCCAGATAAGAAATTCCTCGATCTATTGAGGTGATGGTGTTGACCAACCCAAAAGCAGCAGAATTGACAATTTTAAGGACCCGTGCCGTAAGGTTAGCATCGTTTTTTACTAAAGCAACAACATCGGATAGATCGTGATCTGCGCGTGATGTGATCTGCAGAAGTTGACTGGCGCTAGGTGAAAGCATTGGCACCGATTTGACGATCTTTTGCAGCTCTTCTTGACTAATATGTTGTGTCATTGTCAACCTCCTAAAGCTGCCAATTGGGTTTGCCCGGTGAGCTGAGCGTTATTTGCCCGGCAGACACGGAGATCGAAACGGTACGACTGTAGTTTTTACCAAGGTCTTCTGCAACAGCTCCCATGCCGTATGACCAAAGAATTTTCTTGATTGCCAAAGCATTTCGTTTGCCGATCTGGAAAGTATCGTTGGTATCCATAACATTGGCGCCACCACACAGTTTAACCACCATTCCTTTGCCTCGTTTGTCACATCCAGACTTTGACATGAGAGTCAAAAGTGCAGGGATTGCAGTGTCAGCAAAGTAACCAGGCTTCTCTGTTGCCTTGGCTTTATTGATCGTTGAATCGGGTAATGCAACGTGAGCCATGCCAACAGTTCTGGTTTTGGGGTCGAGAAAAATGACCGATACACACGACCCAAGAGCAAAGGTTTTGACATCTTCTCCGGGAGTGTTTGATGCGCCGTAATCTCCAACGCCCAATACAATTTGTCCCATTTATTTTTTCTCCGTAAGTAAGCTTAGAAGTGTTGAGGAAATATTTTCCAGTGAAACCAAACGTTCAGCCCCCCCCTTTTCAAAAGCAACTTTCGGCATACCGAAAACCACAGATGATGCTTCATCTTGTGAAATGCAGCGTGCACCGACATTTCTCATTGCCAGCATTCCTTCGGCTCCATCTGAGCCCATTCCTGTTAGCATGGCAGCAACTGCATTTGCCCCAACGTGTTTGGCAACTGAGTGCATCATGACATCGACAGACGGACAATGGCCGCTGACCTTTTCTTCTCCACCGAGACGAACTTCATAGAAACCACCGGTACGAACCACTTCCAACTGTTTTCCGCCCGGTGCAATAAGAATCAATCCCGATCGTACCCGGTCACCATGTTCCGCTTCTTTAACCTGCATCAGACAGAGTTGATTAAGCCGTTCAGAAAACATTTTGGTAAAGCCCGATGGCATATGTTGGACAATGACAGTGCCGGCAGTGGTTGCAGGAAACTTTTCAATAACACGCCTGATTGCTTCTGTTCCGCCGGTGGATGCCCCAATGGCAATAATTTTATCTGTTGATTCCGCCAGTGCTGAGGAAGCCGCGGTTGTTTTTTGAGTAGGAGAGGCCACTTTTCTGCCTTTCCAATGAGAGACGTTAGCTGAAGCCGCTGTTTTTACCTTAGTTCGCAGTTCCATGAGCATTGCATTGAGCCCAGCAGCGACATTGCTGGTTGGTTTCGCAACAAAGTCAACGGCGCCTGCTTCGAGAGCTTCCATGGTAATCTGTTTGCCGCGCTGGGTCAGTGAACTGACCATGACAATTGGGATGGGGTACTGCGGCATCAGTTTGCGCAGGAATGCAACTCCATCCATGCGTGGCATTTCAACATCAAGGGTTAGAACATCAGGTTGGAGTTGAACGATTTTATCTCTGGCAATATAGGGATCGACAGCTGTTCCAACCACTTCGATTCCTGGATCTAAAGAGAGCCCTTGACTGAGAATATTTCTGACTAAAGCGGAATCATCAACGATAAGAACACGGACAGCTCGCGTCATGAGAGCTCTCCTTTCTGGTAGAGTGCAGGTTTTAGATAGCGATAACGAGTCTGACTCCGCCCCAAAGTCTCTGAGTGGCCAATAAAAAGATATCCATCATTTTCAGTGTGTTGATGATAGCGGCCAACCAGTGCATCACGGGTTTGTTGATCAAAGTAAATCATAACGTTTCGGCAAAAGATCATCTGAAACGGTTTTTTAAAAGGAAAAATATCATTCATCAAGTTAAAGCGTCTAAAAGTTGCTTCCTGTTTCAACTTGTCTACAACAGCCATTTCTCCTTGGCCGGCGGGTGTAAAATATTTCTTTTGTAGGTTGTCTGGAAGCTGCTTGACCCGATCTGTTGCATAGGTGCCACGACGTGCAATGGTCAGAGCTTTATCTGAAATATCTGTCGCCAGAATTCCGGCATCCCAAGAACTGTAGTCAGTTCCAAGATGTTCCATCATGAGCATCAATAGAGTGTATGGCTCTTCCCCAGTTGAACACCCTGCACACCAGATACGCAGATCCTTGCGATTTTGTTGTTTTAAGCTGTCTATAACGGCAGGGAGTGCAGTTTGTGAAAAGTAATCAAAGTGATCTTTTTCTCTATTAAAGTAAGTATGATTGGTTGAGATCAGGTCAATTAAATCACTGAGTGCTGCTTCAGTTTTGTCATTATCAAGGTAGTCGAAGTAGTCGGAGAATGTCGGCAGATTAAGTTGGCGCATTAACTTTTGGAGTCGACCAACTAACAGAGAGCGCTTTTGTTCCGTCAGATTGATCCCAAAGCGCTGATAGATCAGGTCGCGCAATTTGGTGAACTCTGTATCAGAAATAGCCATCATAGAGCTGCTGATATGTTGATTGGCTGTCATTGTCTGCTAATTCTCTTCTTTATTGTTCTTCTAGGTTTTCAACAAGTTCCTGCATCTCACCACTAAAGAGCAATTTATGGACATCAAGGAGAATTTTGACATCGTTGTTGATTTTTCCCATCCCTTGAATGTAGCTCAACTCAGTGTTTTTATTAGTTCTTGGTGCAGGCTCAACTTGACTTTCAGGAATGTCAGCAACTTCACTAACTTCATCGACAACGAGTCCAACTTCAGTGGTATCGATATTGACAACGATGATGCAGGTACGGTCGTCATAAGCACGATCTTCTATATCGAAGCGGGCTCGAACATCCATGATAGGGACAACTTTACCGCGCAGATTGATAACACCACGGATAAATGCCGGCATATCAGGAACATCCGTGATATTTTGAATTCCAATAATTTCAATAACATATTGAATTTCAATGCCATAATCTTCACCTGCTAGGTGAAACGTAAGGTACTTATCTTTTTGTGTGTCTTCGTCGTCTAGATTGGACAAGGTTGTTTCTTCAGCCACTTGAGCCTCCTTTATTTATTTTCTTTTGTTTCTTCAAATTTTATTTTTTTACTTTCAGCCGAATCAACAAGTGTACCGACATCAAGAATCAGGCAGACTCCACCATCCCCGAGAATGGTACAGCCAGAAACTCCAGGAACATTGCCGATAAAATCAGAGAGTCCTTTGATGACCGTTTGCTGTTGACCGAGGATTTCATCAATAAACAAACAGAAACGGGTTTCTTGAGATTCGAGGACGATTAAGATACCGTCAGCAAGTTGCTGAGAATCAGGCTTTTTCCCTAGGATGTCATGAAGTCTGACAATTGGGAGGAAGTTGTCCCGCACTTGTGCGAGCTCATCACCATCTGGAGTGATAGTAATCTGATCCATTTCTGGGCGGAAAGCTTCGAGCATCGAAAGGGTTGGAACGATACAGGTGGCAGTGCCAACCCGGACGATCATTCCATCGATAATTGCCAGAGTGAGTGGGATCCGCAGGGTGATTTTACTCCCCTGACCGGGGGTGCTGCTGACGTCAATTTTACCTTTGATTTTCTCAAGGTTTTTCTTAACGACGTCCATCCCAACGCCACGACCCGAAATATCGGTAATCTGGGCGGCAGTGGAAAAGCCCGGTGCAAAGATCAAATTGTTAATTTGTTTGTCGGTCATGTCCGACCCGTCACCTTCAATTAGGCCTTTACTCATGGCTTTTTCAAGAATTTTTTCTTTATTCAAGCCGCGACCATTGTCTTCGATGGTAACCCAGACTTCACCTTCTTCGTGGCGTGCTGAAAGTTTAACAGTTCCTTTTTCATCCTTGCCCGCAGCCAGTCGCTCATCGGGGGGTTCCAGGCCGTGGTCAAGCGAGTTTCTCAGCAGGTGCACTAGCGGGTCGGTGATTGTTTCAATGACGGTTTTATCCATTTCAGTTTCTTCGCCAATGAGTTCTAGATCAACTTTTTTACCTGCTTTGACGGAAATATCGTGAACCAATCGAATCATACGACGGAATAAGCCTGAGACTGGAATCATGCGGATTGTCATTGCCATTTCCTGAAGCTCACGCACCAGTTTTGACATATGCTGTCCGGCCTTGTTGAAGTTTTCTAGTTCCAGCCCTTTGAGGTCTGGATTGTGAATGAGCATGTTTTCAGCAATGACGAGCTCGCCAATAAGATTGATAAGGCTATCAAGTTTCCCAAGCTCAACGCGAATATCCTGACGTTTTGCCGGAGTTTTAGTTCGGCTTGCAGGCTTGGCAGCAGCTTTTGCTTGATTGATATTTTCCTGCTGTTTTTTCAATGCTGTATTGACTTGCTCTGTTGATGCTGTTCCTTGTTGCAGCAGGATTTCGCCGACCGGTTTTTTCTGCGTTTCGACTGCTTTAGAGATCGCTTCTTCTTTGACACCTTCTTCAACTAGGAAATCCCCCAGAAGCGGAGCCGTCAGAGCTTGTAATTCGTTGAGATGCTGTTCAATATTTTCAACGGTATCATCTTTGCCATCGGAAATATTGTTAACCGCCTGCTGAAGAACATCCAATGCTGCCAGAAGTTGATCGGCAGGATTTTCTACTGAAAGTTTTGATCCTGATTTAACGCGATCAAGAATGTTTTCCATTTGGTGGCTGAGTTTTTCAATTTGAGCAAAGCCAAAGAAGCCGCAGTTTCCTTTAAAGCTATGGATGTTACGGAAAATATCGCCGATTGAGTCAATTTCTTCGGGATTTTCGCCCCAAGCAAGCAACCCTTGTTCGGTACTTTGGAGGAGCTCATTGCCTTCTTGAACAAAGCTCACGCGCATTTCATCGGTGATTTCCATTTGTGGAAAGTCGTCTTCAGAAGAAGCAGGTTCTTCTTTTACTTCCTCTGCGCTTTCCTCTTCTGGTTCCTCTTGGGGCTCGTCACCGGCTTTGGCAAGCTCAATGGCTTGGTGGAGCTGTTCGGAGATCTCGTCCGCAGGTGCAACCATGGCATCATCGTTGTAATCGCTTTCGACCATATCAAGCGCTTCTTTAGCAAAGTCGCATGCGGCACACAGCAGCGTGACATGGTTGGGGACCAGCTCTATTTCACCATTGCGAATCATGTCGAGCAGGTTTTCCGCTGCATGAGCGACCCGTGTCATGTGGTCAAATTCTAGAAAGCCGGCACTTCCTTTCATTGAGTGGAAGAGGCGGAAAATGGCATTGATTGTTTCAGGGTCGCTGTTCTGGCCCAGTTCAATAATTGCCGGTTCCAGCTGCTCAATCATGTCGCGGCTTTCAGTAGCAAATTCTTGAATAATTTCAATCTGGTCGTCGTCGAGAGGCATACTCATCGCAGATCCTCAAAAGGTTGAATTGTTGACATCTTACATGTTTTGCAAATAATGGTTAATTATACAAAACAAATAAATAAAATCAAAGAGAAAAATTTATAAAATCTCATTATTTTTATTTCAATCAGAACAGCATGTGCCCCTATGGATAGTTACTATTTGGATCCATAGGGGCACACAAGGGTGTGGATATTTTTGTTTCTTGTTATTAACTCAAATACTTCCCATATCCGTCACGGTCTTGTTTCTCAATATGGCTGATTAACCAATCTTTTAAGAAATTATAAATATCGGTCGGTGGGAGTCTCTCTCCAGATTTTAGTTTTTCAGCATAAACTCCAACTTTTTCAACAAAGTTTTTGTGAATTTGCATGTGAGCTTCGAGGTCCGGGTAATTATTCTTGCGCATTATGTCTTCTTCTGCGCGAAAGTGAGTGACGGTATAGTTGACAAGTTCATCAACAACGCTTGAGAGAGCCATTCGGTCGCCGCCGTTTTTCATACATTGGAAGAGCTGATTTATTAGCTCCACCAAGCGTTGGTGTTGCTGGTCCATCAATTTAATACCGGTATTGTATGAATCTTTCCATTGAAACTTAAGGTCACTTTGTGGCTGAGCGGGGACACCTCCCCAACCTGAGGATTGATTTTGCTGTGAGATAGATAACTGCTGCGCCTGTTGCGTTGGTGCTGCGGAAAAGCCTTGTTGAAAAGAGTTCTTAAGTTTAAAGCGACTCAATTGATGTTTTAACTCAGCGGCTTGACTGGAGAGCTTTTCGCTTGTTGCGGCACTTTCTTCGGCACTGGCAGTATTTTGTTGAATGACTTGATCAATCTGTTGCATGTTGATGTTAACTTGAGCGATTCCTTGTGCTTGCTCATTACTTGAAGCGGCAATCTCTTCAATTAGATCAGAAACTTTACTAATCGACCCAACAATCTCTTCCAGAGCTTCTGCTGTTCTCTCAGCAATGTGAGTGCCGTTGCTGGCTTTTTCAATCGATCCTTCAATCAATTCTGCGGTCTCTGAAGCTGCTTTAGCGCTGCGTGCTGCCAGGTTTCGGACTTCTTCTGCAACGACGGCAAAACCCTTGCCATGTTGCCCGGCTCGTGCTGCTTCAACTGCAGCGTTTAATGCGAGAAGGTTGGTCTGGAAGGCAATCTCATCAATAACTTTGATGATTTTACCAATATCTTGCCCGGCAGAATTGATTTCGCCCATGGCACGGACCATCTCTTCCATGCGTTCACTACCATTGTTTGCCGATTCGCTAGCGCTCTTAGAGAGTTGGTTCGCTTGCTGGGTATAGTCGCTGCTGGTATTGGTCTGGCTGCCAATGATGTTCATCGAACTGCTGATCTCTTCAACTGAAGCTGCTGATTGTGCAGCGCCATCCGAAAGACTCTGTGCTGATTCACATACTTGAGAGCTGCCTGAATCAATTTGTTCACTGGCTGTTTGAATCTGCAGCATAATCTGGTTGAGGTCTTCGCCTAGTTTTTTCAAACTGCCGCGCACCAAGTCGTGTTCATCGCGCGGTTGTATATCAAAGGTCAGGTTGCCGTTAGCCAGTTTTTGTAGGGAATCGACGACTTCATGCTGCAGAGAGTCGGCGAGACGATCCATGGTTTCAGCTAATTGGCCAATTTCATCTTTGCGTTCCATCTGGAGGCGGGTATCAAGATGACCGTTTTCAAGATCTTCTATCATCATGACGGTTTTTTTCATCGGTGTAGTCATAGAGCGCGTGATGAAGAAAGAGAAAACAATACCGATAATCAGAGCGCAGATTCCGAGGATGGTCATGCCTGTTTTGCTACTATTGGCTGTGGCAATCATCTCAGTGTCGGTCATGATGAGTTGTTGAGAATCCTCGGATATTTTAGATATCAGGGAATTAATTTTTTGCAAGTGATGAGCCGTTTCATTTTTATAGATAGCTTTGGCTTCTGCGTTAACCGGACTGAATGGGCTGTAAGCCTCTTTGATTTGTCGACCCGAGGCGTGCAGGAGACGGTGTGGTTCTTCAAGAGCTTGCAGGTCAGCTTTGATTTCTGGCAAAAGTTCTTCGGCATGCTGACGGCCCTCGCCGTAGTACCAGGTTCCAAGTGCGCAGGTTTTATGATCAAGTTTGACTTTTAGCTCTGTGATTGCGGGATCATCCAAAAAATCACGGACTTTATGTGCCCATTTCAGGTGTTTGTTTTCCAGTGAAAGCATCGTGGTACGAAACTGATTCCCTTCAGCAACCTCGATACCATTGTTAACAGTTGTTGACAGGCCAAAGATGCCCCAAAGCAGGATGGCCAGTAATAGGGCGAGAATGGCTCCTGAAAGGAGAACCATTTTGGTGCCAATTTTAAAATTGTTGAACATTATCTATCCCCGCTTTGTGGCATATTTGCAATATTAAGAACTTGCCAATGATTATCATAGCAATAACTTAATGTCAATCTATTCATTGAGCTATGCTAAGCATTGATAGCAAAAAAGCGGAGGGCAATTTCTTGTCCTCCGCTTTAATCAATCACTGGTTTTGTGATTTTTTTTACCAGCTACCCTTGTTCTCTGGCACTTGTAAAGCAGAAGAAGGTGGTGCGCTAAATCCTGGTGATTCTTTCAGTTTGAAGCGTCCCAATTGATTTCTTAATTCAGCCGCTTGACTTGACAGTTCTTCACTGGTTGCAGCACTCTCCTCTGCAGTAGCGGTATTCTGCTGGATGACTTGATCGATCTGTTGCATCCCAATATTGACCTGAGCAATCCCCTGGGCTTGTTCGTTGCTGGACGCGGCAATTTCACCTATCAGATCGGTTACTTTACCGATTGAACCGACAATTTCATCCAGAGCTTTTGCCGTGCGTTCAGCAATTTCGCTTCCATTGCCGGTCTTCTCGACGGATCCTTCAATCAGATCAGCCGTTTCTGATGCTGCTTTGGCACTACGTGCTGCCAGATTCCGAACCTCTTCAGCGACGACAGCAAAACCTTTGCCGTGCTGCCCGGCGCGGGCAGCTTCAACGGCGGCATTCAGGGCTAGCAGGTTGGTCTGGAATGCAATTTCATCAATAACCTTAATGATTTTACTGATATTTTGGCCTGCTTCATTGATCTCACCCATGGCACAAATCATTTCGGTCATCCGCTCACTACCCGCATCAGCCGCTTCACGTGCTGATGTAGATAGTTGGTTGGCCTGTTGGGCATTTTCAGCACTTGTATTGGTCTGACTGCCGATTTCGTTCATTGAGCTGCTGATTTCTTCAACCGATGCGGCCGATTGTGCAGCACCATCAGAGAGGAGTTGAGCTGAATCGCTAACCTGAGAGCTACCACTATCAATCTGTTGTCCGGCAATTTGTAGGCCGGAAACCATTTGAGTTAAGTCTTCACCAAGTTTCTTGATTGCATGGCGTAAGGTGTCGTTTGCATCGTGTGGGGTGACCTCGAAAGTCAGATCTCCATTAGCCAGTTGTTGCAATGGAGCAACGATATCTGTTTGCAAGCTGTCGGCTAGTGTATCAAGGGAACGGGCGGCATCGCCCAATTCATCCTGTTGGGTTAAGTTGAGACGGTTATTCAGATGTCCGTGGCCGATATCGGTCAGAATCACTTTGACTTTATCGATTGGTCGAACAATCATTTTACGCAGCATAAAGAACAGCGCCAGCCAGGTGATGATAATGCTGATCAGCCCCATACTAAGATTACTGACCATACTTTTGCTACTGGCAGCAGCCAGAGCTTGTTTCTGTCGAACCTCTTCTGTTTTGAGCTTGTCCAAACTGAAGTCGAGATAGAGAGCACCGGCGAGGCTGCCAATTTCGACATCATCATGACATTCCATGCATTTTTGCTCATAAGTATGAGAGTGAGCGAGGAAGAGGGTGTCGTTGCTTTCTTTCTCTATATTTA
Organism: Desulfuromusa sp.; assembly: GCA_016744675.1. Lineage (GTDB taxonomy): Bacteria > Desulfobacterota > Desulfuromonadia > Desulfuromonadales > Geopsychrobacteraceae > Desulfuromusa. Next base: position 10,538 of record JADGDX010000031.1, on the reverse strand, counting down.
TTTTATCATTCGAGTTGGTGATAACTATTTGGGATTTTTTTTGCCCGAGATTATCTTTTTTGCTGGAATAAGTGGTGACTCCCTGTGGGTTGACAAGCCCAACCTCCAGAACTCCTGGCACTGTTCCGAGGCCAGTCAATAACTCATCAAATACATCCATTTCGCCCCGTTCCAGAGATCCCTTCGTGCCGATTTCTAGACATTTGAAAATACTATGGGCTTCTTCAAGAGCCTCAAAGTGAATAGCTTTCAGTGATTGTTCTTGCTGGGTACGAAGGAGATTGCGTGATTGGAGTGCAGCAACAGTAAAGCTAACGCCAAGTATGATCAGGAGGATGATAATTAAGGCTCCGCCTATTTTGCTTTGAATGCTGTTTAGTTTCATAATTTCCTCATGGAAAAGTGTGTTTTGATAGATCAAAGTCTCCCCTCCGTGATCGCAAGGATACTAACAGATGGGGGTAAAAGTTGCAATGATCTAATTTAAGTAAATTAACTATAAAATTTAAATTTAATTTGAAGGTGAGTTACTTCTTTTTCGAGGTTTTCGAGATTTACGTGGGCGGGTTTTTTCAACTTTGTTTTGAGAGATCGCTTGCTTCCAGTTTTCAGCAAGGGGAGTTAAGTCTGTTCTCACTGTTGCCCAAAGAGTGAATAGTTCAAGGGCTTTGGGGGCGAGGGGATGTTGCAAAAAGCGTTTTTCAGCTCGAAATCCGCGACCACGAGCGAGGCGAAAACAGCCGATTAACAGTTCACGTGCTTGATGACGGATACCACTAGCAATACTGAAATATTGGCAATGTGGAATAATAATTTCATTGGCCTGATGGAGCGCGGTTGTCATACTTGTTTCTTTTGTCGGGGGGCAACTGTCCATAAACAGTCGTAGGTAAAGTGCAGCGATGGCAAAACTCTCTTCGATAGGTATTCCTGAGGCTGTTCTTTGATCAATCTTTGACAAAAGCTCAATGCTTTCATCTGTCCCCGGATAACCAGCGAGCAAGTGAGGGAGCATGTTTAATTCGCGGCACTGTTTCAATACTGGTCCAGAAATTTGATGGCGAAATAATTCCATAATTTCTTCGCGGATTCTGGCTGGGGCCGCAGTTGCGAGGAGTTCTTTATGACTTTCGATGGCGTTATAAATATCAGTATTGAGAGTGAAATTGAGGCGGACAGAGAATTCAATTGCCCGCAACATGCGGACCGGATCTTCAACAAAGCGGATCAGGGGATCACCGATGACAGAGAGTCGTTTTTCCTGCAGATCCTCTATCCCACCCAGATAATCAATCACTGAATAGTCAGCGATATTATAAAAGAGTGCATTTATGGTGAAATCTCGACGTGATGCATCTTCACCGGGAGAGCCGAACACGTTTTGTACGAAATGAAAATGGTCATCGGGATTTTCAGGCAATTCATGATCTTTGGGATGACGGCGAAAAGTAGCAACCTCAATCAATTTATTTCCAGAAAATCGAATATGTGCCAGGCGAAAGCGTCGACCAACAAGAAAGCAGTTGCGGAATAATTTACGAATTTGATTGGGGGTGGCGTCTGTCCCGATATCAAAATCTTTCGGCTGCCGACCCAGTAATAGATCACGGACACTTCCGCCAACGAGATAGGCTTTGTACCCATGCCGATTGAGTCGATAAAGGACTTTGAGTGTGTCGCTGTCAATTTGTTTTCTGGAGATACAATGTTGATCGCGGGACAAGATGGTTGGGGTGTTTGTGTTCATGATCCCTCAGGCAAGCAGAATTGAAATGAGACGGACTATAGCAGGTTATGGATAGGCAATGAAGTTGTTTTCCTGTATTCTTTTCCCATACTCTAAAGGGATTGGAGAACAATGAAAAACATATATAATTTACTGGTTATCCTGGGTGCCACCGCAGGGGGGAAGACTGGACTGGCCGTTAAAGCTGCGACCCATTTTGATGGAGAAATTATCTCGGCTGACTCGCGTCAGGTTTATCGTGGCATGGATCTGGGCACGGGGAAAGATTTGGAAGAATATGGGGATGTTCCCTATCATCTGATTGATATTGCCGAGCCCGGCAGCGAATATAATGTATTTGAATTTCAGAAGGACTGTTTTGATAGTATTGAAATGGTCTGGAAACGGCAAAGGATGCCGATTGTCTGTGGTGGGACGGGCATGTATCTTGACGCTGTTCTTAGTGCTTACCGTCTTGTCTCTGTTCCGGTCAATCAGGGTTTAAGGGATGAACTGGAACTATTTAGCGATAATGCGCTGCGGCAAAGATTGCTGCAACTCAAACCTGAACAACATAATCGGACTAATCTGGATCAGCGGGAAAGACTGATTCGGGCGATAGAAATTGCTGTTGAGGAGCAATCTGTGAGCGGAGAATTGCCTCCTCTTCCGCAAATCTCACCCCTTGTTTTTGGTATTAAGTGGCCTCGCGAAGTCTTGCGAGAGAGGATTGCGGTTCGTTTGCGCCAACGTTTTGAGGCGGGGATGATTGACGAAGTTCAGCAGTTGCACGATTCAGGTGTCGCTTGGGAGAAGCTAGAGTATTACGGTTTGGAATACCGCCTGATTGCTCAATATCTGCAGGGACAATTGAAGCGTAACGATATGGGGCAGAAATTGCGCAGTGCCATCGGCCAATTTGCCAAACGTCAGGAAACTTTTTTCAGGCGTATGGAAAAACGGGGAGTGAAAATTCACTGGTTGGATGGGCAGGGGGATGTTTTTGGGGAGTTTTGTGAGGTGATGGAAGGGTAGTTTTTTTGGACCATGTCAGCAAAACTGGGACTGTCCCCGCATGGGGGCTGTCCCAAGCTTTTGCGGATGAGTAAGCAAAAAGGTCGCGGGGTTGCGTCCCCGCACGTCGCCTTCATTTCTTTGTGCGCCCAAAGAAACGAAGCAAAGAAATGCGCCCGAACTCCTTGCCCGCTTATGGCGGGTTCCCTTTGTTTCGTTGCGCTTTGCAGCTCAGAAAAAAACTCGCGCCTGTTTGCACAGTCGCTCAAACATTTTTCTTCGAAACCCTGCAAAGCTTCTCTTCACTCCGGCTGCGTCACACGGGATTTGAACTTACGGGTCGTTTTCTTTTGGTTCTTTTTTCTTTGTCGATACAAAGAAAATGAACCCGGTTGGCGGGCCGGAACCCGCCGATTGTCATTTTGTTTTTATGAATATGAAACCACAAAAATACCTAAAAAATCGCGCAACCCTCTCTCCTTGGCAGATCAAAGGTCTCAGGCGAAGTGATTTTTCTGCTGCGATCATTATTCCTGCCTTAGCGGAGAGGGATAACCTACCGGCTACGCTCGATAGTTTTTGCGTCAATCCTCCCCAATATCTTGCGCTAACTTTGGTGGTGATCGTTGTCAATAATCGGGCAGACGTTTCGGCGGACCAGTTGGCTGATAATCAGGAAACTCTCCTCTGGCTACAGTCGAATCCTTATCCACAGCTTAACCTTGTCACGATTGATGCTAGTTCTCCGGGATTGGAAATTCCGCTAAAAGATGGGGTTGGCTTGGCACGTAAAATTGGTTTTGATGCAAGTTTGCAATTGTTAGATTGGACAGCTGACCCACTGATGATTTCACTGGATGCTGATACTATTGTTGATACGGGATATCTCAGCGCTATTTTTGATCATTTTGCGAAGAAGACAAAAGGGGCAGCGGTGATCCCATTTCGTCATCAACCTATTTCAGATCCCGAACAGGAAAGAGCGATTCGCCATTATGAACTCTATTTGCGCAGCTACAGTTTTGGGCTGAAACTAGCTGGCTCACCTTATGCTTATCATAGTATCGGCAGCGCCTTTGCTTGCCGAGCTGCGGCCTATATTAAGGCTGGAGGGATGAATCGTCGTTGTGGTGGGGAGGATTTTTATTTTCTTCAACAATTGACAAAAACGTCTGGAATTGAAACCCTCTGCGGAACAGTTGTTCAACCTTCCCCGCGGTTTTCGAACCGGGTCCCGTTTGGCACGGGGCGGGCAATTCAAGGTCAGGTGAAAGAGGGGGAGGTTACGTTTCGTTTTGTCTCAGCTACCGGGTTTCAGATTTTGCAACAGTGGCTGCGGTTGATTGATCGGCTGTGGGACGGTTCTGCAGGGGACATCAAGTTGGCAGTCAGTGCTATTTCGCCTGAATTAGATGGTTTTTTAAGTGAGCTTGGATTTGCTCAAACCTGGAAAAAAATGCAACGTAATCATCAATCTCGAAAGCAACGCTTGACCGCATTTCATCTCTGGTTTGATGGATTACGGACACGTCAGGTATTGGGTCGGATTGACAAGGATTCACGTTTGTCAGCGCAGCAGGTCGTTGCGGCGTTATTGGATTGGGGAGGATTTGAGGGTGTTGAGGGTGAAACGGAGCAGTTACATTTATTAGAAGAGATTCAGGGCATGGCCTGAAAAGGAAGAGGGCTGAACTTTGATTCAGGATGATGATTCCTGTCAAAAAAGTTCAGCCCTCAGAAGAGTATCAATTCTTAGTATTTCCCGAAATCATCATCATCCAGTTGGATCACTCTTGCCGGGACCGATCCACCCCAAGGTTCATCTGAGGTCGCTGCTTGTGGTTTAGGTTGTGGCGGTGCGATTGGTGTTGATGGTCTTGACATGGGCTGCTGGCGTTGCATCGGAGCTGGGCTGTAAGAAGATCCTGAAATATTAAAGCGTTCGAGCATCTGTTGTAGGAAGGCTGTTTGCCCTGATAGCTCTTCTGCAACGGCAGCGGTTTCTTCGGCGCTAGCAGTTGACGTCTGGTTGACAGCACTAAGCTGAGCGAGACCTTCGTTAGCTTGAGCAACTCCTTGAGCTTGTTCATTACTGGCAGCCGCAATTTCATCGACGAGATCAGAGACCTGAACCACCCCTTGATAAATTTCTTTAAGAGCGACAGCGGTTTGGTCGGCAATCTGAGCCCCATTTTCGGTTTTTTGTACCGACCCTTGGATGAGCTCGGTGGTTTCGCTGGCAGCTTTAGCACTTCTTGCTGCCAAGTTACGCACCTCTTCAGCAACTACCGCAAACCCTTTGCCGTGCTGGCCAGCCCGTGCGGCCTCGACCGCTGCGTTAAGGGCGAGAAGGTTGGTCTGAAATGCGATTTCATCGATAACTTTGATGATTTTGCTGATGTTATGGCCTGCCTCATTGATTTCAGCCATAGCTTGAACCATAGCAGTCATCTGCCGGTCACCTTTTTCAGCCGCAAGTTTGGCCGCTGATGACAATTGGTTGACCTGCTCGGCATTGCGCGTGTTGCTCGCTGTTTGCTCATTCATTTCATGCATTGATGCAGAAATTTCTTCCAGAGCGGCAGCTTGTTTGGTTGCTCCATCGGCCAGAGATGTACTTGTTGCCGATACTTGTAACGTGTCCGCAGCAATTTTCTGACTTGATTGTAAGACTGCCTCAACAGTTCCAGTGAGCCCTTTGTTGGCTTCAGCGAGTGGTTTGCCAATCAAACCACTCGCTTTAAAGGTAAAGTCTCCGTCAGCTAAATGGTTAAACGCTGAAAGCACCTCTTCCTTTAGGGTCGCAGCGAAATGATTGAAGCTGACCGCAAGTTGTCCGATTTCATCGCCGCGCTGGATATCAAGTCTGGCATCCAAGTTTCCCGCATTGAGTTCTTGGAATTTTTTGGCAGTATCTGAAATTGGGGCGATAATATTCTTTATGGCTAAGATAAAGAAAACCAATAATCCAAGAATGCTCAAAAGAGTGAGTGCGATTAGGATCGACTTCGTGCTGGTAATATTATTGGTGATTGCTTGTTCACCCGCCTGAACTTGTTCAGATAATTTTTTTTCTAGGTTTGAGAAAGCTTTCAGTGCAGGACCATCACTGATTTTTACAAGGTTGTCGATATCTTTTGGAGCTAAACCTTCTGCCCATTTTTGAGTGGCCATCTTTAGATGAGAGGCATATAGACCATAGGTTTTCTCAATGGTTTCCAGTTGAAGTTTCTCTTCGGCAGTTGTTTTGATCGATCTGTATTCCTTGATGCTGTCTTTAGCTCTTTGATAGGCAGAGTCGAATTTTGATAAATATTTATTATGTCCACGCAAAATATAATTTTTAAAAAGGTGAATCGCCCCACCATAACCAAATTCTGATTTTAATTGGGAGATGAGCTGTTGTTTGTGGGAGGTCTCTTGTGCGAATGTCATCCAGTGCTGATTGGCTTGGTCGAGACGATTGTAGAGAAAGGTGCTAGCTAGCCCAGACAAAACAACAATAACTATAAATAAAATCAGCATTTTTTGAGAGAGTGACATTGTCTTCATTGTGCCTCCAGGTGTTCGAATTTTAATGGGGTTTTATCTCTTCAGTTGGTTTGGTTCGCTGCTTAGGTTCTCTATTAATACTTGCCAAAATCATCATCATCGAGTTGAATTACTTTTGCCGGGACCGATCCACCCCAAGGTTCATCTGAGGTCGCTGCTTGTGGTTTAGGTTGTGGCGGTGCGATTGGTGTTGATGGTCTTGACATGGGCTGCTGGCGTTGCATCGGAGCTGGGCTGTAAGAAGATCCTGAAATATTAAAGCGTTCGAGCATCTGTTGTAGGAAGGCTGTTTGCCCTGATAGCTCTTCTGCAACGGCAGCGGTTTCTTCGGCGCTAGCAGTTGACGTCTGGTTGACAGCACTAAGCTGAGCGAGACCTTCGTTAGCTTGAGCAACTCCTTGAGCTTGTTCATTACTGGCAGCCGCAATTTCATCGACGAGATCAGAGACCTGAACCACCCCTTGATAAATTTCTTTAAGAGCGACAGCGGTTTGGTCGGCAATCTGAGCCCCATTTTCGGTTTTTTGTACCGACCCTTGGATGAGCTCGGTGGTTTCGCTGGCAGCTTTAGCACTTCTTGCTGCCAAGTTACGCACCTCTTCAGCAACTACCGCAAACCCTTTGCCGTGCTGGCCAGCCCGTGCGGCCTCGACCGCTGCGTTAAGGGCGAGAAGGTTGGTCTGAAATGCGATTTCATCGATAACTTTGATGATTTTGCTGATGTTATGGCCTGCCTCATTGATTTCAGCCATAGCTTGAACCATAGCAGTCATCTGCTGGTCACCTTTTTCAGCCGCAAGTTTGGCCGCTGATGACAATTGGTTGACCTGCTCGGCATTGCGCGTGTTGCTCGCTGTTTGCTCATTCATTTCATGCATTGATGCAGAAATTTCCTCAAGAGCTGCAGCTTGCTTGGTTGCTCCATCTGCAAGCGATGTACTTGTTGACGAAACCTGAATCGTGTCTGTGGATATTTTTTGACTTGCCTGTTGAACGCTGCGAATTATTTCTGAGATGCTATGATTGGCTTCGGCTAAAGGTTTTGCTATCAGCCCTTCTGCGGCAAAAGTGAAGTCCCCCTCTGCCAAGCGTTTAAAGGCTGTCAGAATATCGTTTTTAAGCCGGTCAGCAAACTGATCCATGTTTGTTGCCAGGAGGCCAATTTCATCACCCTGTGACATGTTCAGACGATGATCAAGATCACCATTGTTCATTCCAACCACCATGTTGACGACTGTCGTTAATGGGCGGACAATTTTTCTGTTAATCAGCAGCCAGGTGAGAAAGGTGAAAATAATGACAATAGCGCAACCAATGTAGAGTGAGCTGGTCAATCGTGTGACTTTCTGTTGTGATTGGGCCGCATACATGCCAACGGCTTTGTTCATTTCTTTCAATAATGGAACGTTGCCTTTTAGAATTTTTTGGATTGCCTGATCTGATTGGTCCGCGCTGCTATTTGGGCTAAGCATTGTTTGGATTTCAGGTGAAAAATTGTTCCAGAGTAATTCAACTTTGCGCATTTGACTAAGGATAGCGGGATCCTCTGTTGCTGGAAGCTTCATGCTCTTATTGCCGTTGATCAAACCATTTAATGACGCATCAAATAAGTTGTGAGTGTCGTTTAGGCTAGCGCGACATTCATTTATTTGTACGCAGGATTGAATGGTGATGGCTTCTTTAGACATTTTTTGGCTGAGCATACGTTGCCTGCCTGCAATGTTGATGATCGTTGAATCATCTTCTTGATTTTTGAGAGTTACCACCGTAAAAGCAACTAGGATGATACTGATGACGGTAATAATGCAAATTGCGCCAGTGAGTTTTGTGTTGATACCAACGTTTTTTGGTTCAGGCATGGTGGAGAGCTCCCGGGTTAGGTTAAATTATAAACATGAGCAATAACTTATATTATTGAGTATTAATGTCAAGGATTTTAGTTGTTTGTTTCATATTAAATGTAATCTTGGGAGGGGTATCAAAAAAGGGGACCATCCGAAATGAATGATCCCCTTTTCTAATGATGTTCTGATGGGATAAAAAATTATCTTTATTTGAATTATCAGACAGTCAGTTCCATTCCCCAAATTCCGCAAGGGCACATTCCTGCACAGATACCGCAACCAATACAGAATAGATCGTCTGAAATATATTCAAAGCTGCCATCTTCATTCTCATCGCGTCTGATAGCTCCTTCAGGGCAAGCTTCGAGGCACATGTTGCAATCACGACAGGTTCCACAAGAAAGGCAGCGGTTTGTTTCTTTTGTGGGGTCGGTTAGGTTAAAGCGACTTCGGTTTTGCGGCCGGAACAGTTCTTTGCTAAGATTTTCTTGAGGGATGATTGTTGGCTTGTGTTTGGCGACCAGCGCATCTCCATTGAGGTAGCTATTAATATAGTCGGCTGCTTCATGGCCATGACCAATGGCATGTGTCAGGAGCCTTGGTTTGATCGTATCGCCAATGGCAAAAATCCCTGCAGCCTGAGTTAGCTGGCCACAATCGTCAACGGCTGCCATGCCGCGTTCATCCAACCATTCTCTGGGGATATAACTTAAATCAGGACGTTCACCGATAGAAATAATGATGGTGTCGGCTTCAAATAAACGTCCCTCTTTACTGTGGAGCCCTTCTTCGTCAACTTTATCGGTGAAGATCGGCCACTCAATTTTTCCGCCAAGCTTTTCAAAGTGGTCGATCTCTTTCTGGAATGCTGCGGGGCGTTGGATATCAATGGCAGTCACTTGTTTGGCTCCCATAGCGTAGGCGCCAAGGCAGACATCCATTCCTGCATTGCCGGCACCGATGACCACGACTCTTTCACCGATAGCAGGGTTTTTTCCATTGTTGAAGTCTTTAAGAAATTCGAGCCCTTTGACAAGGCGTTCATGCCCGGGAAAAGGAATGACGACAGGGGTATGAGCTCCTGAAGCGATGACGATTGAATCGTAGTCGCTTTGCAGCTGCTTAAAGAGTTCTGCATCAACAGGAGTGTCGGTTTTAACCTCGACACCAAGTTTTTTAATGCGATCAATTTCAGTTTGCAGAGAGTCGGCTGGAAGTCGATCCGTTGGGATAACTTGGCGTAACTTTCCACCGACATCTTTGTCTGCCTCGATCACTGTCGGCGCATGTCCGTGCAGGCGTAAATGCCAGGCTGCTGAGAGGCCTCCTGGTCCACCACCGATAATGGCCACTTTTTTGCCGCTATCAGCTTTTGGCTTTGGTGATTTTGCGTCCAGAGAGAGTTTTCCTAAGGCGGGCATTGAGACCGGGAGGTCGATAAATTGACGGGTACAAGCGTCCATGCATGGATTAGGACAAACTTCGCCGCAGACACTGCCAGGAAAAGGGGAATAGTTAAGGACCAGCTCAACAGCTTCTTTATACTTCCCTTGACGCAAGAGATTAATGCGGTCTTGAGTCGGGATAGATGAAGGGCAGGCTGATTCGCATGGAGCACAAAAATCTTTATTTTTCCAATGGGGTATTTTTAGGCGATTGGCGCCCGTATTTACGAGTCCTGCAACTTGAGTATAGTCATCATTGATCAAGCCGCCAAAGATGCCCCCTTCGCCAACCCATTTGTTCATCCTGAACTCATTCATGGTGGGGCGCATGCTGCGGCGTAGGCGTCGTTCTTCATCGCTTTTGGCGATAATTTTGTGCCATTGAGTGAAGTCACTTAATTTTTCAATGAAGTAAGGACGATCTATATGATCTAAAAATGTAGGCAATCCTTTGGATAGGAAGTCGATATCCGCATCATTGAGGTCAATGAGCCAGACTTCATCGGGGAGATTTTTGACGGGCCCACGAACATAGATAGTTCCTCCGACCATTCCCATGCAACTACGGTCGCCTAGGATTGAATCGTGATCATCACAATCGATACCGCAGACAATTGCGGTGCCGCCCCCCATGAACTCAAAAGAAAAAGATCCGGTGTTTTTCAAAACCCATAACTCAGGAGAAGGAAATGCGGGATCATGTTTCATCAGCGATCCGGAGCGGGTTCCGACACGTCCAGAAACAAAAATCTTACCGCTTGCGGCGCAATGGGCTGTTGTGTCGCCACTATCCCCTTTGATGATCAGTTCGGCTCCTGCGTTGAGCCATCCGGCATCGGCAGGGGCTGATCCATTGACAGTAATTTGGGTTCCTGCGAGGCCGAAGGCACCAACCCGCTGGCCAGGATTTTTAACCTGAAATTTTAGGGGTTTATTTTCTGCTGACCAGAAAGGGCC
>JADGDX010000030.1 GCA_016744675.1 Desulfuromusa sp. | reverse complement strand
ATACCAAGATATCGGCATTGGTCAATCAAGCTGTTAAAAATGGCAAGCTCCGTAAACTGGGATCACGTCTATACACCAAAAATCTAGCAGCTCCCCCTGAAGATATTGTCAAAAGAAACTGGTATATACTCCTTAAAAATTACTATCCTGATGCATTGATAGCCGACCGGACAGCCATAGAAAACAAGCCAGCATCTGATGGTTCTGTTTTTATCGTTTCATCCAAAAAACGAGAAACATCCTTGCCGGGGATCACCTTTAAACCAAGACAAGGAGTTGGCGCATTAGAAACTGACAAACCCTTTATTGGTGGCTGTCATTTATCATCTACCTCAAGAGCATATCTGGACAATATGCGCGTATCGCGCGGCAGAGGAGGAAACGTTTCCCGCACGCTCTCACGCAAGGAAATGGAAGAACGCCTTGAACAGATTCTAAGACAACGTGGTGAAACGTTCCTTAATTCAATTCGTGATGAAGCCAGAGAGCTTGCTGGTGAACTAAATGCAGAAAAAGAGCAAAAGCAACTCGACGAGCTAATAGGATCATTACTGGGTACGCGAGATGCTGAACTCCAAAGCGAATTCGGCAAGGCTAGAAAAACAGGTCTTCCCTTTGACCCAATCCGCATAGATAAATTCATGAGCCTCTTTGAAGCGCTTCATGCCACAGCACCAGTGCAGAGAATGTCTCTTGCGTCATCGCCTGAAGCCAACGCCAACTTGTCATTCTTTGAAGCCTATTTTTCAAACTTTATCGAGGGAACGGAATTCGGCGTTGATGAAGCTGTGAACATCGTATTTAACGGCCATATTCCAAGTGATCGACCAGAAGATGCACACGATGTTTTGGGTACATTCCGCATTGTTTCTGACACCTCAGAAATGATGAAGCTACCAAACACCCCGAAAGAATTAAAAGTGTTATCAAAATCTCGCCATTCTGTCTTAATGCAACTGCGTCCGGACAAGAATCCCGGCATATTCAAAGCCAAAAACAATCAGGCCGGATCAACCCTGTTCGTGACACCGGAATTAGTTGAGGGTACGCTGGAAAAAGGTTTTGAGATTTACCAATCACTGGAAGTGCCATTCTATCGGGCGATTTTCATGATGTTCTTGATTAGTGAAATCCACCCGTTCACAGATGGAAACGGACGCGTGGCAAGGATCATGATGAATGCTGAACTGGTCGCGGCAGGCGAGCAAAAGATCATTATCCCTACGGTTTATAGAAACAATTATCTATCCTCTCTGAAAGCATTAACGCATAACGGTTTGACTAAGCCGATTATCCGCACCTTGGATTTTGCACAGCGATATACTCGCAACGTCAATTGGGATGAATTTGAAGAAGCAAGGCGGCAATTGACAGTGACAAACTCATTTCTAGACCCGAATGAAGCCGAGGAAATGGGGAAACGTCTCAACCTCTATCAGAGCAACTGACATATTCTGAGATTTTGACTAATCTAAGAGTGATAATGATGAACATGAAAACAATATGGGGTAACAAATGATTGAAATTATTAAAGGATCAACTCAAAAACCGATTAGCTCAAAACAACTAATCGATTTGTTTTCAAATGCCCGTGACTTGAATGGGCTTTTGTATGTTGGTTATCCCATATTTTCTACTCCAGAAGGCCGATACCCTATTGATGCAATATTAATTTCACCTCAAAAAGGTGTTATTTTAATTCATATTGTTGAAGGACGAAACCTCCCAGAGGATTATCAGGATATTCAGGACGATGTTTATAATAAACTGGAGGCAAAGCTTCGTAATCACAAAATGTTGATGAACGGACGCAAGCTCGATGTCCCTATATCAGTCCTTACATTTGCTCCAGCAGCAATCAATCTTCCAGTGAAAATCTACGGGGTCAGCCCTTGACTCGAGACAACCTCTCTTTCAAATCACCAACTTCGCAAGATTGCGACATATCGTTGGTCACTCTCTACTTAAATCGCGGGTAGTCTTTTACAGCAACTGAAGGCTTAGCCCCCCAAACATCTCCCTGAACTCCTTATTCGATGCTACCGTTTTCTTTTTTAGAAGTAAATATCATTTAAGTCATGAGCGCACAAAAGCCAGTAACAGCTTGTAATCATGCTGATCAGCAGTACGTAACGCTTCGATATAATTGCGCCGGCACTCACCAGCATTGGTTAAGTTGTCCTGTCCCCAACTGAAACGTTCTTGACCCAACAAGTGAACCAGAACGATATCGGTCATAAGTCGAGCATGGCGACCATTACCATTGGGGAAGGCATGGATAGCAACCAAACGGTGATGAAACCGCGCGGCAATTTCGTCGGGGGGAAAAGAGTTGAACTCCAGCCAGCCGTTCACCTCTTCGAACAACTGCCGCAGTGCCGTCGGCACCTGCAACCATTCGATGCCGATGTTCTTCTGACTGCGGCGAAACTCACCTGCCCAGCACCAGACATGCCCGAACATCTTCTTGTGCAGTGAGCAAACGTACTTTTCGCTCAAAACGTCTTTCTGCTTACGCCTGAAGACCGCATCTTCCGCTTCGAGGATATTCTCCTGTTCCCAACGATCAAGTTCAGACCTGGTTCTGATGTGCGGTAGCAGAAGACCCAGTGTTTCGTCTGGATCAATCGGTGTTGCCCCTTCGGGATACTCAAAATTAATCATTTTTCCGTCCAGAAACCTTTTGGCATCTCGCGGGCTAGCTCATCGACTTTTGCTTCGAGCATCTGTTGCCGCTCCTCGTTCGACACCTGCTGATCTTCAAGCAGCATTGTGTGCGAGGTACGGTACAGGCGTTTCTCGGCAACCTTATGGGCACTATACCTTTGTCAAAATTTCAGCACCCTCTGATGTTACCAAAATTGTATGCTCAAACTGCGCACTCACACTCCCATCAGCAGTCGTGACTGTCCAGCCATCGGTTGTCGAGGTGTCAACTGCGTAGTTTTTTCCCATATTAATCATCGGTTCAACGGTAAAAATCATCCCTTCTTGAAGTCGAATTTTATTCTCTCGGCTGTAATAGTGGAGAACATGCGGGTCTTCATGAAAGTCTTTCCCAATACCGTGGCCGCCATAGGTTCTGACAATAGAATAGCCAAATTTACTAATATACTTTTCAATGGCTTTTCCAACTTCATACAAATATTTACCCGGTTTAACGGCAGCAATGCCACGATGCATTGCGTTTTCTGCCCGGACAACCAGTTTTTCTATTTTTTCGTCAACATTGCCAATCATAAAAGTACGTGAGGTATCGCCATGATAGCCATCCAGAATGACGGTCACATCGACATTGACAATATCACCATCTTTGAGGATATCGTTTGCTGCTGGGATACCATGGCAGACAACATTATTAATTGAGGTACAAATACTTTGAGGAAAACCGTGATAGTTCAAAGGAGCAGAAATTGCGCCATGCTTTTGGGTAAAATCAGCACAGAGATCATTTAAATAGAGTGTTGTAACCCCTTCTTGGACATGAGGCTCAATAAAATCGAGAACCTGAGCTGCTAATCGCCCTGCTTTTCTCATTTTTTCAATTTCTTCGTTGGTTTTGATCACTATCATCGCTATGTCCTAAAAAGTCCGATTGAATTAGTTTCCCAGCAAAGGTTACTAGAATTTTAAAAATAAACAAGTCCCGCCGCTAACAATGTCTCTATGTTCCAGCCTTAGCGTTGCGAAACGGGCGATAGAGCGGATCGCCAAGCAGAACCATTTGCCATGACAAAAACGGCGTACTTAGAAAGTAACTTTCTGCCAATGTGTAGTAACCGTCAAGAAGAAAAGAGAAAAAAAGTTCTGGCAGGGGAAATCCCTGAATATAAGGTTCTGCAACCGGCCCAATGGTTGCGGCAACCCCATCTTCAAGCATCCGCTTACACCAGACCTGACTTCCCGCTTTTTTCAAGGTTGTACACTCACTGCTGGCAAGATGATAGCCAACCGCACCAGGTTGCCAATCGAAGGCATCAATGTATTTTCCCAAACTGTACCAACCACAATAAAGGGCTGCGCTTGAGGCATCTCCAGTCTGGAATAAGCTCTCCTGTTGATCAAGGTGGACCGGTAACGTGCTGATCTTTTTGGTTAATTTTGCTGCTGTATGAATTGAGGCATCATAAAGGTCATAGCCAGTCAGGTTTTTCTTTTCGGGGAATATCCAGCGCGCATCGTAATAGGCTTGACCACGTAAACCATTTTTTTCTGCATACAAACTATCATCAATGATCCGCCGCACCACCTTAGGGCTTGGCCCATCAAGTCGAGAGACAAACATGACCTGATCTTTTTTGATGAGAAGTTTTTCCTGCTGGTTTTGAAACCCGACAAAAAAAGGATTTTTCTGCCATTTTTGGAGCAAATAAGAATCATTCAACACAAGGGATATTTCAGAATCTACAGCTGCACCTTGATCAGTCTGACGCAATTCATCTATCTGCCCCTTGAGCTGTTTTGATTTTGTATCTTTTTCACCTCTTTGCTCATCTGTCAGTTCCTGATTTTCCAACTGCCATTCAATCTGTTTCCTAGCGTATTTTAAATCCTCAAGATCTCGCCACGATTCCTGAGACAACTCAGGTGCCGCAACCCGTAACGGGATCCCATAGAATAAAAGAAGGCAACGAATTTTTGTCCCATTATGGCGAGCCAAATATTCGCGTAACGGCTTAAGGAGTTTCTGCTGATATTCCTCACGGCTGCAATCTTCTGCATTGGTCATATCTACAGCGAATAAATTTGGTGCAGGAATCTGGCGTTTATCGCGATAGTATTCAGCAAGATCTCTGCTGGCGGGTACATTCTGGTTAACGACGAGAAGGATTTCACTTGCTTGCAAGGCAAAACTATGGTCAACACCAACAATTAGAAACAGGAAAACCAATAAGACTTTAAAAGATTTCACGGCCGCTACCTAAGCTCCAATGACTCTTTATAAACCTCACTACCGGGCAAACCAAATTCTTTGGCGACCTTCTTCACTATTTCTTTCCAGCTCAGATCAGTTTCTTCGTTTAACCGCAACAGGGCATCTCTAACCGACCCTTCGGGCTCTCGAGGAGGGGCCGGACCAAGTAACAGGACCAGCTCACCCTTCACGGTCCCTTTTGAAAAATATTCGAGGGCAGCACCGACAGACCCACTAAAAAGCTCTTCGTGTCGCTTGGTCAACTCGCGGGCAATTGCGAGAGGACGGTCTGCCCCACAAATCTCAACAATATCGGTAAGGCAAGACAAAAGTCGGTGTGGAGCCTCATAGCAAGCAATCGTCTGCTGCTCCTCTTTGACCTTCTCGAGAAATTGACATCGGCCGTGGGTTTTAGCTGGGAGGAAACCGACAAAGCGAAAGGCATCGGTTGGCAATCCTGAGATTGAAAGGGCAGCAACAACTGCTGAAGGGCCCGGGACGACAACAACGGCCACCCCTTCTTGTCGGCAGGCAGAAACAAGACGATAACCGGGATCGGCTATACAGGGAGTGCCTGCATCGCTGATCAAAGCTACCGACTCACCATTTTTTAGCTTTGTGATTAATTGGGAAGAACGAGATTCTTCATTGTGCTCATGGTAGGAAACCAAAGCAGAACCGATGCCATAATGATTCAATAGCTTACGACTGTGGCGCGTATCTTCTGCTGCAATCAGTGAAACCTCTTGAAGGACTCGAACAGCACGATAAGTCATGTCCTCAAGGTTCCCTATTGGTGTGGCAACGACGAAAAGCGTGCCACTCACTCTAATCCCTCCAATTGAGATAACCAGAGATCAGCAGAAGCATCACTTGGCATACGCCAATCGCCACGGGGAGAGAGAGCAACCGTTCCCACCTTGGGACCATCGGGCAAGCAAGAACGTTTAAATTGCTGGCTAAAAAATCGTTGGTAAAATCGACGCAACCATTTGAGCAATTCGTGACGAGGATAATCTGCTGCAAAAGCTTGTTCAGCCAACATCAAAACTTTTCGCGGGGAAAAATGCATCCGAACAACTTGATAGAGAAAAAAATCATGCAATTCATAAGGGCCAACAACTTCTTCAGTTATCTGATCGATATGACCATCGGCGTTAGGTGGCAATAATTCAGGGGAAACAGGGGTCGCACAGACATCCTCCAAAACAGAGGAAATCCGACCGGTGAACTCTTCCTTAGAACACCAATCAACTAAATAACGCACCAATGTCTTAGGAACGCCGCAGTTCACGGCATACATCGACATATGATCACCATTATAAGTACACCAGCCCAGCGCCAATTCGGACAAATCTCCGGTTCCGATAACCAAACCACCGACCTGATTTGCGACATCCATGAGAATCTGGGTTCGTTCTCGGGCCTGGCTGTTTTCATAGGTAATGTCATGAAGCTCAGAGTCGTGTCCAATGTCACTAAAGTGTTGCTCAACGGCCTTGTCAATTGAGACCACTCTGAGATCCGCACCGAGCAATTCAGCCAATGCCTCTGCATTTCCACGAGTCCGTATCGTCGTTCCAAACCCCGGCATGGTCAAAGCAACAATCCCTTTTCGATCCAGCCCTAGACGATCAAAAACCTTGACGGTCACCAACAAAGCGAGCGTTGAATCGAGGCCACCAGAAAGGCCGATAACAACTTTTTGACTTCGAGTGTGACGTAACCGCTTCATCAATCCGCTGGTTTGTAATTGAAAAATTTCACGACACCGTGCAGCCCGCTCATCATCTTCCGGAGGAACAAACGGAGCCTTGAGAACAGTACGCTGTAACTTAACAACAGGTTGTGGGTGAAGATTGAAAGGTTGAATACGAAATATCTGTGATTGAGGCCCGCTTGTGAAAGTACTGTTTCTTTGGCGCTCTCCAATAAGACGTTCTAAATCGATATCAGCAAATTCTAATTGATTGTCAAACTGAAACCGTTTTGTTTCTGCCAGAATTTGTCCATTCTCAGCAATCAAAGAGTGGCCTGAAAAAACAAGATCGGTG
Organism: Desulfuromusa sp.; assembly: GCA_016744675.1. Lineage (GTDB taxonomy): Bacteria > Desulfobacterota > Desulfuromonadia > Desulfuromonadales > Geopsychrobacteraceae > Desulfuromusa. Next base: position 19,267 of record JADGDX010000030.1, on the reverse strand, counting down.
CTTGATTCATTCGGCCCTGCTGAAGAATAGGCATAAGCCGCTAAACAACGAGCAGATTGCGATGCAACTAAAGCGCGCCGATAGGCATGTTTACCAAGAATCTCAGGACTGGCCGAGAGGTTCAACAATAGCGTGGCGCCAGCGAGAGCTTGAGCTCCGCTCGGAGGGGCCACAGACCAAGCATCTTCACATATTTCAATGCCAATCAATGCTCCAGGAAAATCATCTGCCTGAAAGAGAAGATCGGTGCCAAAAGGGACAGGGCGGGAACATATTTCTACATGACTGACGGTGGATTCAAATGCCGAACAAAACCACCGTTGTTCATAAAATTCACCGCTGTTTGGCAAAAAGGATTTAGGAACCAAACCACAGATCTGTCCCCCCGAAATGAAGGCAGCACAATTGAACAGTCGTCCAGAAACCGAAACCGGAGCGCCAACGACCAAAGAGATATTTTCTGCTGCTGAGAGTTGCTCCAACTTCAATAGGGCATCTTCAACATGACACTGTAACTGGTGCTGAAAAAAAAGATCAGCACATGTATACCCCGTTAAACTCAATTCAGGAAAAAGGACCAGCTGGCACTGATTCTGCTGGGCATTGTCGACAATTTTACGAATCTGCGCCAGATTGAAATCAACATCAGCAACTCTGATTTCTGGGGTGGCAACACCAATTCTCACAAGGCCAAAATCGGCGATATTAATGGCAGTTTTTGAGATCAGTTCAGCCATATCTACTCCTGCTTAACAACCCTTTTCTCCTCTTTTCAAGACAGAGAAAAGGCATCAGTAAAATGAGTTATCTGTTCTCTGCCATCACTCTGGCACAGAATAGCCACAACATCAAATCGTGGTTGTAGTTTTGTGTTTTTATTATTTTGTAAATACCATTGTGCCGTTCGGATTATTTGCCTTTGTTTACGCTGACCGACAGCCTCCTGTGGAGCGCCAAACACGGTACTACGCCGGGTTTTAACTTCGACAAAAGCGAGGATGGATTTATCCTTGGCAATAATATCAATTTCACCAACGGGAGTGCGAAAATTGCGCTGTACAATTGTCATCCCCTGATCACACAAATAATTGGCTGCCCGATCTTCCCCCCAGACACCCAAAGCCAACCGAGCTTCGCTCACTACACCCTCCCCCAACAATGACAAAAAACCTGCAGTTCTATATAGTTACATATTATAGCACTGTTCTATCGCAAATTGTACGTATTTTCAAATAGATTCAGGTTACAGTAAGTCTTAACGAATAAGGAGTTAACAATGGAGCATATTACAATCTGTGGAGTTGATGAAGTCGGTCGTGGTGCAGGAGCGGGAAAAATTTATTGCGCTGCCGTTATCCTGAACCCAGAGGTCCCAATTCTAGGCATCACTGATTCTAAAAAAATCTCGGCAAAAAAACGGGAATCACTCGCCACAGAGATCAGAGAAAAAGCAACGGCATGGTGTATCGCGACAGCAAGCCTGCAAGAGATTATCGACCTCAATGTCCTACATGCGACGATGCTGGCGATGAAACGAGCCGTTGAAGGCTTACCAATACGACCCGGTAAAACTTTTATCGATGGCAATCGAGCACCAAAACTTAACATACCGGTCGAAACAGTCATCAAAGGCGATCTCAAAATTCCTGAGATCGGGGCAGCATCAATCATTGCCAAAGTCGCACGCGATCAAAAGATGGTTGAACTACATGATAGTTATCCAGAGTATGGATTTGACCAGCACAAGGGGTACCTCACCAAGCAACACCTGGAGGCTCTAAAAGAACATGGCCCTTGTGAAATCCATCGGGTGACATATGCACCGATAAAGAAACTTCTGAAATAAAGATTTTACCGATAGAGTCAAAAAGCCTATGTTTGACAAAATCTTAGGCGTTTAAGATACTAGCGACTGATAAAAAGATATTTCGCGGAGACAATATCCCCATGATGCTCATTCTTGCCGTTCCTCTGTGTCTACTCTGTAGCTACCTTGCATACCTTTGCTATCGAGTCAATTGTTACCCACAAGCTTGGACTCTTGGTGTTTTTGCATTTCTCCTGCTGCTGTTCTCTGTGGGTTTTTTCGGCGTCAGTTACTATGCATGGATAGAGCTTAAAGTTTAGGCGACTACGGTCATGGAATTATCTCTCAGAATATAAACTACAGCCGTCAGGGAATTTCTGGCGGCTTTTCTATTTAGAAGTTTTGCAGAACCAAAAACTTACCAAAAACTAAAATGATTTATTATTCGAGTTGACCCGTCTATTGGCTCATAGTTTATTACTAACATTGTCATGGCCGTGACGGAGTCAAAAACAACTTTCAAGGAGATTGACAATGCGTAACAAACCAAACAAAGAAGAATGGGTCACCATGTTTAGAGAGATAGGTCTAGATGATGCCGCAATGAAAAAATGGCATCACCTTTTTGAAACTCGCCATCCAGACGGACATGAGGATTTCCTCAATTGGCTCGGCCTTTCAGTTGATGATATTGCTAATATCAGAACAGGAAGCAAATAGAGGAATTATCGCGGTGATCTCAGCTTTGGTCACCGCGATAATTTAAAGTAATTATGAATTATTACTCGATTTCACAATTAGCCAAGAGCTTTGGTCTTTCACGAAGTACGTTGCTCTACTATGACAAGATCGGCCTGCTGTGTGCGACGGAACGAACCCTCTCCGGTTATCGCCGTTATTCTCAGAAGGACCATGACAGACTAGAACGAATTTGTATGTTTCGCAGTACAGGGTTACCACTTGCGGATGTTAACAAAATACTCGTTAGCGAAACGAATTCTGGCACAGGAGTTTTGGAGACACGCTTACAGGAACTTGGTGATGAAATTCTCGCCTTGAGAGTTCAACAACAATTAATCACTGCAATGTTGAAAAACATGAACAGTGATAAATTTGCCTCAGCAATGAATAAACAAACGTGGATAGAAATGCTTAAGTCGGCCGGAATGGATGAATCTGCGATGCAATGCTGGCATGCTGATTTCGAAGCCAGGTCACCGCAGACACACTCTGACTTTTTACTGTCCCTCGGGATTTCTAAGGAAGAAGCGGAAAAAATTCAAACATGGTCGCGTGAGTTATCACGTAAATCACCTCCACGAAAGAAAGATTCCATCTAATATTATATTTAAAGAAAATCGTTTAGGCGTGATTATCTCGGCCACGGATGGCTAGATAGACGGAAAGTTCAAAACCAATTCTATCGATAAAACAATACCCCCAAACTCTCGGAGTAAGGGGGTATTGTTTTATATATTTCCGGACAACAACAGATGAAGCAAACCCCTTAAGATTATTAAAATATGGGGTTAATTCAATAAGTTGATGATTAAGCCATCCGTTTTTCAGAGATTCGAGCAGCCTTACCACGCAAGTTGCGCAAGTAGTAAAGTTTAGCGCGGCGAACTTGTCCGACACGAACAACCTCAATCTTCTCGATGTTTGGTGAATGGAGTGGGAAAATTCTCTCAACACCAATCGCTCCAGACATTTTGCGAACAGTATAAGAAGAACCGAGCCCACGGTTAACACGCTTGATGCAGACACCTTGGAAAATCTGAATCCGCTGTTTTTCACCCTCGGTAATTTTTACATGGATCTTAAGAGTGTCACCGGCTTTAAAGCGCGGGATATCTTTTTTAATTTGTTCCATTTCTAATCTATCGATAATGTTCATTTGTCTTCCTCCTCGATCTATCTATTTAGTTTTTCGTCGCTTAAGTCATATATACTTAAAAAAATGTAACTACTCAAAATTAAGTGCTGCCATGTCCCTCTCGAAGTAACCGTTCAAGAACTGCTTTGTCATGGTCGCTTAAAGGGACTTTGTCCAATAACTCAGGTCGTCGCTGCAAAGTACGCAACAACTGCTGTTCCCGTCGCCAGCTAGCAATCTTGCCATGATCTCCAGAAAGAAGAACAGATGGCACTGACATACCTTCAAAAACAGCCGGTCGCGTATACTGTGGATACTCGAGAAGACCATCAGAAAAGGAATCCGTCTCTGCGCTACCACTAGCACCCAAAACTCCGGGAAGATTGCGAGAGATAGCATCAATCATCACCATGGCCGGAAGTTCCCCACCAGTTAAAACAAAATCACCGATTGAAAATTCAGCATCGACCAAAGTTTCACGAACCCTCTCATCGAAACCTTCATAACGGCCACAGAGAAAGATCAAACCATCCTCTGAGGCAAGGTCTTGAGCATGATGTTGACGGAAAGGCTTCCCTTGCGGGGTCATCAACAAAACTTTCGATGCCGGAGCGTTCTCTCTTAAATGATTAACAGCCCGAGCAATGGGTTCAGGCTTCATCACCATACCGTCGCCACCACCATAGGGGGTATCGTCGGTCGTCAAATGCTTCCCTTGAGCCCAATCACGAAGGTTGTGAGCCCGGATCTCAAGAAGCTCCTGTTTAATTGCACGTCCAATAATACTCTCTCCAAACGGAGATTCGAACATGCCAGGGAACAAAGTTAAAACATCAAAGATCATTTTTTTCGGGTATTAATCCTTCAGGGAGATCAACGTGAATCACTCCACCTTCAAGATCAACATCCAGAACAAATTGCTGAACGGCCGGTATCAGGATTTCTCCCAAAGGACCCTCCACCACATAAGTATCATGCGCCGCGGTGCTCAGTATTTCTTCAAGCTGGCCTACTCTACCACGCTCCCGATCATCAACCTGCAATCCCTTAAGCTGTCCCCAATAATACTCATCATCTTTCAAATCGGGCAGAAGCTGTTCATCAAGCAAAACCCGGCTACCGACAAGAGGTTCAGCCAAATTAATTGCCTCATACCCCTGAAAACGCATCAAAACCTGCCCTTTATGTAAAACCCGGCGCATAACACCAAGGGTCAACATGTCGCCATTAGGTCGGCTAAGACAGATTTCTTGCAATGACATCAGAAGATCAGAATCGCCAGATTTTGAGCGAACCTTAAGATCTCCACGTAAACCGTGAGTCCCTACTATGTTGCCAATTTCTAGTAAAGATTCAGCCATCTATTTCAACCAACCAAAAATCAGCTAAATCAGCACCCTATTCCATAATCTGTAATAAGGCGTGACTATTTTCACGAGTCGCTTTGGCATTGAGCAAGGTTCGCATTGCTTTCGCATTACGGCCCTGCTTGCCAATAATTCTGCCCATATCTTCTTGTGCAGCAGCAAGCTTAACCAGTACGCTGCCATCGTCTGCTATCTCCTCAGAAATAACAATCTCGTCAGGCTTTTCGACCAGTGACTTTGCTATGTACTCGATCAGGTTCTTCATAGGTCATCCTCCGGGAAATTGAGGGCAGTTGCCCCGGATTCGGACCAGATTCAGGTATTAGGCTTCAGCAACAGCCTTTGCCTTGAACTTGGCCCAGACACCAGAATGCCGCAAAAGCCGGCGCACGGTATCTGTCGGCTGAGCACCTTTGTTGAGCCACTCAAGAGCTCGCTCATCTTTAAAATCCAAAAGATACTCTTCCTGACGTGGGTTATACTGCCCCAGATTTTCAATAAAACGGCCATCTCGTGGGGAACGCTCATCGGCTACAACGATCTTATAGACCGGTTTCTTTTTTGTACCACCTCGGGCTAGCCTGATTTTTACTGACATACTGTCTTTCCTCCTGGTGTATCTTTTTGTTGTCTGTATATCGAACAGGATACGTCTCTATCACTATTCAAGGTTAAAATGGTAGCTGACCACCCTGGCCAAGCATCCCTTTAAGGCCTTTTGGCCCCATTTTTTGCATTTTTTTCATCATCTTCTGAGCTTCAATAAAACGCTTCAGAAGCTGGTTCACATCCTGGACACGAGTCCCACTGCCTTTAGCAATTCTTAAGCGGCGTGACCCATTCAAAAGTTTGTGATTCAACCGTTCCTTTGAAGTCATCGAACGGATAATGGCTTCAACTTTCTTTAATTCCTCTTCAGGCAGTTGCATTCCCTGAGCTTTTTTCAAAGCTTTTCCTGCACCCGGAATCATCTTCAGCAGCGAATCCATTGAGCCCATCTTCTTGACCATTTGCATTTGTTCAAGAAAGGTTTCAAGAGTGAAGCCACCCTTGCGCAGCTTCTGCTCCATTGCGGCAGCATCATCAGCGTCAACTGCTTCTTGAGCCTTTTCAATAAGACTCAGAACATCACCCATCCCGAGAATACGCTGAGCCATTCTGTCGGGATAAAATTGCTCTAAAGCATCGAGTTTTTCGCCCATACCAACAAGTTTAATCGGCTTACCGGTAATAGCACGAATAGACAGAGCCGCACCGCCACGCGCATCACCATCCAGCTTGGTCAACACCACCCCAGTTAAAGGGAGTTGTTCATCAAAACTGGCAGCTACGGTAACAGCATCTTGGCCCGTCATCGCATCAGCAACGAACAAGATCTCTTGAGGTGCAACTTTTTCTACAATTTTTGCAAGCTCACCCATTAACTCGGTATCGATATGCAATCGACCAGCAGTATCTAGGATGATTGTATCAAAACCGTTAAGCTCGGCATAATCCAACGCACGAACACAAATATCAACGGGATCTTGACCTGGCTGAGAGTCGAACACCTCAACATCAAGCTGGCGCCCCAAAGTTTTAAGCTGTGCGATGGCAGCCGGGCGATACACATCAGCCGGAACCAACAAAGGGTTTCGCTTATCGCGACGCAATTTCAGCGCTAGCTTGCCACAGGTTGTCGTTTTACCCGCACCCTGTAAACCACAAAGCATTAACGGTACGGGAGGCTTCACTGACAAGTCGAGAGAATTATCTTCTCCCTCACCCATCAATGCGGCAAGTTCTTCACGAACAACCTTGATTACTTGTTGAGCCGGGGTCAAACTTTTCAGGACATCCTGTCCGGCAGCTCGTTCACTAACTTTTGCGACAAATTCCTTAACAACACGAAAGTTGACATCAGCCTCAAGAAGAACCAGCCGAATTTCCCGCATGGTCTCTTTTATATGCTGTTCTGTCAGGCGTCCGTGGCCGCGCAGTTTTTTAAAAACTGAGTCGAGTTTGTCAGAAAGTGAATCAAACATTTTATTCTACCAGCGAAAATCCACAAAAGAGTAAATATAGAAACAGCCCTTGCCTCTTGTCAAGCGAAAAGCTCTGACAAAACAGGTGTTTCACACCAAAGGTCGATATATCCCGGCTTTCATTTGCCAGGCCTCAACCAAAGGTAAAGAAGCTTCTGTTAGTGCCTGAACAACTTGAGAGTGGAGCTCATAAGAATACCTGACAGCCATTCCACAATCAGCTGTTAGCTGTCGAGGAGCGGGAATCAACAGTACATCTAGCTGTTGCCCTTTAAGAATTTTTTCTGCCTTCATCACTCGATGAACCGAATGAAATAAAGCAACACAATCCCCGTCATTAACCACTTACAAGATCCTAACACCAGAGTCCAGCCGCGCATAATGGCACGTTTGCAAATGGCATGCAAGGGCTATTCTTATTGGGCAGAAATTGACAGTAAGTCGACCAGAGAGTAAGGTAAACTCATATATTTACCGATCATTATCCATCTTCAAATTATTTAAACAATGTCGACTTTCAGAAGGACAAGCATGGCCCGTAGCGACAGACCACCGATGAAAAAAGCCCAACAGATCAGTTCACTATTGAAAGACATCCTTGGACAACCTGGCTTCGGAGAACAAATCAATAGACACCAAGCATGGCTAATATGGGATCAATTGGTTGGTGAGCAGATAGCCGCACGCGCCAGACCCCTCAAACTGCGAAAAGGGACCCTCGAGGTTCAAGTCGATCACCCCGTCTGGATGCAGCAACTTCAAATGTTAAAACCGGCAATTCTTGAAAAAATTAATGCCCAAATCCCTCATGCCGGCATCGAAGAGATCTACCTTCGTCAGACGCGCCAGTCACAAGCCTACACTCCAACTAAAAAAAAGCAGGTAGTCGAACCACTTCCATGGGCTCAAATCGAATTGACCAGCATCGAAAAAGAAGCGATTGAGAAAGAAATATCTCAAATTAACAATATAGATTTAAAAAATGAAATGCGTATTTTTTTTACTCGACAGAAACAGCTTGATAAAGAAAGGAACAACTAACTAAAAGGGATCGTACATCTTCAGTATTGCTTCCGTATAATCTCTTCCTTCACCAGATTTCTTATAGATGTAGAGCGGATTTTCCACTCGAAGCCCCGCACGCCCCCCCTTACGACCCTCAATGAGAACCATTTTCGCAGACTCTCCCTGTCGAGGATGAACCATCCGCAATCGCTTAGGCTCAATCCCTCGTGATACCATCTCAACCATCAACTCAGGCAACCGTTCTGCTAAATAGATTACTCCGAATTGACCTCCACTTTTTAATAACCAACTTGCTGCGGCAATAAAATCGGACATTCCCCCGGCCAGCTCATGTCGTGCAGCGGCTCGCTCATCGTTAGGAGCCATCCTTCCAGAACTGGGCTGACGATATGGTGGGTTACTTACAACCAGATCAAAACTACTCACGGGGCAAATCTCCCGGATGTTTCTAATATCACCCTTTTTAATAAATACTCGCTCGCCTAAGGAGTTCAGTTCAACATTCCGTGCAGCGCGGCTAGCGAGTTGAGGTTGACACTCTATGCCGACACACTCCACAGCATCCGTTAACCGAGCCAACACCAAAGGGAGGATACCGCTACCAGTCCCAAGGTCTACAATTCGAGCCCTTCTTTTAACCCTAACAAAGCGCGCCAATAAGACAGGATCAAGAGAATAACGATATCCGTTTTCTGCCTGCAACAAGCTGAGCCGACCTAGCGACAAGCTATCCAGAGTTTCTTTCATTCATTCACCATAAAAAAATGCCGACCTGATCAACTCAGGGCGGCATTTCAAATAAATCATATCAGGTGCAGAGTTATTACTTTACGTGGCACTCTTTACACTTGGTAGGACCTTTTTTCATTGCCTTGTGACAGCCCTTACAGTTGTTATGCATAGCTTTTTTGTAGCCAAGCTTCTTACCGTCTGCTTTTTTAGCGTGACAGCTGCTACATTTTTCGAAGCCACCAGTGTGGTGACACGCAGCACAGTCTGGTACATCAGCTTGGTGCTTGGCATGATCAAAAGTAACAACACCAGTCTTCGCTTTGTCCATCTTGATGGATGCAGGACCCTTGTCTTGTGCAACAGCAACAAAAGCGGTTGCAACAAAGGCAGCAACAATTAACATTACGACTAACTTTTTCATCTGTAAATCCTCCCTTTAAAAAATTATTAGATGCTTCCTAACCGAGTGCAAACTAAATCAAAATTATCGCAGGTGTCAACCCAAAACTGTATATTGTATACAATTTATTCTTGACTAAATTAATCCGTCAGCCACCATTTTCTCTTGCACGAGAGCTGATTTCTTGATCACCCCAGAAGCCATATCCTGCTTAAATTGCAGCAACCTTTTCTCAAGGGCAAGATCTTCTGTTGCCAACATGCGTGCCGCAAAAATTCCAGCGTTACGTGACCCAGCCGAACCAATCGCCATTGTTGCGACAGGAATTCCAGCTGGCATCTGTACCATTGCCAACAAAGCATCAAGGCCACGCATAGAGGTGGCATCGATCGGCACAGCAATCACCGGCAAGACTGTTTCGGCAGCAACAACCCCAGCCAAATGTGCAGCGGCACCAGCACCTGCGATCAGAACTTTAATCCCCTTATCACGCGCTCCACGCACATAATCCATGGTTCTTTCAGGGGTACGATGCGCACTGGACACTATCATCTCGAACGGAATTTCAAACTGTTTCAAAATTTTGGCCGCTTCGACCATAATTCCATAATCACTATCGCTACCCATCAAAATTCCAACAACCGGCTTTTTATCACTCATGTTCACATTTCTCCAAATTGTAATCGTCTTCGCAAAAGGATTTAAGAATAATACTGGCTAAGAAAATTTAAGCCTTGCAATGCTTCAACCTCGCAGATGCCATCATCTATTGAGGGCTCGGGCACCAATATCATGACGATAGTGCACCTTATCCCAGTGAATAACCTGAACACCCGTATACGCTTTTTCAATCGCATCTTTAACGCTATCGCCAAGTCCTGTCACCCCAAGAACCCGACCGCCCTGATTAACAATTTGCCCATCTTTCAAGGCTGTCCCGGCATGAAAAACCATCAAATCTTCAATAGCAGCTGCTTCTGTCAGACCGCTTATTGGCAGGCCTTTTTCATACGCGGCAGGATACCCACCACTGGCCAGAACCACACATACCGCCGCCTTCTCGTGCCAATCAATAGAGCCTTGACATAATTTGCCACGCGCACAAGCCTGGAGCACGGGGACGATATCCGACTTCATCCGCATAAGTAGTGGCTGAGCTTCGGGGTCACCAAAACGTGCATTGTATTCAACCACACGGGGCTGCCCATCCTTAATCATCAATCCGACATAGAGGATACCACTATACGGGCACCCATCTTGCTCCATCCCTTCGATCGTCGGAGTCACAATCGTATCAACAATGACCTTGTGAAGCTCTTCTGTGACCACCGGAGCAGGAGAATAAGCCCCCATCCCTCCCGTATTTGGCCCCTCATCATTATCATTGACGCGCTTATGATCTTGTGACGACGCGAGGGGTAAAATATTTTTCCCATCAGTAAAGGCAAAAAATGACGCCTCTTCTCCGTCCATAAACTCTTCAATAACAACGCTGGCTCCAGCAGCACCAAAAACTTGATCAAGCATAATATCATCGACAGCAGCAATTGCCTGAGCTTCGGTCATCGCAACGACGACACCTTTCCCCGCAGCTAAACCATCTGCCTTAACAACAATTGGAGCCCCTTGCTCCTTTATGTAAGTAACGGCATCAGCGTGAACGGAAAAGCTCTGATATTTAGCAGTTGGTATATTATAGCGAGCCATGAGGTCCTTAGAAAAACCCTTACTCCCCTCAATTTGAGCAGCAGCTTTATTCGGTCCAAAAATTTCCAATCCGGATGATTGAAAAATATCGACAATTCCCATTGTCAACGGAACTTCAGGGCCAACGATTGTCAAATCAATCTGTTCGGCAAGAGCAAAATCACGGAGCGTCTCAATCTCTTCAGCACCAATATGAACACATTCTGCAAGTTCAGCAATTCCGGGGTTCCCGGGTGCACAGTAAATATGTTTGACCAGAGGAGACTGAGCAATCTTCCAGACCAGAGTATGCTCACGGCCACCACCACCAACAACTAGAACTTTCATATTCTAAATCCTCTTACATACCATAGGGACGTTATTTAACGCGCCCGGGACAAACAAAGGAGCAGCAAGAAGCGCCCCGATAACCATCAATGGCGGAAGTGACGCATTCCAGTGAAGACCATCGCAATTCCTGCCTCATCAGCAGCAGCGATAACCTCTTCATCACGAATAGAGCCACCTGGCTGAATAACAGCGGTGACACCAACAGCAGCCGCATTATCAATCCCATCACGGAAAGGGAAAAAAGCATCAGAGGCCATTGCAGCACCCTTAACATCCAAACCAGCGTGTTCTGCTTTAATCGCGGCAATACGTGCCGAATTGACTCGGCTCATCTGCCCTGCCCCAACACCAATCGTCATCCCGTCCTTGCAATAGACAATGGCATTCGATTTGACAAATTTAGCCACACGCCAAGCAAAATTGAGATCCTGACGTTCTTTATCTGTCGGAGCACGCTTTGTCACAACCTTAAGATCATCGCTGAGCTCTAGGTCGGCCTCCTGAACTAACAGCCCTCCGTTGACGCGTTTATAATCGAGGCGCGTAACGGCAGCGACAGGCCATTCGCCACATTCGAGCAAGCGAACATTCTTCTTTTTTGCAATAATTTCCGGGACACCTGCGGCAACCTTAGGAGCAATGATAACCTCAACAAACTGTTTATCGACAATAGCCTGAGCAGTCTCAGTATCAAGTTCCTGATTAAAAGCGATAATGCCCCCAAAAGACGATTCAGGATCAGTAGAAAAGGCTCTCTGATAGGCTTCTAGCAAGTTCGTCCCGGTCGCCACCCCACAAGGGTTGGCATGTTTAACAATGACACAGGCAGGTGCTTCTCCAAATTGCTTAATGCACTCAAGAGCCGCATCGGTATCTCCAATATTATTATAAGAGAGAGCTTTCCCTTGAAGCTGGCGAGCCGTTGCGATTGAGGCTTCAGCAATATCTTTCTCAACATAAAAGGCTGCCTTTTGGTGTGGATTTTCACCATAACGCATCCCTTGTGCTTTCTGAAATTGCAAGGTCATGGTTGGAGGAAAATCGGCAGCATCATCAGCGGTTTTCTTTCCAAGCCAATTTGAAATGGCACCATCATAGGCCGCTGTGTGCTGATAGACCTTCACCGCCAATTGAAAATTAGTCTCAGCTGAAACATTCCCACCATTTTGCTTCATTTCAGAGATCACCGTGTCATAATCGACCGGGTCAATGACGACCGTCACAAATTTATTATTCTTTGCAGCACTGCGCAACATCGTTGGTCCGCCGATATCGATATTCTCGATGGCATCCTCCAAGCTACAGCCCTCCTTCGCAACCGTTGCTTCAAAAGGATAAAGATTCACAACCACCATATCAATAGGCTCAATCGCATGCTTTGTCATTGCATCGACATGCTCAGGGCTGTCACGTAATCCAAGCAAAGCACCATGAACCTTCGGATGTAGAGTTTTCACTCTCCCATCCATCATTTCGGGAAAACCAGTATAGTCAGCAACATCCATGACTGGAAGGCCAGCATCACGAATCAGCTTGGCAGTTCCTCCTGTTGACAGCAACTCAACTCCGAAGCTGTTTAATTCACGAGCCAGATCTAGAACTCCGGCTTTGTCAGACACTGAAATCAATGCACGCTTGATGGCAGCCATTGGCTTTCCTTTCTTCGAAAAATAATCAATGAAATCGTCAATATAAAAAACGGCTCCAGCACTGCCAGAACCATCTTGATATTTAAAAAAAGTGGGGAGATTAAATAACTATAGCTAAAACGAGTCATCCCGTCTTAAAATTTGAGTGATTTATTAACATGATTCCCCCTAACTGACAACCGCTTTCAGCGTTATGTGCCGCAATGCTTAGGAGATTCATTTCATTGAAAAGGTTCAGCCTAGCGGAAGATAACGGCGGGGAACACGATGCCCAATACGACAAAACACTTCGTAAGAAATTGTCCCAAGCTGCCTTGCCCAATCATCTCCACTAATCAACATTCCATCTGCAGATCCGAGAAGGGTCACACAATCACCGACCTTAACATCTGGAACATGGCTGACATCCAACATAACCCAATCCATACAAACTCGGCCAACGACCGGAATTTTAACCCCAGAAAGAACCCCTTGCCCACAATTACTGAAGAGACGATTGTAACCATCGGCATAACCTATCGGCAGAACGGCAACTAACATGTCACTAGGAGCACGAAAATGGTGTCCATAAGAAATGCCACTTCCGGCGGAGATGTGGCGTAATTGTGCAATTTCGCTTCTCAAATGCATGACCGGACGCAAATCGAGCCTTGTCTCAAAGTCGTCGCCGGGAAGCCCCCCATACAACATGATCCCAGGGCGAGACAAAGTACATTCTGAACACCCCCAACCGCTCAAGCCAGCACTATTGTTAAGGTGAATTTCACGAGGGGAGATCCCCACTTCACGAAGCATCTGCAGCATTACTAAAAATTGATCCTGCTGCTCAGTTGTCACACTGGAATCGAGCTCATCGGCACACGCCAGATGCGACATAAATCCTTCAATGACAAGGCCATCAAGCTGGCTTAATTGAGGCAAAAAATCGCGTAATTGTTGCAGCAGAAAGCCAACGCGCCCCATGCCGCTATCAACCTTCAAATGAACCTTTAACTGCCTCCCGAGACGAACAGATTCTATGTTAATCCTTAAAGCACTCTCCACATCCAACACTGTCGGCATCAGGTCATAGGTCAAAAAAGCACCTTCCTGACCTGGAAAACAACCACCAAGAACCAGTAAATTGTCATCTATTCCTGCCTGTCGAAGTTCCAAAGCCTCTTCTAAGGTCGCTACGGCAAAATCGCAAACCCCCTTTGATTGCAATGTTCGGGTCACAGGAACAGCACCATGCCCATAAGCGTCGGCCTTAACAACTGCCATGATACGCTGCGATGTCAAGCAGCCATTCTGTGCTTGCCGGAGGTTGTGACACAACGCCGCCAGATCAATTTCAGCCCAAGTTGGGCGGGGAGGATAGTTCATACAACTGATCGCCTTCACAGAAAACTTCATCAAAATATTACAGTTCAACAAAGCAGCAAAATGTTAAATATCATTGATTGCCGATAATTATACATTCAGAAACACGTCTTAAATCAACTACAAAGAGAAAGATTAATTGACACCAAGGTTTCACATTGATATAGTTTTACTCATTTTTAAATCTTCATTCTAAAATCTTCAGCAACTTCCGTTCATGCGCAAGCGTCAACCCGAAGGCTAAACGTCGTCGGCGTAAGATCACAAGGGAGACTACCAATGGTTTCAGGCCTTTACCTGATCACAGACAACAATCAAGATGGAAAGCTACTGACTAAAGTGGAAGCCGCTCTCACCGGAGGGGCAAAAACGGTCCAGTACCGAGCGAAAGCCATCCGTCCAGATGAGCGTCGAGAAATGGCAGAAAAGCTCAATATTCTCTGTCACAACCATGGTGCCAAGTTTATTATCAATGATCTTCCAGAGCTAGCCCATGAAATTGATGCTGACGGAGTTCACCTCGGACAGGATGACATTTCAGCCGTTCAGGCACGCCAGATTCTTGGTCACAACAAACTCATCGGCATTTCAACCCACAGCGTTGACGAAGCCCTAAAGGCTGAAGCACAAGGGGCCGACTACATTGCCATCGGCAGTATTTTCCCTACAAACACGAAAGACAACACCAAACTGGTTGGCTTAAAAGCCTTAAAGATGGTGCGCAAAGCCGTTCGTATTCCCGTAGTTGCCATTGGTGGAATCACCCCCGAAGGTGCCTTTGAAGCTCTCGATGCGGGTGCAGATGGCATAGCCGTTATTTCTGGAATTATGGCAGATAGCGACCCGGCACGTGCCGCTAAAGAATATTCACTCCTTTTCAATCGCAACAAACCAGCCCCCAATGGAAGAGTTCTGACAATCGCGGGATCAGACTCAAGCGGTGGTGCAGGAATCCAAGCCGACATCAAAACAATCACCCTGCTCGGCAGCTATGCTAGCAGCGTTCTCACTGCCCTCACAGCTCAAAATACTCTTGGTGTGAATGATACCTATATGGTTCACACCGATTTTGTCATTAAACAGCTCGAAGCTGTTCTGGACGATATCTGCACCGACACCGTTAAAACGGGGATGCTCAGCTGGGGAGGAATTGTATCTCGCGTGGCCAAGACCATTGAAGAGCGTTCACTCCTGGCCGTCGTTGACCCTGTCATGATTGCAAAGGGGGGCGAGTCTTTATTGGACAAAGAGGCACACGATAGCCTCATTTCCAGACTCTTGCCACAATCCTATTTACTGACTCCTAACCTTCCTGAAGTCGAAGTCATGACCGGGATTGAGCCAAGAAATATTGATGAAATGATTGAGGCAGGACGCAACTTGCAAGAGCTCGGAGCACGTAACGTCCTCATCAAAGGCGGGCACCTCAGTGGTGACGCAACGGACATTCTCCTCATGGGAGATGTCGAGCACCAGCTGACATCAAAACGCTTTGATACCATCAATACGCATGGTACGGGTTGTACTCTCTCATCAGCCATTGCAACATTCCTAGCACAAGGATACCCGCTAAAGCATGCTGTCGAGCGAGGGAAACACTTTGTGACTCTGGCTATCGAACATTCTGTTCAAATCGGCCGAGGCCAAGGACCAGTAAATCATATCCAAGCGGCCATGCAGCTCTTGCATGAACAGGCCTCTATAGTTTAAACTACCGACATCTCCACCGTAATGTATCTTTCAACTGCAGTGCAGCCGCCATAAAGCGTGGCGTGCACTGCATTTTTCTGTTTGAGGTATCTCTCAATGACCCAACTGGAAATGGCCCGTCAAGGGCAGATTAGTGATTTAGTTCGTCAAGCTGCCAGCGCTGAAAATATGGATCCGGAACTTCTCCGCCAGAGAGTTGCGGCCGGAACTGCTGTTATCTGCCTTAACAAAAAACACACCAATGGACGCCCTTTGGCTGTTGGCGAAGGTTTGCGCACAAAAACCAACGCCAATCTCGGTACTAGCCAAGACGACACCAGCATTGACAAAGAGCTTGAAAAAGCCAAAGTTGCCGCTGCTGCAGGAGCTGATGCATTGATGGATCTGTCAACGGGAGGTCCCATTGACGAAATCCGCGCTGCTATTATTGCCGAAACCGATCTCTGTATCGGTAGCGTTCCACTTTACCAAGCTGCGTGCGATGCCGTCATTAAACAAGGTAAGCCGATTGTCGATATGTCTGTTGACGATATTTTTGCAGGCGTCAAAAAGCACCTGGATGATGGGGTTGATTTCATCACTGTTCACTGTGGTGTGACCCGCGAAACGGTTGCTCGGATGGACAAAGAAGGACGTCTTCTTGAAGTTGTCTCACGCGGAGGGTCCTTTACTGTCGGCTGGATGGAGTATAACAATGCCGAAAACCCTCTCTATGAATTCTATGACCGCCTTTTAGAAATGGTTCGCCCCTACGATGCGGTCCTCTCTCTCGGTGATGGGTTTCGGCCCGGATGTCTGGCTGACGCAACGGATCGCGCCCAAATTCAAGAACTTATCATCCTCGGCGAATTAACCCAACGTGCACAGGATGCTGGCATTCAGGTCATGATTGAAGGGCCAGGACATGTCCCTTTGAACCAGATCGAAGCAAATATCAAACTGCAAAAGCGTCTCTGTCACGGAGCGCCATTTTATGTCCTTGGACCACTTGTTACTGATATTGCCCCTGGTTACGACCACATCACTTCAGCTATTGGTGGAACCGTTGCGGCTTCAGCGGGAGCTGATTTCCTCTGCTATGTCACACCCAGTGAGCACCTCCGCCTGCCGACAGTACAAGACGTCCACGAAGGGGTTATGGCGGTGCGTATTGCGGCCCATGCTGCTGACATTGTCAAAGGAATCCCTGGCGCAATCGACAAAGATAATGCCATGGCTGTCTATCGGAAAAACCTTGACTGGGAAGGGCAATACTCTGTTTCTATCGACCCAGAAAAAGCCCGCAGTTGGCGTGACGAATCGGGAGTAGATGAATCCCACGGCGCCTGCACAATGTGTGGTTCCCTCTGCGCTTATAAAGTCATGGGTGAACGAAATGAAAAAAAAGCAGTCTAGAGTTATTTATTGCTTAATGTAAAACTTGCTGCTTGGAATTTAAGACTGGAAATAGCTATCGCACCGGATGATCACATCCGGTGCTTTTTCAGAAATTTGATCGATGTGTGCTAAAAAAATCACCCGGCCAAAGCGCAAACCCAAAATAAAACTCCGCGGGTTTAATAATCTGACAAAGAGCCTTACCTTCAATATATATGATGTCTGTTACGCCAAACGTCCCCAGGCTCGCAAAGAATATCTGGAGTATATTGATGAAGAGTACAACGCAGAAAGGCTCACCCGGATACTCACCGAAGTGTGTGACATTCTTGGTGCGAGCATCCTCAACATTTCCAGCCAAGACTATGACCCGATGGGGGCATCGGTCACAATCCTGATCGCAGAAGAACCCATTGAGCCCAAGCCTGAGGCGGTTGTCGCCCATCTGGACAAGAGTCATCTGTGCATCCACACCTACCCTGAAACAGATTTTAAATCAGGAGTATCGACTTTTCGAGTCGATATCGACGTATCCACATGTGGTCGAATCAGCCCTCTGAAAGCACTCAATCATCTCATTTCATCATTTGAATCTGATATTGTCTTAATGGATTACAAGGTGCGTGGCTTTACGCGAGACACCAAAGGGCGCAAACATTACATTGATCATCGAATTCACAGTATTCAACAATATATTCGCAAGGGAATTCGTGACCAATACCAGTGTGTCGATATCAACATCTATCAGGAAAACCTGTTTCATACCAAGATGTTACTCAAAGATTTTGATCTCAACCAATACCTCTTCGCAACAACCTACGAAGATTTGTCAGAAGAGGAACGCAATACAGTGAAGACAATTATCGAACAAGAAATGACAGAAATCTTTTACGCTAAAAATATCTATTGAGAGATAAAAAAATGAAACCTAATCTCCTTTTCCCCTTATTGGTTATGATGATTTCACTCATCGGCTGTCAACCAGCAAAACACTACCTCGGTGATCCAGAATTACCCTACCCTCCGGAACGTGACCCCATTGTTGGAGAAATTCTTCACCTGCCAACAGGCGTTTACGTTGATCAAACGGTGATGCGGGAGCAAGCCAGCCGGACGCAAGTCGTCTTTGTCGGTGAAACCCATGACAATCCAGCATCTCACCGCTTGCAAGAAGAAATACTGCAAGCGTTGCAGCAAAATAATCCCGGAAAAGTTACTTTGGCGATGGAAATGTTCACTCCATCGCAGCAAGCAGTTCTGGATCTTTGGATTGATAACAAACTAACAGAAAAAGAGTTTTTACTGCAGGTTGACTGGTATCGTAACTGGCAAATGAATTTTGCCTTTTATCGCCCTCTGCTCAACTACTGCCGCGAGCATAAAATTCCACTTTTGGCTCTCAATGCAGACAGCACCCTTAAGCGAAAAGTTGCTCGAACTCCATTGACTGAGTTAACAGCGGAAGAGCAGCAACAATTGCCCGACATGAATCACAGCGATCCCTATCAGAAAGCCATGGTTCAAGCCGTCTTCAGTGATCATAAAATGGGGCAAAACATGCTTGAGGGCTTTCAGCGCGTCCAGACTCTCTGGGATGAAACCATGGCGCAAAATCTGGCAAACTACCTTAAAAATGAAGGGAAAGATCGCCAAGTTCTGGTGATCGCTGGTGGAAACCATGTCCGCTATGGGTTCGGTATTCCCCGCCGTATGTTCAGGCGTATTCCCGTCAGCTATGTGCTGATCGGTTCAGAAGAGCTGGATATCCCTGAGAACAAACAAGATCGGCTCATGAATATCATTAAGCCAGATTACCCGATGCAACCCTACCATTTCCTCACCTTTACCGAGTATGAAGATCTTCCAAATCCGGGCGTTAAACTGGGTATCATGCTTGACA
>JADGDX010000002.1:57237-143489 GCA_016744675.1 Desulfuromusa sp. | reverse complement strand
GGTGGCGTCATCACCTTGATTTCGCGAGCAGAAGCAAGTCCGGAGAATAACGCCAATGTGAGAACTATCAGTGCGCTGAATGTCTGCTTCATTTTCAGTCTCCTTTAGTGGGGATCGGCTTCACAACCGTCAGCACCATCTTGAATGGTTTTTCAGCATTGACAGCGTGTGGGATGTTCGCAGGCATAACGATGGTCTGGCCTTTGGTTAGTTTATAGTCGGTGGTGTCAATGGTGATATGTGCCTCACCTTCCAATACTTGAATCATGGCATCACCGGGAGAAGCATGAGTGCTGAGACCTTCCCCCGCAGCAAAAGCAAACAGCGTGAGGGTTAGTGCTTTGTTCTGGGCAAGAGTGCGGCTGACGACTTTTTCTGGTGCGTATTCTACCAGTTCTGCGATGTTGTGCACTTCAGACTTGTTGATATTTTTGATCAGTTCAGTGTGTTTCATTTTTTATGCTCCTATGAGTGCTTAACTTAATTTTAAACGGAAATTGTTGTTTAAGAAAAATGAAAAAGATTAAAAAATGAACAGAAAATCCATTTATTGTCTGCTTTCCCCCTTTTTCATATTTATTATTTGTTGTTATCATTTTCCCCAATTGAGTAAGGTCTGTTGTCCTTCCAGCTCACGGATCCGGCTGACTTCCTGCATCACTTCAAGAACACCTTGATAATTATCATTTTCATCTCGCACAGCAAAGTAGCGGATGTAGATAAATTTCTCGCCCAGGGTAAGCCAGAATTCAGCAACATCTTGTTTTCCAGAGCGAAAAGCCTCGATGATTTCCAGCACGGTATCAACGCTTTTAGGGGGGTGGCAGTATTTGACTTCACGGCCAATCACCGCCGGGCTACGTGGGAAAATCCGCTCTTTGCATTGATTATAAAAGCGGACTCGGTTGTCGGCATCGACAAATGAGATATCAACGGGTAGATGAGAGAAAATGGCATTGATTTGCTCCAGGCTCATCATCCCTTCACTCAGTTTGAGGGTTCCACTGCTGTCGGGTTGCTCTGAAGATTGGTTCTGTTTTTCTGTGGTGATTGTTGTTGGCCACATTGGTGGTTCGTCAATCAGGCAATAGTCGAGTTCGATTTCACCCTGACGCGCCTGAATCCACTCTTGTTCACTTAACATGGCAATCGCAGTGGGAAAGAGAATCTTTTCTTCTTTGTAGATCATGTCCTCAATACTGTTGATAGCAAGACTGACCTGCTCAGAGCAGGCCGAAAAATTCAGATTGGGATCGTGGCAGGCTCTGTGGGCTTGCTTGATGAATTTACGGATATTGTCATGCAGAGTCCACATGATGGTTGATGGTTTGTCGAAGCCTTTTTGCTCCAGATAGGGGAATAACTGGTTTTCTTTGCGGACATAATGATGATTTGTTTGACTTAAGTTTTCGATATAATCACCCCAGAAAGCTGGGCTTGGTTTTTGACTGTCGTTATTTTTAATCAAGAGCCGTAATGCAGTGATCAGTTTTTTTAACATCTGATTTTCGAGAAGATAGGTATGAATCGGGTGCCCGGCTGGAAGTTGTCCAAAATCAGGACCTTGATCAAGAGATTTCTTAAACAGTTGAATGAGATTTTCAATCTGGTCTTCAAATTGGGTGTCACTGATGCCACGTTCAGAAATTAACTGTTCGACGTAGGCGAACTCTGGAGCACTGACTGGAAAGATTTCCTGACTGCGTTTGTTGAGTTCTTCAAGGTTAGCTCCATTGAAAAAGTCGATAACGATTTTTGCGAGAATCTCAGCTCGCTTTGCATCGACTTGAATATGCTGTGCCATCGTGCTGGCCTTGGCTGTGGTTTGCACGGCTGGGTTCTGCAGGTAGACGTGATACTCGTCAGCGGAAACTTTTTCCATCTGATGAATAAAACCCCGCTCTTTTAATAGTTGATAGAGAGGAACCGGCTCAAATTCTTTGATGAGATGAAGCCCGTCTCCGCTTTCTATTGTGTCCAGAATTTCAAGCAGCTTTGGTAGAAACTCCATGGATTCTCCGCGTAAATCGATTGTTCTAAACTGCCCTTTTTTTTCTGATAAATCGGACATTACACTTTCTCCTGAATGACTATGATTCATTGATTCTGTCGTTGCTTTTATCTCTTCGCGATATTGTTGATATAGGCTTAAAGATTTTCGGTAGTGTTGCTGGAAATCGAGATGGTACAGACGTTCCCATCCCGGCCAGAGTAAACAGGTCTCAGCCGGTATCGGATTTGGTGTGGCGATATGGCTGGTGGGATAAAGACCTTCAGCACTGAGGAGAGTTGCCATGTCTGCACCTGTTAGATATTCTGAGACCTTTGTCGTTTCTTCCCTGGCGTTTTGATGAATGGAGAGGATCAGAGGAATTGCAACCGCACCATCACTTGGCCAGATCACCTCAAAATCAGGGTTTTTTAACATCCTGGTAAAAAATAAAGGGGCGACAAAGAGATCAATATGATCGAGTTTGCCCCGATTGATCAGCTTGATCATTTCGGCAGGATGGTATTCACCGCAGATTTTTCTGGTAAATTTCTGGAGACCATCCTCACCAAAATCGTTGAACATTTGATAGATGACACCTTTTTGCAATTCAAGTTCTGCCAATGGAGTGGCAATTTTCCCTTGGAACTTGTCATTGCAAAGATCTGCCCAGCACAATCTGGAGCTGGATACCTTCTTGCGATTGCGGATCAAAACCGCAGGTGCTGCTCCAGTAATGGTATAACGGTTATTGGGATCTGACATCTCGGCCTGAGCAAAAGGTTGATTCATTTTTTGCAGATTGATCTGGCGATAATTCTTGTGGTTCCCAGTAAAATGATCATAACCAGGGGCGATAAACAAATCGTAGTCTGCATAGGGAATTTCAGGTTGAGAGTTAAGGTCAAGGGCAGCTGCTTTTACATGGAGCCCAAGTTTAAGCCCGGTATCGTGACTGAACTTTTCAGCAAATGCCTTGAAT
The DNA here is from genome assembly GCA_016744675.1 of Desulfuromusa sp. Classification (GTDB taxonomy): domain Bacteria; phylum Desulfobacterota; class Desulfuromonadia; order Desulfuromonadales; family Geopsychrobacteraceae; genus Desulfuromusa. The sequence goes on along the minus strand of JADGDX010000002.1, from coordinate 140,517 downwards.
GCTTCTTTAATCGGTATGGCAATCGGACAAGGGAGGAGGGCAGCAATATTGATATCACCTCGTTCTTCATCAATTTGAAACTGGCAACAATCTTGTGCTTCTCGTTTTGCTTCCAGTGCACGGTTTAATTCTCGGAGGAAAAGTTCCGGATTGACTTGCTTCATGGAACAGGCCGATTCAAGGGTGACAAAGCGGGCAACTGTTTTTAGTTTGACCGGGTTGGTAATCAGGCTGAAACCGTGAGCCAGAAAGGTGTCGACGGTTTCTGGATAGCTGGTAACAACGTCGTAAACTTTTGTTTTTAATGTGATCTCTTGGTCCATGTTTCTCTTTCCTTTACACAATTAACCCGCATAGGGGGAGGGAATCCCCCCCCCCTATGCGGGTTAATGCCACGAAGTGTTCTCCGTGTGCTGAGGTCTGCAATTGTTTTAAAAGTTATAGCGAATCCCGGCATAGATATAGGGGCCGACACTTGAACCCAGAAGGGTGTCAACGCTTTCATCAAAAATATTGTTAACCCCACCGTAGAGTTCAAGTTGTTGTTTTTCTAGCAGGAACAGGGTGCCGCCAACACTGGTCAGAAAATAGCTGTCGATGGTGTCGTCATCGGCGACTTCAGCGTACTGTTCACCGATATATTTGCCGCTGACCCAGAGATTGTAACTATCTTGCATGTAGTTCAGGGTTGCCGAAACTTGACGCTCTGGGTTGAACTCCAAGTCTTCACCGGTTTGATCATTCTCGGTATTCAGTTCGGCCCAGTTCAGGTCAAGACCCACCCCTGATGTAAAGTTATAGCCGACAGCCAGTTCCAAGCCGCTTGTGGTCGCGTCACTGATGTTCTCGAAGGTGTAGTAAGCGCTTGGTGTTCCAGAATTTTTGGTGACTTGGGAGATCATATCCTCAATCTCGTTGTAGAACAGAGCCGCACTGTAATGCCAGCCAGCGTTTTTACCGCTGACCCCGATTTCGTAACTGTTGAGAAGCTCCGGTTGTAAGTCGTATGGGACTTTTCCAAGGGTGATATCGACAACACTAGCGCCACGTTGAGCCCCTGCTGGTGTATTCTTACGGATGTAAAGTTCACGGATGTCGGGGCTACGGTACCCTTGAGCAAAATTGGCACGAACAATCACTTGCTCACTGAATTTATTGACGGCCCCCACTTTGAAAGTGGTTTTATTATCGGCGTTAGAAATATCGTCATAACGAGCACCGAAAGTTGTGCTCAGACTGTTGCTGATCTGCCACTCATCTTGCAGATAGAAAGCGGTATAATCGACGGATCGCGTTTCTGGTGTCCCGGCTTGATTAAATACTGTCGCTTCACGCTCTTCATCACGATATTCTCCACCGCCGGTTAGGAGGTGGCTGTCACCAAGGGCGTACACGGCGTATCCCTCGTAGCTCCAAATATCAACATCAGCATTCATACCAAGAGATTCAGAGGCTTCTTCACTGCCATATCCAGCTTGCTCCCAGTTGCTGGCTGTTGTGGTGTTACGCTTTTCGTAATAGGAATTATAGATTCTGAAATTTAAGGTCAGGTCGGTATTGATCGTCGATTTTAGATCGGCACCAAAATCGAGCCGTTCATTGTCGTCGTGAGAATGGACCGGTGTGTCAAAAGCAGCGATACGTCGTCCCGGCATCGGTGAAACACCTGTTGGGAAGAAGGTTGATCGGTAGTCACCATCCCGTTCTTCGGTAAAATAATTGAACTCGGCACCGACAGTTGTGTCGTTCAGTAAATCAAAGGTCAATCGGCCACCCAGTGTGTAGATCTCAGATTCTTCACGGTAACTAACATCGACGGCATAGCTGTCCTGGATCTGATTGATCTGGGGATGGGGGTGTGCCGATGGGGGGACAAAGCCACTGGCTGTTTTGATCATCGTTGTGGTGTTTTCTACCTCTTCATAAGGCTCTGTCTTGAGGGCGTTGACATACAGGCTATAGCCGAACTTTCCCTTTTTCCCACGTACGGACAGATCGGCATTCATTTTTGCACCGTCACCATCGTCATTCGCTCCACCTTGCACATTGATCGCCCCGCTAGGTGTCTCTGTCACTTTTTTGGTGATAATGTTAACAACACCTCCGATAGCATCTGCACCGTAAAGCACAGACATTGGTCCCTTGATAATTTCAATCCGCTCGATAATCGAAGCAGGGATGCGATCCATGTCGTAGGGATTTTTTACCTCTCCAGCAAGACGACGACCATCGAGAAGGAACAGGGTTCCCGTTGCACCAAGTCCACGAATCGAAATCGAACTCTTTGATTTGGCACTGGCTGCCGGGAAGGTTCCGTATTGGATGGTCAGTCCCGGTGTTTTCTCAAAGATATCTTTCAGGCTGTCGGCACCGATGGCGCGGATCTCAGAGGCGCTGATGATATCGACCGAAGCAGTGACTCCATCAATGTTTTTGGCCGATTTGGTTGCCGTTACGGTGATTGTTTCGGCATCAATGGCGGCCATTGCCCAGCTTGGGGCTGCTGCTATCGCGACACTGATGATCAGGGCAGTAATAATTGTTCTTATTGTCATTCTCATTATGGGTCTTTTTCCTTTTTATGTTGCCCGAAGCAAGCATTGGTTCGAGGTGTACTAAGGGTGAATTGGGATGTTCAATTTCCACTGCAGTCTGTCAGGGACATCGCTGATTGGTCTGTGACTTAAATCACAAATGATAACTTTTTTCATTTTCAATAGGTTTTGTGATGTGTGTCACAGATCGGCAACGAGGTGATGTGTTAAATAGTTTCTTTATGAAAATGAACATCAAATTCGGAGGTTGGGATGGAAAATAATTATCGACTCTGTGAATCTGAGCAGAGTAGCAAGCAAAAAAGTGTTCGCAGGGCTGTCATGTTGATTGTTTTGGGTTTGTTTATTTGGCAGATATTAAATGGCCCTTTGGGGTCAGTCGACTTTGTCGCTTCTGTCTTGGGGGGGGATGTGTGTCGCGGGTATTCTGAATTGCTCCACCCTTTTTGGGATGAAAATTCTGTTGCATTTGAGAACGCAGTGCTTTTTGGCAACGTTGATTCGGCTCCTTGATTTATTTAAGTTGAGTGGCTATCTTTTACTACTTTGCAAATGATCATGTTTTTCATTTTCTTCGAAGAGTGTGATTTGAGTCACAGATTTTTCTAGGTCCTTCGCCTACATTTCGCCAAATTGTTTTTTATTTAGTTGGGCGGCGATGGGCTTCCCGTTTCTGTGATTTTTTGAGAAAGGTTTTGGTTTATGCGTTTTATTGTTGGTTTGGTTGCTTTGGGCATAATTTTAACTTCCTCTTTGGCTCTGGCGGGTGATGATTCTCTGGCGAGTCGGGTTGCGGCTCTTGAAAACAGCATGGAGGAAAGATGGTTTGATAAAGTTCAGTTCTCTGGTGCTGTTGAGGTAGAGGCTGCTTACTCGGATGCCGGCGGAGAAACATCAAGCAACGTCGATCTGGCCACTTTTGACCTAGGTGTCGATGTTGAGTTGAGCAATCTCTACTCCGGTTTTGCTGTGATGACGTGGAATGGTGATGACAATGTGATTGAAATTGATGAGGCTGGGATCGTTCTTGGCAATGTTGATGAGATGGGTTTTGCGGTAACCGCAGGCCGCCTGTATGTACCTTTTGGTGTTTTTGAGACATCGATGCTTGCTGATCCCTTGACACTTGAGTTGGGCGAGACAAACGAGGGGGCAATTGTTGCTGACTTTGGTATTGAAGGAGCTTATGCTTCTGCATACGCCTTTAACAGTGAAGATGATATCGAAGGTTATGGGGCGACTGCTGGGTACGCCCTTGAAAGTGATGCTTTTTCTCTAGACGTCTCAGCTGGTTACATTAGTGATCTAGCCGTGTCTCTGGGTCATGCTGATGGAAAAACAGGAGCAGCAACCTTCGCTGCTGTTGTAGGGGTTGCTGATTTAACTTTTGTCGCTGAATATATGGCGGCACTTGACAGCGACTATTCTGATGCCAGTAATGATGAGCCTAGCGCATGGTACGTTGAGGCTGCTTACGGTTTTGATATCTCAGGGCATGGATCAAGTGTTGCGGTGACCTACCAGGAGTCTGATGAGGCCGATGGTGTTTTGGTGGAAACTCGCTATGGTGCAGCTTTTGGCTACGAAGTTATTGAGGGGTTAGGAGCAACAGTCGAGTACCTCCGCGATGAAGACTATGATGATTCTGAGGTTGATTCTGTGGTTCTTCAATTAGCGTTGGAGTTTTAGTCAATGTTTCATGTGAGGGGGTTGTTGGGAGGGTGACTATGGCAGACACCTTCCCAGCAATTAAAACTCTATTTCTGAGAACAGCTTGACTTTTGTTCTTCGATTCTTTATTTTGATAACGAATTTCATTTCCAGGGTGGTAATTCAATGGAGCAAGCTCAGGTATTCAGTGACTTTTTGACGCATAAGGGGTTGAAAAGCACTATTCAACGAAAACTCATTTTGGAGACATTTTTGGCTTCTCGGTCTCATTGCTCGATTGAAGACCTCTATCTGAAGCTAAGAAAAAAACATTCGAAGATCGGTTATGCGACAGTCCATAGAACCTTAAAGCTTTTGGTTGAGTGTGGAATTGCGATAGAGCAGCACTTTGGTGATGGCCATGCACGCTATGAGCCGGTCCGAGAGAATAGCCACCATGACCATTTGGTCTGCCGTGAATGTGGTGAGATCATTGAATTTGAGGAGCCTAGAATTGAACAGCTACAGAACCAGGTTGCAATGGCCCACAATTTCACGATCATAAGCCACCGTCACGAGCTCTACGGTTTGTGTTCGGGTTGTGCTCAAAAGTGAGTGTCGGTCTGTTTATTTAATGAGGCCCAGTAGGTATTAGCTTTAACTGTATTTTTAAGGGAATTTCTCTGTCATTCGTGGTGGTGCTCCTGCGCTGTCTCTATTTATTTATCAATCGATAATGATAATCAAAACCCTTAGGGAGGTTGGTTCATATGGTCTGTCGTGGAAAGGATAATTGTTGCCCAGGGGGTATCTTGTCAGGTAGGGGGCCAGAGTGTTCTGTTCTACAGGGTGAGCGGGAACTGACGTGGATTGATGTGGCTGGATTGTTTCAAGCCCCTCAGGAATGTCTCAAGGCTTTTATCGCTGTTGCGGCGGCTGAGGTTTTGTCGGGAGCTAAACCAGCCAACATGGTCCGAATTCCTAATCAGAAACTTCCCTGCGGGCGACGGATGTATCGTTTATGGCAAGAGTTTGGTGCGGAGCTCTTGCAAAACCTTCCCCTTTCTGTCAGGACGTTGCAGATTGAAAAAGAGAGTACATTGCTGTTGTTTTATAGGGATGACCTTTTGGAACGTAGGTTGAGCGGTCGAACCATGCAGACCTTTCTTTTGCGACATGGTTATCCACAAAAGCTCACTCTTGAGATCGCATTACAGCATTTGCAGCAATCGTTCAACGATGGAATTCCCCACGAAGTCGGAATGTTTCTCGGTTATCCACTGAAAGATGTTAAGGGGTTCATGGAGCAAGGAGCCGGACCATCTCACGGTCGAGGGATGTGGAGAATCTATGGGCCAACGTCACGAAGTTTGAAATTGAATGATTTCTATCGCAGCAAGCGCCGGGATGTCATTGCCAGGCTCGCAGCAGGATATCTTCCTCAGCAATTGTTGCAGGCTGCATAAAGATGGCAGAGTTAATTATGAGTATGTTAAGTCAGGCACCGTTGTTGGATGGAGTAGGTGATGGCTTGATACGGCAGGTCGCTGCTGCAGGGCGTACCTCAATCCTCAAGGGGCAGTTCGGTAGAATTACACCTGAAGAGATGTCGAAGCGGCTATATTTTATCGTTTCAGGTGAAATGCGCATGCTGCGGATTGCACCAGATGGGCAAGAGCATTTATTGCAGAGGTTTGGTCAAGGGGAATTCTTTTGTCTTGCTGCTGTCGTTTCAGAGCGTTCTTGTCATAGTTTGATGGTGAATGCAGGGACGACAGAACTGATGTTTTGGAGCCATGATGTTTTCCGTCAGTTCATGGCGGAAAATTCAGATTTCTATGGCAATATTTTGAACCAGATGGCGTCTCAAGTTGAGCAGGAGCGTGAAATGCGAACTCTTTCACGTTGTTGCAAGGCGGATGTGAAGGTTGCCGCTTATTTGTTATATAGAATCAAGCGTGGGCACTGCTTGCAAGAATTTAGTTGCAGTGTTGATTTAAGGCCTATTAGTCTGACAGCTCAAGAACTTGGAATTGCGCGCGAAACGTTATCGCGAAGCCTTCAGCGTTTGGTTGCACGCAATAGCATCACCTATCGGCGTGGTACAGTGCAGGTCTCCGACCTTTCCTGTCTTGAGGCCGTTTTGGAGGAGGCGGAATGCAGCTGTAGCTGTTAGTGCTGCAGTTATAGTCCCTTCTTTCTGCTATGTTTCCCTTTGAGATATTATCTTCCTTGTCGTGATCTGCTGGAAATTCTCTTTTCCCTTCTTTTGTTAAATTTAAATCAAGAAAAAAGGCTGTTTGTGATGAATGTCACAGAAATGGATAACTCTATCGTTTATATTGATATCGCTTTTCAATTTCGTAGAGATGCTTGGGACTTTTAACAACTATGGAGATAAGAAAATGAAGACAGGAATTTTTTACGGGAGCACAACGGGGAATACTGAAAACGCAGCAAATTTAATATGTGCCTTGGTTGGTGGGTCGCATGCAACACCCGTTGGGGATGCTGAAAAGGCAGACTTTGAGGCGTGTGATTTGCTTATTCTGGGGGCGTCAACTTGGGGGTTGGGCGACCTTCAGGATGATTGGGCTGATTCCCTTAACTGCTTAAGTGGAGCCAATCTTGGCGGTAAAAAAGTTGCGCTGTTTGGTTTGGGTGATCAGGAGAGCTATCCCGGGACTTTTGTTGACGGGATTAAGGACCTGCATGATGCTGCAGTAAGGGCCGGTGCTTCTATTGTTGGTTTATGTTCTGCCGATGGTTATGATTTTCAGGATTCAACGGCATTTGTTGATGGGCAATTTCTCGGCTTGCCACTGGATGAGGAAAATCAGTCTGAGCTTACTGAAGAGCGAATTCAGATGTGGATTGATCAGGTGTGTCGGGAGGCACAGTAGGCACTAATTCTGGTGTCGGAGATCGTTTTTGGAGGTGGTTATGACTATATTAATTGTTGGTGCAGATAGAATTTCAGCCTTTGTTCCGAAGCTGCAAGAGCTGGGAGCAGAAAAGATTATTCATTGGAGTGGCCGCAGCCAGAAGGTCACAAAAAACTCGATTCCAACTAAGGCTGATTTGGTGATTTTCTTCACAGATTTTCTTCACCATACTGCAGCCAAAACGATCAAGAAGAAGGTGAAAGAGCGCGGCTTGCCGGCGATTTACTGTCGGCGAGCCTGGAGTGAAATTGCTCCAGGAGTCGCGGACTTGATTGGTTCCAAGAAGAAGCTCTCTGCGCATCCTTGTCATTGTCGTGGTTGTAAAGACTGTCGGTGTAAAAGTCGCACTTAGTGATCTCGCTGTCTTAGAAGGAACGGACTATGGATATTTATACTCGCATTGTTTTGCCTTACGATACTGTTGAAGAGCAAACGGTCAGAAACATTATTGATCTATTGCATCGGCGAGGTATTGACCCGGGTCAGGCTTTTTGGGCTGAGGTGACTGAGGTTGGAGTCATTATCGAACAGAATCGGGCGGCAAGGCCGATCCCCGGAGAGTGTTTGTTTTGTAAAATTGGTTCTGCTGCTTAGTTGGAATACTATTTGTGATTGGTCTTTTGGGTGGTTGTCTTTGTTTGGCGAAACTGGTTAATTTTTTTATGCGCGTAAGCGTACTGAGATCGTCTGCCCCGCTTGCTGGGGCAGATGCAAGTGGAGTCCGTCAGGGCTTGAAATGACTAGTTGGTTGTGGTTGTCGAGACGAAGCGGTTGGGCACTGGAGACTGAAACCAGTGTGAGGGTGCTCTCTTTTTCTATTCCGATATGCTGCAGACGTGACAGGGCTTTGTTCCCCCCAAGTAGTTCACAGACCTGAAAATCATTGTGGGTTGAAGCAAAGGAAAATTGAACAATCTGACCATGGCTATCGCCCAATATCCGCGCGGCATCACCTTCGGTTAATTGAATCAGGCGGCCGTGATTTAATCGAGTGGTGTATTCCATTGGTGGCAGCTTACGCATGAGGGTGATCTCTTCATCATCCTTAAGGCCTAAATTAGTCAGGATCTGTACCAAGCTATGGCCACCGGTTGTCCCTTCAATATGCCCTGATTCTCCAGGGTCCATATCAAGCAAAGGAATACGGCGGTTATCCGGGAGGTGGATAATCGTTTTAATCCCCATTCCACCACTGAGAACGACTTCTCCTGTTTTTGTCCGAATACGTACGGCCTGAGCAATCAACGATTCGTCCAGCCGAGAAATTTCATTGCCAACGAAAAGTCCCATTTTTTGAAGTTGGGCGGCAAGGTATTTATTCTCAATGTGGAAAAGTTCGAGAGGGCAATCAAATGGTGCATCATACAAAGGGATAATATCTGTCGGCTTGGTATTTGCCATTATTGAGCTCCTGCTGCGGGGATGGTTGAATCATTATTGCTACGTTTTGACAGCCCTCGGGCAGCGCTGTATCCAAGAATGCCGACGGTGTTGAGGTTATGCAGTAAGGCTGCTGTGACGGGCTGAATTTTTCCCATGGAGGCGAGGAGTAAAAACAAACTGTTAAAGCCGACGGTGGAATAAAAGCTGTGCACAATGGTTTGTCGGTTTCTTTCAGCAATATCGATTGCTTCAACCAAGACGCCAAGATCTTCACGCAGAAGAATTCCTTCGGCAGCATTTTTGGTTAGATCGGTGCCAGCGGGCATGCAAAAGCCAACGTCGGCGGTCACAAGTGCTGGCGCATCATTGACCCCATCACCAATAAAAGCGGTACGGTATCCACACTGTTGCAGCTCGCGGATGATCCCTGCTTTGTCTTCGGGTTTAAGCTCCCAATGGATCTGGTCAATTTCTGGGAGCTGCTCTTGTAAGGCGAGAGCGGTCTTTTTATGATCACCAGTTAGGACAACAATGTTCTTGATTGGACCTTCTTTGAAGCGTTTGAGAACCTCTGCTGCCTCAGGACGAATATCGTCACGCATCGCAATAATACCGGCAAGTTTGCCCTCTTTGGCGACATACAGGAGGGTTTTTCCTTGCTGATAAAATTGTTCAGTAAATTGATCTGCGGCAGCACAATTGATCTGCTCATCTTCCTCGATAAAGTGACGACTCCCAACCAGAATCTGTTTGCCGTCGACATAGGCAGAAACGCCATGGGCGACGATAAAGTCGACTTGGCTGATGGGTGGGAGTTGCAGGTTTTTCTCGCGGGCCGCGTTAACGACAGCTCTGGCAACTGGGTGGTCATAATGTTCTTCGGCACTGGCAGCTAATGCCAATAGGGTTTTCTGAGCCATGCGGCGACTGATCGGTTTAACATCGGTGACTTGTAGATCACCACAAGTGAGGGTTCCGGTTTTATCAAAAATAAGAGTGTCTACTTGAGCCAGTTGATCGAGAGCATTTGCCCCTTTGATCAAGACTCCCTGGTGGGCGGCTGAATACATCGCTGTTTTTACGGCAATTGGAGTTGCCAGCTTGATGGCACAGGAGTAGTCAACGGTGAGGACTGCTGCAGCGCGGCGGATATCACGCGTCAGGAGGAAAACCAACAATCCCAGCCCAAAGGTTAGGGGGACAAGGCGGTCGGCCAGTTCTTCACTCTTTTTTTGTGCTGGTGAGGATGAGCGCAGGGAGTTCTCAAGAAAACGGTTAATGCGTGCTAGACCAGTATCATTGCCGACAGTGTCGACGCGAATAGCAATTTTACCCTCTTCAACAACGGCGCCGGAGAGAATTTCATCCCCAGGTTTTTTGTGTAGGGGAACCGATTCTCCGGTAATTGAACTCTGATTGACCAGTGCTTCGCCGCGTGCAACGATGCCGTCTATCGGTATCATCTCACCGGGGCCACAGATAATCAAATCACCGGGATATAGCTGACTAATCGGGGTTTGAATTTCGACACCATCTTTTTCAACCCAGACCTCATCAACCTGTGGCCGCAGTAATGATTTAAGCAGACCGGTTGTTTTGTCTTCAGAAATTTGTTCCAGATATTCTCCTAGACCAAGCAGGAGGATAACCATATTGGAGGTAAAATAATCACGTCGTAGCAAAGAGAATCCGACCGCACCAGCATCGAGGACATCAATTTTTAAACCGCGGTTCAGGAGTGTATCGGCACCCTTAAGCAGGGTTGGCAGGGCAACAAAAAAGCTGACAGCACCTTGGATGCTCGGCGGGAGCACGCGCAACGAAAAGGTCAGGATGCTGAGTCCAGTAAGCATAAGAGGGTTTATTGGTACTGAAAGGTCTTGCTCATACCCTGAAAACGCTGCTTCTGGCAGAGTTTTCAGGGTTGCAAGGGTGTCTGTCTGGATCGTTGCTGAGCCATCGTGGGTGACGATGATACTGGTGGCACAACGGTTAATTCTGACACTGTCAACTCCAGCTATATTTTCCAGTAATGCTTGCAGATAAAGGCTATCGGTATGCCGATGGCCTAATATCGGGTAGCGAATCCGGAAGCGTCGCGGTAGTTCGTGGACGACGTATGGAGTTGAGGGGTTTGTCATGATTTACGCTTACCTTGTGGCTGAGGGTTTCTCAGGTAGAGATTATAGTGCCAGATCGAAAACCCCACCAGAGATAGCCCTTGCCAGGTGTGGGTAATCATCCGTTTCCGGCGGGGCGCAGTGCCACTTGCACTGACAACTAATGCTGCAAGTGACACCGTCATGCCGGTTTTAGCCAATGTTCGCAAGCGAGCTTTGGTCATTTATTTTTTTGCCTCTGGGTTTGCAGACTGATCTCTTTCTGCACGGATATCTTCAAATTTTTCCTTCACTTCTTCGACGCCGGCTTGGGCGGCACTAAAGAGAGTTGAAGCACCTTTCATCAGTGATTTTTGTACGGTGTCATTGCTGATAAGCAAAGCAACGCCGACACCAATCAAGGCACCTTTCCAAAATTGACCATCTTGTGGGGTGGCTGGAACGCTAGCTTGGGTATAGGCAGGAGCTTGCGCTGTACCAAAAGGTGCTGCCCCTTGCGGAGCTTCCGATGCTTGAGTATCAGTATGAGTATGATCGCTGGTTTTATGCATAATAGTATCCGCCTATTTTTTAGTTTTATTCGTGGTTTTTGTTTTGGTTTCTGCTTCAGCTTCAGCCTTCTTCCCCATGGCATTAATAGCAAAGCCGACACCCGTTGCTGTTGCTGCTAGAACAACCCAATTGGTCAAACGACTGCCACCAATTGTTTGTACTGTTGCAACGGCTGTTGCGGTCGCGATACCGACGCTGGCACCCTTGATCAAGCTGTCACTGATGGCAGCTTTCATTTCAATCTCTTCTCTTTGTACTTTGGGGATGTTGGTTCCAAAAGTTGTGGCCGCACCAACAACTGTTCCAAAGATTCCTGTATTCAGAACAACAGACGGGACCATGGTGCTCTTAATCACTGTATTGCTGGTTTTTTGTGGGTGTGTTGACATGAATTTCTCCTTTGTTGGTCTGTAATCGATGCTGGGTACAGCAAATTATTCAGATTTATCTTCGTCACTGCGGGTAAAAACACTGGTGACAGAATTACGGATGGTTTCATTGCCAACCAGAAGGGTCAATCCACCACCAATTAAGAGTCCTTTCCAAAATGCTCCACTTTGGTTGTTCAAGAATGAGAGTCCACCAGCGACGGTATCCATATCAACTTCACCACGGCTGAATTTTTCAGCCATGCGGACAAAGTGTTCTGCTTGTTCTGCCGGATCTTTATGGTGCTCGCAACTCTCCTCACCATGATCCGTTGCTGGCTGGGCCGCTGCTGAGGAGTCCTCTCCTGGGTTACCCTGTTTGCCTGGTTGCTGCAATGCAACCTGAATGTGTTGCCACATCGCTTGTTGATCGGCAACCATTTGACTGATGGTTGCTTGCTGGGCTGCGAGTTGTTGCATAATCGGGTCATGATGTGTTTGCTCAAAGTATTGCTTGTCAGCGGCTGAAGGTATTTCAGGCTGCTGAGTGTCCATGGGTTGCTGCTGCATGTTTTCAGCTTGCATACGTCCTCCTCGGGTTAGCTATGTTGTTTCCAAATTGTTAGTAGTTCTTCGGTGAGTTCGGGGCGATCCTCTACGGGGGAGATGATAATTTTTTCCCAGAGGGTTGCCGGGATAATTGTATGGTCGTATTCAATGACAATTGATCCGGTTTTATTGTTGAGACGATGATGCTTAAGACCAGGGAGTTGTTGTGTTAAGGGCTCTAATTCAACATCGGCCAAGCCCTGCTTGGCGGCACGTGAAACCTTGATTCTGATGCGACCATCGATATGATGTGCAATGTGTGCGTAGTCAGCAATTCTAAATAGGGTGGTGATAGCCTGACGTTTTTCCTTATCTGTCTTCATTTAGTACAACCTCGTTTGTTGGGTTTGGCAATCCAGGCGCTTTCCATGAAAGAAGACGACTGGAGTTGATGATAATCCCTAGAGTATGAACAATATGCAGTGTCCCCGCCATCAGCGGTGTCATGATTCCGGCGGCTCCAAGGACAACACCTCCAATATTTGTCCACATGGCTAGTTGATGGTTAAGTTCTATTGTTGATAGGGTTTTGGTGCTGAGCTGGCGCAGGTAGACAAGGCGTTCTAGATTGCTGTCGGCTAAGGCGATGTCGGCGGCTTCGATGGCAACTTCGGCACCACCAGCACCCATAGCGATGCCAACCTTTGCATCTGCGAGGGCGATAGCATCATTAACGCCGTCACCAACCATGACGACTTTACTTTTTCTCTGTTGTAATTCTTTTAGATAGGTCGCTTTTTCCTCAGGGAGTAACTCTGCTTTCCAGCTATTAAAGCCAAATTCTTCACCAACCGATTTTGCCATATGCTGGGTATCACCAGTGATCATATGGAGATCTTTAACCCCATTATTTCGCAGCCATTCTAGGACATCGGCAGTTTCAGGTCGGATGCGATTAGCAACTACGATGAGTCCTTGAGCTTTCCCATTTTTTGCAACGTAAATGAGTGTATGGCCAAGTTCGAGGTGATGGGTTGCTTTGCGGTTAAAGAAACGAATATCAATATTGTTCTCATTCATCCACTTATCATTACCTACAACAACTTCATCCTCGGCGATAACAGCTCGTACACCCCGCCCAATAACAAATTCACAATGGGCATGTTGGGGAATGTCAAGTTGACGTTTTTTTGCGGCGGTGACAACAGCACGCGCCATTGGGTGAGGGGTATGCATCTCCGCAGCAGCAGCGAGTGTGAGAACACTGTCCTCTTTTTGACGTGGTGTTCTGGTGATTATCTCAATAAGTTCTGGAGTTTCAGCAGTCAGGGTTCCGGTTTTATCAAAGCAAAAGCAGTCAGCTTCGCTCATTTGTTCAAGATAATAGCCACCTTTTATGAGAATGTGATTGCGGGCGGCATTAGCTAGGGCTGCTGAGACGGCAGTTGATGCCGCAAGAACTGTAGCGCAAGGGCAAGCAAGAACCAATAAAACGGTAAATGCTCGCAAGGGACTGAAGGTGAGCAAGAAGGTCCCTGCTACGGCAACCGTGCCAATTTTCATGAGTCGATTGGCTAATATGTCGGCCCGCTTTTCCGCTGGCGCCTGATTGCTGAGGGATTTTTCAACCATGTGCAGAATACGGCACAGGTAGGTTTCGTCACCGACCTTTTCAGCTTGAATAAAGATAACTCCTTGATTGATGATCGTACCTGCGAAGATGTGATCACCGATCTGCCGGGTTTCCATTTCTGCCCGACCCGTAATCGGTGATTCATCGACCAAGGCTTCGCCACGGAGAACGATCCCATCGACTGGGATTTTTTCTCCCGTATGACAAACAACTGTAGAGCCGGGTTCGATCTGCTCAACAGGAATCTCGACTTCGACGCCATCAACCAGAATAAAGGCATTTTTTTCGGTCAGTTCTAAAATTTCTTTGATGGCACGATGTGAGCGTTGGGCGACGTAGTCCTCAAGTAGCATCCCAACCCGCAAAATCCAGATAACTTCGAGAGCTGTTAATGCCTGACCGAGAGATATTGCTAGAAAGCAAGTAAAAGCGAGAAAGGGAAAGAGGCTTTTATGCTGCCCGGATCGTAGATCTGTCCAGGCTTGTTTGAAAAGTGGAATGGCTCCCAGAAGTGAAACGGCTGAGGTTAAACCGAGTGGATTTTCAGAAATCGGTTTTTTGAAGATAACTTGACGTACAAACACCCACAAGACGTAGCCTGTTAATACTGTGACACCCACAACTTGACGCAAAAGTGAGGGCGAGTTGTCCTTCTTTGAGCAGCACTGCGCGCAAGGGATATCACATGAATCAGGCAGCGGAACGATCTTGAGCTGGGGTGCCGAAATGTGATCCCATTTTAGAGTCCGTAGCGATTCAAGGATTTGAGCACGAATGTGTTTCGTAGGTGAAAAATTAAGGATAAGGTTGCCAGTTCGTGGGCGTTGTTCAGCTGAATTGATGAGATCAATTTGCCGTAAATGAGCAGCAATATCTTCGGGTGAAATGTTACAACCTTTGGGGGTTTTAAAGCGGAGGCGCAAGCGACCGGGGCTGTCATGCTTAATCTTGAAATCCATCTGGGGTCCTTCTATGAAACCATAACGGGTATCTGAACGGTTACTCGTGGCATTCGTTGACTAATTAGTAAGTAAGAATAGTCCTTTTCGTGTGATCAATCTGTGACTTAAGTCACACTTTTGTCGGGACGAATTAAAGTCGTTGGGTTGATCCTAATGGCTGATATTGTTTGTCAAATAGCACAGCGCGGTAGGTCGTGTAGTCATCGTAGCGGACGAGATAGTGGAGTGGGTCTGCCAGAAGGTGGAATTTCATTGTGAGATAGTCAAAATCATGCAATTTAAGTTGAATAAATCGGTAATCAGGGTAAGTAATGAGAAAGACCCGACTTGATGTGTCGATGGCGTAACCGTAGAAGTTTTTTAACCGATTTTCCGTGATGCGCATATGAGCGATCGGAGCGACATGATCTGGACGTGGAACAGGAACAACAGAAATCTTATTGTCTGCGCGCCGTAAATTGAAAATTTCCCCAGTGTCATCCTGAATAAAGTAGCCCCAATCAAAAGGTTTCATGTTGGTGATTTTTCCCCATAGTCGCCGCAGTGGAAATGTGACTCCAGCACTTGCAAGCTGTGCGTTGATGTCATTGCTCAGGGGATGATTTGTCGTCACCGTTTCACAATCGTAAACAACAACGCGATCTGATTTCAGTGAAAAAGCTTCTTCGGGAAAAGGGATGACACCTTTGTCGCTGATTGGGTTAAAGAGCGGATAGAGACTAACTTCTTTCGTTTTGAGGTGCTCGGGGCGATATTGTAAACTTTGTCGTGCCCCCCTGATGGTGTTTTTGTCGAAGCTTTCATTGTTGATTTGAATCGGCAGTTTTCCTTGAATGTCGAGATTTTTCCAGTAGACGAAAGGGAGGTAGCTTTCGTAGGTTAATCGACCAAAGGTTGTGGCTTTGGTCCCATAGACAAAGTGATGCCCTTTGCCATTTTTTTGATAGACGAAATCATCAAGGATGGGTGAGAAGAAAATATAGTATTTCTCAAAAAACTGGCTGTACTCTTCTTGATAGCGGTTAACTCCAACAGTCACGAGCATAAGGCAGACGAGGATAATACTGACTTTGAACGGTAGTGATTTGAGCCGTTGCATTTTGACGCTTAAAAAGCTGTCATAAACGGGGAGGGTCAACCACAGAACCATAGCGATAAGAAGAAGGTCGCCGCTGGCATAGCGACTCTTGAAGTAGAGCAAACTTAACGCAATGGGCAGAAGTAACTTGAATGATTTTCTTCCGATATTACGTTCGATAATCGCTCCACTGAGTCCAAGGTATAACGCCAGTCCGAGCAGTGTCCAGAAGAAACAGTCTTTGCTGGCAACCCGCACAATTTCGGGTGGGTAATACTGCTTGACAACAAAGACAATCAGAAGTCCGGTTAATCCATTAATAAGGACAATACTCAGACCGCCAGCGAGAAGGTGGTGTGCAACCACGGTTTGTAGGCGGCAGGGGAGATGGGTAAGAATACGGACCCGGTTACGGATTGTTTCGGGGAGAAACTGGGCAACGGCCGTCACGACGGCACTAAATAGAAAGAAAAGTGCTAGGTTGCTGTAGGGTTTATCACCGATCTGCGCAAAACGGTACCACATCATCGATTCGGGCTCGATTGATTTGAAATCAAAGTTGAGGTTAAACCAGAAATAACCGACAACCCCCAGTGCAGCAAGACAGAGGGCGATAAAATACCAACGGAGCTTTAGCCATTCTTTGGTGTGAATTGCTTTAATAATCATTAGTACTTTCCCACAAAGCCAAGAAATCGTTCTTCAAATGAGACATCGATAGGTGTGGTTTTTTTGTCGATTTTTGTCTCTAGCTCTTTCTGTTCGAGAAAAGAGTATATTCGGGTGGTGCTGTGACCTTGCTCTATTCTGTGGATCCCGGAGATCATTTCTTGCTGTCCATTGATTTCATAGCAGCGGAATTGTTGATAAAAATTAGACATACTGTCGCGATAGACTTCAGTTGTTCTGTCAACGATAGCAATCTCTTCGACCAATTTTTCCAAGTCACTCATGATGTGTGACGTGATCAGAACAGTTTTATCGGTTCCGTGAATATAATTTTTCAGATAATCAACCAGCAAGCAGCGGTAGCCAGCGTCTAAGCCCATTGAATAGTCGTCAAGGATCAGCAAATCAGCATCCTGGGCAAAGAGAAGACCGAGAATGACTTGGGACTTTTGCCCAAACGACAGAGTGTTGAGTTTTTGCTGGTGCTGTACATCCATGAGAGCCACAAGGTCATAGAATAATTCTTTTTCCCAGCGTGGATAGAAGGGGGCAAAAAAACGTTCAACCTGCTCTATGGTCATGTAGTCGTAACTGGTGAAGCCTTCATAGAGAAGAGCAATTTTTTGGCGTGTCGGCGCTGAAAGGTGGTGAGAGGGTTCGCCAAAGACCATGCACTGCCCATCTGTTGGTTGCAGGTATCCCATCAGGATATTGATCAGGGTTGATTTTCCAACGCCATTTTTCCCTAACAAGCCAAAAACAGTTCCTGGCTCAATTGTTAGGTTTAGTCCGGCATAGATAGCTTTTGGACCGTAACTGTGGTGGAGATTGGTTATCTCAATGACTGGTGCGGTTGTCCCCATTTTTATTGCTTTCGAGATCTATAAGCTTGGAAGATGAGCAGTTGCTTTTACTGCTACACTGACAATTGCTGCTTTTAATCAACTTGCGATAGAGGTAATAAATAGCAGCAACAAAAATAATATAAAGAAATGTATATTCCATATTGACCTAGTTTACCCCCGCAACCGACAGGTCGGTTGCGGGGGAGAATGTTTTTATTTCATATCTTTGGCTTGAATCCAGATGACTGCATCCTGGCTTAATTCCTTTCCTTTGTATTCGGTATCACTCCCTGCACCAAGAGCGCAGAAGCCCCACCATCCAGCTTTCGGAATTCCGAACGTGAACTGACCATTGGCATCAGCCTTGATGCCAATGGTGACAAAGCTGTCATGTGGTGCTTCAACAAATGCAGGGCCCATGGCATTGGTCTTCAGGTCAGGGGCATGGTTGATATATTCCACTTCAATTTCGGCAAATGGGACAGGCTTGCCATTTTGCTTAACGATGCCGGTAAAGGTAGAACCGGTCCAGATGGTGTAGGGTTTGTTCAGGGGAACAATTTCAGCTTTGAGTCCCAGCTCCTTATCCCAATCCGTTGGTGTGCCCGCAACATTGACCATCATTTTGGTGATCTGTTGGATGTAGATATCTTCCCCAGCTTCATAGTAAGGAGCTGGCTTCAGAACGAAGAGGTGGTCGCCCATGCGCTTGGCTTTGTAGGCAGTCTCAAAACCGCTAGCAGCATTGTGTTTTCCGGTCCAAGTGATCGGCTTCAAGGTGCTAAGTAAATCCTTTTTTTTGTCCTTGTTGATGACGTAAAATTCTTCAACTGCGGCAAGGGTCTTGGTGTCGTGCTGGAGTCCCATGTCCATAGTATGCTCATCAGCAAACGGATGGGTGAAGGCGAGGCGCAGTTCAATTTTCTGCCCCTTGTTTAGGGCCGATTCGGGAGTGAAGAGCATCTGAAAGTGGGCGAAGGCGTTGCTGGCGACCAAAGTCAGAATCATGGCGATTAATAGTTTTTTCATCTTTTTTTCTCTCCTGTGTCAATTTGCTATAAAAAGTTGCGCAATTTCATCATTGCGACTATTCGACAATATCTTTTCCATCGATATAGACTCGATGTCCTTCTCCGGCATTGAAAACAGCCTGATAATCTCCCTCGGGCTTCTTGAAATTAACTTCACTGTATTCATTCATTTTGGTTTTAAGAATGACGTTGCCTTTATGTTCGATATAAAATTCAACACCACTAGCGCTGCTTCCATCACTGAAACCTCCTTCGCAGGTAATGGTTCCGTCGCCTTCGTCAAAACAAGACATGAGGGCGGTATGGGCTGATGCCGTTGAGATCAAAAGCATTAACAGAGAGACTGTTAGGAGGGTTATTTTTTTCATTGTGTGTCCTTTCATTGCGATTTTCCGACTTGCCAGCCGGATTGTTTGGTTTTGAAGAGTGATAAAATAAGTGTCAGCGTCGCCGCACTTAGGTAAAAATTACGCATTAATTCTATTCCGCTCCAATTGAACTGAAGTGCCATGGAGAAGAAGGAGAGCGACAAAATAACGCCCAAAGACGTTGGGAAGAAGATCGCAAATAGCATCCAGCGATAAGAATTTGACTGGAGCTTCACAACGACCATTGTTGCGATACAGGGTGGGGTCAGGATCATAAATAGCAGCATTGAAGCAGCATGAACTGGTGTGTAGGCACCGTCTTGAGCGAGAGACTCTTCGGGACTGAGGTGGGACTTCCCTTTTTCATAGATGGAACCAAGAGTTGCAACAGCACTTTCACGCGCTGCAAATGAACTTAAGAATGCAACATTGATCCGCCAGTCAAAGCCGGCATATTGAGTCAGTGGTTCAAGGGCACGCCCGAACATGCCAAGGAAAGAGTTGGTGATTTTCTCATTTTTTATTGCGATCTGAAGTTTTTTATTGGCTTTTGAGAGTTTCCGCGCCGCTTTCCCAACTTTTTTTGCATCCTTATCTTGGGGACGAACAAGGGGGAACAATTCCGGGCTTTTTGCTAGAAAGGCTGCGTCCAATGATGCGACGGCAGCTTTTGATCCCGCCAGCATCCTTTGCGATTTGTAGCTATCGTATAGGTTGATGAGGGCTGATACTTCAGATGCCTCATCAATATGTTCGTAGTATTTGCTTTTTTGAACCTTCTTATCAAATTGGACCAGCGCTTTATCCATTTGCTGCGAGAATTCGATATTTTTTTCAGCTGAAACCCCAGGGAACTGCAGCAGGACAAATAAGACCACCGCGACGGCGAGAACAATTGTCATCACTTTTTTGATATAGAGCCAGACGCGTTGGGTTGCACGAAGGATGACTCCGCTGAATGTTGGTAGGTGGTAAGTCGGCAGTTCCATGATGAATGGGGCGGTCTCGCGATTTTGTAGAACAGTTGATGTTGTTAGTCGAGCCACAATAAGTGCGATAAACAGGGTGACAGTCGAAATAAAGAACATCATCAACCCCATGTCTTCTTTGAAAAATGCTCCAAGCAGTAAGGTATAAAAAGGAACTTTGGCCAAACAATTCATGTAGGGTACGGTCAGGATTGTAGCCAATCGCGCCCGGTCATCGGCAATGCCTTTGGTCGCCATAATTCCAGGAACAGCACAACCACCGACAAAAGCACCTCCAAGAACCAACGGGAGAGTTGATTGACCATGCAAGCCAAACTTCCTAAAAACCCGATCAAGAATAAATGCCATTCTTGGCATATAACCGACATCTTCAAGGATCGCAATCAGAGCAAAAAGAATGAAGAAGATCGGGACATAGTTAAGTAACGCAATCGCACTGTTGATCATCCAAATACCGAAATCGGTGATCATTGGAACATTATTGAGCTCAGGTGGAGGAAGGACTGTGATGGCCCAATTCTTTAACGTTGCCAGAAGTGGCCAAGTGTAGTTGGTCAGTTCGTAGCCCCAGACAATTGACAACTGGTAGATCAGGTAAATGATCAGCCCCAAAACTGGAAATGCCAGCCACTTGTTGAGGATAATCCGGTCAACTTTGGCTGTTAATGTGTCCAGATCCTGATTCTTTTCTTTGACGCATTTATGATAAACAACATCAGCACTGTCGTAGCGAACACGAGCAAACGTTTGATCGACATCGAGGTCGTATTTTGCATGGATGTTGCTGGTGATATCTTTGATGGTGTCCTTGCTAATATTGACTTTTTCGAGAATAACCTTATCTGCTTCAAGGGCCTTAATCGCGAGCCAGCGTTTTGAGATCGTCGATTCGTAGCTGATCATCTCTTCGATTTTAGCGATGAAATTTTCAAACTCCATGTAGTCAATTTTGAATGGTTCAGCAATGGTGACTTTTCCTGCTTGGGAGATTGCTTCGAGAATCTCTTTTTTCTTTCCGCCGCGTTTGGTCCCAACTGTTTCGATAATCGGAATATTCAACATTTTTGATAGTTTATCGATATCGATTTCGAGCTCGCGTCGCTCGGCAATGTCCATCATATTGAGGAGCATTACCATCGGTTTTCCGAGTTCAAGCAACTGAAAGGTGAGGTAGAGATTGCGACGTAAGCTGGATGCGTCGACGACATTGACGATGACATCGGTTCCCTCATCAAGAAGAAATGTTTTGGCCACCATTTCTTCCAGTGAATACGTGCTAAAGGAGTAGGTCCCCGGGAGATCGACAATCTCGATGTGTTCTCCTTGAAACTTTAGGGTTGCCGATTTTTTGTCAACGGTGACCCCGGGGTAATTTGCAACATGCTGATTGACACCACTGAGCATGTTGAAGATCGTCGACTTTCCGCAGTTAGGTTGGCCAGCAAGTGCAACTTTTAACATGACATTTCAACTTTCAGCAGAGCCGCTTCGCTTCTTCTTATGCTTACCAAACAATCATGAATCCCAATTTCAATAGGATCGCGAAGAGGAGCATTTCTAAGGACGATAATTTCAGCTCCAGGAATAAATCCCATGCTGAGAAGTTTTTGTTTCAGCATTCCCGTTGCGGAGCATTGGCGAATGATCCCTTTTTGATTTTTTTGTAAATCGGACAAATACACACTGGGGTCAACTGATTGCGTCACGGTTTCTCCTGATTGCAAAAGGTGTAATAGCAGGCTGTGAACTATGCCTGAATCATTGAGCCCTTTCTGTGACTTGGATCACACTTTGAAATTTTATTTCATTATCATCATGAGGTGAGAAACGTAGGTCCAGTGATGAGGGAGGGTTTACTTTATGTATGGTTTGTTGAGTTCCAGAAAGATGAACTTGTGGTAAAGCTGAACGTTGAGTGGGGGTTTTCTGTGGGTTTTTTCTGGCTGATAAGGACCGATTGACGATCTAGGGGACGAAATAGTGATGAGCCAATTAGTAGCTAAATAAAGGGACTATTTCGTAAATGAATGTTGCCGATAATAATTGATTAAACCATTCGTCGAGCAATCATGGCTATCGACAGACTGGCCTTGTTGAAGTTCGGGAAGAATTTTTTTTGCTAATTGTTTACCGAGTTCGACTCCCCACTGATCAAATGAATTGACGTTCCAGATGACCCCTTGAGTGAAAATCTTATGTTCATAAAGGGCAATCAGTGACCCGAGAGTTCGTGGTGTGAGTTTGTCAAAAAGAAATGAACTGCTTGGGCGATTGCCGTTGAACACCTTGTGCGGCAAAAGTTGTTCAATCTGATCTTTATCAACCCCCTCGGCCCCAAGTTCAGCCCTGACTTCTGTTGCCGTTTTCCCCTTCATCAGTGCTTCTGGTTGGGCAAAGAAGTTGGAGAGGAGAAGTTGGTGGTGTTCCCCAAGTGGATTGTGACTCGTGATCGGCGCTATAAAGTCAGCTGGAATCAGTTTGGTCCCTTGGTGCAGGAGTTGGTAAAAGGCGTGTTGTCCGTTGGTGCCAGGTTCCCCCCAAATAATCGGGCCTGTTGAGTAATCAACAGATGCTCCAGAGACAGTGACACATTTGCCATTGCTCTCCATATCGCCTTGTTGAAAGTAGGCAGGAAAGCGGTGCATATATTGGTCATAAGGAAGAATGGCATGGGAGTCTGCAGCAAAGAAATTGTTGTACCAGACTCCGAGGAGGCCCATCAGGACAGGGATGTTTTGGTCAAAGGGTGCGGTGCGAAAGTGTTCATCAACCTGATGAGCTCCAGCGAGAAGTTCTTCAAACTGATCCATACCAATAGCTAGGGCAATCGACAGGCCGATTGCTGACCAGAGCGAATAGCGTCCCCCCACCCAGTCCCAGAATTCGAACATATTGTCTGGATCAATACCGAATTCACAGACCTTTTCTTGATTGGTCGACATGGCAACAAAGTGTCGGGCTACTGCTGTTTCATCCTTGATCTGCTCTAGCAGCCAGCTTCTGGCAGAGTGGGCGTTAGCCATGGTTTCTTGGGTCGTAAATGTTTTTGACGCGATCAGAAAGAGTGAAGTCTCGGGGTTGATCTGATCTAAAACTTCAGCCAAATGGGTTGCGTCAACATTAGAAACAAAGTGGAAGTTTAGGCGCTCATGTTTATACGGTTTTAACGCCTCAGTGACCATCAATGGCCCGAGATCTGACCCACCTATGCCAATATTGACAATGTCGGTAATGGCTTTCCCTGTGGCACCACGCCACTGTCCGCTTCGGACTTGGTCACAGAATTGTCCCATTTTGGTGAGGACGTGATTGACCCGTGGCATGACGTCTTGTCCGTCAACGAGGATGGGGTGATTGCTGCGGTTGCGTAAGGCAACATGAAGAACCGGTCGTTTTTCTGTGATGTTGATTTCTTCTCCGGCAAACATGGCATTGATCTTTTTCTTAAGCCCGGTTTGTTCAGCGAGTTCAATGAGGAGTGTTCTTGTGGTCGTGGTGATCCGGTGTTTGGAATAATCGAAGAGAATGTCATTGAACTTAAGTGAAAACGTTTCAAATCGTTGTTGATCCTCGGTAAACAAGTCGCGCAAATGTAACTTTTCAATACTTTGAAAATGTTTTTGTAGCGCTTGCCAAGCTGAAAGTTTTGTGAGTTCAGACATCAAACACCCCTCTTCCAGAGTTATTTTTGAGCGGCCATGATGGCATCATAGGATTCATTGATTTCTGCGAGACGATCATTCGCAAATTTAATAAATTCTGGGGGCAACCCTTTGCCTTCAATTTTGTCGGGGTGAAATTCGGTCGCTTTCTGACGATAAGCCTTTTTGATTTCAGGCGCTGTTGCGTTATTTGAAATGCCGAGGTTTTCATAATGTTTACTCAGACTGACCGATGAAGAGTGGAGACCAACGTAGCGACTACGTAAGGATTGGTAAACGCTTTCATGGAGAGAAAATGCGGATTTAGCCTCAAGTAACATGTTCTCTTCCTGGGGATGGAGTTCTCCGTCTGCCATCGCCACTTGAAATAAAAAGGTCATCATAAACTGGCACAGTTGCTGATCTTGACGGAATACATCGCCGAATTGACGGGCATAGTCTGAAAATGACTCCGGCCGATCTTTTGCCTCAGTAAAGACGTTGATAGCGTAAGCGCGGGTTTGGTTGTCTAACCCGAGGGCTTCTTTGGCAATTTTTTCAATCGCTGCAATTTCATCGGGACAAACCCGACCATCTGCTTTAGCAAGTTTTCCCACCATGGAAAAGGCGGCCGTAAAAAATATCGCTTGGCGTTGTTGAGATTGATTCGTGCCGATTCTTCCTGCGGTCGAATTTCGAGAACTCCCCATAGACGAGCCGATGGCAGCACCCATAATCGCACCGAAAGGCCCCGCAATCATTGCTCCTAGACCGCCGCCAATAACTCCTGATAACCAACCCATAATTATTATCCTTTTCAGTAAATACTATTTATATTCATGGTAGATTTAGACAAGGTAGGTATAATGAGTGATGTTTATGGCCGCTGCAAGGACTTTTATTCGTAGTTGCTCTGACTGACATCAATATTGAAGAGAGGGAGTTTGTCCTTGAAAGTTTCGTTTGCCCGTCGCCTTTGGGTGACAGTAAGTTCTGCGGTTATTCGTTTTTATGCGAGTGTTATAAACCGATTTCTGGTTGTCGGTGCTGAAAATATCCCTGCAAGTGGGGGAGTCCTTCTCGCGGCAAATCACATTTCCGGTTACGATACGGTTTTTATCCCAGCCACAGTTGTGAAATTCCATCCTCGGCAAATGGTTTGGGCTCCGGCGAAAGAAGAGCTGTTTAAAAACGTTCTGATTGGAGCCTTATATCGTTCTTGGGGGGCTTTTCCAGTTAAACGTGGTCGCGATATTCGTGCGGGTAAGCATTTAGGTGATTTGTTGCAGACCCAGAAGGTGATGCTTTTTCCCGAAGGAACACGCCATAAGGATGGCAAGCTTGGAGCAGGAAATCGTGGTGTCGGCAAGTTGATTTACGAACATCAACCCGTCGTCATCCCAACAGCTTTGTCAGGAATAAACCACTGGAACTTTTTTAACGTTGGGCAGCAGGGAAAAATCTCTTTTGGAGATCCCATTGATTTTTCTGATCTTCTTGAGCTTGAGGATAAAAAGGAGACTCACCTGTTAATTGTTGAGCGGTTGATGTCAGCTATTGCATCTGGATTAGAGTCCGATCGTTGATTTGTAAATTCATCTCTGTGTTAAATCATAATTGAGACTCTAAGTTGTTAATAAATAGACTGAAAATAATCAACTTGACTTGATATTTACTGAATTTCGGTTACTCTTGCAAGGACAGTAGCGGAAAGGGGGTCTATTTATGGGTTTCTTCAGGCAGAACGTCCAGATTAATGTTATTTACAAAAATGGTGTTAAGGACCGTATTAGTCCAGCCTTACTCAGTACTTTAATTAATTCGCGACAGGTCGAAAAATTTGAGCGTTCCAGTGGTTGGGTCAATGTTGCAAGTGATTCGATTCGCCATAGCGAAGACGACAGTTTTGCGGGAATTGACCGAAG
Organism: Desulfuromusa sp.; assembly: GCA_016744675.1. GTDB lineage: Bacteria > Desulfobacterota > Desulfuromonadia > Desulfuromonadales > Geopsychrobacteraceae > Desulfuromusa. The sequence goes on along the minus strand of JADGDX010000002.1, from coordinate 115,254 downwards.
AAAGTAATAAGCTCGTCTTATTTCCCTCTCATTATTATTTAGGCAAAAAAAGGGCTGATGACAATAAAAACCAGCTCATTTTTTGTCTAAATTTCCTTGCGTCGAAAAAGATTTTGACCGCCTTTGAGTTTCCTGATATTAAAGTACATTCTTGAGATTTAAAACTTTGTAAGAGCCGATGGTTGGAACGATATCTGTCGGTAGCCCCTGATAAGGAGGATGAGGACTGTTATGGCTCTGGTTGTTCAGAAATATGGTGGTACTTCGGTGGGATCCGTAGAGCGGATCCGCAATGTCGCCAGCCGGATTGCCAAGACTTATGACGAAGGGAATGACGTTGTTGTTATTGTCTCGGCCATGTCTGGTGAAACAAATCGCTTGGTGGCTTTGGCGGCTGAAATTACCGAAACGCCTTGTGAACGCGAATATGACGTTCTCGTTTCGACGGGTGAGCAGGTCACAATTTCATTGTTGTCGATGTGTTTACAATCGATGGGTTACGATGCCAGAAGTTACCTTGGCTCGCAAATCCCTATGCTCACCGATAAGGCACACGCAAAAGCCCGGATCAAGAGTATTGGGGATGAGAATATCCGTGGAGATCTGAAGAAGGGGACAATTGTTATTGTCGCTGGATTCCAAGGAACCGACGGTGAAGGGAACATCACAACACTCGGTCGCGGTGGATCTGATACCTCGGCTGTGGCGGTTGCCGCTGCATTGAAGGCAGATGTTTGTGAAATCTACACGGATGTTGATGGGGTTTACACCACTGACCCGAGAATGGTCCCTGAAGCACAAAAGATTGAAAAAATATCCTACGATGAAATGCTTGAAATGGCCTCTTTAGGGGCAAAAGTTCTGCAGATTCGTAGCGTTGAATTCGCTAAAAAATATAATGTTGTCATTCACGTACGTTCCAGCTTTCATGATGGACAGGGTACGCTGGTAATGAAGGAGGATCACGAGATGGAAACTGTGCTGGTTTCAGGTGTGGCTTATAATAAAGATGAAGCAAAGATCAGTATTTTTGGTGTGCCAGATCAACCGGGGATTTCTTCACAGATTTTTACCCCACTGAGTGAAAATAATATCACTGTTGATATGATCATTCAAAATATCTCGCATGAGGGTGCAACTGACATGACTTTTACAGTCCCTAAAAGTGACTGTAAAAAGGCTGTTGAAATTGTTGAAAAGATTGCTGAAAAAATCAATGCTCGCGGTATTAGCCATGACATGGAAATTTCAAAAGTGTCAATTATTGGTGTCGGTATGCGTTCCCATGCTGGTGTTGCTAGCACCATGTTCTCTGCTCTGTCAGAAGAGGGAATTAATATTCAAATGATTTCAACCAGTGAGATCAAGGTCTCTTGCGTCGTTGATGCGAAGTACACCGAATTAGCGGTACGGGTTTTACATAAAGCCTTTGGCTTGGATCTACCAGAGATTGAAGAAGTACTGTAGTTTCTTAAAGAGACAGCTTGTTACCGGGCGGAGGTGTGTTACCAGCTTCCGCCCTGTCTGCTGATGGGGTGTTGGTATTTACTCTTGTTGTCAACGGATTTCCCCAGGAAATAGATTCCCAAGATAATCACTGCGACGACAATAAGCAGAATAACCAATTTGAGCATATCTTTTGACATTTTCACACCTTGATGAGATTTTCTATTACATCGACCCCCCACAGCCAATAGTTTAGTAGATGTTTTTTATTCACAGCCCCCGGACAAGTATCAGGGGGCTGCTGTGATTTTTAAAGTGTTACTTTTCTGCCAAAATCCGCATCATCCGGCGAAGTGGCTCAGCTGCTCCCCAGAGGAGCTGATCTCCACAGGTGAAAACAGAGAGATACTCTGGTCCCATGTGCATTTTTCGAACCCGGCCAACGGGAATTTCCAGCGTTCCAGAAACAGCAGCAGGAGTCAGTTTCTCCAGAGTGTCTGCTTTTGTGTTGGAAACCAGCTGAACCCATTGATTTCCATTGCTGATCAGAGATTCTATTTCCTCAATTGGGAGATCTTTATTAAGTTTGATCGTCAACGCTTGACTGTGGCAGCGCATTGAGCCAATACGGACACAGATCCCATCAATTGGAATGGCGGTTTGACTATCGAGAATTTTGTTAGTTTCAGCGATCCCTTTCCACTCTTCCCGGCTCTGACCATCTTCAACTTCACGATCAATCCAAGGGAGAACACTGCCGGCTAAGGGAAATCCGAACGCAGCTTTGGGGAAGTCATCACTGCGCAGGGTGTCTGTGACTTTTTTGTCGATTTCTAGAATAGCGGACCCTGGAGTTTGTAGCTCCTGAGAGACACAATCATTCAGGGTTCCCATTTGTGTCAGCAGCTCACGCATGTTAGGTGCTCCAGCACCTGAAGCGGCTTGATAGGTCATAGAGCTAACCCAATCAACCAGCCCAGCATTAAACAAGCCACCAATTGCCATCAGCATCAAACTTACAGTGCAGTTTCCACCGATGAAGTCTTTACAGCCATTGTCCAGAGCGGCATCGATCACATCACGGTTAATGGGGTCAAGAATAATGACCGTATTGTCTTCCATTCGCAGTGTTGATGCAGCATCAATCCAGTACCCGTCCCACCCTGTTGCGCGGAGCTTAGGATGGATCTCTTTGGTGTAATCCCCCCCTTGACAGGTGATAATGACATCCTGCTCTACAAGCTTGGAAATATCCTTAGCGTCTTCCAGTAACCCCGGTTTTTGACCGAAATCAGGAGCTGCTTGTCCAGCTTGTGAAGTAGAGAAAAATACCGGGACGACAGCAGAGAGATCTTCCTCTTCAAGCATCCGTTGCATGAGCACGGAACCTACCATACCGCGCCAGCCAATTAATCCGACTTTCATAACGTTCTCCATGTTGACGGTTGAATAAAAAGTACTTATGCTTCAGCTGGTTAGATTGCTCTTGCCAGCATTAAAGAGAAATCATATCAGCAATTTCTTAAAAGTGGTAATATTTTTTGCGATCATTGTTATTTCATAAAGGTCTTTATGTCTGATTTAAAATCGATACTGCCTCTGGGAAAGAATACTGTCTATAAAAGTGAGTATGATTCTGCCCTCCTTTGCCCCTTTCCACGTCAGGTGAAGCGCGATGTTATCGGCGTTACGGGGGTGTTGCCTTTTGGCGGTTATGATATTTGGAATGCTTTTGAACTTTCGTGGCTCAACCTCAAAGGGAAGCCAATTGTTGCTATGGGGGAATTTCATGTCCCATGTGTTTCTCCGAACTTGATTGAATCAAAATCATTCAAGCTTTATCTGAATTCATTTAATCAAACCCGTTTTTCCGATTTTGAACAGGTCGAGCAATTGATGATCAAGGATTTATCGCAGACAGCCGGAAGTGATGTCAGGGTACGGTTGCTAGAGAGTGAGCAGTTTGTGAGCGAACGCATCCAGTGTTTTCCTGGCCGGTGTATTGATGATCTGGATATTGCTATTGATCATTATTCTCTTGATCCTTCGATACTGGAAAATTCAACTGATTTTGAGCAGCAGGTTGAAGAGGAGCTTCACAGTCACTTATTAAAGAGTAATTGTCTGGTGACAAACCAGCCTGATTGGGGCAGTGTTTTAATCCGTTATCGGGGGAATAAGATTAACCCGGAAGCATTGCTTCGTTACTTGGTTTCATTTCGCCAGCATAATGAGTTTCATGAACAGTGTGTTGAGCGGATCTTTGTCGACCTGATGCGTTATTGCCAGCCCGAAAAATTGACAGTTTATGCTCGCTATACACGTCGTGGTGGTTTAGATATCAACCCATTTCGTTCCAACTTTGAGACTCATATTGAAAACTTACGTTTGGCGCGGCAATAGGTGCTGTTGGTGATTGATATCGACGTCGCGAGTTGTTAGAGATCTCTTGTCAAAATAATCTCGATCAGTTAGCTTCATCCTTGTCATTTGATAAAAACATTTTGGAAGAGGCGCAATCAGTGAAAAAATTTATTGCTTATGTAATTTTTGTTTTTGTGGTGGGAATTTCATCATACCTTTATTATGGTTCGGTTCAATCATCTCAATATGATGGGACCGCCATTCCTTATATCCATCAGGTTCTCCCTGAAATTTCGACATGGGACCCTGAGACTGTTAAGCAACTGCTAGCTCCAGAAGTTTTGAAAACGGTTACGCCTGAAAATCTGAACAGTATTTTAGAGGAATTGTCCAAAATAGGTGAACTGCAAGAGATCGGGGAAGCGAAGTTCAAAGAAAAATCGAACGGTGGCGGGCAGCAGATGGTGGTCACTTACGTGCTAGATGCCCAATACTCGAGTGGGGAAACCGCCGTAACAATCAGCCTTCTGGAAACGGATGACTCTTACCAGGTTTATTTCTTCAATTTTGAATCCGGAGTCTTGTTTCAGTAGATTATCCAGGGTCTTCATTGTTTTGCAAAAAAGGATCAGCTGGCTAAGCATAGGATTGCTTAGCCATTTTTTTTCGGTGTTGTATCGATTTATCCAAAACGTTTGTTTTGTGCCAGTGACTTATTTCATAATTGACCTCAAGTAGGACGTTGTATGCCCCAGAGAACTTATAAGCGTATTGATAGTCGGGATGTCCCCGATATTTTGCAACAAGGGGCTGCTCTTGTTGATGTCCGTCGTCCCGAGGAATGGCAATTGACGGGTATCGTCGCAGGCAGCCATATGCTGACCTTTTTTGATGAGTATGGAAGTTGTCATCCTGAAGAATGGGTCAGACAACTCAATGAACTGGTTCCCGTTGAGCAGCCCATACTGCTCATCTGACGGACAGGTCGACGGACCCGGGTGGTCTGTGAGCTCCTTGTTGAAGTTTCTCCGCGAATCGAAATCTATAATGTTTCAGATGGAATTTTTGGTTGGCTGGATGAAAGCTATCCTGTCGTCGAGGTTTCTGGCTTATGCTGAGTGAGATTTCATGATGGCTGAGGTCCTCTTACTTCAACCTCCTGCACTAAAGCCATCTGAACCGCCATTGTCGTTAGCCATTCTGGCATCGGCCCTGCGCCAGAATGGGATATCCACAGACGTTCTGGATGCCAATCTGGATGCTTATCTTTATCTTCTTGATGGGAAGCGACTCAATGAATTGGCTGGTGATCACCCGACAACGTCAATTCACCGAGCGTTAAAGCACTGCGAGGAATCTCTTGATTTGTTGCGGTCATCACGCGCTAAGGCCTCTTTCCCCCGTTATAGCACAGCCGTTCGATACTTGAATCTCCTTTTAAGTCTCTATCCAAGAAATAATAAAGAAAGACTGACCCTCGGTGACTACCAATATGATGGTGTGTCCGTATTTAATCCTGATGCATTGACAGAGTTCAGTCGAGGGGATCTTAAGACCCTGTTTTGTCCTTATTACCGGGAAGAATTATTGCCCCGAATTAAGGAGTGTAGTCCTCAACGGATAGCGATTTCTATCAATTATCTGCATCAAGTTTTTCCGGCATTCGAATTGGCGGGATTGTTGAGGCGGGAGTTTCCGGATGTTGAATTGATTGCCGGTGGAGGATTGATAACATCGTGGCAAAAACCACTACAGCGACTTGAAGTCGAGTTGTTTCCTTTTGATCGGTTGGTTTTCGGCCCAGGAGAAGTTCCCCTTGTGGCTCTTGCAAAAGGATCAGCTCCGAATCAATACTTTTTAAGTGATGCGACAGATATTGGTTTTGTTCCCGATTTTTCTTTTGCTAAATTTGAACGATATTTAAGCCCAGAAGCCATCTTTCCTGTAAGTTCTTCACGCGGTTGTTATTGGCAAAAATGTCTATTCTGCCCGGAAGCTACGGCACCGGTACATCCTTATCAAACGTTTCGCCCCACAGAATTTCCAGATTTATTACTTCAACTCTCTGAGCGGTATGGAGTAAAAAGCTTCCATCTGACTGACAATGCGATTCCTGTCAATATTCTGAGGTCTTTAGCAGCAAGGCATAGCGAGTTAAAGAGCCTATCATGGTTTGGTTTTGTTCGTTTTGAGACTGCCTTAGAGGATTTAGTTTTTACCCGTGATTTAGCAGCGTCTGGTTGCGAGATGTTGCAACTGGGACTTGAAAGTGGTTCGCAGGTGGTTCTTGATCGCCTAGGGAAGGGGGTCAGGCTTGAAACAGCGGAAAGAATTCTCGATAATCTTCATCGTGCCGGGATCGCAAGTTATGTTTACATCATGTTGGGGACACCGGGTGAGACTCAAGCTGATGCTGAAATGACGTTAAACTTTCTTGAGCGACATGCTGAAAAAATTGGTTTTCTCAATATTTCGATAATGAATTTACCACGCGGATCGGAGTTGTTAGAAAATCCGGAAATCTATGGAATTGACAGCTCAAAACTGCGGGATGTCGATAGTCCCCTAGGACTGTATCATGAGTTTGAATCGGCAACGGGTTGGGATCGAGCTGCTGCCCGTAAATTTTTAAATCAACGTTTGCTTGGATCTCCTACTATTCGAACAATTGTTAAACGAAACCCACCCATCTTCAGTTCAAATCATGCTGTCTTTTTTACCTGATTTACTTTTTTGGATTAAAAATATCGGGGAGTTCGTAGCCAAAATAACGCAGACACATGACGAGTAAAGCAACAGCTGCGGCTTCATCAAGGTTCCCGATGATGGGGATGTTGTCAGGAATAAGTTCAAAAAAACCTGCAGTTGGGTTGAGAAGGTAGATGACGGAAAATAATCCAAGAAGAACAATGCCGGTGTTTTTCATACTCTACTCCGTAAAAAGAATTCAGAGAGGGTCATAGCATACTCTGATTATTGAGTCAGGTCACGTTTTTGAAGGGACTTCTCGTATTTATGGATATGTTACAATTGTTACAATTGAACTACAAACCATTGTGGAAAAGGACCCTGTTATGAAGAATAAGCTACTGATCTTGTTGATTGTTTCTTTTATTTTTGGGCTTTTAGGATGCCAAACAACTACAACATACTACCTTGGGGCCCAGGCAGAACCAGACGAGGTCGTCAGCCTTTCACCTTGGAACGCTGGTCCACAGCACTGGCAGGACCTATACGTTGAGGTTGATTACTATTTAACTTTTGATGGTGAGCAACTTGATATCGAAGGAACCCTTTCTTTTTCAGATAGTCCACAAGTCAATTACACTCGAGTCATGGACTTGAAGTTAAAAGTATTCTTGCTGGATAAGGATCTGACGGTTGTCTCTTATCGTGATATCGCTCGGACATTGAGCGGTCAGCTTGAAGATGAAACTGATTTTAGAGGGGTTTTACCCTTCCCGAACTCTGCGCAGTTTTTAACTTTTGGCTATGATGGGTCATTTGAGGATAATGATCCCGAATCTCCTTCTACCGATTCTATTTGGAAGTTACCTGCACGTCAGAAATAAGTGGCGAGAGTTAGCTCTCCATTGAACTCCCCCTGAAATTTATAGAATAAGGACACTGAATTAGCATATGAATTCTTTTGATATCCTCCCCATCCTAATCGAAGAAACGGGATTAAAGAAAAATCAGGTTGTACAGACTGTTGCTTTACTTGAAGAAGGGGCGACGGTCCCTTTTATTGCCCGTTATCGTAAAGAGGTCACGGGAGAGCTCGACGAAGTTCAGATCCGCCTGTTGCAAGAACGATTGATTTATTTTAAAGAGCTCGAGGAACGACGTCAGACGGTTCTGAAATCAATTGATGATCAAGGGAAGTTAACCTCTGAGTTGCGGGGTAAAATTACCCTCTGTCGACAGAAAACCGAACTTGAAGATATCTATCTCCCCTATAAGCCAAAGCGTCGAACCAAAGCAACAATTGCCAAGGAACGAGGATTAGACCCTCTGGCTGAACAACTATTTGAGAGTGTTGGATCCTCTGTTGAAATAGAACTTTTAGCTGCTCCTTTTGTGAACCCAGAGGGTGATGTTGCAGACGCGGAAAGTGCCCTTCAGGGAGCGGGGCATATTCTGGCGGAAAGGTTTGCCGATGTTGCTGAGGGACGTTCGCTAGTGCGCGGTTTAACTTGGCAGCGGGGGCTGTTCTGTTCACAGCCAGCTCGTGGCAAAGTCGGAACAGTGAGTAAGTTTGAAATGTATTATGATTTTAGCGAGCCATTGAAGCAGGTTCCGTCTCACCGGATGTTGGCGATGCGCCGAGGGGAAAAAGAAGAAGTCCTACGTTTGTCAATTGACGCACCTGAAGAGGACATTCTTCTGCGTCTTAGGAAACTTCTGATTCCAGCGAAAAATTCATTTCACAGCTGGTTTTGTTTGGTCGTTGAAGATGCTTATCAGCGCCTGATCGCACCATCAATTGAAGTTGATCTGCGTTTGCAGGCAAAGAAAGCGGCTGATGAAGAAGCAATCCGGGTCTTTGCTGAGAACTTGCGTAATTTGCTGTTAGCTGCTCCCGCTGGAAGTTCCTGTGTGCTGGGGGTTGACCCTGGTTTGAGGACGGGATCAAAGCTAGCTGTTGTTGATCAAACAGGACGATTTCTGGAGCATGTAACGATTTATCCTCACACCGGTCGGGGACGGATAGAAGAGGCACAGCAAGCATTACTGCGCTTGATTGATTCTCAGCGGGTTGAAATGGTCGCTATCGGAAACGGAACGGCAGGTCGGGAAATGGAGCAATTTGTGCGACAGAGCCTACAGTCTGTTGACAAAAAAATCCCCGTGGTCATGATCAGCGAGTCGGGAGCGAGTGTCTACTCTGCCTCTGATATTGCCAGAGAAGAGTTTCCTGATCTGGATCTGACAGTTCGTGGCGCCATTTCAATTGCCCGTCGACTTCAGGACCCTTTGGCCGAACTGGTTAAGGTTGATCCCAAAAGTATCGGAGTGGGCCAATATCAACACGATGTCAGTCAGGTTGCTTTAAAGAAAGCTTTGGGGGAAGTGGTGGAGTCATGTGTCAATTTTGTGGGTGTTGATTTGAATACCGCTAGTTGGGCACTGCTGAGTTTTGTTTCAGGTATTGGAGAATCTGTTGCCAAGTCCATTGTCACTTACCGCGATGAGAATGGTCTTTTCACGCAACGAAAACAGTTACTCACGGTTCCTCGGTTTGGTAAAAAAGGTTTTGAACAAGCCGCTGGGTTTTTGCGTATTCGCGGAGCGACACAGCCTCTAGATAATACGGCTGTTCACCCTGAACGTTATAAACTTGTCGCACAAATGGCAAAGGATGCAGGGTCTGAGCTGAGAGAATTGATCAATAATCCCGGTTTGGTTAATGCCATCGTCTTGGAAAAATATGTGACAGCCGATGTTGGTTTGCCAACCCTGATCGACATTATCGCTGAGTTGAAAAAGCCCGGGCGAGATCCTCGGGAAACGTTCATTTCTACCAGCTTTAGTGCCGATGTCATGGAACCTAAAGATCTAAAAGAAGGGATGCGCTTGAACGGTGTCGTCACAAATGTTGCTGCATTTGGTGCTTTTGTTGATATTGGTGTTCACCAGGATGGCCTCGTCCATATCAGTCAACTTGCCGATCGTTATATCAAAGATCCAAATACTGTAGTGAAGGTTGGGCAGCAAGTTCAAGTGAAGGTTCTGGAGGTTGATCTGCAACGGAAGAGGATCAGCTTGACGATGCGTAGTCAAAGCAAGGAGAAGCCGGTAGATCATGGTAGGAAGGTGCAACAAAAAGCTCCCCAGCGACAGTCAGAGAAATCAACCAACAGCCACAGCGATTTGGCTGCCGCGCTCAAAAAATCGGGATTCAAGGTGACAAAGGGGTAGGCCTATTATTGTCAAAGTGATCAACACCTTTAAGCACGACTCAAGAGCTGTTGTCGAACAGAGACTCATTGGCAATCTTGTAGGGGTGCAACAGAAGGGGGTGAGTTTCGTGGAGGTCTATATCCATCGGGATTTTTCTAAAGCATTTCTCTTCTGGTTGAATGATCATTGTTTGCCCAATGGACCTGGATCGAAATGGCAGATCCTTGCTTTTGATGCCAACGTTCATCACGATTTTATGGATGCCGATATGTCCAACGACTTAAAGCCTTTATATGTTGGTCGCACGAAAGTTGGTTATGCAAGAGGGCCTCAAAGTGTGGATTTTTATCGAAAGGGGTTACCTCGAACTTTAAGTTCTTCGGCAGATTAACGATTGAAATGCTGCAATTTCAGTCATTTAAGCAGATATCTATTATAAATATTGACATGGAAAGGGCATTGTATTAATCTTTAAACATTAGAAATAAATAAGCTTGGTGTGATTGATAAAAGCAAAGTCAGAGAAATCTGGTGACGCAAAGCCACGGGTCCTTAATTTTTTAAACATAAAAGGATCGCCGGGTTACCTCAGAGTTAAGCAATATGACGGGTCGATATTTACGAACGTCATCTCTTTCTTTGAGATGGCGTTTTTTGTGTTTGAGCGATTGTGGCTGAAGAAAAAAGTCATTTTCCGAGGGCAATTATATGGATATAGGTAATGATCAAGCATTCTCGCGCAGCGTTTACTTGTGTGATGAGTCTGGGGAATCAGCTTTCTCCTCCTCCCTTCCTTTGGGCCGTGGAGAAACCATTCTCTTAGCCGATCGTGACAACAGTCTGCGTGAGTTAGGATGCTCTTTACTGACAAAATTAAATTATCAGGTCGTGACTGCTTATGATCGAGAGCAAGTTGTCGATGTGTGTTGTAATGGTGAGAAAAAGATCGACCTACTGATTATGGATACCGCTATTTCTTGCCCCAAAGAGCCAAACCTAATGGAATGTATTCGAAACTATCAACCTCAGGCAAAGACAATTTTTTACACGGTCTGTGATTGGCTATTTGACCCAGAATGTCGAAATCAAATCGGCAGTGGTTCCGTGATTCAAAAACCGTATAGTATTCAAGAGTTAAGCTGTGCAATCGCGAGGACGTTGTCTTGAGAGTTTAAGAACAATCAGTGACGCTGGGGGTCTTTGAGTCGTGATGATTTAAAGAGTAACCCAAACAGGCAAACTGTTCCGGGGGAACGTCAATTCATGCGTTCCCCCGGATTTTTTATGTCAACTCTTCAGCATATAATTCCGGATGAAAACCAACAATAAATTGATTATTTATACGGAAAGTCGGAGCCCGAAGGTTTCCACTTGGTCCCATCACTGCCTTGAGAAGGGCCTCTTTTTCGTCTCCAATTTGAACGAAATTGAGAATTTTTTTCCCTTTGGCAACGGTGACAGTCTCTGCCCCTTCAAGGATCTCCCAAGCTTGTTGAGCGTCAATTCTGTTTTTACGCGCATCGATAGTGTCGTTAATTGTTATCTTTGCTTGCTCAAGAAACTCCTGAGCTTTTTTACAAGAAGTTCATCCTTTGCGAAGGTATGCCCAATCAATCGTCATTTTTTTCTCCCTATCGGTGACGAAAAGAAATCGCCAATTATTTCAGTAGGTACTTGCCAACCCAGTTCTTTGAAAATTGATAAGCGGTACGGCCACAGCGTTTGGTTTTATCGTTTGCCCACTTAATCGCTGTTCGTTCCAAGTCATCAGTCCATGGAATATCTTTATCAAACTGATTACTCCAGCGATCAATACAAAGTTTAACAGCATCGAGATAGCGTTCCTGGGTAAAGACATGAAATGGAACCCAGAGACCAAAGCGGTCTGATAGAGAACTTTTCTCTTCTTGAATTTCACTCTGCTGAAGTTCGCCTTTGACGTATTTTCCTCCCAAATGATCACTATCATACTCGGGGAGAAGATAGCGGCGATTGGATGTTACGTAGATCAAAACATTTTCAGGTGCAGAGTAGACCGATCCATCCAGAGCGCTTTTGAGCATCTTGTAGGTGAGCTCTCCCACTTCAAAGGTGAGGTCGTCGCAGAGCATAATGAAGCGGTATGGCTGATTCTCAACAGCGGCAAAAATTTCGGGAATATAGATCAGGTCTTCTTTTTCAACTTGAACGACGCGTAACCCTTCAGAGCCATATTTATTGAGAAGAGCTTTGACGATTGAAGATTTCCCTGTTCCCCGTGATCCCCAGAGCAAAGCGTTATTTGCTGGTAGCCCTTGCAAAAACTGGCGGGTATTGTTGAGCATGACAGTTTTTTGATCATCAACTCCAAGGAGCTCATCCAGTTGGGTTGTATCGGTCACTCTGACGGGCTCAAGATAGCCGGAAAAGGAGTGGCGACGCCAGTTGGCCGCATGACAGGTAGACCAGTCGACGGGTTTTACCGCTTTGGGTAAAAGCATTTCTACGGAGCCTAAGACACGTTCTAATTGAGCGATAATTTCTGGGCTGAGGTTCATTATGGCAACTCTTTCTTTCATCTGGAGATTATGTCGTGTTGTCAATTCGGTCATGAAAAGGTTGTAAAAAAAGCGCCGTTACTGACGCTTTTTTTACAGAAACAATTTAATGGGTTATTTTCCCCACTTTTCTTTAATTCGTTGAACGGCCGTTTCAACATTCTTTGGATCACCAAAGGCGGAAAGCCTGAAGTAACCTTCTCCACTTGGACCAAATCCGCTGCCGGGTGTTCCAACAACAAAGCACTCATTGAGGAGTTTATCGAAGAAGTCCCAACTGGTCATTCCCTCGGGGGTTTTAAGCCAGATATAGGGGGCATTAATGCCTCCGAAACACTCAATCCCAGCTGCTGACAATCCTTCGCGAATAATCTTCGCATTATCCATATAACCATCAATAATGTCTTTAACCTGTGCCCATCCTTCATCGCTGTACACGGCAGCAGCGGCTTTCTGAACTGGGTAGGATACTCCATTAAATTTAGTGCACTGACGGCGGTTCCAGAGCTTATTGAAACTGTACTTCTCTCCTTTATCAGTGGTTCCCATTAATTCTTCGGGAACGACTGTCAGGCCGCAACGGACACCGGTAAAGCCCGCTGTTTTAGAAAAGGAGCGGAACTCAATGGCACATTGCTTAGCCCCTTCAATCTCATAGATGGAGTGAGGGATATCTGATTCTGTAATAAACGCTTCATAGGCCGCATCAAAGAGAAGAACAACATCGTTGGCAATGGCATAATCAACCCAGGCTTTCAATTGTTCTTTCGTCGCGACTGTTCCGGTTGGATTATTCGGGAAGCAAAGGTAAACAATGTCGACTTTTTCGCTTGGGAAGTCAGGGTTGAAACCATTTTCTTCGGTGCAAGGCATGTAAACCAAACCATCATAGTAGCCTTCGTCATTCATCTGGCCACTGCGGCCAACCATGACATTGGTGTCGTTGTAAACGGGATAAACGGGATCACCAATAGCGACTTTATTGCTTAGGTCGAAAATATCAAGAATGTTGGCACTGTCACACTTGGAACCATCTGAGATGAAGACTTCAGATGTTTTCAAATCAACACCAAGAGGCTTGTAGGCTTTATCGATGATAACCTGTGACAGCCAATCATAACCCTGCTCAGGTCCGTAACCGTGGAATGTCCCTCCGTCTGCCATGTCTTCCACCCCTTCATGGAACGCTTTAAGGACGGCAGGAACGAGTGGTCTGGTGACATCACCAATTCCGAGGCGGATAATGCTTGCTTCGGGATTGGCTTGAGTAAACTCATTGACCCTGCGGCTGATTTCGGGAAAGAGGTAACCAGCTTGCAGTTTGAGGTAATTGTTATTGATTTGTGCCATGAAAAGCTCTCCTAAAATAAATATAAGTGAATAGAGAAAGTGTGTTTAATGAAATCGATTTCTCAGTTTTTAATACCGTCATGCGATCAATCAGATACTTGTTGAAGCCATCTCCCTGCGTTCTCAAAGTCTTTACCTAGACCGTTCATCGTCTCACAGCCAGACATAAAAAAAGCGCAGAGAATCAGAAGTAAAAGGAGTTTCTTCATTGTATGCTCTCACTTGTTAGTTGAGGCCTAAGACATCCTGCATATCATAGAGCCCGGAGTCTTTATCCTTTAACCATTGACACGCCCGGACGGCTCCTCGGGCAAACATGTCGCGGCTCATAGCACGATGACTGATCTCAATACGTTCCCCCATGCCGATAAAATAAACTGTGTGTTCGCCAACGATATCTCCGCCGCGCACGGTTTGCATACCGATTTCATCTTGGGTTCGTGCGCCGCACATTCCTTCGCGGTGATAAGCCGCAACTTGGTTGTAATCACGACCCAAAGTGTCTGCGACAACTTCGCCCATTCGCACTGCGGTTCCAGAGGGGGAATCTTTTTTCTTGTTGTGGTGGAGTTCGACGATTTCAACATCAAAGTCATCGCCTAGGATGTTTGCCGCTTCTTTAAGAAGTTTGAAGCAGGCATTAACACCGACACTCATATTGGGGGCTAACACCACAGGAATCTGTTGGGAATATTGCTCTGCCTGTTTCTTCTGTTCGGGAGTAAAACCCGTTGAACCACTGACGATCATTTTCCCCAGTGTTGCGCAGATCTCCATATTTTTTAGAGTAACCTCTGGAAAGGTGAAATCAATGAGGACATCAGCATCTTGCATCGCTGCCGTCAGGTCATCAGAGATTTGCACCCCGAGCTCTCCAACTCCTGCCAGAACGCCTGCATCAGAACCAATTTGAGGGTGTCCTGGGCGTTCAGTTGCACCAGATAGCTGCAGATTCTTTGATTCCTGTACGGCTTGTATCAAACGTGCCCCCATTCGTCCGGCAGCACCAACAATCGCGACTTTCATAAATTTATCACCTATATTCTGTATATCATTATCAGAGTACTGTGCTTTGCGCCCTTTTTTATTCACTGATAGAGGGCAGCCCATCCGCTGTGATTTATATCAATTTGTGCTTTTGCAGAATCCCTTTGAGTTTTTCTAGTGAGTCCGATTTCATTGCAACAAGAGGAAGACGGACATCTCCGCGGCATTTATTCATCAATGCGGCAGACGTTTTAACCGGTACAGGATTTGAATCGATAAACATCGCTTGATGAACATCAAGAAGCTGTAGATGGAGCTCTTTTGCTTCAGCCCAGCGGTTATCTTGAATTGCCTGAACCATCGCTTTGACTTGTTTCGGCATGATGTTCGCTGTGACCGAGATAACCCCCTTGGCTCCGCATGCCATCAACGGAAGAGTCAGAAAATCATCACCGGAAAGAACATCAATTTTGTCACCTGCACGGGCAATAATTTCACTGGCCTGAGTGATGTCGCCGGAAGCCTCTTTGATCGCCACAATATTTTCGATTTCTGCCAGACGAACAGTTGTCTCGGCAGTGACGTTCATACTGGTTCGTCCGGGGACGTTATACATCACTTGAGGCAGTGGGATGGCCTCAGCAATTGTCTTGTAGTGTTGATATAACCCTTCCTGAGAAGGTTTGTTGTAGTACGGAGCAACTAGAAGTAGGCCATCTGCTCCAATTTCTAGGGCATGTTTCGAGATGTCGATGGCTTCAGCAGTGGAGTTTGACCCTGTCCCCGCCATCACAGGAACCCGTTTATTGACCTGCTCTATGCAGGCTTTAACCACCTGATCATGTTCTTTATGTGTCAATGTTGTTGATTCGCCGGTTGTGCCACAGGGGACGATAACATCGGTCCCGTTTTCAACTTGAAATTCAACCAGCTGGCGATAGCTTTCTTCATCAAAATTCCCTTGTTCATCAAAAGGGGTAATGATCGCTACCATAGATCCTTGAAACATGCTTTCCTCCTTGTCTAACGATTAGTTAGAGCAATTATCTGGGGCGTTATTACAATTTGTTTGTACTGGACTTGGTGGAGAACCAATGGGGCGCACCGGCCCTTTTTTTCCGCAGGCACATAGAGCCAGAGCCAAGACCAATAGAACTAATAAAAGTTTCCGTCGCAATGCTCGCCGATCTCCTAGGATGACTTTAATCGATTTAGCTCTCGCTTAACTGCTTCCCGAGAGGTTCCACCCGTTGCCTTGCGCGCATTAACTGAGGCTTCAAGGGTAACATAATCATAAATATCCGCTTCGATCAGGTCCGAAAAAATCTGGAACTCAGCCAAACTTAGTTCGGGGATTTCTTTGCCGTTTTCAACACAATAACGGACGGTTTTACCGACAACTTCATGAGCCTGGCGAAAAGGAAGGCCTTTGCGAACACAGTAGTCTGCTACGTCGGTTGCGGTAGAAAAACCACGTGCTGCCGCAACGCGCATATTGTCACCTTTGACCTTCATTTCAGCAATCATATCGGCAAAAATTTTCAAGCTCCCTTTAACTGTATCAATTGTATCAAAAAGAGGCTCTTTATCTTCCTGCATGTCTTTGTTATAGGCTAGGGGCAACGATTTCATCAAGGTTAATAACGAAATCAAATTGCCATAAACTCGCCCAGTTTTGCCTCGAACCAGTTCTGGGACATCGGGGTTCTTTTTCTGAGGCATGATTGAGCTGCCAGTACAGAATGAATCGGAGAGCTCGATAAAGTCAAAGTCAGCACTAGACCAGAGAATCAGCTCCTCTGAAAGGCGCGACAGATGCATCATCAAAATCCCGGCAAAGCTACAGAACTCAATAGCAAAATCACGGTCAGACACGCTATCGAGACTGTTTCTGGTGACACTGTCAAAGCCCAGCTGTTCAGCAACCCATTCCCGGTCGATGGGGAAGGGGGTCCCTGCAAGGGCACCAGCACCGAGAGGCATCTGGTTAAACCTAACTCGTAGGTCACGAAGTCTGCTGCAATCTCGAGCAATCATTTCGCGGTAAGCAAGCATATGATGGCTGTAGAGAACCGGTTGAGCCGTTTGCAGGTGGGTATAGCCAGGCATAATGACGTCAAGGTGGATTTCGGCTTGCTGAATCAATGAACTCTCAAGTTTTTTGAGATAACTGAGAATCGTATCGATTTCGTCACGCAGATAGAGGCGAATATCAACGGCGACTTGGTCGTTACGACTGCGTCCGGTATGCAGTTTTCCTCCGACGGCACCGATGCGCTCAATCAGGCGTGCTTCGACATTCATGTGGATATCTTCAAGGGCAACAGAAAATTCTAGTTTGTCTGCTTCAATATCGTTGAGAATGTCGTCTAGCCCGCTGATAATTTGCTCTGCTTCGGCGGTGGTTATAATCTCTTGCCGGCCAAGCATTTCAGCATGTGCTTTCGACCCTTGAATGTCATAACGCCCCAGTCGTTGTTCAAATCCAATTGAGGCGGTAAATTCTTCAACAAATTTATCTGTGGGTTGGGTAAAACGGCCACCCCAGAGTTTACTGCTCATTTTTACTCCATGATCACTATGGATGATGGGGGGATATGCCACTGGGACATATCCCCCTTTAGAGATTAAGATGTTTTTCCGCTAGCTATGACAACTTCTTTTCTGCGCGTTGCATTGCGGCAATTCTCAGACGCAGAGCATTGATTTTAATGAATCCCTCGGCGTCGGCTTGGTTGTAAACTTCGTCCGCTTCAAAAGTAGCAAAGTCAACATTGAACAAGCTATCTGTTGCAGAGTCACGACCAACAACACGACAGTGCCCCTTGTAAAGTTTGATCCGGGCTTTGCCATTGACAGTCTTCTGAGTGTCATCGATCAAGGCCTGTAATGCGATTCGCTCAGGGGCAAACCAGTATCCGTTATAAACCATTGCGGCATAGCGGGGAACCAGCGAGTCACGAAGGTTCATCACTTCACGGTCCATGGTGATTTGTTCAACACCACGATGCGCTTCCTCGAGGATGGTGCCACCAGGAGTTTCATAGACACCACGGCTCTTCATGCCGACGTAGCGATTTTCAAGCAAATCAACGCGGCCGATGCCATGTTTGCCACCGAGTTCATTCAATTTAGCGAGGAGGTTTGCAGGGGAAAGACGTTCACCATTGACCGAAACGGCATTGCCTTGCTCAAACTCAACTTCAACATACTCTGGCTGGTCAGGGGCATCTTCTGGAGCCACTGTCAGGGTGTACATCTCTTCCGGAGCTTCTGCCCAGGGGTTCTCCAGAACGTCTCCCTCAAAAGAGATATGAAGCAGATTGCGGTCGGAGCTCCATGGGAACTTTTTGCTTGTCGGAACTGGGATGCCATGCTTTTTGGCATAGTCCTCGAGAGCTGTTCGACTGTTAAGGTCCCACTCACGCCAAGGAGCAATGACCTTGACCGATGGATCAAAATGGTAATAGGCAATTTCAAAACGAACCTGGTCGTTCCCTTTTCCTGTTGCTCCATGAGAAACAGCATCGGCCCCTTCTTTTGCAGCGATTTCCATCTGAGCTTTGGAGATCAAAGGCCGTGCAATTGAGGTCCCAAGAAAATAGCGGCCTTCGTAAATTGCATTGGCACGAAACATAGGAAAGACGAAATCACGGGTAAATTCTTCTTTCAGATCGAGAATGTGACAGCTGCTGGCACCGGTGTTCTTTGCTTTTTCCGGGATTCCATCAAGCTCTTCTCCCTGACCGAGGTCAGCTGAAAAGGCAACGACTTCACAATCATATTCTTCGACTAGCCATTTGAGGATGATTGAAGTATCCAGCCCGCCTGAGTAGGCGAGTACAACCTTTTTAACCTCTTCTTGTTTGCCCATTATATTACTCCTGAAGTTTAATATCTGCGTAATAAGCTTTGTGATAACGAGGTCATCAAAGCTTTATTACGTATGTATCGGCCATGCGATCATGCAGGCCCTGTTTTTGATCATCAAAGGCAACCATCAGGTAGCCAATGCCGAAAATAATTCCTGAAATAAATTTTGCCGGGACTTCACGTAAAGCTGCTCTGCCGTAACTGAGGGATGACCCGTCGCGGCGGATGACTTTAATTCGCAATGCCATTTTTCCTGGGGTTTGTCCACAGTAACCTGTGAAGATAACATAGTAGACAAAACTCAGTATAAATCCAAATAATTGTATCAAAACAGCGATGTTACCCGCTGTTTGTCCGCTGTCATGGGTCGCAAATCCTGCGAAGGCAAGAAGTGCTCCCAATAGAAACTGCAGGAAAAACACAGCAGAAGCATCAATAATGGTTGCAACGAGGCGCATCCAGAATCCTGCTTTAGGCAAGGTATCTGTCTCGGCTTCATTGGCAGTGGAGCGATATCTATGAACTTCCGGCTCAGGTTGAGCCTTTTCCTCTAGGGGCGAAGGTAATGTGAAGCTTTGTTTGCACTTTGGACAATTGACCTTATCTCGCCCTGGTGGAAGCTGTTCACTCTCTATTTGTTTGCTGAAACCGCAGTGGGGACAGGTAATCAACATAAAATTAACGTGCCATGAGTGTTGCCATGATCGCCTTTTGTACGTGGAGGCGATTTTCGGCTTCATCAAAGATAATTGATTGTGACCCTTCAACAACGTCATCTGTAATTTCTTCATCGCGGTGAGCAGGTAAGCAATGCATAACTACCGCGTCAGGAGCTGCCAACTCAAGCAAGGAGCTGTTGATTTGGAATCCCTTGAAGGCTTTGATTCGTTCTTCTTGTTCAGCTTCATGTCCCATGCTGGCCCAGACATCGGTATTAAGAACATCAATGCCTTCAGCGGCCTCGCGAGGGTCGTTAGTCAAGATAACGTTGGCTCCAGATTTTTCTGCCAGCGCGATAATTTTTGGATCAGGTTCATATCCTTTTGGGGTTGCAATACGCAGCTCAAATCCAACCAGCGCAGCAGCATTAATCCAACTGTTTGCCATGTTGTTTCCATCACCAATCCAACAATATTTCAGGTTCTTATAGTCCTCTTTGTGCTCAGTGACGGTAAACATATCTGCGACCAATTGGCAGGGGTGATAAAGGTCACTCAAGCCATTGATAACGGGGATATAACTATTCTCAGCAAACTCTTCTAGGGCCGCATGGGAATAGGTTCGTGCCATGACACCATCGCAATAGCTTGACATAACGCGAGCGGTATCTTTGATTGGTTCTCCGCGCCCCATCTGCGTTGTCCCTGAATGGAGAAACAAGCCATGGCCACCAAGTTGAAACATGCCAACCTCAAAAGAGACTCGGGTGCGGGTTGAGCTTTTTTCAAAAATCATCCCCAGAGTTTGCCCTTTGAGCAACTGATGAGGGGTGCCTGCTTTTTGTTTTTGTTTCAGCTCTCGGGTCAGAGAGAAGATTGATTCAAGATCTTCGAGAGACCAATCAGAGAGAGCAAGGAAATCTTTGTTCATTTTATTCTCCTGTTTGTAGTTCAGAAAAAATCGTATTGAGGATTTTAACCATCTGGTCAATCTCGTGTGGGGTGATGATCAACGGTGGAACAAAGCGCAAGACTTTTCCCGCAGTACAATTGATCAATAAACCACGATCGAGAGCTTTTTTGACGATCTCTGCCCCTTCAATGGATAGTTCCATTCCCACCATTAATCCGCGGCCGCGAACTTGGGTCACAAAAGTGTATTTTGCCTGAAGTTCTCCCAGTTTTTCTCGCAGATAATCTCCTGTGGTAACGCTCTTGGCCAGGATGTCACCTTCAACAAAGACTTTCATTGCTGCGACGCCCGCTGCGGCTAAGAGTGGATTTCCACCAAACGTTGAGCCGTGGGTTCCCGGAGGAAGAGCCGCTGCATATTTTTCTCTGGCCACCATGGCACCAATCGGAGGCCCCGCTGCAAGTGCTTTTGCCAGAGTCATAATGTCGGGCTCGACATCATCATGCTGATAAGCGAACAATGTTCCTGTGCGGCCAAGACCGACCTGAACTTCATCAAAAACCAACAAGAGTTCTTTTTGGTCACACAATTCACGAACAGCTTTTAAGTATCCTGCAGGTGGGACGTTTATTCCCCCTTCACCTTGAACAGGTTCCAGCATGATAGCGCAAGTTTTGGGTCCAATTGCCGCTTTGATCGCGTCTATATTTCCAAATGGGACATATTTAAATCCCGGGAGCAGTGGACCAAACCCAGAGCTAATTTTCTCTTGGTTCGTGGCACTGATTGTCGCTATTGTACGACCATGAAATGAGTTTTCGGCCGTGATAATTTCATAGCGATCATCGCCAAATTTATCGAGGCTGTACTTACGTACCAGTTTTAACGCGGCTTCGTTGGCTTCCGCTCCCGAATTGCAAAAGAATACCCGATCCCCAAAAGAGTGTTGACAAAGGAGTTCGGCAAGCTCTATCTGCTGAGGGATATGGTAGAAGTTAGAGCAATGCAGGAGCGTAGCGGCTTGATCCTGTATGGCTTCAACGATTTTAGGATGACAGTGGCCGAGATTATTAACCGCAACACCAGCAAGAAAATCGAGATATTTCTTGCCGTCGATGTCAGTTAACCAACATCCTTCCCCACTAGCGGCAACGAGAGGATAGCGACCGTAGGTTGTGGCGACATGTGCTAGTCCCCGGTCAATCCAAGCTTGTGAATGACTCATGATTTTTCCCTCGTGACAACAGTACCAATTCCCTTGTCGGTAAACATTTCGAGTAAGCAGGCATGTTCCATCCGTCCATCAATAATGTGGGCTCGGGTGACCCCCTCTTCAATAGCATCAATGCAACAGTTAACTTTGGGAATCATCCCTCCTGAAATCGTTCCATTATTAATCAGATCCGGAACCCGGAGAATATCGATGGTTGAGATCCTGTTATTCTGTTTGTCCTTCACACCTTCAATGTCGGTCAGAAGGATTAATTTTTCAGCTTTGAGTGCCCCGGCAATTTTGCCTGCAACCAGATCGGCATTAATATTATAGGTCTCTCCGTTTAGACCACCACCAATGGGTGCAATAACCGGGATAAAGTTGCTCTCTTTCAGGTTATTGATGATCGTGGGGTCGACTGATTCAACTTCTCCAACCATACCGATATCGATAATTTCTGGAGTTAAGGTCTCAGGGTTTTCAGTTGTCATCTCAAGTTTACGAGCCTGAATCAGTCCGCCATCCTTGCCGGTAATTCCAACCGCTTTTCCTCCCTGAAGGTTGATGTTTGTTACAATTTCTTTGTTAACCTTACCACCAAGAACCATTTCTACAACATCCATGGTTGCTCTGTCGGTGACTCTCATCCCTTGAATAAAGTGACTCTCTATTTTCATTGCTTTAAGGACTTTGCCAATTTGTGGCCCCCCACCATGGACAACAACGGGATTTAGACCGATGTATTTCATCATGATGATGTCACGGGCAAAACCTTCTTTCAGGCGTTCTTCGACCATGGCATTGCCACCATATTTAATGACGATGGTTTTTCCATAGAACGTCCTGATCCAGGGAAGTGTTTCCATCAGGATGTTAGCTTTTTCGATCAATTTTTCCATGAGTCTGTTCCTGTCGGAGTGCGATTTGCGACCCCTTTTATCGGTTCAAAATATCCGGTTTAACTTATTATAAAATATAGCGTGACAAGTCTTCATCCTGGCTAATTTCATTGAGCCGTTTTTGTACCTCTGCAGCACTGATGTCGATCTGCTTGTCAGTCAACTCCGGTGCATTGAAGGAGAGCTCCTCCAGAAGTTTTTCCAAAATTGTATGAAGTCGTCTTGCGCCAATATTTTCGGTCCGCTCATTGACTGTCTTGGCGATCTTAGCCATTTCACGGATGGCACCATCATCGAAATCAAGCTGAATGGACTCAGTTTTTAACAGTTCTTTATACTGACGAATCAAAGCGTTCTTTGGTTCGGTCAGGATACGATAGAAATCATCTTCACTAAGACTGCTTAACTCAACCCGGATTGGAAAACGACCCTGTAGCTCGGGGATGAGGTCCGAAGGTTTAGCAGTATGAAATGCCCCTGCAGCGATAAACAGAATATGATCCGTTTTGATCGAACCATGCTTGGTGTTAACGGTACTTCCTTCCACGATGGGAAGAATGTCTCGTTGAACACCTTCTCTTGAAACTTCTGGAGCATGGACGCCTTCACGACTCGCAATTTTATCAATTTCATCAATAAAAATGATGCCGTTTTGTTCAGCTCTTTCGCGAGCTAAAGTCGTCACATTCTCCATATCGACCAGTTTTTCGGCCTCTGCTTCAATGAGGTGTTGCCGTGCTTCACTGACCTTGACTCTTTTTTGCTTGGCATTTTTAGGGAACAGGTTGCCGAACATCTCTTTGATGTTCATCCCCATTTCTTCATTTCCTTGAGGGGAGAAAACTCCCATGGTCGGCATGCTACTAACTTCAATGTTGATCTCAACAAAGCGCTCTTCTAGTTCCCCTAAACGTAACAGTTTTCGCAGCCGGTCACGGGTGTGTTGGCGCTGTTCCTGTTTGTCGGGAGAGAGGTCAGTCTCACCAGGGAGGAGGAGATCAAGAAGTTTTTCCTCAGCATTGTCTTCTGCTTTGAGCTGCATTTTCTGGGTTTCTTCATCCTTGACCATGTTGATGGCAAGCTCCAGAAGGTCACGAACCATGCTCTCAACATCACGTCCGACATAGCCAACTTCGGTAAATTTGCTGGCTTCAACTTTGATAAATGGGGCTTGAGCCAACTTTGCCAAGCGTCGGGCGATTTCAGTTTTACCAACACCTGTGGGACCGATCATGATGATGTTTTTTGGAGCTATTTCGTCGCGTAATTCTGCGGGAACCTGTTGCCGTCTCCAGCGGTTTCGCAATGCGACTGCAACGGCACGCTTGGCGTCACTTTGCCCAATGATATAGCGATCAAGTTCTGAAACGATTTCTCTGGGGGTGAAATTATTCACTTAATAACCTCAATGGTAATATTGTCGTTGGTGTAAATACAAATTTCGGCTGCAATCCTAAGGGCTTGGTCTGCAATTTTCTCAGCTTCAAGGTTAGAATGTGCCACCATGGCACGAGCGGCTGCGAGGGCAAAGCTTCCTCCGGAACCAATGGCGGCAATACCGTCATCGGGTTCAATAACATCACCAGCCCCTGAAATAACCAGGGTGTTATCTTTATCAGCAACAATCAGCAGTGCTTCTAAACGGCGAAGAACTTTGTCGGTCCGCCAATCTTTGGCAAGAGCAACTGCAGCGCGGGAAAGGTTCCCGTTAAACTCTTGAAGCTTAGCCTCAAACTTTTCAAATAGGGTAAAGGCATCAGCTGTGCTTCCTGCGAACCCGGCAAGGATCTCATTCTGGTAGAGTCGGCGAACTTTTCGGGCGCTGTGCTTCATGACTGTATTACCCAAACTGACCTGCCCATCACCAGCGAGCGCTACCTGTGAGCCGTGGCGTACACAACAGATTGTTGTTCCTTTAAACATGTGTCTCTCCACTGTCTAAACCCTATGAGGGCCGACAGATTTTAGAAAATTACAGAATAAATTACAAAAAATAATAAGTGATGATAAATAACATAAAGGGGGCTCGATAATAAAGGGATAAAGCGATCAAATCAGGGGGTGTTGGTGTTGTTTTGAGGGGTTTTTAAGCTGGTCGGGGAAATTCCATTGTTGCGACGGTCCCTTGTCCCGGTTGACTTTCGATTGACAATTGGCCGCCCATATTTCGAATGAAGTCTCGAGCATAATAGAGTCCAAGGCCAAATCCACGGATCTGTCCGGTATGTTCGGGGTCAATTTGATAGAACTTGTTGAATATTTTAGCAAGTTCCTGATGGTGCATGCCGATCCCCGTATCCTTTATCTTGATGGTGATCTGCTTATGT
This sequence comes from Desulfuromusa sp., assembly GCA_016744675.1. Lineage (GTDB taxonomy): Bacteria > Desulfobacterota > Desulfuromonadia > Desulfuromonadales > Geopsychrobacteraceae > Desulfuromusa. The sequence goes on along the minus strand of JADGDX010000002.1, from coordinate 90,782 downwards.
GTGACCTCACCCGTTATTTTTATATCACCTCCTTGAGGGGTGAATTTAATGGCGTTGTCGAGGAGGGCCCGAATTGCGAAGCTGATTCGTTGTGGATTGAGCATCAAGGGGGTTGGTGATAGCGGGATTTGAATAGAATTTTCAAGGTCAACGCGTTTGTGAAGTGCCGCTGGTTGTAAAGCAAAGGTCACCCGGTCTGCAATCAGCCCAAGGTCAATTGGTTCTAAGTCGAGCGCTTCCTTTTGTAGGGTTGCTTCGCTGAAATAGAGTAAATCTTGGATCAGTTGTTCCAGGTGGACTGTTTCAGCTTGAACCATTCCCACCATCTGCTTGAAATTATGATCGTCCGGACTTTCAATCCCTTCTGCAATGTTTTGGATAAACAGGGATATCGCGGTCGCGGGAGTTTTTAGTTTGTGAGAAATTAAGCCGAGGAAGTCACTTTTGAGCTGATCGGTGTGCTTCAAGTCGGCTAGCTCTTTTCTGATTTTTTGTTTCTCAAAGACTTTTTCAACGGTTGTTGTGAGCTGCAGGATATTGATCGGTTTACTGATAAAATCATCAGCCCCGGCCTTGAGGGCTTTTAGAATTAACTCTTTGTCTGAATAGCCCGTCATGAGGATAACGGCTTGATCTGGGTGCTTCCCTTTTATCTGTTGTAATAGCTCCAAGCCGTCGAGGTTGGGCATTATGACATCGCTGAGGACAATATCAATCTCTTCAACAGCGAGGATTTTGAGCGCTTCTAATCCGTCACTGGCGAGAAAAACCTGATATTGATCTAAAACACTTTCGCAGAGTTCACGGATAATCGGTTCATCATCAGCGCAAAGGATTTTTCTTTTCTTTTGATTTATGTTGTTTGATGTCAAAAGAGTCATATGCCCAATTCTCTGAGTCTCCCGAGGGGAGGTCACGTGACGGATTTAATGCGTCAATGATAGCGAAGTTCTCAGAGATGTCCAGTCCTTGTGAGCTAAACCAGAAGAAAGAACGACTCTCTTCGTAATTTAACCCAGTATTTTTTGTAGTTGCTCGGGTGCAGCTTGGAGCAAAGCTTCAATTTTATCGATTGCTGGGCCTCCTGCTTGAGCTAATTCCGGGCGGCCACCGCCACGGCCACCGACGATTTCAGCCAAAGGTTTTATCAGGTTTCCGGCTTTGACTCGATCGGTTAGATCTTTGGTGACAGCAACCAAAAGGGCAACTTTGTCATCTGCATCAGAGACGAGGACGAGGACGCCAGAGCCAAGTTTGTCACGAAGTTGATCAGAAAATTCACGCAGATCTTTGCCCCCGACTCCTGGAATTTTTACCGCTAAAAGTTTGATATCTCCGATTTGTTGAACTTGATCGATCAACTCTCCGCTGCGGTCAGCATTCGCCTTGGCGTGTAACTGTTCGAGCTCTTTTTCCATTTCTTTTTGTTGCTCAAGTATTTTCAGTAAGCGCGCCTCAAGCTTTTGGGGATCGCTTTTGACCAAGTCGGCAGCACGTTGCAACGCTTGTTGTTGCTGCTGAACCTGAGCTAATGCCGTCGCTCCGGTGACCGCTTCGATACGACGGACACCTGCTGCGATTCCTCCTTCGCTTAAAATTCGGAAGAGGCCAATATCACCAGCGGCATTGGCATGCGTTCCTCCACAGAGTTCCATGCTGTAATCACCAATATTGACGACTCGGACGATGTCACCGTATTTTTCACCAAACAGTGCCATTGCACCGGCTTTCTGAGCAGCATCAGCACTCATTTCCCGATTTTCTACCTGTGCATTGGTGCGGATTTGTTGATTGACTTGTTCTTCGATTTGGCCCAGTTCTTCGCTTGATAGAGGTGAGAAATGGGTAAAGTCAAAGCGGAGCCTCTCAGCAGTAACGAGTGATCCTGCCTGCTTGACATGGTTTCCAAGGTGTTTTTGTAGGGCTGCTTGCAACAGGTGTGTCGCTGTGTGGTTAAGGATAATCTGCTGACGTCGGTCTGCATTAACCTTAATCTTTGCCTGGTCTCCTTTTTTGAGAGAACCAGTGACAACTTCACACATGTGTACATAGATCTCAGGGAGGGGCTTTCTTGTTTCGGTAATTCGCAGAGTTGCTTCGCCTGTTATGATTTCGCCAGTATCGCCAATCTGCCCCCCTGACTCGCCATAGCAAGGGGTCGTCGCGGTGATGATTTCTACATTTTCGCCACAGACTGCTTCATCAACCAATTGACCTTGATGGATGAGGGCGAGAACTTCACTTTGGTCTTCCAATTTAGAATAACCCGAGAAATCGGTTTGAATCCCTTGCTCTATGAGTTGTTTATAGATGACAGAAACGGCCTCTTCTCCCGAGCCTTTCCAATGTTTTCTGGCTTTTGCCCGTTGTGCTTCCATGCAGGTTTCAAACCCTGCTTCATCGAGACTATAGCCATCTTTTTCAACAATATCTGCTGTCAGGTCGACGGGAAAGCCATAGGTATCATAGAGTTTAAAGACGGTTTCTCCTGGGATGATTGTTTGGCTGGCTGAAGAAAGCCGGACAATCTCCTCCTGTAAAATACGCAGGCCATTTCCGAGTGTTTGGATGAAGCGTTCTTCTTCATTCAAAACAACTTTGGCGATAAAGTCTTTTCTGCGGGCCTCTTCGGGGTAAGCGTCTGCCATCGATTCAAGGACAAAAATAGCTGTTTTGAACAACACTGGATCTTCAAGGCCAAGCATCTTTGCATGGCGCATCGCACGACGCATAATGCGCCTTAGTACGTAGCCACGGCCTTCATTGGAGGGTAGTACCCCGTCGGCAATCAGATAAGCTGTTGCCCGACTGTGGTCAGTCATGACGCGCATGGAAACATCATCTTCTTCATTGTCACCATAGGTTTTCGCGGAGAGTTCTTCAATGTACGCGATGACCTTACGAATTAGGTCGGTATCGTAGTTGGATTGAACCCCTTGCATGACGGTTGTGAGGCGCTCCAAACCCATTCCCGTATCCACCGCAGGTTTGGGGAGAGGAACGAGGGTTCCGTCGGGCTGACGGTTAAACTGCATAAAGACATTGTTCCAAATTTCCATGTAGCGATCACAATCACAACCAACAGTGCAGGTCGGAGAATCACACCCGATTTCAGGACCGTTATCGTAAAAGATTTCAGAGCACGGACCACATGGGCCTGTATCACCCATTGACCAGAAATTGTCTTCTTCGAAGCGGAAGATCCGTTCGCGGGGGACTCCTTCTTGGTGATGCCAAATATTTGCCGCTTCATCATCATCGGTATAAACTGAAACATACAGACGATCAATATCGAGTTTCATTTCTTTGGTCAAAAATTCCCAAGCGAAGGCGATCGCTTCTTTCTTAAAATAGTCTCCGAAAGAGAAATTTCCGAGCATCTCAAAGAAAGTATGATGACGAGCAGTCCGTCCGACGTTTTCAAGGTCATTGTGCTTTCCACCGGCTCGGACACATTTCTGCGAGGTGGTGGCGCGCACATAAGAGCGTTTTTCATCACCGAGAAAACAATCCTTGAATTGATTCATGCCGGCATTCGTAAACAGCAGGGTTGGATCATTGTGTGGAACCAGAGAGGATGAAGAGATGATAGTGTGATCACGGTCTTCAAAGTATTTGAGAAAACGGGCACGAATTTCATTTCCAGAAATCATTTGTGACAACCTTTCGGATGATATTTGTACGGTCGGCTAGTAAAAGCGCGAATGTTTGATGAAAATATGAATGTGGGATATTAGTCGAAGATGTTGGATTTGAAAAGGATTTTCAGCTTATTTAGGATGAAAGTTGAATTTATTCTTCCTTCACGATTGAGAATATGAGTTCAAGAGAGAATCCTCGACGCTGAAAAAAACTGATAACCCGGCGGCGTTCGCGATTATCTGCAGTTGCATAGTCAAAAGTAGAAAAGCGGCGGTTGAGTTGGTCGCGTAAGAGTTGAGCAGGGGAAAATTCACTTTCGGCCGTTTCAATGGCAACGTATGCGATGTCTTCGTTGACACCACGATTACGAAGGTCAAGCTTGATCTTGCTGCCAACACCCCGGCCGGTTCGCATCAGAGTACGAGCTCGTTCTGTGGCAAAGCGGTGATCGTTAAGGTAGTTATATTCTCGACATTGATCGACAGCGGCCTCGATATTAGAGAACGAAAAACCGAGCTGTTTAAGTTTCTGTCGTAGTTCGGTTTCGCTTCGATCACGTCGTGTGAGTAAGCGGAGTGCAGCAGCAAAGGTTTTTTTTGCCGAATCCTCACCGCCTTGCCCACTCGTTTTCGAGGGTTTAGAAGCGCTCGACTTCAATTTGACCATCGGCCTTCAATCCCTCATCTTCTTCTAGAGCGTCTTTATCTTCTTGGGCTTTGCCGCGCTCAAAGTCGCCCCAAGAGGCATCAGAGGTCGCGTCAATCCCAGAGAATTTAAGTTTGAAGTCGTCGGGGTTTGAACTTTGTCGCAGAGCTTCGTCATAACTGATGACTTCCCTTTTTACCAAATCCATCAGGGCTTGATCAAAGGTTTGCATGCCGTAAGTCGTGTAGCCTTTGGCGATCGTGTCTCTGAGTTGGACTGTTTTTTCCTGATCGTCAATTAATTCACGAACGCGACCGGTGGAGATCATAACCTCAACAGCGGCAACTCTGCCCGTTCCCTCAACACGCGGGATCAAGCGTTGTGAGATGACCCCTTTAAGGACATTGGAGAGTTGGAGGCGGACATGACGTTGCAGGTGCGGTGGAAACATGGAGATAATCCGTGAGATGGTCTCCGGAGCGTCAATTGTGTGGAGAGTTGAGAGGACGAGGTGTCCAGTTTCAGCGGCTGCAAGAGCTGTTTCAGCCGTTTCCAAGTCACGCATCTCACCAACAAGAATAACGTCTGGATCTTGCCGCAAAGCACTTTTCAGTGCCGGTGCGAATCCGGTGGTATCGAAACCAACTTCACGTTGATTAATAATACATTTACGGTCCCGGTGAAGATATTCAATAGGATCTTCGACGGTCACAACATGGGCAGTGCGGTTGCTATTGATGTGGTCAATCATTGCTGCCAATGTTGTTGATTTGCCAGATCCTGTTGCGCCTGTGACCAGAACCAGTCCGCGAGCCTCACTGGCAATTTTCTTGAGAACCGGTGGCATCACCAGGTCATCTAGGGTTGCAATTTTAAAGGGAATGGCACGAAAAACAGCAGACACTGAATTGCGTTGCATAAAGACATTTGCTCTGAATCTCCCTAATCCCGGAACTCCATAAGCAAGGTCAATTTCGTTCATTTCTTCAAACTTGGTTCGCTGCCGATCGTTCATGATGGCTTCACACATGCTGCGAACCGATTCGGCTGTCAGTCTGGGGGCTTTCGGAAGTGGACGCAGATTCCCATCAATACGAAAAACAGGTGGCAGGCCTGCTTTGAGGTGGATATCCGAGGTATTGGATTTAAGTGCCATGCCGAGTATGTCATTTAAATTCATAGTTCTGTCCTCTTTCACTTTACAATTGAGTGTTGTTAGTCAGTGTTTTCTTCGGATGTTGCTTCCCCTGCTCCAATGCCGTAAAGCTCGCGCAGAGTCGCATCAATTTCGTTGGTCATTTCTGGATGTTCCTTCAAGAACTGTTTGGCGTTTTCTCTTCCTTGGCCAACACGCTCACCTTTATATGAGAACCAAGAACCACTTTTTTCAACGATATCGTTATCAACCCCCAAATCGAGGAGATCTCCTTCGCGGGAAATTCCGTTACCGTACATAATGTCAAATTCGGCTTGTTTGAATGGCGGAGCCACCTTGTTTTTGACCACTTTAACCCGGGTTCTTCCTCCAATCACGTCTTGCCCCTGTTTCAGTGATGCAATCCTGCGGATATCGAGACGGACTGATGAGTAAAACTTCAGGGCATTACCACCTGTCGTTGTTTCAGGATTGCCAAACATCACCCCGATTTTCATTCGAATCTGATTGATGAAAATAATACTGCAATTTGATTTGCTGACGATCCCTGTCAGTTTCCGCAACGCTTGAGACATGAGGCGCGCTTGCAATCCCATATGGGAATCACCCATGTCACCCTCAATTTCAGCTCGTGGGGTCAAGGCTGCGACCGAATCGACAACCAAAAGGTCAATGGCACCACTACGAACGAGCATTTCGGTAATCTCCAGAGCTTGTTCTCCGGTGTCGGGCTGGCTGACCAGCAAATCGTCTGGTTTGACGCCAAGATGTTGAGCATATTGAAGGTCGAGGGCATGCTCTGCATCGATAAATGCGGCAACTCCCCCTTGCTTCTGAACTTCAGCGAGAATGTGCAGGGCGAGGGTTGTTTTACCCGAAGATTCCGGGCCAAAGATTTCAATGATACGCCCTTTGGGGATGCCTCCAACTCCGAGAGCAAGATCCAAACTGAGGGCTCCTGTTGGAATCGTATCTATCGCAGGCATTTGAAAATCGGAGCCAAGGCGCATAATGCTGCCCTTGCCAAATTGTTTTTCTATTTGGCCCATTGCTAAGTCAAGGGCGCGGTTACGGTTGTCGTCGGACATGATCTTCCTCCAGTAAATATTTATAAGAGAGTCGTTTTTATAATTTCAACTATTTCATAGCGGTGTGACAAAATAGGTCACATCGTTTGGATTAAGAGAATTGGTGGGACTTATATTTGCTAATCTTATGTCCCCCTAACCCTACAACATTAAAACTTTTTTTTGCTGCTGTCGAGCCATTATTGATCTGTCCGCTCTATTTTTCGATTTGCTGCAAAGCAAATCGGCGCAACCATTCGAGTGCCATAGTGGCACTCATGCGCTGAACACGACTTCGATTCCCACTAAAAGAGTACCTTTTGACATGAACCCCATTCGCGCTCGCTAGAGAAATATACACCGTTCCAACCGGTTTTTCTTCACTTCCACCATCGGGCCCGGCAACCCCTGTTATCGCCAGAGATAAATCGGTTCCGGTCGCGTTACGCAGCCCACTGGCCATAGCTCGGGCACAATTTTCGCTGACGGCTCCGTGTTGCTGTAGCAACAAGGTTGGAACGTTCAGCCAATCGGCCTTTGCAGAGTCAGCATAAGTAACGGCAGCACGTTCAAGAAAGTTTGATGCGCCTGGTTGGCTGGTGAGTAACGTTGTCACCAAACCTCCGGTACACGATTCCGCTAGGGATAAAGTTAGCCCAGCACGGGTCAGTAATTTTCCTACGTTCCCTTCCGGCGTCTCTTCATTCCTAGCCATGAGATAAGGGTTTAATTCTTTGAGAAGTAAAGCTTCAGCCTGATCAAGGTGGTGTTCGGCATCGTTTCCACTTGCTTTTAACTTAAGGAGAACCAAAGGGTAGTCGAGGGCAAAGGCAACCTCAATCCCCTCGGGAAGCTGTTTATAAGGAATAAGTCGGTCAATTTTAGGTTCAGCAAGACCAAACAATTTAAAAGTTCGCTGCTGCAGAGGGTTTGAATCAGGAATTCTTTGTTGCAGGATTGGCAGAACAGACTGTTCAAACATGGCTTTCATTTCAGTTGGGACACCCGGAAGAAAAAATAGCTCACAGTGGGGGTGTTGTAAGCGAAAACCGGGAGCAGTCCCACACTGATTTGGAAATGGCTGTGCCCACTGGGGGAGAAGTGCTTGTCTCTCGTTGTTGGGTTCCATGTGACGATTGTTGCGGGAAAACCACTGATGAACCATTTCTAGAGCTTCTTCATTGATGACCAGCGGTTGCCCGAGAGCTCTGGCTGCAGCCCGTGCGGTCCGATCATCTCCTGTTGGCCCTAGTCCCCCCGTGACAATAACGAATTGAACATGGCCAGTCAGGTACTGGAGTGCGGCGACAATCTCTTTTTCTTGATCGGGAACAGACAGGGAACAGCGTAGTCGGTATCCATGGCTGGAAAGGATTGCGGCAATTGTCTTGGTGTTGCTGTCGCTGATCTCTCCACTTAAGAGCTCATCTCCGGTGGTTAATATGGCAATGTCGTAAGGGGGCATTATGATTTCTCCAATAAATCAACGCCTTTTTTGGTCAGGCAATATTTTTGCAATCTACTCGTTGGTTTATTTGGCAAGGTATATTCAATCAGTGATTCACTCAGTAGTTCATTGATTGTTCGTTTAAATGCTCCAGTTTTACTGCGTAAGCCTAAACCTGTAACCACTTCATTGGCCGAAAGGGGTTTTTCTTGAAGCAACAACAATACGCTTATTGACTGGGCCCCTGACTGGGCCCCTGACTGGGCCCCAATGGGGTTCGTATAAGGAAAAACAACCCGAAGAAAATTCGGATAAATTTGAAACACACAACGATCATAGTTTTCCAAGATACGTGGAACTCCTGATCCTAAATGTTCAACAATTTCTAAATCGCGAAAAACACGCATAATCTCTTTATTGCGCGGCGAAGAATAACCATTAAAAAAATCTTCTTCACTCACACCGTAAGGCAATCCTCCCGCCGAGGTGATTTCTAGACGATCAGAAAAGAACTCAAATTTAGGGCATGATCCATTCGAGTAATCATTGTGTACAATGGCGTTAATTACCGCCTCACGCATAGCACGAGCATGAATCATTTCCCGCTCTTCGCGCAATGGATAACCGATTTTAGTATAGATGGTATTTTCCACATCCATTCGCTCCAGCACACTTTTAAGTGCTTTTACCAGTGAACAATGGCCATACTCACGGTTTTCAATCAAATCAACACGAGTAGTGTCGGCATATTTTGCCACTTGAACAGATACCCCGTTTTCATCGGCTAACAGATACGCGGCGTAGTTAGGTTGACCTTCAGGGGTTAACAATTCAAGGTTTTGCATAAAGGACGCATTCAAGTGGAGGCTTCTGGCTTCATAATAGATTTTCAACTGCTCAAAGGTCAGATCATGCCGGGTTGATTCCATCCGGCCAATGGTATTACGCACTCGCCTACTATAGAGGGATTCAATCATCTCTTGTGGCATCGGTTCAGCTGCGCTACCAACACGGATAAAACACCCTTTTTCGGTCATACCGTATTTCTTGAGGCAGTATGGTTTTTCCAATCCAGCTGCAATGGTGACACGAACAATATCTTTATCGTCATGCGCTTCATGGATGATATCGAAAAGTCCCATAATTGATGGCTGGATGTTATTCTTTAGGCGATCCTTAACCGCCAGTTGAATTGCATCGCAATTTTTCAGACCCACAGTGTTTCCATCCGAATCAATACCAAGATAGATGACACCGCCATCGTGGTAATTCAGAAAGGCGACCACCTCTTTTTCGAGGTTATCGGTGAGTTGCTGTTTGTATTCTATGCGGTTGGATTCAGTCATGTATTACGATTTTTCCTCATAGATATGGTAGATAGTTTATTTATAGTCATAGTCGATTTAAGATGTTCTATCTAAGTTATTAATCAAAATATCCACAAACAAATTCGCAATGCTATTGCAGCATAAATACCAGCCATGACATCATCCAATGTGACACCAAGACCATTTTTCATTTCACGGTCGAACCAGTTTGCCGGGGGTGGTTTAACGATGTCAAAAATTCGAAACCAGATAAAGCCGAGGATCGCTGCCGGCCAGGAAAAAGGGAGAAAAGCTGTTGCTACCAGATAACCAATCAGTTCATCGATGACGATTCGTCCGTCATCAGCTTCAGCATAAAACGTTCCGGCGATATCGCAGGCCCAGATACTTAAAAACAGAATAGCGATCAGGGTGAGACTTTGGAGTGGCCATGAAAATCGGGAGAGATAGTAAAATGTTGGGATTCCAGCCAATGTTCCAAATGTTCCGGGAGCTATCGGTGCGTAACCCAATCCACCATTACTGGACAGAAAAAGAACAAGTTTGCGATAGCTCCATTGGGTCAGTGGGTTTTTCTCAGTCATCAAAGTTCTCCCTTTTTTAAGCTGAAATCAAATTGTTCGTAAGCGACAGTTTCCACGAGCCGATAAATGTGCTGGAGAGGCTGCCCGCTTTGCTGAGATAGTTCCCGGCAGTCATCGTATTCTGGTGTCAGGCGCAGAAATTTATCAGCGTCAAAAATTAATTTGACTCGCGCTGGGCCCAGTGGAGTTGTGACTGTTTCGATGCGGCGCTCGAAACGAAAACGATCACAGCTATTACTACGGACACCGATAGCACTACTTTCGTGCATAATCAGGGTTGCTAGTTCAGCTGCTTGCACGGGGCGACAGACAACTTTAAGCAGAGTTCCTGGACGATTTTTTTTCATTTGTAAGGGGATGTAACCTGCATCCAGAGCACCTGCGGTAAATAATCGTTCCAAAAGGTGACCGAGCTGTTCTGGCGTACTGTCGTCGATGTGAGATTCGAGGAGCTGAACTTGCTCGCTGTCATCTGCCATGGAGATGTTTTCATAAAGAATTCCACGGAGCAGGTTAGGGCGGTCATCAAGCTCCCATCCTCCCACACCGTAACCGGCTTTTCCCAGAGGTTGGGCGGGAAAGGAACTGAATTCGGCAAGTACAGCCGCTATTGTTGCTCCGGTAGGAGTGACTAATTCTTTATCGCTACGACTATCGAAGACGGGCTTGTCGCGCAGAATTTCAAGTGTTGCTGGTGCCGGCAGGGGAAGCGCGCCATGAGCACATTGACTCATGCCCCGAGAGAGAGGCAGTGGTGAGCAGAGGACTTTTTCAACGCTGAGCAAATGGAGGCCGATGGCACTACCAACGAGGTCAACAATTGCGTCAACAGCACCAACTTCGTGAAAATGGACCTGATCGATATCGATCCCGTGAACTTTGGCTTCAGCTTCTCCTAGACGGCGGAAAAATTTGCGCGCCATTGTTTTTATCGCAGGCAAAAGCTCACTTTCAGCTAGCATGGCATCAATGGTACTCCAGCTGCGGTGGTGATGAGTCTCTTCACAAAGGACCTGCACGCGACAGCCTTCGATTCCGTGGCGTTGTTCCCGTCCGACATCTAGCTTGTAACCGCAGATGGGGAGTTTGGCTAATTCTTGTTCCAGCTGTTGTTGGTCAATACCGAGATCAAGTAACAGACCGAGAAACATATCACCGGAGATCCCGGAAAAAGTATCTAAATAAAGGGTTTTCATGGTTTATTTCTCTTCTTAAAAGTTTTTGTAGCTAGTGCTCATTACCATTTATTCTTTTTTACGATTTATCCGATTAGCGGCAAAGGCAGCACCGAAACCATTATCAATATTGACGACCGTGACTCCGCTGGCACAAGAATTAAGCATGCCGAGCAAAGCTGCAACCCCACCGAACGAAGCCCCATACCCTACCGATGTGGGAACGGCGATGACAGGGGTGGCCACCAACCCTCCAACCACCGAAGGGAGAGCGCCCTCCATGCCGGCAATGACGATAAGGACCGCTGCCTCTTGGAGCAAGTCCTGCCGTGCTAGTAAGCGGTGAATTCCGGCAACACCGACATCGATGAGTTCTTCGACTTCATTTCCAAGCATCCGCGCGGTAATGATAGCTTCGCGGGCAACAGGCAGATCAGATGTTCCAGCGCAGATAACCAGAATTTTACCTTGCCCCGTTATTTCAATCTTTTGTTGAATCAGGCAAAAGGTCCGTGCATCAACGTCGTACTCACCTTCTGGGAACTGGTTGTAGAGGGCCGTCCCTTTTTTATCATCAAGGCGCGTTACAAGAATGTTTTGCCCTTGTTTTGCCATGGCAGACAGAATAGTGCGAAGTTGTTCAAGACTTTTTTTCTCGCCGAGGACAACTTCTGGAACTCCTTGTCGTAATGCACGGTGATGATCGATCTGGGCAATGCCGAGATCTTCAAAGGGAAGTTTTTTAAGTCGCTCGACACCATCATCGATACTGATTTGACCATCGGCCAGAGATTGGAGGAGTCGGGTTAACTCTTTATTATTCATAGGTCAAAGTCCAAGTTCGTCAGAAATGCCCTGCATTGCACTGAGGCAGAGATCACAAAAGTCGGGGATGGTGAAACCGATCAGTTCACATTCGGCAATAATTTCACGATTTGCCCCGGCTGCAAATAGTTTTTCTTTATACCTTTTTCGGACCGATTTTTGTTTGACGCTGCCAAGTTTTTTATCGGGGTAGACCAGTGCAGAGGCAATGATGAGTCCGGTGATGGTTTCTCCCGCAGCGAGAGCATGGTGAAAGCGTTCACTGCGTTTATCAGTATGAGCGTGCTCATTGTGCATGCGGATCGCTTCGATGATTTCTTCGGCAACCCCTTCTTGACGCAGAATGCGGACCGTTTCATGGGTATGGAGTGAGAGGTCATCCAAGGTTAATTCAACATCGAGATCGTGCAATAAGCCGGTCAGCCCCCAGAGCTCTTCATCTGCAGAAAAATGGCGAGCGAGGGCACGCATGACTGCTTCGCTGGCAAGGCAGTGCTTGATCAGGTTAGGGGTGCTAAGATGTTGATTAAGGAGCTCTAGAGAGCGTTCACGATGAATTCCATAATCCATTGGCTTTCCTTCCATTTTGTTTACTTGCTGAATCATAGCAAAAAACAGATCTTGGAGGAGAATATTTCTCAATTGACCACTCTCTTGTGCTCAGGTTAGTTTTGGGGAAATTTTTTTAGGAGATATTAGATCATGGATGAATTTATAGAAGATGATTTGCCGCTGAGCAAAACCAAAAAAAAACAACAAGCAAAGCAGATTGAACAAATTTCTGATCAGTTGGTTGCATTGACGGACAATCAGTTTTCTCAGCTGGCCCTTCCTGCAGAGATTGCCCGGGAAGCTGAAGAAGCACGTGTAACCAAAGGTCGTAGCTCTCAGCGGCGTCAAGTTAAGCATCTTGCCGGTCTGATACGAAAGACAGAGGGAGCTTTGGATGATTTGCTTAAGCAATTAGGGGCTCTTGACCAGGTTTCGCGGGTAGATAAAAAACAGTTCCACCAATTAGAAAAATTGCGCGATCGACTTTGTCATGCAGAGAGTTTTGCAGCTGCTTTTGATGAAATGCTTGAGATGTTACCGACAATCGATCGTAAAGCGATCTCGCGTTTAGCTCGATCTGTACAGGACCATGACGATCGTCGCGCCTATCGAGAAATATTTCGGCGTTTACGCGATGGGGGCGAACAGGGCTGATAATAAATTTTCAGCCAATTAGGTCGAGTGCTGCATCTTCCATTTCTACACTGATATTAAGAGCTTTAAGGTTTGCTTCGTAGGCATGTTTTGTGGTGATCATATCAGTTGTTTCATGAACAAGATCGACATTGGACAACTCCTGCAGTGATCCCTCGGGCTGATTGACCATCGTACCGGGAGTATTGACCTGTTGAGTCTTTGCGTTGACAGCCCCGTGAGCACCTTCTTCCAGAACTGTTGTCATTTTTTTAAACTCCTTTGTTTCGCTGTTGGCGATATTATTTGCTGTGACATTTTGCTTATTTGATAAAGCGTTCAAAGCTGAAATACTATTATTAATTGTCAGTGGCATAACGGCTCCTTTCAATCGTCAATGAAACAAAATCATACCTCTTTCTTTTTGTAATTTGTAAAAAATAATTTGTTATTTCAAATCTATTGAAATCTTAAGTGTTTTCTCACTTTAATAATGGAAAACGTGAAAAGCTGCAGAATGCGAATGGCATCTGCAGCTCCAATGTGTTGCTGTGAATTGTTTTTTTGCGAAATGACTTTTAATAATTGATCAATGCTTCAACCTTTTCACAAATATGTTGCGCAATAGGCATTGCAGAGGTTGCTGCTGGTGATGGGGCGTTACCGACGATCAGGGTTCGCTCGCTTTCAACGAAGAGAAAATCGTCCAGTGTTGTTCCATCAGGCTTGACCGCTTGAGCTCGAACTCCAGCAGGGTAGGGGCGGAGGTCGTCGAGGGTGACTTGGGGGCAATATCGATTGACGAGCTTTAAATATCCTGGTCGATAAAGTGAATTTTTCAATTCGATTAACGTTGGTCGTGGGTATTTCATCACTAATTTGTAAAGTCCTGAGTAGCTCATCATCTCTGCTAAATCACGCAGATTGACTGTCCAGCGGCTATAGCCTTCACGTGCTAGTGCAAGGGTGGCGTTGGGACCAACAGTCAGGGAACCATCAATCATTGGCGTTAAGTGGATCCCCAAAAAGGGCAGCTCAGGGTTGGGAATTGGATAGATCGGATGGGTGACAATCTGGCTTTTATCAGCGGGAAGTCGAAAATATTCACCGCGGAAGGGGAGAATCTTAAATGTTGACTGATGTCCCAGCATCTGAATGATTCTATCTGAATGAAGGCCGGCGCAACTGACCAGAAAACGTCCATAAAAATAACCCTGGCTGGTTTTAACTTCAACTTGGGTTGTTTCTTTGATTGCTGATACCTGGCAATTGGTATGGATCCTTCCGCCAGCAGAAACAACCTGCTCTGCCAGTTTTTTCGCAACCTGCTCAAAGTCAACGATTCCAGAAGACGGGACCCAGGTTGCGGCAACTCCCTCGACATTTGGCTCAAAATCACGCAATTGTTGTTGATCTAAAACTTCCGTTTCGATCTTATTTATCCGGCAGCGCTCAATAAGGTCTTGCATCCGCATGGCATCTTGCTTATCCGTTGCAACCAATAACTTTCCGGTTTCCCGGAAGGGGATGTTGTGTCCTTTGCAGAACGCCTTGGTTCTCAAGTTTCCTTCGCGGCAGAAACGTGCCTTCAGGCTCCCTGGTGCGTAGTAAACTCCAGCATGAATGACACCACTGTTATGGCGTGTCTGGTGAATCGCAAGTTCTTTCTCTTTTTCCAGAACTGTGACGGTTGCACCTTGAAATTGCGTTTGTAATTGACGGGCGGTCGCGAGACCGATAATTCCGCCACCAATGACAATAAAATCATAGTTTTTCATTGAATAATCTTTATTCCTGATAGTCTTGTTTGGTTTTTTCCATCTGTTCCGCATAGTGGGCCAACAATGTGCGGCGTGACATCATGTAAAGGACTTTTTGAGGGATTTCTGGGTCGACAACTGGGATTTCATCCAGATTGCGGGCTGTGAGCTTTTTCATCACTTCTGTTAAATGTTCATCAGGAGTCGCTGTAATCACATTTTTTGTTGCAATGTCTCCAGCAATGACCAGCGTCGGGGGGATGTCTTCATTAAGGATACGGCGAATATCGGTCATAGAAAAGATCCCAACCATCAGATTCTCTTCATTGATAACCGGGTAGTAAGTCGTTTTTGCTGAGGCTATTTTATTGAGAATCTGGGGGAGAGTCATTCCCTCTGGGACGAGAGTCGGCTTCCTCCCTTTTTCCTTGAGGTCTTTAATTTGGACTCCCTCAAGAATGTCGATGACGAAATCACCGAGGTGAGCTGGTGAATCAAAGCGGCAGGCAATTTGTTGTTCGTAAATGCTGTTTTTTCGCATAACGATCATGGCAACGACACAAACCAGCATTAATGGTGCAAGAAGGCCATAATTCCCTGTTAATTCACTGACCATTATCAGTGTGGCGATGGGGGCGTTGGCAACTCCAGCAAAGAAGCCGGCCATTCCAACGAGTACATAGGCACGGGGATCTTGAACCAGCATGGGAAATAGGATTTCAGCTGTTGCGCCAAAGGTTCCACCCAGCATCGCGCCAATCACAAGGCTTGGGGCAAAAACACCACCGGAACCACCAGACGAAATGGTTAGGCTTGTGGCAACGACTTTGGCCAGGGCAACGACCAGCATAACCCAGAGGGCCATTTGACCATAGAGTGCAGCTTGGACCCAGCCGTATCCTGATCCCAAAACTTGAGGAACAAACATCGCCAGCATCCCCAAGAGTAATCCTCCGAGTGCCGGTTTTAGCCAATTTGGCAGCGGGAGCTTGCGAAACGCATCACGCATGGCATAAAAGAATTTGACGTAAATAACGCCAAAGAGGGCACAGACGATTCCCAGAGCAAGATAGAGGAGCAACTCTGAAGGGTTTTCAAAGCGAAACAGAGGAGTATCGAGGAGCGGTTTCCAACCGGTCACGGCACCAAATAGAGAATAGGCGATGATCGATGAAATGATGCAAGGGATCAGACCTTCGTGTTCAAAGTCGGGATCACGATAAAGGACTTCAGCCGCAAAAAGTGCCCCACCAAGAGGAGAGCGGAAGGTCGCACCGATACCGCCAGCCATGCCAGCCATCAGAAGAAGACGGCGGTCTGAGGAAGAAAGGCCCAGTTTGGTTGCGACAAAGGAGCCAAAACCGGCTCCAATCTGGGCGATGGGGCCCTCGCGGCCAGCAGATCCTCCCGTTCCAATTGTGACAACGGAGGCAATTGTTTTGATGATCGGGACGCGGCCTCGAATAACCCCACCTTTACGGTGAAAAGCTTCAATTGCGCCATCTGTTCCATGTCCTTCAGCTTCGGGGGCAAATGTGTAAACCAACCAACCTGAAATTAATCCACCCAGGGCGGGTAATAAGAAGAGGCACCAGCGAAACGGGACTGAAAGGTTGTCAATAAAGGTTGTGAATGAACTTTCTGGAGTCCCTTCGAGAGGGGGGTGGAAATTGCCGATTTTTCCCAGCATCAGATGCTCAACACTGTTGGTTGCAAAGTAAAATGCCAGGGCTCCACCGCCAGCAACGATCCCGACAGGGATAGACAGAATCAGCAGCCGGAAACCGGTTCGTTCGAGTAATGCAAGAATTTTTGGAGCTATTTGCATGATAGGTCAACTGTATTTGTAAGTTCTCTGATGGCTCGAGGTCTTGTTTAACAGTTTCAGACCGTTGTAACAAGGATAGATTCAGGAAGAAGCGGCTTTTGGGTAAAAAATATCAATTTTTACGAATACGATTTGCTGCAGCCGCGAGTTCATAAAGCCTTGGCAGCGCCAAGTGACCAGTTTTCCATGGGAAAAGAAAGTCGAGACCTTCTTGTTCAACCTTTTGAAGTGCATCGTTGAGGTGAACAATTAATCCCATTTTTTGCTGAGGATCGTGACGATGACACCATGCCAGAAGCAGACCGATGGTTTCTGTTTGGCCTCGATCGAAAAGCTGCTCTACTTGTGATAGGTCAATCCTTTTATTTCCATATTCCAAGAGACGTCGTTCACGTACTTGAATTTTTATCTGACTCTGCCGAGGGAGTGGGTTGGTTTCAAGGTTGACGTGCCGCAGCGGTTGCTTTTGGAAGGGGATCTTCTGCTGTTGTTCAATCGGCTTGTTTCCAGCCAGAGCATGGGCTTTTTGGGTCACATCAAGGACTTGATAGTTATCCATCATCAGGACATGGTCTGCAACGGCCAGATAATCTCCTGATCCTCCGGCAACGATGACGCTGGAAATTCCTTCTTTTTCGTACAAATCACGAACGCGATGCAATAAAGGGGTTATTGGTTCCTGACTGTCTGGCACAAGTTTTTGCATGCGTTGATCACGAATCATGAAATTAGTTGCAGAGGTATCTTCGTCAATTAACAGGCAGTCACAGTTGCATTCCAATGCCTCAATAATATTGGCGGCCTGAGATGTGCTGCCACTGGCATTTTCGGTAGAAAATGGGTCTGTTTTTCGATTTGAGGGGAGGGTCGCGATGAATGGGCTGATATTGACCTGATTGATCGATCGATGGTCTTCGGCGCGGATTTTGACGGCAGATTCGACAGTGGCAACCAGCTCTCTTCCATCACCTGGAATATGATTGTAGATGCAATGTTCTAGGGCCCGTAATAGCGTTGACTTTCCATGAAATCCCCCCCCGACAATGAGAGTGACCCCTGTGGGAATGGCCATGCCAGACACAGTTCCCTGATGTGGCAGAGTGATGTGGCATTTTAATTCTGGTGGTGATTTAAATGGCACGCCATGGAGGAGAGGGCGGTCATTGATGCCGCTGTGGCGGGGAAGTTGTGATCCGTCTGCAATAAAGGCAACAGCATTAAGTTGTGTGAGTTGTTTGCGTAAGTATTCTTGATCTTCGGCCTGATCTATGTGCTGCTTCATCTTCGCATGCGTCTGCTGCTTCCAGACTAATCCAGAGGCAATAATCTGCGGCAATTCTTCAAAAAACATCACCGCCGCTTCCTTTGCCAAGATGGAACGACCTGAACCGGGAAGGGCAAATAACAGGCGTGCTTCGAGTTGTGTTTCGTCGATGAGAACAGCGTTGCGGCGAAGGATCTTTTGGCCATTAACGGCTATCTCGATCGCTCCGCTGTGGCCAGTGCCCCGCTTCCCTTTGACGATTTTTCTGATGGCCGCCGCAACCTCTCGGCCGAGAAAATCTTCCAGTGCGGTTTGACGAATCCGATTATTCCACAAATTATCTGGTAGGTTATGTTGTTCGGCTAAGAGTTGAATGCTGATGCGTGATGGCTGGGCAAAGGGATCGCCTTGCACATGGTCAATCGTTAACTGAAAGGTGCCAAAGTGATAACTCCCTTGGAGCTGTTTATAGGATTTATAACCCTGACCATCGATTTTCTGTAGCAAGGCTCTTAGCTTTTCCATATCACGTGACCAGCCGAGGAGAAAGATATTGTTGATAGAGTTTTTCAGCGACCTGATCCGTCTTCTCCCCGGCGAGCTCTGCAAAGGTTAAGAGAGGATCGACCAGCGTTAGCCCCTCTGGTTGCCAACCGCTCCAGTGACATTGTTGCCCAAAGGATTGCAGCAGAGTAATCTCTCCTTCGGGATGGGGTATAAGATGAAGTTGTAGCATTGTCTTCAAAAGCAGGTCTGGCTGAAGGTAGAGAATAGCACTTCTGGGTTGAAAATCAGTCGTGAGTAGTGCTGCCCCAAGTTCTCCTCCGAGGAGGATTTGTTGGGCATGGGGCAGTTTTTTTAATTGCTCAAGGAAGTGAGAGACGTTATCTCCAGGAGGTAATTTACAGCGCTGGAGAAATAGCTTGGGCCGCAATGTTTCAAGGTATCCTAGTTGCCAGCGTTGAAGGAGTTCTTCGGTTGCACACAGTTGCCGCTGGCCTTGATCGTTAGTTACCATATTGCCGCGCTTTTCAAGTTCAGAGAAGAGATCGCCGATGGCCCCCAAGGCGATACCGGCATCATCGGCAAGAGCGCGATAGGTGGCATTGACCGCCTTGGCTTTGTGCAGCAACAGGTAGATGAGTTTTAGCCCTGCCGGGCGAAACAGACGATCAGAGCTGGGTCCCTTTGGAGGGTGTTTCTGGCCTCCTATTTCGACGTAGAGGGGCATTTGGTGGAGGTAGAGATTCCCGGCGCAGTCGGCATATTCAATCTCTTTTTGTTTTAGCAGTGCTGCCATTTGTGGAGAGATGTAGTGGCTGACCAGAAGCGGTTTTGAGTTCTGTGGTGCTGGTGACGTTTTTATCTGGTGAATGACGAGATCTGCAAGGGTTGGAGTCAATTTAGGAATAACTTTGATATAATAACTATGGGTTCCCCATGGACCCGAAAGGCGAAAGACTCCGGAGAAGGGACCACCGATTTTTTGGAGCATAAATTCGAGTTTTATTTCAGGGATCGTGCGAATTGCTTTCATACTGTTATGGATGATTTGTTCGTCATGTAACTGGGATTTTCTGGACATTGTCACCTCAAGTTGGGAATTGACGTTCATTTAGATTGACTTGTTCATAATGTGTTGATTTTAAAACAATTGAACGGGGTGTTATCTGTTTTGTCAAGGAGATGTTGTTTTAAACATTAAAATAATAGTAAGAAATTTCCTTTCTGTTATTATATGAGTGGTATTTAAAAAAAGCTGAAAGCAAAGGCCTGATGGGGATAGACTGTTGAAAAAAGGCTGAATACGTGAGTATCCGAAATAAAGCCATTCTGTCGATGTTGTTATTGATTCTATTTATCTGCGCCGTATTTTTTACGATGCTCTATCGTCAGAATCAAAACAGTTTACAGCGTGTTATCGATGGTAAAACAGAGGCTGCAAGCCTTGTTGCAGGGGCTATTCTCGATCAGACTCGTACCCACTATGAACTGCGGATAAAAAATTTCATTAACTATAAGTCTGCGACAGTCAAGGAGAGGATTGTCAGGGCTTTTGCTACGCGCGATCGTGACGCATTATTGGTTTTGTCCGAAGCTTTTTATAAAGGCTTTCAAAAGGAAAACCCTCACTTTGTTTCAATGTGTTGGGTCATGCCAGATAATCGTGTTTTTCTTCGAGTTCACAACCCTTCTGTTTACTCCGACGATATCAGTCACATCCGCCCCGATATTGTTGCCGTCAACAAAGACCGTATTCCACACTCAGGGTTTACTCAAGGACCGAAAGGGCCGCAGCTTGGAGTTGTTGAGCCGGTATTTTATCAGGGGAAATATTTTGGTGCTTTGCAATTTGGCCTAGATGTTCGATCTGTGATGGATTATCTGGAAGAGAAACTTGAACTTCCTGTTGGGATTGCTATTGCCAACGAGTTATATGCCAAGACTGAGCAGAGTCAATCCGAGTGTTTGGCCAGTCAGACGCATACCATTCATTCGACGAACAACGAATTACTTAAGAACTTAGTCGACAAAATTGATTGGGACTCCACTAGTCAGAGAGTTGAGATGGAAAAGCACCCTTATGTTTTACATAAGGTCTTACCCCTGAGAGATTACCTTGGGGAGCACTACGGGTGCCTTTTTATTGGTATTGACATCTTTGAAATTACATCCAACGTGACAAGGTCAACGATTTTATTTATCGTTCTTAGCTTGCTGCTTCTTTTTGTCTCATGTCTGATTTTGTATTTTAGCTTTGGATCATTGATTGAAAAAATCGTTGGTTTAAACAGAACTCTGGAGAAGTCAAACCTTGAATTAGAAGAGCGGGTTGACGAGAGAACCCGTGAGCTTGTCGAAGAGACCGAAGAACGTAAAAAAGCTGAAGAAAATCTTCATCGAGCCGAAAAGATGGAAGCTATTGGTCTGATGGCCAGCGGGGTTGCTCATGATTTAAACAACATTCTTTCCGGTGTTATCAGTTATCCTGAGTTATTACTCATGCGGTTGCCGGAAGACAGTGATTTGCGACGACCGATTGCGGCGATTAAAGAATCTGGTTTGCGTGCAGCAGCTGTGGTGGAAGACTTGTTGACTGTGGCCCGTGATGCAGCAAAAGTTCGTACTCTGGCCGATATTAACACTTTGGTTCTCGAGTACTTGCAGTCCCCCGAGATAAAAACCCTCCAAAAAATGAACCCTGACGTTGTGTTTGAGACAGAACTAGGGGCGAATATTCCTAAAATTTACTGCTCTCCGACGCATGTCAATAAGTGCCTGATGAATCTTGTTGTCAATGCTAGTGAAGCAGTGTCTGGTCGTGGACATATCAATATCGGAAGTCATCTTGTCTCCTTACTGGAGTCTTCTGCGGCAGCGGTGTCATTGCCTCAGGGAGATTATGTTGCTGTTACCGTGGAAGACAGTGGTTCTGGTATCTCGGAAGAGGATTTATCCCACATTTTTGAGCCTTTCTATACGAAAAAGACAATGGGGCGTAGCGGTACGGGGATTGGTTTGGCGGTCGTCTGGAGTTGTATGGAAGATCATGGAGGACAGGTTACCGTTCAAAGTGATGATCAGCGTGGTACCGTTTTTACTCTCTTTTTCCCCGTGAGCGATGGAGAAGATGAGAATATTATTGGCGTAAGTGAGGCACAGGGAAATCCTTCTCATGGCAATGGAGAAGTTATTCTTGTTGTTGATGACGAATCTTCCCAGCGTGATATCGCCGTCCAGATTTTAACTGAACTTGGCTACCAAGCAAAATCGGTCAATGCTGGTGATAGTGCGATCGCTTTTGTCAGGGAGCATCCAGTTGATCTTCTTGTCCTTGATATGATGATGGAGCCTGGATTGGATGGGTGTCAGACGTATACAGAGATTCTAGAAATTCATCCTGAGCAGAAAGCTGTCGTTGTTAGTGGTTACGCAAAAAGTGAACGCGTTCAAAAGACCCTTGATCTTGGCGCAGCAGTTTTTCTAAAGAAACCTTACACCATAGACCAACTTGGTGCCGCTGTTAGGAAAACTTTGCAGGAAAAAAATAAGAGCTGATCTCCCCTGTCCGGTCTTCATAAAACAATGCCCCCAAGTTAAAACTCGCTTGAGGGCATTGTTTTTTTAAGCTCAAATAAAAACGAGCAAGGCTCACGATGATTTGATTCGGGAGCCTTGCTCGTTGGGAGGCTTATTTTTTGGTTAAAGGATCACCTGTATAACCAAGCTCTTTCCAGTTAAGGCGACCACTGTCACCATGGCAATCGAGGCAGCCAAGAGCTTTATCGGCTTCAGCAACCATATGGTTGATTGACCAGTAGGTTTCAGTTGGGGCAAAGCCAATGTTGCCGCTGAATTCAAGGCCGGATGCTTTCATGCCAGCCGCAGCAGCAATTTTCCACGCTTCTTGGGGATCTTTTTTCTGGAAGTTTGACCAGTAAGCTTCTTTATCCCCTTTAGGACCCCAAACTTTTGGGGTGATGAAATAGTTGTTGGTGGTATCGTAAACTTGCTTGCCGCGATGAACTTTAAACGGCATGATTTTGGCGTTTTCGTCGTTGATATCGCCCAAAGGCTTATTCAGTGGGGTGGTCACGTTGGGATCAATTTTTTCACCAAAAGTATATGCGTCGGCACTGCCATTATACCAGCGATACTCTGGTACAACATTGTCTTCGTAGGTGAAGCGGCCTTTTTTCGCAATAAAGACCTTATGTCCATGCTCAATTTCAACCATTCTTTCCTTGGTGCGTTGCTCAGATTCGGACCAGTCCCAAGTCATCTTGGTGCCATCAACTTTAGCATAGGTTGGAATATGGCAGGTTTGGCACGCCACCTTGGCACTGTGTTGGTTGAGGATGGACTCACTATGGGGATCGCTATCGTGACATTGTTCACATGTCACTTTGCTGGTGTTGTTTGGTGATACAATGAGAGAGCCCCCGGAGATTTTGTGCTCTTCGGTGGTGTGACATTCCTGACAAGAGAAGTCGAGACTGTCTGTTCCCATGTGGAAATCGACATCAATCGTTGGCTCAATCAGGGCTCTACCGATATCGCCATGCTTGACATTATTGCCACCACCACCGTAGGCGTGGCAAACCAAACAATCATCACGCTCTGGCAGTCCAACATTCTGGGCAACCTTAAGGAGGTTAACCGGTTTTTTGTCAAACTTGGGATTGCCGGTAAATCCTGCTGGATTTCCTGCACCAGCACTCGATTTCACATAAGTTCCCGTGGTGTCGTGGCAGATCAAACAGTCAACTTTGGATTGATCAGAAAAGTCGAAACTGTCATCAGCCCAACCATAACCAACGTGACAACTGGTACAGCGTGGCTCATTGGATGGAACCGAAACACAGAAGTTGTTCATGACGTTTTTTTTGCCGCGCATGACCTTCTTGCCATCAATTACCTGTTCAGTTTCCCAAGTCCAGTGGGTTGTTCCCATGACTTCAGTTGCGGCATCTTCGTGACACTCAAGACAGGTCTTGGTGACTTCCGGTCCGCTGTTAAATGGCCCCTCAATAAACTCTGAGTGATCTACCGCACTCGCGGATCCAGCCCAGATGAGGGTCAGCGCCAAAGCGCAAAATAACAATCTTTTTGGCATTGTGTTCATACGATTTGCTCCCATTTAGTCAAATAAAAGATACATAATGACCTCCGGATAAACCGAAAGTCAGCTGAGAAAAAGCGATTATTTCAGGTTGTTTGCTAAGCTCAGGTGAGGTGGCAGAGAGTTTAGCTGTTGACCTTCAAAATCATTTGTTCTTTATATATGAAATATAAAATTAATCGGGGGGAAAGATATAATAGAAAGGGGTGGGGCGCAATAAAAAAATGGCCCAGAGGAATTCTATTTTATTGAAATAGATGAGTTTTTTGGTCGTGATTTAACGAAAGAGGGCTTTACTCAATTTTTCTTGCGAGCACTTCTCTGGGCTTGCCACTTCCATCGGATGGGCCAACAATCTCTTCTTGCTCCATCCTTTCAATCATTCGGGCTGAACGATTATAGCCAATGCGTAACCGGCGTTGTAGCATGGAAATTGATGCTTGCCGACCATCAGTTACAATTTTAATCGCTTCGTCCCAGAGTTCGTCATATTCTTCTTCTGATTCATCTGGCGCCGATGTTTGTGGTGCCTTAAGAATTGACTTATCGTAGCTAGGCTTCCCTTGTTTCGAGAGGAAGTCAACGACGCGTTGAACTTCCAGCTCAGAGACAAAGGCTCCGTGAACTCGCTGAAGATAACCAACCCCGGGAGGGAGAAAGAGCATATCCCCCATACCAAGGAGCGTTTCTGCCCCCATGGAATCGAGGATGGTGCGTGAATCTGTGCGGGAAAAGACCTTAAAAGAGATTCGAGTGGGGAAGTTGGCTTTGATGAGTCCCGTAATAACATCAACACTTGGCCGTTGCGTTGCGAGGATCAGGTGGATCCCGGCCGCACGGGCCATTTGTGCAAGACGGGCTATTGATTCTTCAATCTCGCGCCCTGCAACCATCATGAGGTCGGCAAGTTCATCGACAATAACAACAATGTATGGCAAGTGGCCGTGTTCAAGCTCTTCTTCGGTTTCGATGAAGGGAGGGAGCTCCATATCTTCATCAATAATTTCTTCACTGGGTTCTGGCTCTGGTGGAAGTTTCTCTGCTTCTT
This sequence comes from Desulfuromusa sp., assembly GCA_016744675.1. Classification (GTDB taxonomy): domain Bacteria; phylum Desulfobacterota; class Desulfuromonadia; order Desulfuromonadales; family Geopsychrobacteraceae; genus Desulfuromusa. The sequence goes on along the minus strand of JADGDX010000002.1, from coordinate 66,205 downwards.
TGGCTTCCTTAGCCAGTTTGCGATTATAACCCTCAAGATTTCGAACCCCTTTGTCGGCCATCAGCTGGTAGCGTCGTTCCATCTCACGTACTGCCCAAGCGAGGGCGAGTGATGCTTTCTTCGGATTGGTAACAACTGGAAGGAGTAAGTGTGGAATCCCCTCGTAAATGGAAAGTTCGAGCATTTTCGGGTCAATCATGATCAAACGCACATCGTCAGGAGTGGCACGATACAATAAAGAGAGAATGATTGTATTGATTGAAACCGATTTGCCGCTTCCCGTTGAGCCTGCGACCAAGAGATGAGGCATCTTTGCAAGGTCTGATACGATGACTTGACCAAAGATATCTTTCCCCAGTGCCATTGGCAGTTTGCCGCTGGTTTTCTGGAATGCGTCCGATTCGATGATTTCCTTGAGGTAGACAATCTCGCGGTCTTTGTTTGGAATTTCAATGCCAACAACGCCCCGTCCTGGAATAGGAGCGACAATCCGAATTGAAACGGCCTGTAGGGCCATCGCTAAATCATCTTGCAGGTTTGAAATCTTATTGACCTTAACTCCCGGCGCTGGAGCGAATTCGTACATTGTAACGACAGGTCCTGGTTTAACTTCGACCACATCGCCCTCAACTCCAAAGTCGAGAAGTTTTTTCTCAAGCATCCGAGCTGCCATGGTTAAACTGTCGCGGTCTATTGGTTTTGGATCACCGCCGTCGTGGTTTAAAAGTGAAGCAACTGGCATGTGGTAAGTGCCACTTGGCTCCAGAAAGGAGAAGGCGACTTGATTCTCTTCAGCGCTGTTTTTTTGCGGTTTTTTCCCATTTTTTGGTTTTATTTCTGGGAGTTTCTGGAGGTCGGGTTGAACAATTGTCGGAGTATTGATTTCTAACTGTTTTTTCTCTTTAGCCCGCAATTCTTTGCGTGCTTGGTTCATTTCACGGCGGCGTTCCAGCCGTCGTCCAAAACGCTCCAGAAGACCTTCAAAGAACAAGACGAGAGAAAATCGTGTTGATAAGATCAACGAGACGAGGAAGAAAACAATCAGAATAATAGCTGCCCCACCAACATTGAGGTAGCGAGTTAGAAGTTGGACCAAGACCCGGCCGATTGCTCCACCGGCTTCATTGATCTGACTGTTGAAGAGTTGTACTGTGGTCCATTGGAGGGCAAGGAGCCCACCCAGAGTGATCTGTAGGAGTAGAAAGGCGATCAGCCGGACAATGCGAAAATGAACATCACGAAATTTCAGCCAGCGCCAAGCTAAATGGAGACAGCCTAAAGGCCAGAGAAGAGCAGTCAGGCCAAAGGTTTGGTAAAGGAGATCTGCCAGGTGTGACCCAAAAACACCGATCAGGTTATTGATTTGCTCTGGGTTGAGATTATTATTAAAGGATGGATCATCGTTACTGTAACTGCTGAGGCAGATTAACAGAAAAATTCCCAGTGCTAACCAGACGAGTCCGAGAATTTCTTTACGCATCCAATTTTCAGCGGGAATTTCTGGAATTTCTTTACTCATACCACTCTTTATCTTTTTAATTAAGTTTCTGTTTTTACTTCTTGTTTTCTTTAATTTCTTCGACGATGATCTTGGCTGTTGCTAACTCAATAAAGAATACCCGATTATGCCGCCCCCGACTAGTAAACAATAGATGGCAAAGCCGATCAATCGTTTGCGACGGACAACATCCATCAAGCAGCGGATGGCAAACAGTCCACTTAAAAAGGCGATGAGTGCTCCGAGACCATAGGCGGGAATACTGTTAGTTGCGACATTTTGCAGGTCTTTGAGAGAAAGAAGCATCGCTCCACCGACCGCTGGAAGTGCAAGCAAAAAAGAAAATCTTGCTGCGGCTTCACCATCAATCCCACGTAAGAGCAAGCAGGCGATGGTTGAACCAGAACGGGAGATGCCGGGGATGATTGCCATGCCCTGAACGATTCCAACCAAGAGAGAATCGCGGCCATTGATCTGTTCCAGAGAGCGACCGTCGCGGCGAACCTTTTCGGCCAAGGTCAGTAATGCTGCAGTGACAATCAGCATGCACCCAATCACCAGCAGATTGTCAAATAAACCGGTAAAGAAATCTTTTCCCGAAAGCCCAATAATCGCAGTGGGGATCGAACCAAGAACCAACATGTGGAGAATGTGTCGATTTGCAATGGCTTCTTCGTTTGTACGGAAATAACAGCAGATCAGGTTCCATACATCTTTTCGAAAATAAATAATGACCGCCAAAGTTGTTGCAGCATGGAGTAATACATCAAAAAAAAGACCAGGTTGCTCAAATCCAGGGAGAAAATGTTGCGTAATTGCAAGATGGCCTGAAGATGAAACAGGTAAAAATTCGGTCAGCCCTTGAATTAAGCCAAGGAGGCAAGCGTAGAGGTAGTTCATGTTAGATTATAGTTCCAAGATAAGAGGTAAAATTAAAGGCCTGCGAGCAATCCGCTTATTGAAACACCGCCGCAGAGTTTTTCTGACTTCCACGCGTAACTCTTCCCAGTCGCTGAGCATTTCTTGACTGTGTTCCAGCAACAAATCGCAGATCGCCTGTTTGGCTTCAGCTAAGAGGACTTCGCTTTCTATGTTGTCTTCTGGGACGAACCCTTTGGTGAATATTTCTGGTCCTTGAACGATCTCTCCCGTTGACTGATTAATGGCTAACATTAAGATGACAAGTCCATGGTTGGCAAGGTGACGGCGATCCCTGATTTCCATTTTCCCAACATCACCTACCCCCTTTCCATCTACAAAGACTCTGCCTGTTTCAAAAGGCTCTTCTCGAGTTAAGCCCTCTGGACCAATGGAGAGTTTTTGCCCGTTTTCCAAAACAAGTGTGTTTTCTTCGGGAACTCCCATCTCAATGGCAAGTTGTTTATGTTTCACTAAATGGCGATATTCTCCATGCACCGGGACAAAATACTTTGGTTTGACAAGATTGTGGACCAGTTTCAATTCTTCCTGGCTGGCGTGACCGGAGACATGGATTTCGCTGGTTTTTTCGTAAAAGACTTCAGCACCGCGTCGATACAGATTGTTGATCAGGTCACTAATGGCCTTTTCGTTTCCGGGGATAAACTTTGACGAGAGGATGACTGTGTCACCTGGAGATAATTCAATTTTCTTATGGTCACCCAGGGCAATTCTCATCAGGGCACTGAGAGGCTCACCTTGGCTGCCTGTCGTAATAATCAGAACCTGCTCAGGGGGGAAGTCGCGCATATTTCGTAGAGTGATAAACTGATCCTCCGCAATATCCAGATAGCCTAATTGTCGGGCAATATCAATGTTGCTGACCATGCTGCGACCGTTAATGACCAGCTTGCGGTCGCAGAGCTTTGCCGCATCAGCAATTTGTTGGATGCGGTGGATGTTTGATGAGAAGGTGGCGACAATAACTCGTTGTTGGCATTGTGGGATCAAATCTTCTAGGGCTTTCCCAACAGTTCTCTCTGAGAGGGTGTAGCCAGTGTTTTCAACGTTGGTTGAATCGGCGAGTAAGAGGAGAACCCCTTGCTCCCCTAGCTCTGCTAACCGCGCAAGATCGGTATTTTCACCATCCACCGGGGTTGGGTCGATTTTGAAATCCCCAGTATGGATGATTGTCCCCACAGGAGTGCCGATGGCAAGACCAACACCGTCAACAATAGAGTGAGCGGCCCGATATGGCTCGACTTTAAAAGGGGGTAAGTCAAAGACCTCGCGTGGTTGAATCTGCACCAATTCAATTCGATGATCCAACTCAAATTCTTTTAGTTTGTTGTGCAATAGGCCAAGTGTCAGACGGGTTCCGTAGATGACGGGCTCACCAAGTTGTTCCCAGAGAAATGGAATGGCTCCGATATGGTCTTCATGTCCGTGCGTTAGGACTAGTCCGACAATATCTTGAGTGCGTTCTTCCAGTGTACTGACATCAGGAAGAACCAGATCAATACCAAACATATAGGCTTCGGGGAACATTAAGCCACAATCGATCAACAGAATTTTTCCGTCATATTCGATCCCCATCATATTCATCCCAATTTCACCTAGACCACCAAAGGGAAGCAGATGGAGTTTTTCGGTGAGATTATCAGACATCTGTTGTTGCTCCTTGCAGGCGAAGGGCTATCTGGTCATGAATTTGATCTGTCAGTGCGTCAATGTCACTGTTTTTAAGCCCTTCTGTGGGGATAGGAGGGAGAAACTCGAGCTTTAGCGGGCCTCCACGAACTGACCATCGATCCTTCGGCAGGACATGATAGCTTCCATGGATAGCAACCGGAATGACAGGAACCTGAGCTTTCGCTGCAATGAGCAGAGCCCCTTTTTTAAACTTTTGTAATTGACCATCCGGAGTGCGTGTTCCTTCTGGGAAAATAACGACAGAGACCCCGTTTTTAATGCGCTGTGCCGCAGCAAGAATGCTGCGCATTGTTTTGCGCCGATTGGAACGATCAATGGGTATCATTCCGCAACGTTTCATCGCCTGACCAAAAAAAGGGACACGAAACAGTTCCTGTTTTGCCATCCAGCGGAACTGAATGGGGAGCCCGGTATAGATAATTGGGATATCAAAATTGCTCTGGTGATTAGAGACATAGATGGCAGGGGTATCTTTGGGGATATTATCAAGCCCGAAGACTTGGACTTTGAGTCCGGCAAAAAAAAGGCAGCTCCGACCCCAGAAACGGACAAAGTAATGGGCTCTATTCTGTCCTGATAGTGATAGCAGAAGAGTTATAACAGAAGCAATCAACGTCCATGGATAAAAAAATAGATGAAAAGTAAATGTGCGGAGCACAACAGTCCCTCCAATGAAATTATAAACGAGCATAATACTGATTTATGGGTGAGTTCGTCAAATAATTACAAGAAATAGCGGTCATGTTAAAAGGTGATACCTCTGTTGGTTGCCGTTTATTAATTTAATCTTGTGCTTCAATAATCACAAATTTAATGATTTAATGGGGATCGATCTATTGGCGCTAGTAGAGCTTGTACTTTTTTTTGTCTTAATCAGAGGAATTGTGGAGGCGTTTTAACCCCATCCGTCACAGGATATTCAATCCTGTTGTTTCTTTACCGTGTCGGTGATATTTATTATTTTATTTGTAATCACTTCGATAGCTGTTTCGGTGTTTTGTTTAATCGTGTAGTATATTCGTCTTGATTTCAATAAAACATCTTTGCGATTCGACTCTCTTTTGAGGGCGCATTTTATGCAGATGTTTACTCTTTGTTCAATGACTGCAATTTTTGATTTTTCATAAAAAAAAGGGAGGCATTTATGTCTGTTAATAAGGTTATTTTGGTAGGAAATCTTGGGAAAGATCCTGAGTTACGCTATACGCCATCAGGTGCTGCGGTTACGACATTCTCAATGGCGACAACTGAGCGCTATAAAGACCGAGAAGGAAACCGTCAGGAAAAAACGGAATGGCATAATGTTGTTGCGTGGCGGCAATTGGCAGAAATTTGCGGTAAATTTCTCCATAAGGGGAAGCAGGTTTATATCGAAGGAAAAATTCAGACTCGTTCATATGATGACCGTGATGGAAATAAGCGCTACATCACAGAAATTGTTGCTGATCAAATGCAGATGCTGGGCAGTCGTGATGATAGTCAACAAGGCGGCGGTTATGGTGGCGGCCAGCAACAGTCTGGTGGGTACGGCGGTGGTCAAAACCAGAATCAGGGTGGTCAAGGTTATCAGCAAGGTGGGCAGAGTCAAAATCAGAATATGCAGAATGAGAACAACAGCCAAGCCGGTGGCAGTGTGAACGAGCCGGTATTTAATCCTGACGATGAGATCCCCTTCTAAACAGGGCGGTTTCTATAATTGTAAACGATGGGTCACACGTCTTCTGATGGGTGACCCATTTTTATATGGCAACGTTCAGTCGTTGTTCAGTCCATACTTTTTCCTCTTGGCAGCGTTCCTCGTCCCATTGTAATTCTTCAGCCATAAGCTCGATAATTCTACTCGAGGCTTTTTTTGATGCATCTAAGTCAAGTAGGGCGAGTGGGGTTCGTCTGGCCAATACATCTATGGCCCTTTCCGCGAGTTCAAATCTGGCGGCGAAAAGAACTTCGGCTTCGATGACCGGGTGTCCTGCGGTTAGTCGTGTCGCATACCCTTCTGCAGCGAGCGCAGCGACGGTTTCAGCCTGATCACCGTAGGTTCGATTGAGATAGGCACAAATGTCTGGAGCCAATCCGTACTTGTCAGCCAACTGCTGGCCGCCATCTTCCTGATATTCGGTACTGCCAATAATAGAGAGGCGTTCCGTCTGGCAGTGTGGACGAGGTGGAGTGAGATTGAAGATCTTCATGGCGTGCTCAACTGTATCGAGGGCCATTTTGCGGTATGTTGTCCATTTTCCTCCGGCAATGGTCAAGAGGCCGGATGGGCTGTCGACGATAACGTGATCTCGTGCAAGCTTGGCGGTGTCAGTTGCTTCGGGATCGGAGACTAATGGCCTCAGGCCAGACCAAACTGATTTAACGTCACTTTTGTCGACCTTTAGATTGAAGTAGCGAGTGACATGGCGCAACAGGTAGTCAATTTCTTCATCCAGTGGTTTGGGGTGATCGCAAATCTCTGCTGGCTCATCGGTTGTCCCAACCAGAGCGTGACCTTCCCATGGCAAAACGAAAAGCACGCGACCATCCTCCGTTTCGGGGATCATCAGCCCAGTGTCGGGTGGAGCAAATCGTTTATCGAGAATAATGTGGATGCCCGTGCTGGCTGTGAGTATTTCTGCCACGTTGTCATCATCCATTTGTCGAACTGAGTCGACAAAGGGACCCGTTGCATTAATGACACCGTGGGCTTTTATGTCCCAGCTTTCCTGAGTGAGACTATCCATCAAACGAGCACCTGAAATTTTCCCCTCGTGCTTGAGGAGGTCTGTTGCAGTGATATGGTTACAGATTGTCGCACCGTTTTTTTGCGCAGTGAGCGCCAGAGCAAGAGCCATCCGGGCATCATGGAACTGTCCATCATAATAGAGAACACCGGCTTTAAGTCCTTTTTCTTTAAGTCCAGGAAAGCGCTTTAATGCTTCTTTCCGGCTGAGCAAGCGGCTATGCCCAATATTTTGCTTGCCAGAGAGGATATCGTAAAACTTGAGGCCGGCGAAAACATAAGGAACTTCGTACCATTTATAAAGTGGTGTCACCAAGGCAAGCCGATTGGAAAGGTGACGTGCATTTTTTAGCAGTAAGCCTCGTTCGTGCAAACCATCTTTGACCAAATTATATTGCACCCGATCAAGTTTCTTGACCGCCATCTCTAGGTAGCGAACCCCACCGTGAACAAGTTTGGTACTGCGACTACTGGTTCCTTCCGAAAAGTCGTTTTTTTCTATGAGGGCCACATTTAAGCCGCGTGCTGCCGCATCGAGTGCGATTCCGCATCCCGTTGCTCCACCACCGATAATGAGCAAGTCAAATATTTGGTGACTTTGAAGTTGAGCAATGTTCTGAGTCCGTCCCATAAGTGATATCCTTGAAGAGGTTGATCAATATGTTCTCTAAACTTACTATACAATAAATTGATCAATGTGTTTTGGTCGATTCATCTTTTTAAGATCAAAGTAGAAAATAATCTGTTGGAAGGAGCGAGTTATGGGTGAACAACATATTCTTGCAATTGATCAAGGGACAACCAGTTCAAGGGCGATGATTTTTTCTGCTGGGGGATCTTGTGTCGCTATGGCACAGCAGGAATTTAAACAACACTATCCCCGTGATGGTTGGGTTGAACATGACCCTGAAGAAATCTGGATATCTGTTGTTGAGGTCTGCCGTACAGCTCTCGGGCAGAGCGGTGCAAAAGGTCTTGATGTTGTTGGAATCGGTATCACGAATCAGCGTGAAACGACGATTGTCTGGGATCGGAAGACCGGTATTCCTGTGTATCATGCCATTGTTTGGCAGGACCGCCGAACGGCTGACTTTTGTGACCATCTAAAAAAAGATGGTCATGAACAATTGGTGAGTGATCGAACGGGTTTATTGCTGGATCCTTATTTTTCAGCAACAAAGCTTCGCTGGATACTCGATCATGTTGATGGTGCCAGGGCGAAAGCTGAGGCGGGACAGCTCGCTTTTGGAACGATTGATACATTTTTACTTTGGCGTTTAACGGGTGGGACTGTTCATGCGACCGACGCAACCAATGCATCGCGAACGATGCTTTTCAATATTCATACGGGACAGTGGGATCGTGATTTACTGAGCCTTTTTGATATCCCTGAAGCTGTTCTGCCCGATGTCCGTGATTGTGCCGCTGACTATGGGGTGACACAGAAGAGCTTGTTTGGGCGATGTTTGCCAATTGGCGGTGTCGCAGGTGATCAACAAGCTGCGGCAATCGGTCAGGCTTGTCTGGAGCCGGGGATGATAAAAAGTACCTACGGAACCGGATGTTTTGTTTTGCTAAACACAGGTCAGCAGGCACATCAACTGACAAATCGTCTCCTGACGACAATTGCCTATCGTATCAAGGGCGAGACTTTTTATGCTATTGAAGGGTCGATCTTTGTTGCTGGTGCAGCGATTCAATGGCTCCGCGATGGTTTGAAACTTGTGGATACTGCGGCACAAGTGGAGGGATTGGCGGGCTCACTTGACTCTAACCGGGGTGTTTATATGGTGCCGGCTTTTACTGGTCTGGGTGCCCCACATTGGGACCCTCATGCACGGGGAGCTATTTTTGGATTAACACGAGATACCGGAATTGCTGAAATTGTTAGGGCGACACTTGAGTCTATTGGTTATCAAACCCACGATTTAATGTCTGCGATGCACGCAGAGAGTGACAGTGCCTCTAAGACTCTGCGTGTTGATGGCGGTATGGCGTCCAATAACTGGTTTTTGCAGTTCTTATCTGATCTCCTTGGGGTGTCTGTCGAACGGCCAAAGATAACGGAAACAACGGCCTTAGGTGCAGCCTATCTAGCGGGAGTGCAATTGGGT
>JADGDX010000002.1:0-57228 GCA_016744675.1 Desulfuromusa sp. | reverse complement strand
GAGAGTCAGCGCGAAGCATTGTTGGATGGTTGGCGAAAGGCGGTCGGTCGGGTTTTAGAAAGCTAGTGCTCCTTTTTTGTTGCAGCGATGATGATTTTATTTCCTTTGCGTGGATTGATATAAGATTTTCCTAGGAAGATGATACTCATTCCCATTTTTTGAAGGAGTTGAATCAGTTGAGAAGAAGTGAAAATTTGTTTGTGACCGAAAGGGGCTGTTGAATAAAAGCTAGGTAAAAACAGACTCATCTTTCCGGCACTGAAACGATAAACGCTTTGACTTATCTTGTAGGATAAAGTTTCACGTGACGGTGTCTCTAGGCATAATAATCCACCTGGTTTGAGGAGGTTTATCGCCGATTCCAAGGTTTCTCGTGGAAAATTGACATGTTCAATGACGTCCCACAAAGTGATCAAATCAAAGTAGTGGCGATATTTTATTTGCCAATATTGATCGTCGACCAATTCACTTCGAAGCTGAATTGCCATTTTTTCTTCTGCGTATTTCCTTCGAATCGTGCTGGGTTCAATTCCGTGGACTTCGACGCCATGGGCATTGAGTTGTTGTTGAAAATGTCCTAAACCCGCTCCGATGTCGAGTGCTTTGCCATCAGAGAAGTTTGTGTAGCTCTGGGCAAACTTGATTCGTAACGGATGAAGGTGAGTGCCTTCATCAATCCGCGATTCTATGTAGTCGATTGACTTCTGATTGAGCTGTCCTGAGCCCTCTGCTGCCTCGCTTATCTCATCGAAATTGTTGATGAAATGGAAGGTGCAATCCTGGCACGAATATATGATGGTATTGGGGAGCTGATAGCGGGGAGATGCACGCATCTCGCCACACAATTTACAGCGCTTAAAGTTGTATTCTGAAATATTCATAGATGCTACGATCATCGCTTATTGTTTGATAAAGTCAAGAGGAAGTCTCACTATGAAAGGGCACACTTTGGTTCTTGGAATTACAGGGAATATCGCTTCGGGTAAAAGCTCAGTTGCAAAGGAGTTGGAACGGCGGGGCGCTGTTGTCGTTGATGCCGATCAAGTGGCACGCGAGGTTGTTGATTCAGGGTCATCTGCACTTAAAAAAATGGTTGGGGTGTTTGGATCTGAAATCCTCCAGGATGATGGTCAGCTTGATCGTGAGCGGGTGGGGCAAATGGTTTTTGCCGATGTCAAAGTGCGGGCCATGTTGGATCGGATTGTTCATCCTGAAATAGCTAAGAAATCAACAGAGAAGCTTCAAGAACTAAGGAAGAGAAAAGACATTCCGCTGATAGTCTATGAGGCGCCGTTGTTGTTTGAAGTTGGAGCAGAAAGCCGTGTAGACAAAGTTTTGATGGTGAAAATTGATCCCGTAGCGCAGCAAGAACGTTTGATGGCGCGGGACCATTTGAGCAAAACTGCTGCACAGCAGCGGATGGCGGCTCAGATGCAGCAGCAAAAAAAAATAGCCCGGGCCGATTTTGTCCTTGATAACTCAGGGACAGCGTCAGATATGGTGAAGCAGGTCGAGCGATTGTGGCAACAAATTGTTGTTGCCGAAGGCTAACGAAGCTGATGTTTTAACGTAGGTGATATGAACTGACGTACCATTCCCCTTGCTCTTCCACTAGGACAACAGTTTCAAGGCTATCAACCTTGTTGAGGAATGTTGTTATGAAACTGACTCGCAAATACTCCCCATCAGGAAGTCCGACCCAACTATCATATTGACTGAGTTTCTTGATCGAGCGCTTGAGGACATGCCCTAGGTGTGGCCGTACTGCCAGAAGCTTTTTATACCATTCAGGATGATCGATGTAGCTTTGATTGACAATGCCGGTTTGGTTCCAGGCAGTGGCAAAATCCAGCTTATCGAGTGTCTCGACAAACTGCTCTGCAGCGATAATAGCCGGATGACCTGTGTCTTGTTGAGCAAGACCTATGATGGGTGTTGTTGAAAAAATAAGTAATGTAAACAGAATGACAATCGATCGATTTATCATGAGTTCCCCCTCTCATTGATTGTATCTGTTTATAATTATGCTCCCAAAGCGACTAAAAGTAAAGTTTATTCATTTTCTATGGATGTGGGAGTGTTCAGGAAACTGGCACAGCGCTGCAGGACATCTTGCTGTTGAGGGTTCTCAGAAGTGGTTAATACGTGGGGAACTTCGTCGCCATAACAATGAAACGGTTTTTCCTGGCTGCCTAGCTTTTGGTTAATTTTTTCCGCAGTTCCTTGAGCTATTGTTGCATCTCCTGTTGAGGTCAAGATAAGAGTCGGTGTTGTGATCGAGCTGAACTTTCCTTCTAATTGCTTAAGAAGTCGATTGATCTGAGAAATCCCTTTTAAAGGGCGCTTTTGATAGTAAAAGGGGAGCTCCTCTTCGTGAAGTTCTTTGACCTGATAAGGGATGAGATAATGAAGGATGCCGGCAAATGGTGCGAGGAAGTGTTGCAATTTTAGAAAGGGTGACAAGAGGATCATCTTGTTAGGGTGATGTCGAAGGGCCATGTGGAGTGACAGGACGGCCCCAGTGCTTAATCCTGCAACGCTGACTTTAAGGTTCATATCCCTGAGAATCTGGTAGCCATGATCAACAGTTGTTAACCATTCTTCTGCTTTACGGTTCGCAAGGTCTTGTGGGGTTGTTCCGTGACCGGGGAGCCGGACACCGTAAGCTGTATAATTGTGTTGCTGAAGAATCTGTCCGAGGGGGAGCATCTCTCTGGGACTGGAGCTAAAGCCGTGAACCAGTAGGACTGCTTCTCCGTTTGGTTTTTTTGGGGAGAGAAAAAAAGGGAGATTGTCTGGGTGTGAAACCCCTTCTCTGTTTGCTAATTCAATCTCTTGTTCAAACCAACGCACCTGTTAAACTCCTTATTGAAACAAAAAAGGCCCCTCAGAGAGGAGCCTTTTTTGTTATTGAGAATAACTGTTATTTCGGATAGCCGAGGCGGGTTGATAGCTCAGCTGAAGCTTTTAAAACCAGAGGGACCAATTCACTTTCTGTTCGTGCATTGCTGACACGCATGGTCGGTCCGGAAATACTGATAGCACCAACGATACGGCGGGTATAGTCGCGGATTGGTGCGGCAATGCAGCGGACACCGAGATCAAGTTCTTCATCGTCAAAGGCGTAGCCTTGTTCGCGAACCTTAATCATTTCAGCATTTACTTTTTCAGGCGTATCGAGAGTGGTTGGTGTGTGTCCAATGAGCTTTACGTCGCTTAGGAGCGCTTCCAGTTCTTCTTCGGTCATATGAGCCATGTGAACTTTGCCTGAAGCGGTACAATAAGCTGGGAGTCTTGACCCTACGCGTGAAACAACTCGAACGGTGAGGTTCGTTTCTACAACATCGAGATAAACGATGTGGTTTTCTTTGTAGATTGCCACGTACGCTGTTTCATTACTCTCTTCAACGATTTGCTCAAGTATTGGCTTTGCCTGTCGTAATAGCCCCATTTGTTTAATAAATGTCTGTCCAAGTTCTAAGGCTTTCAGGCCCAGTCGATAATTCTCAGTTGCTTTGTTTTGTTCGATATATCCTCGGGACTCAAGTGTTGCGAGCAACCGGAAAACATTGTTTTTATGCAGCTTGAGTCGTTTGCTTAGTTCGGTCACACCAAGTTCATCGACATCATCATGGAATTGCTCCAATAGATCGAGGGCATGAGAGACTGCCTGAATGATATATTCTGATTTGTCTTTTTTGACCATGGCTTCTATATACCCTTCTTGTTTTTTTTTTATATATAATGGGGAGCGATTCTATCTGTGAGAACCCCCCCTGTCAAGCAGTATCGAGTCGTTTGTGCTGAGTTTTTTAATTATAGAATGCCGTTCTATTGTTGTCAATGCGACGAAAGTTATTGCTGCTTTTGTGGACTTTCATTTTTTAAGTAATGGAACGTTTTTCTATTTTTTAGAGGAAATGATGGTGGTGTGCTTAAGTTTGAGAGGGAAATTACTTGATTAATTCTCTCAAGATGCTGGTTGCGTAGCTGCCTTTTGGCAGTGCGAAAGTCAGGGTGATTAATTGCTTTTCCTGGGAAATTATCTCAGCTCCTGCAAGGGGAACTCGTAAGGGGCGACGTTCTCCCGGCATAGTTAGACCGCGTGTGAGTTTCCAATTATCAAGGGTCAGTCCAGATTCTTTAAGTAGATCCATTTCTCTCTGCCCCGTTACCCCTTCCGCGATCATGACTTTACTGCCGTACAATGGTGCGGATGGACTGATTTCCAGATTGTCAACACGGAACTGCTCGGTGGCGAGGTCTTCAACTCTGAAACATGCTCCGTTAAGATGCTTGACGGCTATATCACCATCAATAAGTTGGTCTATTGTTGATAGCCGTTGCGTAAGAAGTTGATCAAAAAAATAAGATTGAGTTGCTGAAAGAAATAGTCTTAAAAGGTTTCGTGGTAGAGATAAAACGGCTTCGCGGTGTGATTTCCCTTCGAGGAGATAACGCAATAGGTGACGTTCATCGTGCATTCTCTTGGGTAGACTCTCAAGGGCTAACTGAATGTTTCCGCACCGATAGTGTTCAGCAGATTCTTTCCAGTCAGAGTTACGGATGAGCTCTGGGTTGCCAAGGAACTCCTTGCTGAATTGGCTGAAATCTTTTTTGATAAGGAGTCGACCTAGCAGCGCAGAGTTTCCTAACGCCCCATAGCGTTGTTCACCAAAAAAATTGGGCACACCACTTTTTTGGAGTTTTTCTAGGATTTTCGTTGCGCGGACTGACGCATCCTCATGTGTTTGACGAATCGTTATGGTGAAACGGTTGCCAGCTAAGTGTCCGAGACGCAGCTTATTACTATGATGATCAGTCTTAAGTATTTTTGCATCAATAAGTTTCAGTTTTTCCAACTGCCCTGATTTATTCAGAGGGATAGATATCATTTGTTTGGTCAGTGCCCGCGAATCTTTGAGCCCGGCGTAACCAAGATCCCGTTCTTTTAACTTTAATCCTCGAGTTATTTGAGCTAATAAATCGTGTGTGGTTATTCCCGATTTTTCTATCCATAGATAGAGATGTTCTCCTTTTCCAGAGCAGGGGTATAGGGGGATCTCTTCAACTTGAAAGTCTTCAGGACTCTGTTTGTAAATTCCTCCTGTGCCGGGGAGATTTTCGGTTAACCAGTTCAATGTTTCTCCTCTGGCCAGCGTAACCTGAATCCTTTGCTTAGGCTTGGAGGGTCGATGGCGAGGCCCGATTTTTTGCGATACCGACAGAGAAAGATCGATTGCCCTAGATCAAGGAATCTCTGCATGTATTTTGAGATTGGGTAATCGCTAAGATCGTGAGTATATGGGGTAGAGACAGAATTTTCGAATCGTGTATCTTGATAGAGTAGTTCTGCGGCCGATTCGCCATAATCGATGAAATCGGTACAGAAGTTCAACTCTCCATTGTCTTGTAAGCAATAAAGAGCCAAATTGAGAAAATCGTGATTCAGCAATCTGCGTTTGCGCTGACGTTTTTTAGGCCATGGATCAGGACAGTTGACATAGATTGCTTGGAGGCTCTCTGCCTTCAAGTATGTATGCATCAGATAGCGTGCTTCTATGCGCATCATTAGAATATTTGTCAGTCCAGATCTGTCGATTCTACTGCAAGTTTGGCGGCAACCCTGGTTGAAGATATCAATGGCGATATAATTTCGATCTGGATGACGTGATGCAATTTGAACAACAAAGTCACCAATACCACAGCCAATTTCGAGTGACAGGGGGTTGTCGTTGCCGAAAAGGGCTGCAAAACTGCCAGCACTTTTAAGCCGCGCCTCGGGAATAAATGCCGGAGACGTAATTAAAGTCATTCGTTGGGACATAGTTTTTATTATTTCTCTTTACTGGAGGTTATAGAGATATGCGCTGATGCGCTTTAGGTCACTTGTTGAGAGTGACGAGTAATCGGGCATGAAAATATTGGGGTGCTTTGTTACCCCAGTTGCGAGTTTTTTCTTGATCTGGTCAGCTGTCAGGCGACTTCCAATCTGGGTGAGGTCGTTTGCTATGGAGCCCCCTTCTTTGTTGATAGTATGGCAACCTTTGCAACCCAGCACATTGATCAGGTCGAGAACTGGATCGCCTTGTGGGGCGTCATCGGCGGCCACGACGGAACAGAGGAGCAAAAAACTAAGAAGTAGCATCGGCAATATGAGTTGTATTGTTTTCATCCGAGCGATTTTACCCACAGTTTAGACTCATTGCAATGAAATCTCCGTTGAAATGGCAGGCAAAATGGTTGCAATCAAGTAAGACGAGGATTAGTCTGAACAGAGAATGACCAGACGGAGAGAAAAATATATGCAGATACCGATTTCAAGCCGGGCAGGACAAGTTAAGCCCTTTTTAGCCATGGAACTTATGGAGCGGGCCAAAGAGCTAGAAGCAGAAGGGCAGGATGTTATTTACCTCTGCCTCGGCGAGCCCGATTTTGATACACCCGCAGCGATTTTAGCCGCAACAGCGAAAGCGTTGGATGAGGGGGCAACCTCCTATACTCATTCTCTGGGACTGTTAGAGTTACGGCAGGAAATATGTCGCCATTATCGTGACTATTATGGAGTTGAGATTGTCCCGGAGCAGGTCATTGTGTCTTCAGGAACAAGCCCGTTGATGTTGCTTCTTTTTTCGACAATTCTCGATCAGGGAGATGAGTTGATTCTGACGGACCCTGGTTATGCGTGCTATCCGGGTTTTGTTAAGTTTTCTGGCGGTGACCCGGTTCTGTTGCGGACCGATGCAAAAGACGGTTTCCAGCCAAAACCCGAGCAGGTACAGGCTTTAATAACAGAGAAAACCCGTGGGCTGTTGATTAATTCTCCGTCAAACCCTGCCGGTTCAATCATTTCGGGTGAGGATATGGCTGCGCTGGCTCGGCTGCCAATTCCAATTATATCTGATGAGATCTATCATGGCTTGACCTATCAGGGGGATGAGCGCTGTATTCTGGAATTTACTCAAGATGCCTTTGTCCTTGGTGGTTTTTCAAAAGCTTATGCTATGACAGGTTGGCGCTTAGGGTATCTGATCTCACCATTATCTTGTGTGCGTACTTTACAGACTCTCCATCAGAACTTTTTGATTTGTGCTAACCATTTTGTTCAACGTGGTGGCATTGCCGCTTTACAACAATGCAATGATGATGTCTCAAGTATGAGGCAGACGTACGATAAACGTCGTCAAGAACTAGTTGCCCGATTGCGTGCTCTCGGTTTTGGTGTCCATTTTGAACCTCAGGGGGCTTTTTATGTTCTCGCTGACGCACGTCATATTGATTCCAATTCACAAAGACTGGCCCTTGGTATTCTCGAAAAAACAGGTGTCGCTGTAACACCTGGAATTGATTTTGGTGAAGGATCCGAGGGCTTTTTACGCTTTTCTTATACGCGTCCGCTAGATGAAATTGTGATGGCACTTGAACGGATTGCTGTTTATTTACAACGCTGTGGGCATTCTGCTTGAAGTAGGTTGAGCCTCAGACGTTTTTATTTTCAAACGAATATACAATGCTTTTATTGAGGGAGATTCTATGCTGATTGTAATGCACCATCATGCCACATCGGAACAGATGGACCAGGTCATTGCTGCCGTTAAGGCGATGGGACTGACGGCCGAACCAATTCCTGGAAGTTTAAGGACGGCGATCGGTGTTCTTGGAAATCAGGGCTACGTTGATGACTCAACGATTCGCACGTTACCGGGAGTTCGGGAAACGATCCATGTGAGCAAGCCTTACAAAATAGCTTCACGCGATTTTCACCCTGAAGCAACAATTGTTGACATTTCCGGAGTCAAGTTCGGCGATAATGAAAAACCCGTGATCATTGCTGGCCCATGTTCGATAGAGACAGAAGAGCAGATGCTGGCGGCAGCCAAAGAAGTTAAGGCTGGTGGAGGTCAGATGCTGCGTGGTGGGGCGTTCAAGCCGCGTACGGGGCCACACTCCTTTCAGGGGCTCGGGATTGAGGGTTTGAAATATTTACAGCAGGCTGGCAAGGAGTATGATTTGCCCGTTGTCACTGAGGTGATGCGTATCGAGCAACTGGATGATATTTGCCAGCATGCGGACATGTTGCAGATTGGCGCGCGCAATATGCAAAATTTCGATTTGCTCAAAGAGGTCGGCAAGATAAAACATCCCGTATTGCTCAAGCGTGGGATGAGCGCAACGATCGAAGAATTTTTAGCTGCGGCTGAGTATATTCTAGCAGAAGGAAATCGCGATGTTGTTCTTTGTGAACGTGGCATCCGTACTTTTGAAAAAGCTACGCGGAATACACTGGACCTCTCTGTTGTCCCGCTCATTCGAGAGATGAGCCATTTGCCGATCGTTGTTGATCCAAGTCATGCAACAGGAAAGCGGATGCTTGTTCCGGTTATGACTAAGGCAGCATTGGTCGCTGGTGCTCACGGGGTGATGATGGAAGTTCATCCAAATCCCGCCAAGGCACTGTGTGATGGAGCCCAAAGTTTGTCAGGGGCCGATTTCGGAGCGTTAATGATAGAGTTGAATTCCTTGATGGAATTTCTTGGTTTTCAAGGGTGATGCCTCTCAGTGTGTGGCTTAGTTGCTTTCCTTAGCTCATACCACTGATTGATCCATCTTTTTCCAATTTCCAGCGTTCTGCCGCGGGATGTTTTGGGAGCCCTGGCATACGCAGAATTGCCCCGGTGAGAACGATTAGGAAGCCAGCCCCTGAATTAATCTGAACCCCGTTGACGGTGATATTAAAATGACGTGGTCGTCCAAGAAGCTTTGGATCGTCAGACAAAGAACCGGGGGCTTTGGCGATACAAACAGGGAGTTGATCGAGGCCGAGTTTCTGCACCTGGCGAAGATCTTTCGCTGCTTGTTTGGTAAAGGCAACATCGTCGGCACCATAGATCTCCCGACAGATAATCCGGACTTTTTCCTCGACCGATAGGTCGAGGGGATAAAGAGGCTGAAAAGGTTGACTCTTGGGGGCAATTCTTAAGATCTGCTTGGCCAACTCAATGGCACCTTCTCCCCCTTTGGCGTAATGGTCACAAAGGGCGAAGGGAACATTCAATTCATGGCATCGCGCTTTGATCAACTCGAACTCTTCACTGTAGTTACCGTCAAAGCGGTTCAACGCGACAACAGGTTGCTTATTGAACTTACGGACATTTTCAATATGTTTATCGAGGTTGGACAATCCTTTAGCCAGTGATGACAGGTCCTTGTCTTTGAGTTGTTCTTTTGTTTTTCCTCCGTGTAATTTTAAAGCCCTGGTTGTTGTGACTAAGACAACGACTTGTGGGTCCAAATCGCCGATGCGACACTTGATGTCGAAGAACTTTTCCGCTCCTAGGTCAAATCCAAAACCAGCTTCTGTGATAGCCCAGTCGGCGTGATGTTGAGCCATTCTTGTGGCTAGTAGGCTATTGCATCCGTGGGCGATATTTGCAAAAGGGCCACCATGAATCAATGCTGGCACCCCCTCAAGACTTTGAACTAAGTTGGGGTGAATTGCATCACGCAGCAGGGCCAACATGGCCCCAGTCACTTGTAGTTGTTGCGCAAAAACAGGTTCGCCGCTGTAGGTAAAGGCAACCAAGGCATTTTCAAGGCGTTGGCAAAAATCGTCCTGGTTTGATGCCAGACAAAGGATTGCCATCACTTCGGATGCGGCACTGATATCGAAGCCCCCTTCACGGGGAACACCTTGTTGTTTGCCACCCAAACCAAGAACTATTTGTCTCAAGCTGCGGTCATTCATATCAATGACCCTACGCCAGAGGATTCGACGAGGGTCAATATTGAGTTCGTTTCCTTGGTAGATATGGTTGTCTATGGCAGCTGAGAGGAGATTGTTGGCACTGGTGATTGCGTGGAAATCGCCGGTAAAGTGAAGATTGATCCGGTCAGCTGGGACGATCTGACTGTAACCTCCTCCGGTCGCACCTCCTTTCATTCCCAAGCATGGGCCTAGCGACGGTTCTCTCAAAGCGAGACAGACAGATTCGCCCAATTTGGCCATAGCTTGACCGAGTCCAATTGTTGTCGTGGTTTTTCCTTCGCCGCTAGCTGTAGGAGTGATTGCAGAAACGAGAATAAGGCGACCTTGATTGTTTTTAGGCTGCTTCAAAGCATCAATATGTATCTTTGCCATCTCTCGTCCATAGGGGATAATGAACTTCTTACTGATGCCGAGTTGATCGGCAATAAGGCCAATAGATTTCACCTTTGCTTGTTGAGTAATTTCAGAATCTCTGAGCATGGAAGGCTCCCGTGGATTGTTGAGAATGAGTTTATAGTTGATTATATCAAATTCTATGTGGAGTCGTTATACTGGTGAATATTGATATTATTTTGTTAAGGTTTTTGATGGGCAACGCTCTGTTTTTGTTGAGGAAAGGAAATAGGGAATGAAAGCTTTGGTGAAAAAGGAATCTGCTCCTGGCCTCCATCTCGAGGAGATGCCAGAACCCGAAATTGGTATCAATGACGTCCTTATTAGAGTTAAGCGTACCGCTATTTGCGGGACCGATATGCATATCTATAATTGGGACTCATGGGCGCAAAAAACGATTCCTGTGCCAATGATTGTTGGGCATGAATTTGTTGGTGAAATTGTTGAAGTTGGGTCAAATGTCATCGATTTTAGGCCAGGGCAAATTGTTTCAGGTGAAGGGCATGTCGTTTGCGGACGTTGTCGCAACTGTATGGCAGGTCGCCGCCACCTTTGTGCGCATACCAGTGGTGTCGGTGTGAATCGCTCTGGAGCCTTTGCTGAATACCTTGCTCTTCCTATGTCAAACGTCTGGGAGCATCGGCCCGATATTGATCTTGATGTCGCAGCCCTTTTTGATCCCTTTGGCAATGCTGTGCATACTGCCCTGCAATATGACCTTCTTGGAGAGGATGTCCTGATTACTGGAGCAGGTCCTATCGGTGTTATGGCTGCAGCAGTCTGTCGTCATGCCGGAGCCCGACATATTGTGGTGACAGACATAAACCCTAAACGCTTAGAATTAGCTAAGATTCTTGGTGCAACATGTACGGTTGATGTTGGAGTGGATAGCATCTCGGAGGTACAGCAACGGTTAGGGATGTCGGAAGGGTTTGATGTGGGGTTAGAGATGTCCGGGAATCCGCAGGCATTTAAGGATTTGTTGGCCAATATGTGTCATGGGGGTAAGGTCGCCATACTGGGAATCCCAGGCGATAATGTCGCTATTGACTGGAATGTAGTTATTTTCAATATGCTGACTCTTAAAGGAATTTACGGTCGGGAAATGTACGAAACTTGGTACAAGATGTCAGTGATGATTGAGTCGGGGTTGGACATAGCGCCGGTGATTACCCATCGTTTTGACTTTAGAGAATTTGAATCGGGTTTTGCTGCAATGAATAGTGGCGAGGCGAGTAAGGTTATTCTGAATTGGACTTCCTGATGGTGCGATAAGGAGTGGGCTGCACATGACGATATCGTCGTGGTCCTTCTATGCTTTGTAGCGCAAGGTGTTAGTTAGAGCATAAACTTTTTTAAGGAGAAGTCTGTGTATAGTCAATTTAAAGAACACTTGGATGGTGAATTGTTGGGGATTAATTCTGCAGGATTGTATAAGCATGAACGTTTGATGGTGTCGCCACAAAATGCATATGTGAATGTTGCTGATGGGGGTCGGGTATTAAATATGTGTGCTAATAACTATCTTGGTCTAGCCCAGCATCCCGAGGTGAATGAGGCGGCCAGTCGTGCTTTGGCAGAATGGGGTTTTGGAATGGCCTCGGTACGTTTTATTTGTGGAACCCAGACTTTACATAAGCAACTTGAAGAAAAAATCAGTAGATTTCTGGAAACTGAGGATACGATTCTTTATCCATCATGCTTTGACGCAAACGGAGGGCTGTTTGAAACCTTAATGGACACGTCAGATGCCGTTATCTCCGATGAACTGAATCATGCCAGTATTATCGATGGGGTTCGCTTGTGCAGGGCCTCTCGTTATCGCTACAAAAATAGTGATATGGCAGACCTTGAAAAACAGTTGCTAGCCGCAGATCAAAATGGTGCGAGATTTAAGTTGATAACAACAGATGGTGTTTTTTCCATGGATGGTTACATCGCAAAAATAGATGAAATATGCGATTTAGCAGAAAAGTATGATGCTTTGGTTCATGTTGATGATTCACACGCAACAGGCCTTATCGGCGCTGGTGGACGGGGGACTCCTGAACATTGTGGATGTATGGACCGGGTCGACATTATTACTGGGACTTTAGGGAAAGCTCTTGGGGGAGCCAGCGGTGGTTTTACGAGTGCACGCAAGGAAATTGTCGAACTCTTACGGCAGCGCTCGCGGCCTTATCTTTTTTCGAATACCGTTGCACCTCCAGCTGTGGCTGGAGCATTGAAAGCCATTGATCTGGTGAGTGAGTCAAGTGTCCTTCGCGATCAATTGTCGGCTAATACAATCCTTTTCAGGGACGGACTTGAACGTTACGGATTCGATCTTTTACCCGGTGTGCATCCGATTGTTCCTGTCATGCTGAATGATGCTACTGTTGCAAGTAAATTTGCTGATGCAATGTTGAAAGAAGGCGTTTATGTCGTTGCTTTTTCATATCCCGTTGTCCCTAAAGGAAAGGCGCGGATCCGTACACAGATGTCGGCAGCATTAACTCAGAATGATGTTGAATGTGCGCTTGAAGCTTTTGGCCGGGTGAAGGAAAAGTTAGCTTTGTAGTTGTGTATATGGTGCTTTAAGGGCGAACGATTTTTTAAGAGAGATATGATTTGACAGAGTTAATTGCCGATATTGCTGTGGGTGTTCCACTCAAGCAATTGTTTTCATACCGCGTGCCTGACGTCTTAATTGATCACGTTATGGTAGGAATGAGGGCCGAGATACCTTTTGGTCGAAGGGCAACAACCGGCTTTATTTTAGATATTAGAGAGGGTCAGGCTGACAATTTAAAAAAAATAAAAAACCTTCCAGATAAGGAACCAATACTCAATCCAGAGTTGATTAAATTTATACGTTGGGCTGCAGATTATTATTGTCATCCCATCGGGCAGGTTGTCCGTTCTGCACTTCCTGCAGGTCTCGGTAGTGATAAAACATCGACAAGAATTCTGACTGAAGCGTTGTATCGATCGTTGGATCCAGATATTCAGGTGCGTGGCAAGCTGCAAATTGAAATATTGCAGTACATTGTTAAAAACGGACCAACCGGAATGTCTGATCTCAGGACGAATTTTAAATCACCCTATGGGACGCTTAAACGTTTGGTTGAGGTCGGTGCTCTCGAAGTGTGTAAGCAAGAACTGATTCGTGATCCTTTCTTGCTAGAGAAACTCACCCAAGACAAAGGACTGACTCTCAACGAGGAACAATCTGAAGCTGTAGATAAACTATTACCTTCAATTGAAGGTAATTCTTTTGCGGGTTTTTTACTCCATGGAGTCACCGGGAGCGGGAAAACTGAGGTTTATCTCAATTGTGTTGAAAGATGTCTAAGCTGCAACAGACAAGCCTTAATCCTTGTTCCTGAAATTTCACTGACCCCTCAATTGGTTGCTAGATTTAGAGCGCGGTTTGAAATCAGGGGAATCAAGATTGCAGTTTTGCACAGTGGCCTCTCTGCTGGGGAACGTTATGATGCGTGGCGAGAAATTATTCGCAATCAAGTTCAGATTGTGATTGGTGCGCGTTCCGCTGTATTTGCACCATTACCTGAACTTGGATTGATCATCGTCGATGAGGAGCATGATTCAAGCTACAAACAGGGGGAAGGCTTTCGATATAATGCTCGTGATTTAGCCTTGGTTCGAGGGCAACAGCAGGGTTGTCCGGTTGTGCTTGGGAGTGCGACCCCTTCAATGGCCAGTTTTTACCGAAGTGAACAGGGAGCATTGACTCGCTTAACACTTGGAAGACGGGTTCATGGGGGTGATCTGCCGAAGGTGGAATTAGTCGATTTAAAAGAAGAAGTTGTTATTGGTGCTTTAGCGAATAGACTCATTGAACGTATTCAGCAGGCTCTGGAAAAAAGGGAGCAGGTTTTGTTATTGTTGAATCGTCGTGGTTACGCTCCTTTTTTATTATGTGCTGATTGTGGTGAGAGTTTTCATTGCCCAAACTGTGAAATTACTTTGACTTATCATCAGCAAAATAGACACTTGCGATGCCACTATTGTGATTACGTAGACGCAGTTCCTGAAAGCTGCAACAAGTGTCAGGGTTTGAACATTGAACCACAGGGTGCGGGAACGGAACGTCTTGAGATGGAACTAGAAGAGCTATTTCCTTCTGCTGTCATCGCGAGAATGGATCGTGATACGACAAGTCATAAAGGGGCTCATCAAAAAATTGCAAATGAAATGCTTGCCAGAAAGATTGATATTCTTGTCGGCACACAGATGGTGGCAAAGGGACATGATTTCCCCGGCGTCTCTCTTGTTTGCGTGTTAGGGGCTGACAGTATATTGAACTTTCCCGATTTTCGTTCTGGAGAGCGAAGTTTTTCACTTTTCACACAGGTGGCGGGTAGAGCTGGAAGAGCAAGCGGTGGTGGGGACGTTTTTATCCAGACTTATAACCCTGAACATTATGCTTTAGAGTGTGCGTCGAAACAGGATTATCAGGATTTCTATCAACAGGAAATCCTTTTTAGGCAAGAGTTGGGCTACCCCCCTTGTGGTTATTTAGTCAATTTGGTTTTTTTTGGCAATAATGAACATCAAGTGAATGCCGCATCCAAAGAGTTTTCACAGTATTTAAATCGTTTTGACCTTGGAGTAGATGTTCTTGGCCCTAGCCCTTGTCCTTTGTCGCGATTACGTGGCAAAAGCCGTTATCAGGTGTTATTAAAATCAACAGACAGACCTTCATTGAGGCGTTTGGTCAATCATCTTGATGGGGGGATCAAGCACCTTCCTCGTCAGGTTAAGATGCATATTGATATCGATCCCTTTGATATGCTTTAACAGGATGGGCTTGGTTTATAACCTTTGGATATTTTTGGAGTGTATAGCAAGATGAAAGGTTTCAGTTTGTTCGATAGGAGAAAGATCTATCGTAAAATAGTCTTCGTCTGTTTGATTTTTTCTCTTGCAGGCTGTATCGGTAAGCCTTCACCGGAGAGGCCACCGCGGGTTGATGTTACTGAAAAAATAACTCCTCTTGTGCCAGTCACATGGGATCATGTGGATGGCTGGTTTCATGATGATCCCAGAGCAGCTCTTGAGACTTTTCGTCAGAGCTGTCAGGCGATTAAAAAACGCGATAAGTGGCGTCATGTTTGTATTGAGGCTGAAGAGCTATCTTTAACTTCCAACGCCGCTGCTCGTGATTACTTCGAAACTTTTTTTGTTCCCCATTTGGTTCGAAATGAAGATGGAAGTAGTGATGGCATGATTACTGGTTATTATGGGCCAGAGCTGCCTGGGAGTCTGACAAAGACTGAGACTTATCGCTATCCACTTTATCGACAACCCGAAGATTTGTTGGTAGTTGATTTAAAAGAGATCTATCCAGAGTTGGGTGACTACCGCTTGAGAGGCAGAGTTGTCGGTAACCGAGTGGTACCGTACTTTGAACGTGGTGAAATAGATAATGGTCATAATCCCCTTGAAGGACACGAAATTTTCTGGTTAGAAGATCCTGTCGAATTGTTTTTCTTGCACATCCAAGGGTCGGGACGTATTCGCCTTCCAAATGGAGAGCAATACATGGTTGGCTATGCGAATCAAAATGGTCATCCGTATCGATCCATTGGAAAGTTGCTTTTAGAACGTGAGGCGATGACGCGAGATCAGATGTCTATGCAAAACATTATGCGTTGGGTGAATAACAATCCGGAGGCTGGTAAGCGTCTCCTTGCTGAAAACCCTAGTTATGTTTTTTTTCGAGTATTAGATGATCATATTAAATCCCCTCTAGGTGCATTGGGAGTCCCCCTCACTGAATTGCGTAGTCTCGCCGTTGATCCTAGAACCATACCGCTTGGCGCTCCTGTTTTTCTTGCGACAACTTTTCCCGGAACTGAGCTGCCTTTGAGACAATTGATGGTTGCTCAAGATACAGGTGGTGCGATTAAGGGGAATGTTCGCGCCGATTTTTTCTGGGGGATGGGGCATGAGGCTGGCAAAAACGCAGGAAGAATGAAGCAGGACGGTCGTCTCTGGGTTCTGTTGCCCAAGGAGAACCCAGAAGAATTGTTAAAGAGTCAGGAGCTAGAGTTTGAAGATCATGATGGAGCGATGAATTGATTGATCAGCCGAAACATATTTTGGTGGTGAGTTGTTTGATTCGAGATTCTCAAAAACAAATTCTTTTGGTCAAACATCATATTCGGGGGTGGGAATTACCTCAGGGCCGAGTTGAGGAAGGCGAGAGTCTTGTTTTTGCTCTGAGCCGTGAGGTTCTCGAAGAGACTGGAGTGACTATAAGCCACACAAAATTATCCGTTATCTGGTCTAAAATATCTTCTCCGGCGGCCCTTATTTGTTGTTTTACCGCCAGCTATGCCTCCGGTGAATTAACCCCGAGTGAAGAAACTCCCGAAGTTGAGTGGTGCTCTGAAGGTGAGGTTGGGCGGCGTGTTTCTCATCCCGTTAACCGTGATCGCATCAGGGCTTTGTTGGAGGACCATGATGCGATCAAATTTCACAGCTATATGACCTCTCCCTATAAGGTCTTGTCCTGATTAAATATCAAATAGCAAGATTTTAGCGTTTCGAGAAATGGAGCAATTTAAGTTTCATTGCAAATACAGCGCGTAGAATTTCTTCCATGCTGTTTGCAAGGCGGTGATCATCATCAACGGTGATAAGACGATCACCAAATGGTTGGCTTGCCTCTACGGGAACAATATCGTCTTGCGTTCCGTGAATGACGATTGTTGGCGGTAAATCATTCAGGTTGAGGTCTGTTGCTGCCGGTCGGTGAATCGCTGGCGCACAGAGGACCATCCCGGCAATGTGCAACGGATTTTCTTTTTGCAGCAACAAAGCCATTAAGCCACCCATGCTTGATCCGACGACTAAAAATGGCTCCTCGCTGTTTTTTATCTCTTGTTGAATAATATGCAAGCGCTCTTTCTCATCTTGAACACCACTGCAATCTGGTGCCAGAACATCCCCGAAGACTTTTTTTAAGGCTTGGTATTTACTTCCATGAGGTCCTGATTCGAGCCCATGTAGGAACAAGATTTTCATTGTTCTTCCTTTGTCTATTATCCTCTTCAATTGCACTGTTGAGCAGGTCGCTTAGGAACCATCCTTCTCGTAGAGCTTTGATTATCGTTCCATCGTGACATCAACATGCAGTTCATCTGCGACTTCTGTCAGTTTTTCTTCGAGTTGATCAAAGGGAAGGTTTTCTGGAACCTGAATATCAATGGTCATGTTATAAAGTGTCGCGCCGCTCTGGGGGGAGGCGCAGGGTGTTGAATCGAGTTGAATAATGTTTAACTGATGATCTGCTAAAAATTGACTTGTTTTGTAGACAATTCCAGCCTGATCTAGACCCTCAATATGGAGAGTGCAAGTCTTGTAGCTTTTATGTTTCTTTGCCGGTTGTGGTTGAAGAGGTCGGACGAAAGCCGATATTCCTTTCTCTAGATCGAGACGACGACATTCTTTATTTAGCAGTTCTTCAATTTTTGGTGCCTGACTAGAAAACAGTAGATTGAGGGTGAATTCATCTGCCAGCATTGACATTGTGGTGTCTTCAAGGTTGCAGTCATTTTCGTAGAGCAAGCGTGTCACATCGGCAACAATTCCAGAACGGTCTTTGCCAAACGCGGTCATGATATATCGGTTTGCCATGATTTTCCTCCTATGGTTAGATCAGTGGTTCGTATTTAAGCACAGTTAGGACAAAAGGCAAAGAATGATAGCCTTTGCTGAACTCTAAACAAGCCCAGTAATGAAAACAGATACATTGATATAGAGGTGATACATGAAAATTTGGATTGATGCTGATGCGTGTCCTAAGCCGATTAAGGAACTTTTGTATCGGGCTGCAGAACGACGGAATATTATTTTAACTCTGGTTGCAAATCGTTCTCTGGGCCATCCCGCATCGCAATGGATTCGTTCCATTCAAGTTTCAGCAGGGGCAGATGTTGCCGATCAGGAGATTGTCCGTCAGCTCGAAGCAGGTGACCTTGTGATAACGGCAGATATCCCTCTCGCCGCAGAAACCATCAGTAAGGGGGGGCATGCTTTGGACCCACGAGGTGTCTTTTTCAGTGAGGATAATATTCGAGAGCGCTTGTCAGTTCGAAATTTTATGGATGATTTGCGTAGTAATGGTGTTGAAACAGGCGGACCGAGAGCCTATGGCGACAAAGATAAACAAAAATTTGCCAATGAACTCGATCGTTTTTTAGCTCGACATAAGGGGGGGATTTGATCTACCTGAAGCCTACAGATCCAAATATTTTTCCTAGAACTCGATTGATGGGGTGATTTCTTTTGAGGTTTTTTAAGACGGCTGGTTTACGTAAACCAAGCTTTTTTAACTCTTCGATAATGAGGGGGTTTGGACTGGTACGAAGGCCCTGACGAAAGGCATCGATCGATTTTCCTTTGTCACCGGACAGAAGCAAGATCCGCCCTAGAATCAGGTAGTGAAGGGAATTACTCGGCTCGCGTTTAATTGATTCTCGGCAGATTTTTGCTGCTGAGTGCATTCGCCCCTGCCCTTTGGCTAAGCAGTATGCGAGGTAGCTGTGAACTTCAGGGGTTTTACGATGTTCCGCAACCTGACCGAGGAAGACCTGAGCAGAATGAATATAGCCTTTTTCAGCAGCCTCTATTCCCTTTTGTAATAAATCATCAAGTTGATCTGGACTCATAGGGGCCTTCCTGCACTACGATTACTCTTCATTTTCGAACCAGAAACCACCATTATAACCTATTTTTGATATGGAAGGTCTGACTTTTTTGATGAGCATCCTTTTTGTCTCGTGCTTCTTCCTCGGACATGCTGGGAGGAAAAGTATGACAGCGTCACCTTTTCCCTTTGTTAAAGAATTTGCATCAGTTCAAATTCGTAAATGAGCTCTTCCCCCGCGAGAGGATGATTGGTGTCAAGAGTGATCTCATCGTCGCTTATTTTAATAATTGTTGCCATGAAGGTTTCGTCATCTTCGCCATCGACTTCCAGTTCCATGCCGATTTCTGGTGTGATTTCATCTTCAGGAAATTCTGAGCGCGGGACATTGAAAACATTTTCAGAGCTATAGTCTCCAAAAGCGTCATCGGGAGAGATCGTCACCGTTTTCTTTTCGCCTGGGGACATGCCGATTAACGCTTCTTCAATTGGGACATAGAACTCATTTGATCCAATCGATACTTCAAATGGACCTGTATCCTGACAACACTCATGATCGCTAGAGTCATGAGCTGTACTTCCACATCCACACTCACTCCCACATGATTCCTCTTCTAGAGAGGTGCTATCGATAATCGTCCCATCAGCAAGTTTGCCAACAAAATTAACAGAGACATTGTCTCCTTGTTTTGCTTGTGTCATCAGATTTTCCTTTTGAAGTATAGGTTTATTGTTTCGAATAGCTTTAACACAGGGCTTCATAACAATGAAATGGTTTCAGTGTTGTGGATAAAATTATGTGATTTAGAAAAAGATTGTGCCATGCCGATAGTGGTCTGATTGTCTCTTGTAGATTTTATGTTTCATTGTCGACTTGACTCAGAAAGCAGAATTTCTGATAGAGGTTCAGCTCTTCTTCTATTTGAGCTGCAATCAGTTCGACATTGTTCTCTTGTCCGGAAATTTTTATTTGGGCAAACTTTTCATAGAGAGGTGTCCGCTCTTGATAGAGTTGCTCAAAAGTTTGATCTTTGCCCATAACAAGACCGCGTTGACCCATGTCGGCAATTCTCTCTTGTAAGGTTGTTAGGGGAACTTGGATGTAAATCAGAATCCCTGTTTCCCCAAGTTTTTCCAGCCCCTCCTCACAGTAGACCACCGACCCTCCCGTTGCAATCACGCTAAACTGTGGTTCGAGGCTAAGGAGCATTTGTTCTTCTATCCTTCGAAACTTTGCTATGCCTTGGGTATCGATAATCTGTTGCAGGCGTGACTTCTCTTGAGTTTGAATGACGAGATCTGTATCGATAAAATGAAAGCCGATACGTTTGGCGAGAATGACGCCAACCGTACTTTTTCCAGCCCCGGGCATTCCTATCAAAATAATATTGTTTTTATCCATCATTAACCTCTCGGTTGATTCTCGTATGGATCGTATCCCATATTTCTGTAGAGTGCTTTGGGGTGACCTAAGTTGAGAGTTTTATCGATTCATCATAATTGATGGGGGGGCGTTTTGCATAGAAGAAACAAGGGTTTATCCATCTAATACTTGCCGAATCAACTGGGATAATGTGACCAGTCGCAGTGGTTTTAATACAAAGGCACTGATTCCTAATGCATGAGCTTTATCTGCGTCAATCTGATTGCTATAACCGGTACAAAGGATGGTGGATACGTCAGGTTTTATTTTCTTCATTTTTTTGATCAGATCGACTCCTGTTAGATCTGGCATGGTTTGGTCTGATATGACAAGGTCGAAATGATCGGGATTCTCTGCAAACATCTTCAACGCTTCAGTGCTATCTGTTGTGCAACTGACCTTGTAGCCTAATTCAATTAATAATTCCTTGCCTAGCGTGACTAAACTCTCTTCATCATCGACAAAAAGAATGTGCTCTTTCCCTTTTTTGGTTATGTCATTTTGGTGTCCAGAGACTGGTTCCGCCAGATGAGACTCTTCGACAATTGGGAAGTAGAGATCAAAGGTTGTTCCATTCCCAAGGAGACTGTTGACCCTAATGGCTCCTTCATGCTGAGCCATCATTCCCTGAACAGTTGAAAGTCCCATGCCGGCACCTTCAAATTCTTCTTTAGTGGAATAAAATGGGTCAAAAATTTTATCGATCATTTCTGCAGGCATGCCACAGCCACTGTCTTGAACGCTAAGCTTCAAATACCTTCCGGGAGAGCAATCATATTCTACCGGAATGTTTTTCTGTTCAAGCACAATAGCTTCCAAAGAAAATTTTACTTTTCCTTGTTCATCCATGGCTCGAACTGCGTTGTTAATCAAATTTATGAGAACTTCTTGAATCTGTGAAGCATCGGCACTGATCCGTTTTGTTTTGCTGTCTGGTGTGTAATGATTCGACAACGCAACGGAGGTTGGGAGGGTCGCGCGAACCAAGTCGAGGGTTTCATTGATGATTGTTGTTAATAAAACCGAAGTTTTCTCCTGCGTCCCCCCCTGGCTGTAGGTGATAATTTTTTTAACGAGGTCACGTGAATTGAATATCGCGGTTTTCGCGTTTTCTAGGAGTGGGTTGACTTCACTCGCCGGATCTTGTCGCATTTGAGATAATTCAATATTCCCCAAAATAATTGAAAGGTTATTGTTGAAATTATGAGCTATTCCCCCGGCCATAAAGCCAACGGCTTCCATTTTGTTCTTAAAGCGAAGTTGCCGTTCTGTTTCCTTTCTTAGGCGCAGGTCATGGACCATGGTTAAAACGTATTTTTCATTGTCGACCTCAATAAATGTTGTACTGATCTCTACAGGAACGCGGACCCCAGATTTAGTGATGTGAATTGATTCACGCAATAAACTTCCCTGTTCTAGTAGTTTATCACTTGCACCGGAGTCTTCTAAAACTTCTGGCGCGACAATGTCCTTGGAACTTAAGGTTAACAATTCTTCTTGAGTGTATCCATAAAAGTTGGTGGCAGCTTCATTGACTTCGGTAAAACAAGGAAAGTCTGTTGTCGTGTATTTGTAGAGAAGAAGAATGTCTCTTTGGTGATTAATAACCGTCCTATACCGGAGTTCTTTCGACTCAATTTCTTTCAGTGCGACAGATAGTTTTTGCGCCATTTTATAGAACGATTGGGTGAGTTGTCCTATTTCATTGGAAGCCTCAGGTGATTTATTTTGTATGTTTAGATGGCCATCGGCAAAATCATGGGTCAAATTTATGAGATTGTTGATTGGGGTGAGCAAGGCCTTATAGCTGATTGATTTGGCAAGGATGAAAACCCCTACCGCTGCCAATATGATCACCAGTAGATTGCGGTAAAGAACAGTATTTGCTGGGCCTAAAAAATGTTTTTCTGGTACTGCTGACCAGACATACAGATATGGGGCGTGGGTAGGAGTCAGACGGACTTTTTCATAGGCAAAAATTCGATTGATACCATCGGATCCTTTGCCGCTAAAAAGGCCTTTTTCATCTTTCCCTTGAGATTTTTTAAAGGCTCTGACTCCGATTGGTTCACCAAGAGGATTCGTGTCAGGTTGTGGGGGGTAATAGAAGGCCCTTAAACCGCGATGATCAACGATTGAAACGAATGATTTATCAGGTAAAGAACTAAAATTTAGTAGCTTTGAGTAGAAGTCCAATTGCATTGCTGTTGCAAGAACAGCGATGACTTCACCTTTTGCATTAAGGACGGGATAGGCATAGGTAAATGCAGAGATGGCTTTGCCTATTCTCGTGATAACATATTCGCCAACAGCAAAATCTCTTTCTGTAAGAGCAGTTTTAAAATGTTTCCGATCGGCAAAATTGATTTTTTGGAATGGTAGACCTGAAGCGATAACGTCACCATTTAGATTAGCTAAAGCAACATTTGTGAAAAGAGTATTGTTCTCTATGAAGGCTTTGAAAACTTGATTGCACGATTCAATATCGAGATTTTTGACTTCATCTAATTGGGCGAGTATTTCAAGCATCCGTCGAGCGTCACGGCTCATTTCGCGCTGAACCTCTGCTAACGTATGGACTCTGTTTAAAACTTCGTCTTCGGCGTTTTTAACGATAAATTCGCGCTGCTCGAAACCAGAGTATAAAAGGATAAGTAACATGGGCAAGAATGCAGTGATAACTAATAGTGCAAGGTTTTTTCTGATGGACCAACCATTAAAAAATTTCACATACACTCCAAAATCTTAAGATGTATCTAGAACGGTAAGGATACCGTCAAGGCAGTCGTATTTTTTATGATACGAAAGAATTATAGCAAATTTTTAACAGAGCGTAGAGTAAATATAGGGAGATTGCCCGCAAGGGGAAATCATGTTGTTTTTATTTGAGAAAGACGGGTTAAGTTCAGCCGAAGGTTTACTGCATTTTTTGGTTCAGATGAAAGGAGCACGATTCGCTAGAAATCGTTCCAGTAAATTGATACTATTGCTTGGTTTTATGTAACTGAAAATTGAAATTCATAATTTTGTGAACGTAATTTATTATGGATATAGCTTTTTATGCTTTTGGGAGCATGATGTGGATAAAATGAATAAGGATGCTGGGATGCCAATCGCCCTGACGCTTGAGCCGGGAGTTTACCATCGCTGCACATGTGGTCAATCTGAATATTTACCCTTTTGCGATGGTCATCATCAAAGTGGAGAATTTACGCCAATCCGGTTTGAAGTGCACAAACGTGAGAAAGTTTATTTGTGCAGTTGTGGGGAAACTGGAAATCCGCCCCATTGTGATGGGAGTTGTGGTGTCGAGCTAAAAGATATCATTAAGTAGTTTTTGAAACATTTCCTGATCTCCAAACTGTTCTTTATTTAGCAGATGCTCAATCTGCCCTTCTTTTATGACCAGGATCTGGCCAGCGATTTTTCTTGCTTGTCGCAAGCTGTGGGAAACGGCGATGATTTGATAGCGATCCTGTAATTCTAATAACAAATCCTCAATTCTATGGGACGCTTTGAAGTCGAGCGACGCTGTCGGTTCATCAAGTAATAAAACTTTAGGTTTTAGGGCCAAAACGCGCGCCAGACAGAGCCTTTGCTGCTGCCCTCCTGATAGACGAGAAGAGTTTTCTTTGAGACGATCTTTAACCTCATCCCATAGGTGGACTTCTTGTAATACCTCAATAAGTCTTTCTTTCCTCTCTGCTTTATTTAAACCTGTGACAAGTTTTAGAGGTAAATTGACGTTTTGGGCAATGCTGACCGGCAGAATATTTGGTGTTTGAAAAACCATACCGACTTGCCTGCGAAGTTCGGTTAATTCCAGATTGGGACAGTGAATGTCTTGCATTGAACCAGAGAGGTTCAATTCAATCTTACCTCCACCAGAATAACCAGGGTAATATTCATTCAGGCGGTTTAGTGAACGCAAAAATGTTGTTTTTCCTGAACCAGAAGGGCCGACCAACACAAGGATACCTTTGTTATTCAGGGTGAAATTGATTTTTTGTAGAACTGTCCTGCCATGAAAAGATACATGGAGATTTCTTATATTGCAGAACGGTTTGTGTTTCATCGGTGCTGGTTCCATCGGTACTCCAAGGTTTTGTGTAAAGCAAAGGCGCTGCTATAGAGTATGCCTGTAAGGCAGAGAAGAACCAATGCGGTTCCGTGGGCTGACCCAAGTTCATCTGGGGTTCGATACTCTGCGGTCAGATAAAAGATTCGAAATGGCAACGCTTCAAATTTCCCCAATAACCCTTGCGGGAGTCCGGCATTGGCAATCACACCTGTGAGCATAATAACTGCTGTGTCTTCTGCTGCCCGACCAATCGACAAGACCACCCCACTTAGAATACTTCGTCCAGCTGCAGGAATGAGAACATGAAAAACTGTCTGCATTTGGTTGAAACCTAAGCTTGGACCGATCAGGCGGTACTCATCGCTTAAGCTCTCCAGTGCCGATTGGGTCGTAAAGATAAGATAGGGGAGAATTAACAGTGCTAGGCAGGCTGCAGCAAGGAGTAAACTGGTATTCGCATCTGGAAGAAAGGTGTTGCGTAGAAACAGAATCAAGGCAAAGCCAAACAATCCCATGACAATCGACGGGGTTCCGGCCAAAAGCTCAACGAGTAAAGATAAAATTCGTTTAAACGTCTTTGGCGCAAAACAAGCGAGGTAAATCCCGCTGGAAATACCAAGTGGTAACGCGAGAAGTGCTGCGAGTAGAACCAGAAATACGGTGCCGACGCAGGCTGGCCACAGCGCATCCCAGACTCTGACTTGTCCGAAAATTGCCTCCCAAACGGGCGCATCGCCAAAAAAAAGTTCTTTGCCTATGGTTGGCAGTCCCTGACTTAAAAGATAAAAAAGTAAGAGCCCAACAACGATAAACACTCCGAATGTGGCTATCCACGACCAGCAGTAAATACCAAAGTTGAGGAGCTTATTCATGATTTCCCTCCCTGCAGGCACGCTGTTTGATGTGGTGCAATAGGAGGTTGACGCTTGTTGTTGTCAAGAAGAGAATCACGCCGCACGCGAACAGGGAATGATATGTTGTGCTTTGGCTGTCTGTTGCGACAACTAAGGCAATATGTGCCGTCAGAGTTCGGATAGAATCAAATGCACGTTCTGGAATCTGGGCGGCATTACCTGCAACCATCAGTGCGATAAGAGTGTCTCCGACCGCTCGGCCAAAGCCAAGAATCGCCGCTGATAATAAGCCATAAGAAGCTGCGGGAAGGCTGACTCTGGTGAGTTCATGGATGCGAGTGATGCCAAGGGCTGTTGTCGTCAGACGCAGAGCAGGGACAATGTGTTCTAGTTGAGTATTGATCAAGAGAACAATTGTCGGGAGAATCAGAATGCTCAGGGTGAGGGACGCAGCCAAAAGTGAAAAACCGCTTCCATGTGAGAAGTTATTCCGTAGAAAAGGGACCAACAAAAAAACGGCAACGAATCCGTACACGACCGTTGGAATGCCAGTCATGCCGTGGACAAGGAGAAGTATGGGGCGAGTCAACCATCGAGGGCCCAAGCCATGGATAAATAAACAGATTCCTAGTGCTAAAGGATAAGCGATCAATAGAGCAGAGATTGCCAGCACCAGAGTGCCGGCAATCATTGGTAAAATTCCGAATTCTCCATGAAACGGTCGCCAGTGTAAGGAGAATAATTCGGCAAACTGCCCCTCGGCGAATAAGGGAAGGGTGAAGTAGGCCAAAAAACCGAACAAAACAAGGACGATCAGAGCAGAAAAAATAGTGGCATACTTTAACAAAACTTCCACGTATTTAGACGTCCAGCTCAGAGGACGGTTGATCCGTTTGCGCTTTTGATTGCGATTTTTGTTTCTGTTTTGTTGGGTCACGCCAAGGGAAGCCTTTTCTTTTTTTATTTCAAGGGGATATAGCCGTTATTACTGATGCTTGCTGCCCCTTCGCTGCTCATAACATAATCAATGAAAGCCTTAACCAGCGGTGCGGGGGCACCATTGGTATTCATGTAGAGTTTGCGTACCACGGGATAGCGCCCATTGATTGCATTTTCCTGTGTCGGAGCAACGCTATTAAGGCTTAATGGTTTAACGGTGTGATCCAGATGACCAATACTCATGTAACCGAGAGCGTAACGATCTTGAGAAACCGCGACTTTCATAGCACCGTTTGACGCGACAATATTTGCAGATTCGACAACGGCTCCTTTGTTAAGACATTTCTTCCAAAATACTGATCTGGTTCCACTGGCCTCATCACGGCTGTAGATGTGGATCTTTGCGTCGTCACCACCAACATCTTTCCAATTATCGATTTTTCCAGAAAAAATATTTTGAATCTGTGTACTGGTTAAGTTTGAAACCGTGTTGTTAGGATTGACTGCTGGTGCAACGCCATCAACGGCAAAAGGAAAAGACTTGAGTTGTGGATATTTTGTCCATTCTTTGTCACTGATCGGGCGACCTGCGTTGCCGATATCAACCAATCCTTCGGCCACTTTTTGAACGCCAACTCCTGAGCCACCACCAGCAACAGTGATAGTGATTTTAGGATACGTAGTCATAATCCGCTTGGCGGCATCTTTCATGACAGGAATATGTGCTGTTCCGCCAGCAATATCAATATTTCCCTTTAAGTCTTTGAGGCTGTCTAGGTCACCCGCTGTCGCTGGCACGGTAAAGATAGAAAAAAGGAGCAAAGAAAAGATAAAAACTAAGCCTGATGATAAACCATGCTTCATTGTAACCTCCTGAAATAGAAATGAATAAATAAGTGGCGAGAAGATTAAGCCAGTTGGGAGGCATTGTCGAATGGATAATATCGATAAAAAGAATATCTTGTATCGGAAATTACAATGGGCGGGGGAGGTGAAGAATCTATTTTTTGTCATCTTATAAGCATGTAAAAAGAATTATTAAATAAAGTGTCTATATGAACACTTCAAATGGATTGGTTTTGATTTTAATGAAGCCACATATTTTTCAGATGTGCTAAGCTTTAATGCTCTGCAAGTGATAGCCGTAGGTGAAAAGTTTTTGCCCATTTCTTGTTGGGTTAGGAAAATAACAATAATAATATTGTAAGGTTAACTAGTGTATAGAATTATTGCCCATCCAGGAAGTGCTCATAAAGATGATTTCATGTCGGTGAGTATTTTGCTCGCTACTTTAGGGTCTGCTGAGGTTTTTCGTCGTGAAGCTACCTCACATGATCTTGCTGATCCAAATACATATGTTGTTGATGTTGGGATGGATTATGACCCGGAAAGGCATAACTTTGATCATCATCAAGATTCTACACTCCCCTGTGCCTTTCACTTGGTAATGAGATATCTTGGCCATCATGATGCTGCGATGGCTGTGTTTGGCTGGTATGCACACATGAGCATGATGGATGTACGGGGGCCATATCGAACGGCTCAATATCTTGGTGTCGATACGAGTATTCTGTTTGCTTCTTCTTCACCGATTGATGGATATATTCTGTCCTGTTTTTCAAAGTTAAAACAGCTAACTCAACAGGATGCTTTCTACGGATTGATGAAAGAGTTCGGAGAAGACTTTATTGAGATGGTCGGCCTGAAGATAAAACGCTTGGAGCGCTTGAAGAAAGAAACTCAAATCTTGCCAGTGAAGCATCTCAAGGCTCTTGTTAGCAAAATTGAGGATAACCCCAAGTTGTCTATGGAGTTATTTTTGCGTGATTTGGGGGATGATGAAGTTGCAATCAGTATTACCCCCTCAGTCCGCGGGGAAGGGTGGGAAATTCTACGTTTGGGAGATAATTTGCAGATTGATTTTCGTGCCGTCGTATCTCACCCGGGGATTCGCTTTGTTCATGTGAATGGTTTTATGGCGAAAACACAAAAATTGATTCCACTTGAGTCTGTTCTTGAAATTGCATCACAAGCAATTGATGACCCAAAGGGGCTCATGCCTCAATAGGGACCCTCTCTCCATTATTGCCGTATTGTTCAAAAAACCAGTAAAAGGCAAACATTAGCCCTGGAGTTTTGGCAAGGTCTTCGTTGAATAGAAAGGTTCTTGCTTCATCTAATGGAACGTACTTAAGATCAATCTGTTCGTTGTGAACACCGCCGCCCGAGTGGATTTTCATTGTTTCATTTATGGTGGCATAGAAAACATCTTGCCGACTGCCCGTGACTCCGACATTGGTGAAAAAAGAACTGATCTTTCTTATTTCGCACTCGGGGACATCGTAACCACATTCTTCATCAATCTCTTCTTTTGCGATCTGTTTTCGTGAGATGTCTTTATCCACAATTCCCGCACATAATTCGTAGGTGCATGTATGCTTTTTATGATTCATGTAGACGGGTGCCCGAAATTGTTTGACAAGTAAAAAAGCATTTTTATCGCTGTGGTAGAGGAGCACGGAAACACTGTCGTGACTTTTGACTGCCTCCCAAGTGCGTTCTGCTCCATTTTGCGAATATTGAAGTTGTACGGGCTTAACAAAGGAGTTCTTCTGCTGTGGAATAATAGAGAAATTAGTGATTTCAAAAGACATGGTATTATCTTTCTGAATGCAAAAGAAAACGCCCCCAGGTTAATTTTAGGGGGCGTTTATTGTTTTATTAAGCTATAGGTGAACTCAGGACTCTGCGATTTTCATAACAATTTTACCGAAATGCTTGTCTTCTTCCATCATTTGGTGTGCTGCAACCACACTGTCCAGTGGGAAAACCTTCTCAATAACTGGAACAATGCTCCGATCAGCAAACTTTGGCAGGGCGCGACGGGTGAATTCAGCAATAATGTCACCTTTTTCTGCAACGGGCCGACTACGGAGAACTGATCCGATAATTTGCTGGCGTTTAACCATCATCAGTGCCAGATTCAATTCAGCTTTGATCCCGCTGATGATACCAATAATGACAAGTTTCCCCTGATAGCCCAGGGAGTTCATGTTGGGTTTTAGATATTTTGCGCCGACGTGATCAAGAATCACATCAACCCCTTTTTTGCTGGTATATTCTTTGACAAGCCCGCTGAAGTCGGGTGTCTCAGTGTAGTCAATGACCAGATCAGCTCCTAGTTCTTTAACCCGCTCCATTTTTGTTGGGTTCGCAGTGATGATCAGTTTGGCGTTCGGGGTGAGTGCTTTTGCCAACTGAATTGCAGCGGTATTCACTCCGCCACCGCCACCGTGGAAGATCGCGGTTTGGCCATCTTTTAAGCCACCAATCATGAAAACATTGAGAAATGCGGTGATATAACTTTCGTTAACACAAGCGGCTTCTTCATAGCTCATGCTCTCTGGGATCGGCATCAGGTGGTTTTCAAAGGCAACGGCGTATTCTGCATAACCCCCGCCGCCAACCAGTGCCATAACTCGGTCGCCAACTTTCCAGTGACTGACGTCACTGCCGATCTCGGCAACAGTTCCGGCGACTTCAAGCCCAAGAATTTCTGAATCCCCTGGAGGTGGAGGATAGTTTCCCACGCGTTGAACGAGATCTGGGCGATTTATGCTGGTGGCAACAACTTGGATCAGGACTTCATTGGCTT
The DNA here is from genome assembly GCA_016744675.1 of Desulfuromusa sp. Classification (GTDB taxonomy): domain Bacteria; phylum Desulfobacterota; class Desulfuromonadia; order Desulfuromonadales; family Geopsychrobacteraceae; genus Desulfuromusa. The sequence continues at coordinate 27,458 of JADGDX010000002.1, read as the reverse complement.
TGGGTTGTGGTTTGTCGGTTTCCCCAATTTTCATGACCTCTGGGGCACCAAACTCATCCATCAGGACTGCTTTCATTTCTCTCTCCTTGGGTAAGAATAATTCAAATAAATATGATAACTGCGATGATTATAGACGGAAACAGGAGCTAATTAAACCGGATAATGTCCTTCATTGTAGAAGATAAAAAAAATGTAATAATTTTTGTCAAATTGTGTATAATTATAGGTCTCAGTGGAATAATTTTACAAGTGTGTCTTGCTGGTTTTTCCTGAAATCTGAAATGGCTATTGGCTTGGTTGCTGTGCATATTGATTTACAACGATTTCTAAATTATCTGTTGCTATCTTTGTCCATTGTGGGCGGGATCATCTCTGGGATGTTGGCTGGCCGCCTCGTCGATCTATCTCTTGGTGGTGAAGTTGTTACGTCTGTCCGGAGTGGCTCAGGTCATGTGGCAGTCCGGCACTTGGAAGAAGATGATTTTCAGATCATTCTGAATAGAAGCCTATTTAATTCGGCAGCTGTGGGTGATGTGACTGAGCGAGTGGATCTTGCCTCGTCAGCTGTCCCTGCCGATGCTGCTGAAGAGGTTGTTTCGACAACTGGCGATTTGGTCTTGATCGGAACGGTTGTCGCTGGTGAAGATTCTCTCGCTTTGATCAAGGTGGGAACAAAGACGCAGATATTTCGCATGAAAGATGAATTGTCTCCCGGAGTGGTTGTCACTGAAATTGGACGTAAGCTGGTGGTTCTCACGAATCATGGTGTCAGAGAAGAATTGCCACTGAAACAACGCAAAGGGGCTAGTGCACAACTAGTCCGACAGCGAGGCCCTGTGGCGACCCAGCGGGGAATTGTGGCTGTCGATGAAGGACGCTGGCAGATTTCTAAGACGGTTGCAAATGATGCCCGCGCAAATTTGAACTCGCTGTTGCAGACAGCTCGCATGGTTCCACAAATAAAAAATGGCAAAACAATTGGTTTTAAGCTGGTGGAAATGCAAAAGGGGACATTGTTGGAGTTGATCGGGTTAAAGGTTGGGGATCTGATCGTTGAAATCAATCAGGTGAAATTAGACAGCCCCGAAAAAGCATTGCAGATTTTTCAACAGGTACGTGAAGCGAACAATATTTCTCTTGGATTAATGCGTAATGGGCAACCCGAAACGTTTGAGTATAGTTTTGAATAGGAGCTGGGTGTGGTGATTCAACGCGGCATAAATATATTGTTGCCGATCGTTTTTCTTTTGTTTTTGCTGCCGTCTCAATTGCTGGCGGCGCAAAATGAGAATATGGCGGGAGAGCTTGAGGTAACACTTGATTTTCAAAATGTCGAGTTAATCGACATGATTGGAACAATTAGCGAGTTGACGGGTAAAAACTTTGTTTACGATGAAGCGGTTCGTGGCAAGGTGAGTGTCGTTTCTCCTCGGCCCGTTTCGGTTGACGAAGCCTACCGGTTGTTTACGACCGTTTTGAAAGTCAAAGGGTTTACAATTATCCCTTCTGGCAAGGTGAACAAGATCGTGTCTGTTCGCAGTGCAAAGGAAGAGAATCTCCCCGTTTCTGATGGTCGAAACCTCGGGGAACAATTTATTACTCGATTGATAGAACTAAAGAATCTGGATGCAAAGGTTGTTGTCGATACGATTCTTCGTCCGTTGATGCCAAAAACAAGTCATGTCGTCGCACACGCCCCTACCAACACTGTTGTATTGACCGATAGTGCAGCAAATATCAGAAGATTATCAAAAATTATAGCTGCCCTTGATCGGTCTTGGGATGGTGAGCGGATGGAAATTGTCCCTCTGAAATTTTCAGAGGCAGAAGAAACTGCTGAACTGGTTTTGCAAATCCTTGAAGGGGGTGCATCTACAACTGTTCGTGGAAGTAAGAATACCGCAACAACGCGAAAGAATGTTGCTGGGCAGGTGATTCCTTATGGACGAACGAATCGTTTGATGGTTCTTGGCAACGATAAATTTATTGCTGAAGCGGTCGATCTTATTTCCATGATTGATGAAAAGGTCGATGTCGGGAGTTCCGGGGTGCATGTGTATTATCTGGAACACGCGGAAGCAGAGGGCCTCTCTGAGACACTGAACCAGATCATCAGCGGTTCAAAGAAAAATATTGCCTCCAAGAAAGACACTAAAGGAAAAGCTGTTTTTGGTGAGGTCATTGTAACGGCCGATAAGCCGACCAATGCTCTGATTGTGAATGCGACAGCGAAGGACTACGAAAACATCCAAGGGTTGATCCGGCAGTTGGATATCAAACGTAATCAAGTTTTTGTTGAGGCATTGATTTTGGAATTATCGATGGATGCTCTCCTGGATTTGGGGGTCTCGTTGCAAGGGGCTGTCGAAACAGGGAGTGATAGCGTTGTTATTGGATCGACCAATACAACCAGTTCGATTGAAAATAGTGCTTCAGCTTTGACTGCCGCAGTGGATGGCGTCATGCTGGGGGGGCTTTTTAATCCGATTACGACAGTCCTAAATGGTGAAACAGTCACTATTCCGGCTTTGTCAGCCTTGATCAGCTTGTCTCAAACGGACTCCAATGTGAATGTCCTTTCGGCTCCGAGGCTTCTGACTTCAGATAATGAAGAAGCTGAAATTGTTGTGGGGCGCAATGTGCCGATTATTACATCGACAACAAAGGATAGTGATGGGGAGGCCATCAACACGGTTGAACGCTATGATGCCGCCCTAACTTTGCGTTTTACTCCTCAGATCACAGAAGGAAACTTGGTTCGACTGACTATTTATCAGGAGATCAGCGACGTGACCGATTCTGTTGGTGAAGTGGATGATGTCGGTCCGACTTTCACCAAGCGCTTACTACAAAACTCCATTGTTGCTGAAGATGGGAAGACTGTTGTCCTCGGTGGTCTGTTTCAAAATAATGTGACTCGCTCTGAAACCAAAGTTCCTCTGCTGGGAGATATTCCGTTTCTTGGTCGTTTGTTCAGAAGAACCTCGGATAATGAAAGCAAGACAAGTCTTCTCATTTTTATTACGCCGAGGGTTATTCGAAATAGTGATGATCTGGATAAGATCAGTCGTGAAAATCGTGCCAGCCTTGAGATGTTTCAAGGTGATGAAGGGGTGAAAAAGATTTTTGAGGTGGATGGGACTCCGCTCCAGACAGAACCGGCCTTAGAGGTGAAGGAATAACTGATGCGACCGTTGAAGTGGCGGCAGCTTGGGGAGATCCTGATCCGGGATAAGGGGGTTCCAGAGGACGTCGTCCGTCAAGCATTGCGTGAACAAGAATCGAGTTCGTTGCGTTTAGGTGAAATTCTTAAAGAGAAAGGGGAGGCAACTGAGGTTGTTCTTGCCGAAGCTCTCGCAACGCAGAGCGGGATGGAATATGTCGCAGAACCAAAAGTTAAAACCAGTGCCCTCCATTTATTGACGACAGTTCCAATTAGTTACGCGAAAGAAAACCTTGCGGTTCCTTTAGAAATTGACGGTCAGACCATTCGACTGGCCGTTGTTGATCCCAGCAATAATCAGATTTTGAACGATCTTTCTGTTTTAACCGGTTGTCGGATTATTCCATGCCTAGCAGAGCCGGACAAATTGATCGCAGCGATTAATCAAGGTTATGAAACTCTTTCGGGAGGCGGAGATAGCTCAATTGCTGACATTGGTCAGGAAGAGAGTGACGCGATTCTGATAGAAGACCTTCTGGACACCAGTGATGAAGCTCCGATTATTCGTTTTGTCAATGGCTTGCTGACACAAGCCTATCGACAGCGTGCCAGTGATATCCACATTGAACCGTTTGAAACCGAGGTGATTGTTCGTTATCGGGTCGACGGAATCCTTTATGAAGTTCAACGCCCTCCTTATCGCGCGTTGGCGAATATCATTTCCCGACTGAAGATCATGGCAAATCTTGATATTGCAGAAAAGCGACTTCCTCAGGATGGTCGATTTTCAATCAGGATTGCCGGAAAACAAGCCGACATTCGTATGTCGACACTGCCAACAGCTTTTGGAGAGCGTGTTGTTTTGCGTTTGTTGGATAAAAGTTCAGGGATGATGGGGCTTGGGGATATCGGGATTGATGACGATATGCTCCCCCAGATTAAAAACATGATTCAAAAAAGTCATGGAATTTTTCTGGTGACAGGACCAACTGGAGCAGGAAAAACTTCAACTCTTTACTCTGCATTGATGGCAATAAATTCTCAGAAACAAAATATCATTACGGTTGAAGACCCTATCGAATATCAACTTTCTGGTGTCGGTCAAATTCAGGTCAACTCAAAAATTGACCTGACTTTTGCCCAAGGGCTACGGTCAATCTTACGTCAAGATCCTGATGTGATCATGGTTGGTGAAATTCGTGATAGTGAAACAGCTAAGATCGCGGTTCAGGCGGCGTTAACGGGACACCTGGTTTTTTCAACTTTGCATACGAATGATTCAGCAGGAGCATTGGCACGCCTTGTCGAAATGGGTGTCGAACCCTTTCTCGCCGCTTCGGCTCTTGTTGGCGTTTTAGCACAGCGACTGGTACGGACGATTTGCCCACACTGCCGGGTTAGTTACCAGCCTGATAAGAAAATACTTGCTGAACTTTTTGATGATATTGTGGTGCCTGAACGGGCCATTTTTTATCGGGGACGAGGCTGCAGCCATTGTATGAATGTCGGTTATCTAGGTCGAACCGGGTTATACGAACTTCTCGAAGTAACTGATCCTATTCGTCATTTGGTGACTAGTAACGCAGATGCGGCAACAATTCGTCAGCAAGCACTGAAAATGGGAATGCGCCCCCTTCGTCAGGCAGGGCTTGACAAGGTTTTGGCAGGGCAGACGACTGTTGAGGAAATATTGCGGGTGACTCAGGAGGGGGGCTAAGCGGTGGCTCTTTATGAGTACAGTGCGTTTGATGCTCAGGGAAGAAAGCAACGTGGTGTTGTTGAAGCTCTGAGTCAGAAAGCTGCTAGCCGTAAGTTGCGAGGGCAGGGCTTATTTCCCACCCGGCTTGCGACCGCTGGCAATACGGTGGGCGTAGCTCAACGCGCATTTTTCCGTCGTGTTAGTGCCATTCAGTTAGGGGTCGCCACCCGTCAGCTAGCAACGATGTTGACCGCTGGAATGCCTCTTGATGAGGCGCTGGTCATGGTTGCAGAGCAGCAAACTCAAGGGTCTCTTGGTTCAGTGCTGACCCGAGTACGTGACGATGTTCTTCAAGGAACCGCCCTGCATGCCGCCCTTCAGGCTCACCCAACTGTTTTTTCGCCACTTTATACCAATATGGTTCGGGTTGGTGAGGCGAGTGGAACCCTTGATAAAGTATTACTGCAGCTCGCAGAATTTACTGATGAACAGGCCCGTTTTAACTCTCAGGTAAAAGCGGCACTGACTTATCCCTTGCTGATGTTTTTGGTTGGCACAGGCGTTCTTTTCTTTTTGATGACGTTTGTCGTGCCGAAAATTACTCGAATGCTGGAGGATCTGGAGCAAACCCTGCCATTTCCGACCCTGTTGTTGATGTCATTCAGTCGCTTTCTGGCAACGTATTGGTGGTTATTGCTTCTTGTCATTCTTGCTTGTGCTTTTAGTTTCCGGCGCTTTTCACTGACGGCAAAAGGGCGCCTCTGGTTTGATCAAAATAAATACCGACTCCCTTTTATTGGGACACTGGCTCTGCAAAATGCCACGGCTCGTTTTGCCAGAACAACGGCAACCTTGCTGCATAGTGGTGTGCCGTTATTGGTTGCTTTGGAGATTGTTCAGAATTTGCTGGGGAATAATTACCTTCAGAGGGCGATTGAGGTGGTCAGGGAAAAGGTGACTGAGGGGGCTGGGTTGTCCGAACCTCTCCATGACGCCGGAGTCTTCCCCGAAATGTTGCCTCAGATGGCCGCCGTTGGTGAGCGGAGTGGGGACTTGGAGGGAATGTTATTCAAAGTCGCTGAAATCTATGAGCATCAGGTACAAACTCGCTTGAATGGTTTGATGGCGTTACTGGAGCCATTAATGATTTTAGTGATGGGAACTGTTGTCGGTTTCATCGTTCTTGCTATTTTATTACCGATTTTTCAAGCTAGCCAAGGAATGGGATAGCGATAAAGGGCGCGGGTGCCCAAGGAGTTATGGATGAAATTAGATTGTCAGAATCAGCGTGGCTTCACTCTGATCGAAATTATGGTTGTTGTCGTTATCCTTGGAATTCTCGCCGCTATCGTTGTTCCGCGTTTGCTGGATGAACCTGACAAGGCGAGACGAACAGCGGCAGCAACACAAATACGGAGTTTTGAGGAAGCACTGGGTCTCTTCAAACTGGAGAATGGGTTTTACCCTACGACTGAGCAGGGGTTAAAGGCTCTGGTGACGAAGCCAACGGTTGGGCGAATCCCAAATCGTTATAAGGACGGTGGCTATATCAGGAAAATTCCTCTCGATCCTTGGGGACAGTCTTATTTATATTTGAGTCCCGGGGTTCACGGTGATCTTGATCTCTTTTCCTATGGGCCTGATGGTGAATCGGGTGGTGAAGGCGACAATGCCGATGTTGCCAACTGGAACCTTGAATAATCGCTCAGGTTTTACCCTGATCGAGTTGATGGTTGTTATTGTTGTTCTGTCTCTGGCCAGTTTGATTAGCCTGCCATTGTTGGCTGATCGAGGGGAAGGGGATGAGCGGTTGAAATTGCGACGCATCACTGGAATCGTCAAGCAATTATATAATGAGGCAACATTGACGCGAGATGAACACGTATTGATGTTTGATATAAATGACAACAGCTTGCGGACCTTCCGTTTGCGGTCACGTTTTGGCGCAGTTGAAAAAGAACCTTTTGGCCGCGAGATGGAATTGTCACCCTTGAAGCTAAAGAAGGTTGAAGTAGGGGGGAAAGGGACATTTCGTACGGGACAAGTTTCAGTCCGAGTCTTTCCTCTTGGTTGGATGGAGCAGACACAAGTTATGGTGCAAAAAGGAGATGGTGAGGAAGTTCAACTTGCCTTTTCACCATTGACTGGATCGGTGACTATCGATGCTGAGCATACGACAGTGCAATAAAGGTTTTTCTTTGCTTGAGGTGATGATTGCCCTAGCAATTGTTGCGATTGCCATGGTGTCTTTACTGGGGTTGTCGAATCGCTCTATTCTGGTTCAAGGTAAGATTCAGAAATTAACCCGAGCGACTCTTCTGGCTCAGCAGTTGATGAGTGAACAAGAAGCTGGAACCAGAACCACACAATTGGGCTGGGAGCCCCAAGAGGAAGAGTTTGGTGAGCCGTTTGACGATTTTCGTTGGCAGATTAGTTACCAGGACACTTTGATCAGTCAGGTGAAACAGGTGACAGTTGTCGTTCTCTGGGGTGACACGGATAAAAATGAGCAGGTTCAGTTAGTTTCTTTTCTTCCTGTGGGAGTAGCGAAATGAGGAAGAGCTCACAGGGTTTTACTCTGATCGAGGTTCTTCTGGCCATTTTTATTGGTGCTTTAGTATTAAGCAGCGTGTACGGGATTTTTAGCTCTGTCAGTCAGGCCCGAAATCGTCTTGAGAGAGAAGGGGATTTATACCATCAAGCCCGGATTTTTTTTGATCGAATTGGTGGAGAGTTAAGCAGTCTGAGAGGATCTTCTGTTGATGGCAGGGCGGTGTTTCTCTCAGGAGAAACCCGAAACGGAGATGTTTTTATAGAGTTTAATACCGAACTTGTTTCCCCATTGTTACAACAGCATGGGGGGATTTCACGTGTCCGATATGAACTCAGCGAGGATGAAGAATCAGCTGTCTTGTCGCGTAGTGAGCAGGTGTTGCTGGTCGACTTTGCGGCGTCTGTTCCGCTTCCTTTTCTAAAAGATTTGGAAACGTTTCAGATTCGATACTTTTCACAGGGGCATTGGCAAGAAAACTGGTCAGGGGTAAAACCACCGAGAATAGTAGAAATTACACTGGAATTTAAAAGTGATGGACGATTGATCCCGTTTCGCAGCAGCTTTGTGTTGTCTCAGGTGAGTGGATGAAGAGCCTGAATAATCAGCGAGGGATGGCCTTGCTTCTGGTTTTGATTGTTGTTGCTTTGTTGAGCGCGCTGGTGATTGAATTCTCCTTTTCCACTTTGGTTGATCTGCGTGCAGTCGAAACGTTTCGTGACCGAACCAAGGCTTATTCTTTGGCTCGGGGTGGGGTTGAAGCGGCACGGAAGATTCTTCAAGAAGATAAAAACAAATTTGATCATCCTTCTGAGTTCTGGGGGAGCCCGTTGGCCAATATCCCCGCAGGAGATGGTGATGTCAGTATCTCTATCACCGATTTGACGGGCCGCATGAACATTAACTATGTAGCCGATAATCGCGGCAACCCTTTGCCGGGTTACCACCGCTTTGTTGCACTATGTGAAGATATTCTGCTAGTGGATAGGTTGCAGGCGCAAGAATTGGCTGATTCATTGGTTTATTGGTTTAATCAGGACAAAAACAGACCATCACCTGATGATCCTTACTACGCTAGCTTGTCCCCACCATATCAAAGGCGGGGACGAAAACTGACAACGATCGATGAGTTGACACTGATCAAGGGGTTTGATCGAGAACGTTTTGAAAAATTAAAGCCTTATCTCAGGGTTGTTGGTGATGAACAGATCAATCTAAATACCGCATCTGCTACGGTTTTAACTGCTTGGCAGTTTTCTGCTGCTGAAGGGCATGTGGTGATTGTTTTTGATCCACTAGATATTGCTGCTATTGTTGACTATCGGCAGCATTCTCCCTATGAGAAGCTGCAGGATCTTGCCTTTGCCGAGGGAATTGGTGAGCGTTGGCCAGCTGCCTGGCTACAGAATTCAATTGGCGTATCGGGACAGATATACCAAGTGGCAAGTCGTGGACGGGTTAATCAGGGCAGTCGTTATGCAAATGCTATTGTCTCTAAGCAAGAGAATGAACTTCTAAGCCTTAAGGTGGAATGAAGCTATGTCTAAACGTTTTATCGGTATCGATCTGGAAGGGACAGATGTCAGAGTTGCTATTTTGACTGAAACTCCGGGGAAAATTGATATCGAACTTGATAAACGCAACTACGACACCCCAGAAGCAGCAGCATCAGCGATTAAAGAGATGCTTGGTGGAAAAATCTCTCTGGGGGATCGGCTGGTTACGGCACTTCCTTGTCGGGTGGGTTTGTTTCGTCGATTACGTTTTCCTTTTCGTGAAAAGAATAAAATCGAGGCGGCTCTCCCGCTAGAATTAAAATCTCAATTGCCGATTTCGGTTGAAGAGCATTCAATTTCATTTCTTCCTCCGCGAGCTCGAGAAGACGATTACGAAGTTGACTCCGTTGTTGTCAATAAACGTGAAGTTGATGAGCTTTTAAAACATTTCCCCGATCCTGAACAAAATCCTAGGCGGATTGACCTCTTTCCATTTGCACTCCTTCCGATTCTTGGAAAAACCGATGGTATACTTGTTTATTGCCGTCGCCTCGAAGTTGTCGTCGCTCTCGTTTATGATGGCATGATTCGCGATTATCGCCTGTTGCCGGGAACCAGCGAACTGAGCGAGGAAGAAATCTTTGATTTTATAGCGAATCAAGTCAGTCAATTAGAAAATACAATTGGTCATGAAGGCCTGCCCCTGTGGGTCACAGGGGCAGGAGTGACCGAAGAGCTGCTGATAATCCTATATAAAACCAATCGGACTATTTTAACTCCAGCGGAGGATATCTTTGGCGAAGAAGTGAGTTGCGAAATGGCCCCGGCGGCGCTTTTGGCTTTGGCTGAAATGAGAGATGTCAAAAACCACGGGCAATTAAATTTTCGCCAAGGTGAATTTGCTGCACGAGGGCAGTTGGAAATTTTTCGCACTAAGCTTGTTGCAGTCGCATTGTTTTTATGCCTTGTCGTTATTGGCGGGGCATTAACAATGCATCTAGGTTACCTCCAAAAAAATCGAGAGGAACAGCGATTAAAACAACAGATGGTCGGTGTTTTTAAGCAGGTTATGCCGGCGGATGCAGCGATAGTTGATGTCCCATTGCAGCTAGAAGGTCAGCTTAAAGACCTGCGGAAACAAGTACAGCTCTTTGGTCTTGGTGGTCATGGAGCCGCAGCTGTTTTACAGGGACTCTCTAGTGGTATTGATCGTGGGATTCGCGTCGATTTACAAGAGTTCAATTATACGAATGATGGAGCCCGCCTGTCTGGCAATGCTGATTCCTTTGAGGCCGTTGATCAGATTGCCAAAAAGCTAAGAGGGAACTATCTGTTTAGCCATATCGAAATTATTGACGCTAAGCTAGCATCAGATAGTAGCCAGGTGGATTTTGAAATGCAACTAAGCTTTAACAGGGGGAAAGAGTGATGACGAAGCACCTTTCCCAAAGAGAAAAAACGGTTGTTGTTGCCGGTCTCATCGTTGTGATGTTGGTATTTATCTGGTTTGCTTTGCTTCAGCCATACTTAGACACAATGAGCACACTTGATCGGAAGATCAAAGCTCATCGACAAAGTCTGAGCAGGGTCGAAGCAATGAGTGAACAGATTAGCCAACTACGGCTACAACTTGCCGATGTAGGTACTCCCAAAAGGGGGAATCGACCTCTTTTTACTCGAGTTGAAAGCCTCACAGAAAAAAATGGTGTACGGGAGCAACTTTTGTCTATGCGTCCTCAACCAGCAACGACGCAAGGGGCATTTCGTCAGCAGTTAGTAGAAATTCGTCTCGATAGAATGTCGCTATTGCAACTGGTTCAATTGTTACATGCCGTTGAATATCGAAGTGGAGGTATTCAGGTGAAATCTATGCGGGTGAAGCCTCGTTTTGAAGATCGCTCCCTTCTTGATGTCAATATGGTTCTGATGTCATTGGAGGCTTTATGAAACGACTTTTTTCTCCAATGTTTGGCTGGTCGATACTTGCAGGGAATCGTCGTTTATTTCTTGTGTGTATATTTCTTTTCGCTATCAGTGCGTCCCTTTCTCTATGGGCCTTTTTTCCAGCTGATGTCCTGCAACGTCGATTAGTTCACGAGATCTCTCAGCAGACCGGCCTTGAAATGCAGGGGGGGAATGGATTTATGTTTTTCCCATTGGGTTTGGGTTTGGATCTTACTGTTTATACCGATGTTGCTGAGTTGAATGATCTGGAACTTAAATCGGTTCAAGTTTCACCTGTGTGGAGCAGTCTTTTTTCAAAAAAACAGAAAATTAATGTTGTTGGATCCATGGCACAGGGAGAGATTGACGCTGATTTTGGGGAAGGTGGTCAACTTGAGATCCAAGTTGCTAATGTTTCGTTGGTTGAATTGCAAAGAGCAGACTTGCCATATCGTATCAGTGGCCAGCTAGTGGGTGCGCTGGAGGGTGTGAATATTTCACAAGAAATGAATGGTATGGGGGAGTTTTTTCTTAACCTGAATAATTCTCGGATTTTGGGGTTAGAGAAGATTGGATTACCAGCGGATTTTTTGATGGGAGATCTTCACCTTGAAGGAAAGTTAGATAAGCGAAGGTTTAGTTTCGAAAAAGTTATTCTTTCTGGCGGAGCTCTTGAATTGAGCGGGGGTGGGAATGTGTTGCTTGGAGATAATCCTCAGCAGACACGGCTGAACCTTAATGTTCGTCTTCATCCTACGGCAGTTACGCCGGAGAGCTTACGAGATCTTCTTGGTTTGACGGGGTTGCGGCCAACGGCTGATGGAAGTTATTTGCTACGGGTTGGCGGAACCCTGGCAAAACCAGTTATCCGCTAGATTTCTAATCTGGGTTTTGAATAAAGCGATAACCTCGTCCCCGGACTGTACGGAAATAGAGAGGTTTTGCTGGGTCTATTTCAAAATATTTACGTAAACGAACAATAAAATTATCAAGAGTGCGGGTTTCTGTTTCTGGTGACATTCCCCAAACTTGTTTAAGTAATTTTCCCCGGGATAAGACTTTTCCTTCCTGCTCGAAGAAAACTCGTAACATTTTCATTTCAAGTTCGGTCAGTTGAATAATCCCATTCTCAGTAAAAGCCTGGTCTGTCTCGAGATCAATTTGGTTGTTACCAAATTGATAGGTTTTCTTTTCGGGGGGTGTTTGTTGCCAATTTGTGCGGCGAAGCAGACCTGCCACGCGTAAAAGAAACTCTTTTAGGTTGAACGGCTTAGCTAGGTAATCATCTGCCCCTTTACTCAGGCCTGTGATGCGATCCTGTTCTGTTCCACGGGCGGTTAGCATCAGAATTGGTATCTGGTTTCCTTGCTCTCGTAGCTGATCACAGACCTCAAGGCCATCAATGCCCGGCAGTGTCAGGTCGAGAATGACGAGCGCATAATGGTTTGTCGTCAGAGCATTTAGGGCTTTTTCTCCGCTGTCGACGTGAGTGACATGATAGCCTTCTTCTTCTAGGTTAAAAGCCAGACCCTCTGCAATGTGGGGTTCGTCCTCAACAAGAAGAAGGGTGTTTTTAGCTTCCATGATTCGATCCGTTTGCCAGAGGTAGCGCTAGGTGAAATGTTGTCCCTTGACCTTGCCCTGAGCTTTCAATCCATACTTTCCCGCCGTGAAGGCGAATAACATTTCTAACAATAAAAAGACCAAGGCCACTGCCGCGGATTGTTTTTCCTGTATGGCGAATTCGGTAAAAAATGCGGAAAACTTTTTTCTGGTATTTGTTGGGTATCCCACGTCCTTGATCGGTAAAGCACAGATGTGCCATTTCTCCATCTTGCCTCAGACTCACATTCACAACTGGGGTATTATCAGCATAAAGAATAGCATTTTCGATTAAATTTCTGATGACGGTTTCTAGAGCATCAGCTTCATATCGAGCAATTAATCCAGGCTCAATCTCCCAATTGAGAGTCCCATTCTCGGGGAACTTGTCTTTTTCGAATAGTAGATAATTCTCAACCATTTGTGAAAGATTACCTTGTTGTAAGTTAAGCCTGGCCCCTCTGTGCTCCGTTTTGCCAGCAGTTAGTAGGTTGTTTATTAACCCATTTAAGCGATCAGAATCCAGCTGCATTCTCTCTACAAACTTTTTTAATTGTCCTGGGTCAGGCTGGCGCAGTTGGATTGTTTCGAGATGGAGTTGAATAGATGCAAGGGGAGACTTCAGTTCATGGGTAACCTGATTGATAAAATGACTTTGCGCTCTATTGAGGGACGCTTGTCTCCGCCAGTAAAGGAAGATGACATAAATGCCGATGAGAATCGCAACAAGGAGAAGAATACCCTCGGTAAGAATCAGCCAATCACTTGTTGCTGGCAACCATTCAACTTGATATTTGTTGGCCAGATCTTTGAGCTGCTGGTGGCGACCAAGAAACCAGTAGATCCAAGAAACTAGTAACAGTATCCATACGATCTGTATCCCAATAAAGGTAATGAGGGGATGGAAAAGGCGTCGAAATAGTTTCATAATTTATCTATTACCATTGAAATCAGGGCGTTACAAGGCAGTTTTTACACAACTATTACAATTGTAGATCTTTTGTCCTGTTAATATTTGTAAAAATAATCTGAAGGCTAGCGTAAGTAAGGAAGTGATAGTCTTTTTCCCGGGAGTAAATATGTTTTCAGGATTAACTATTGGTCAGCACAACGTCCCGTTCCCAGTGATCCAAGGTGGAATGGGGGTTCGTATTTCTGGATTCCGTTTAGCGGGCCATGTTGCATTAAATGGTGGTGTTGGCATCGTTGCAGCCGCTGGGTTGGCATTGAATAGTGATGGCTATACGGGGGGCAATTTTTTTGCAGCCGACCGTCAGGCGTTGTTGGATGAATTGCGAAAGGCCTATGAAATTGCCCCTGATGGTGTTATCGGCGTTAACTGTATGGTCGCGGTTAAGAATTATGATGAAGTTGTTCGCACCTCTTGTGAGGGTGGAGCTAAATTGATTATCAGTGGCGCCGGATTGCCAATGAATCTACCAGGATTAACGGCGGAATTTCCAGACGTTGCCCTTGTGCCGATCGTTTCTTCAGTGAAAGCGGCTGAATTGATCGTACGAAAATGGCAAAAAACCTATCAGCGTTTTCCCGATGCGATTGTTGTTGAGGACCCTGATACCGCAGGGGGGCATTTGGGGGAAAAGATGGAGCGTATTGGTTCTGGTGAATATGATCAATATGCAACTGTCCGTGGTGTTAAAGATTATTTAAAAGAAAAGTGGAATCTTGTCATTCCTGTTATTGCTGCCGGTGGAGTCTGGGATCATGACGATTTGCAGTATGCTTTAGAGCAAGGTGCTGACGGTGTTCAGATGGGAACTCGTTTTGTTGTAACGGAAGAGTGTGATGCCGGGGATGAATTCAAGCAGGCTTATCTTGATTGTTCTCAAGAAGATATTGGTTTAATTATGAGCCCAGCAGGATTGCCAGGGCGGGCGATTCGAAAAAATATCGATCAAATTCGACAGCGGGATGTTGGTCTAGATGTCTATTGTCCCTCTGCTTGTCTAAAGAAGTGTGCTTATCAATCTTCACGTGAGCGGTTTTGTATTGTTCATGCTTTAGATCGCGCCCAAAAAGGGGACATCGAGACGGGTTTGGTTTTCTGTGGAACCAATGCCTGGAAGGCAGATCATATCTCAACGGTCGCTGAAGTTTTCGCTGAGTTGTTTCCTTTGGAGGAGCGCGCTACTGGTTGATAGGGCCTTTTTTATAGAGGGTGAGTTATTTATTACGTCAGATTAGCTCTTTTGATGAGGCGATGAATTCTTGTCGAGAAGACTCATCGTCGATCTCATTTTGCAAAATATCAACAAGGTTCTTGAACCTTCCCCGAGAGGGCTCTCCGTCGGACAGCCATTGTGAAACCGCACTTTTTAATGCTTTACCCGCCACAGGACCTATCTCTTTAGCGAGTGCCCGTTTTATGGCTGCCAACTCGTCTTTGAGGGGTCCATTGATCACTTCTTCTGGGTCAGCAGGAGGATGTGACAAGGGGATTTTCTCCTCCTGCACAGCGGATGCTTGGTCACAATCGACTATAAGTCCAAGCAGGTCGGTGGTCAACATGCCGACCGACATATTAATCAGATGAATCTTTGCATCTGGTTCGCAGATGAGGATTAATGTCGAGGTTTTGCAGAGTTTTTTTACAATGAGTAGAACTTCGTCATATTGAATTTCAAAAGAATTCGCCTCTAGCTTAATCGTTTCATCGAGGGCAAAGATCTGGTGGAGAATTGTCCCGATCCTCTTCTGTACATCTCTCTTGAAAATCTCTGGAAGATTCGTTGCAATAATTCCATTTTTACTTGAATAGATCGATGATCCCAGAACCCCGGGTGTCGTTTTTAATTCATCCAGAATTTTCAGCATAATCACCTCTTAAAATGTCATCTAATACATGAGCTAAATCTTATCACACCCGAGCTAAATTCATTTGGCAGAAACAGTGTCTATTTTTGTTGCCACTTTTTATTCATGGCTCTAATCGCCTGAACTCAACCCGCCGGTTAATAGCACGGTTTTCGATAGTTGTATTGGGCACCGCAGGACGTGTGTCGCCATAATACGCAACAACTAGGCTTTCAGGCTGAATGATAAATGTTTTGAGTAGATATTGTCTAACCTGCTCAGCACGATGTTTAGATAAGACCATGTTAGATTCTGGAGGCCCCGTGTTGTCAGTGTGGCCCGAAATTTCAAAGTTTTTGCCCTTTAAGGCCCTATCTTCAAGAGCTTTACCAACCCCTTCCAGCTGACCCATTGCTTGTTGAGATAGTTGTGAAGAAGCACTATGGAAATGGATCTGCATTCGCAACAAGGGGCCATCAACCGCTCCTTCTGTTGTTTCTTTATTTTTACTTTTTTGCATTACTTCGATGAACTCTGCTGAGGTAATTTGCTCACCTTGTTCTGCTTTATACTTGATTTTCGCCAAACCAAGAGATGTTTTTGCACGCTTGTTTTGTGGTACGATTGCGAGCCCTTTTTCATAAGCACCGATGGCTGACTTTGCATTTCCCAGAACCATGTAAATATCCGCAAGACCGAAGTAGGCTTTTGCATAGTTGCGGTCTAATTCTGTCGCCTTAAGGTAATTACTTTGAGCCGAATTGTATTTACGAAGCCTTTCGGCAGCATAGGCGTAACTGTAGCGAATTTTGGCATCTAGAGGGCAAAGCTCTAGCGCTTGAGAGAGTTTTTCTCGTTTTTTCAGTAGATTTCGTTCTTGTTTTATCTCATCTCTGAGATCCGCACAACTCTCTCCCTTTGCCAAAACCGGAGAGGCCATGACCATGATGACACAGAGGATTAATATGAAATATTGAACTGTTTTCATGGTGTTCTCGTCACCTTTTAAATTACAGTAATTTGACCAAGCTGATTCTGAGACGTTCGATTGCTTGCGCAAGTTTTCCAATTTCATCGTTCGATTTTTTAGTGATTGGATCATCAAGATTTTCGCCAAGACTAAAACTTTCTGTTCTGTGTGCCAGTTGAACAATAGGAAGGACAACACTGCGGTCGAGGAAGAACCAAAGGATGAGAAGAATCAGAAAAATTCCGCCGGCACCAATGCCAACTAGAGTTAGAGAAAGTTGCTTTGCCGCAGCAAGGGCTGATTCTGTTGGAATGTAAACGACAAAGGCTGCAACGGTATCATCAAGGTTCCAATTGTAGCCTGTTTCTGTCCCATAGATTTCAACCTGATCTTTAGGAGCATCGTAGGGATCGCCGTGACAGGTGAGGCATCCGGTATTTCCCACTTTGATCGGTTGTGCAAAGTAGAAAAGATCCGTTCCACTCTTGGTGATTCGACCTTCCGCAGATTTGAGCTTTGGATTCTGGGCAAATGTTTTGATGAATCCAATTTCATCTTGATCGGCTTTGTTCGATGGATTTAGCGGGTCGAGAGTGGCCTGTTTAAAAGTGTAGTCGGGAGAGGACTCCTTGAAGAGTTCGAAGGTTCCTCTTGCGGTGACAAATCCTGACATCAATTCTGGATAAAATCGATCACTTTCAATCAATTCTTTCACCAGAGGTCTTTGGACTTGTTTCATATATTTTTTGGTCGCCATGGCGTAGTTTAGTATAATACTACTCTTGATTTTGGCTTCGCTCAGGGCGTTATTGACACTCAGTTTATAGCTGGTTATGCCGATAGCGGCGATTGCAAGTAATCCCAATATACCCATCACCAGAATTGATCTCATCCGGATGCCCATCTTGTTCTCCCTTTTTGAATATTGAAATAGCGAAGCACTTAAGCTGTTATGTGTGAAGCGGGGGTGCAAAAATTATGTGCTTGTCAATTGTGACAGAGGTGCACGAAGAAAGATTAAATTTAACCCATTATTATTTTTTAGTCAATTGCTATGTCGCATTCGCTATCATATGAATAGTTGTGAAACGTACTATAGCGATTTTCGCATGATGATCGATTAGAGCAGCTTTGTATGTTTTAGATCCTGTTTTAAGTTCATTTTATGATAGAAAAACAGATATTTAGATCCCCAAATTGCCTATTTTTCTGTATACTCCTCGGTGTTTAAAAGGCATTTTTTAGGAGTTCATCATGTTGAGTTTTGGCATGCTGATTATCTTTTATATGTTGAGTGAAACAGTCTGTCTGACTTTAGAGAAAAGCTAAATGCAGAGCTAAAAACTATTTAACCAGTATTTTAGTCGAGAATTCTTGAGCTGGAAGAAATAGATGTAGTATTCTGACTGAAATAGAATTTAAACATCAGGAGTCATTATTAATATGAGTACAAAACAAGAAGAATATATTCCGAAGTGGATTGCTTGGGAAGCGACCCAACGATGTAATCTCAGCTGTATTCATTGTCGTTGTTCTTCCGACATGGAGGCATCCGAAGGAGATTTTTCTACAGCAGAAGCATTTAAGCTGATTGATGATATCTGTGAGGTTTCCAAGCCCGTATTTGTCCTCTCTGGAGGAGAGCCTCTGATGCGTCCGGATCTTTTTGAGATCGCTCAGTACGGAACTGATCAAGGTCTGCGTATGTGTATCGCGACCAATGGGACTTTCGTGACGGATGAAATTTGTCAAAAGATGAAAGAAACCGGAATCAAAATGGTTTCTCTTTCTTTGGATGGTTCAACGGCAGAGATTCATGATAATTTCCGCAGTTGTGAGGGAGCTTACGCTGGAACGATCCGTGCAGCAGAAACAATGCGCCGAAACGGCGTCAAGTTCATCATCAACTCATCTTTTACCAAGCGTAATCAGCATGATATCGGGGACTGCTTTAAGCTCGCAAAGAAACTTGGCGCAACGGCCTGGTATATGTTTATGATCGTCCCCACTGGGCGGGGTGAAGAGATTATGGACGAGTTGGTGAGCAAGGAGGACTATGAAGAAATCCTTTCTTGGCATTATCAGCAGGAGAAGCAGGAAGAAGAAATTTTGATGCGGCCTACTTGCGCTCCTCACTATTATCGTGTCGTTCCTCAGATGGCAAAAGCGGAAGGGGAGTCTTTCAAAAGACGCAGCCTCACTTTTTCAACTGGCGGTGGTAAGGGATGTATTGCGGCCCAAAGTATTTGTATGATTGATTGTGAAGGTAACCTGAAACCTTGCTCTTATTTTCTTAGTACCGTTGGAAATGTTAAAGAAGTACCATTTAAGGATCTGTGGTTTAATTCCAAAGTTTTTAATGACTTGCGCGATTTCAAGGCCTACAAGGGACGATGCGGTGAATGTGAATATATCAACGTTTGCGGGGGCTGTCGTGCTCGAGCAGATGCAGTTCACGGTGACTATATGGCGGAAGAGCCTTTCTGTAACTATATTCCGATAAAGACAAGAAAGCGTTTGGAAAAAGAAGCTGCGGAGAATGACTCAAAAAGTTGATCGGTAAGGACACTGCTTGCTGTGTCCAATCATGTGATGGAAAGAGGTGCGGCAAGCAGCACTTCAATATATAGATTTGAACAGGAGACTAAAAACAATGACCACCGAATATGATTTTATAAAAGCCTGTTGGGGACAACCTGTTGATCGTGTGCCGGTTTGGTTGATGCGGCAGGCTGGACGCTATCTTCAATGCTACAAAGATGTTCGGGCTCAGGGAGGTGGGACATTTCTTGACTTGTGTAAAGATCCTGCTCGTGCTGCGGAAGTGACGATTCAGCCCATTGATATTCTTGATGCCGATGCGGCTATTTTGTTTTCCGATATACTGACCCCGATTGAGCCGATGGGAATGAAGCTTGATTTTGTTCCTGGCCCAGTTTTTGAGGATCCGATTCGTACTGCAGCAGATGTCGATGCTCTTGTTGTCCCTGAAAATATGGCTGAGGCCGTCTCTTATGTCCCCGCAATCATAAAGCGCTTGCGTGTCGCATTTGAAGGACGTGTTCCTCTGATTGGCTTTGGTGGTGCTCCGTTTACTTTGGCTTGCTACATGGTCGAAGGTAAGGGGAGTAAAGATTTTGCCAGTCTCAAGCAGATGATGTACTCCGATTTCCCTCTTTTCGATACGCTGATGAAGAAAATTACCGAAATGGATCGGCGCTATCTGAATATGCAAATCGAGGCCGGCGCTCAAGCAATTCAAATTTTTGATACTTGGGGTGGTTTGTTGGCACCACACGACTATGAGCGTTACATCCTTCCATACGTCAAGCAGTTGATTGATGGATTAAATCGTACTGGAGTTCCAGTGATTTATTTTGTTAAAGGTGGCGGTGGCATGCTCGATCTGGTGAAGCAGGCAGGTGCCGATGTTCTTGGTTTGGACTGGCATGTGAACCTTGGGAAAGCTCGGGACATTCTTGGTCCTGATGTCGCTGTTCAAGGGAATCTGGACCCCACCGTCCTCTATGCACCAAAGCCTTATATTGAGCGGGAAGTCCAAAGGATACTTGATGAAAATGCCGGCCGGCCGGGGTTCATTTTTAATCTGGGGCATGGAATTCTACCAACGGTTCCTCCGGAAAGTGCAATTCATATGGTTGAATGTGTCCATCGACTCAGCCAGAAATAAGCTGATTTATACGAGAGGGCGGATATTGTTTCTGCCCTCTTTTTTCATTTGCAGAGGAAAGTAGATGCCACATAGAAAACCAACTGCACTCATCTTTCTCAATATGGGCGGCCCCGATTCTTTGGATGCCGTGGAGCCTTTTCTCTATAATCTGTTTTCTGATCGAGAACTAATCCAGTTACCGGCTGGAGCTTTACTGCAGAAGCCTTTTGCTCGGTTGATTTCCCATTTTCGGGCAAAAAAGGTGGTTGAGAACTATCGGATGATCGGTGGGAAATCCCCATTGCTAGAATGGACACAGAAGCAGGTAGCGGGAACCGCGCAACGCTTAGGTAGCAACTTTAAGCCTTATGTGATTATGCGTTACTGGAAGCCACGCGCAGAACAGGTTCTTGCTGAAATTAAAGCAGAAGGGATTGAATCTGCAATCGTTGTCTCAATGTATCCGCATTATACCGGTGCGACGACCGGCAGCAGTATCAACGATTTCAAGCGTGCTACCATCACGGTTTACCCAAAACTGGAATATCAGTTGATAGAAGATTGGTATGACTGGCCAAACTATCTGGATGCTCTAGCAAATCGAATCAATGAGGGGTTGGATAATTATCATGATTTGATGCGTGATGAGGTTCAAATTCTATTTTCTGCCCATGCTTTACCCCAAAAATTCATCGATCGAGGTGATCCCTACCGACAGCAAGTTGAAGAGACTGTCCAGGGAGTGATGCAGCGGGTTGGTCATTACGACTGGTCAATTTCTTATCAAAGTCGCAGTGGGCCAGTAAAATGGATGGAGCCTGGAACCGAAGAAGTCTTGCAGGAGTTATCTGCTGCTGGACACCGTGCCGTTCTGATGGTTCCTATTTCTTTTGTGTCCGATCATATCGAAACTCTCGAAGAGATTGATGTCGAATACCGTGGCCTCGCAACCAGTTTAGGTTTGGTAAATTTCCATCGTGCACCATCCTTGAACGATGAGGGTGATTTCCTTGATGCTCTTGCTGCTTTAGTTCGTGAGCGGTGTCACGTTTAGGTTTGCGCTGAAAAATACACAGGTTTATCGCATAAAAAAAGGGTGTTCCACTGAGGAACACCCTTTTTTTATGTATTAACTTCAGGAAGTTTTAACCACTTCCGTATGAATGGAGTCCAGAGAGAACGAGATTGACACCAAGATAGCAGAAGACCGTTGCGGCAAAGCCTATAATGGAGAGCCAGGCAGCTCGGCGACCGACCCAGCCACGTGTGAAACGGGCATGAAGAAATGCGGCATAAAGGAACCAGACAATCAGGCTCCAAGTTTCTTTCGGGTCCCAGCTCCAGTAGGTTCCCCAGGCGTAGTAGGCCCATGCTGCTCCGGTTACAATCCCCAGTGTCAGTAATGGAAAACCAATCATGATGGCTTTATAGTTCATGTCATCAAGGACCCTGGTGGGAGGAAACAGTCCAAGGATTCCTTTCATAGGGGCATCTCCCTGGTGTTTTTCCTCTTTACCAATTTTCATCAGGTACATGATCGAAACGCCAAATGCAAAAGCAAAGCCGGCATAGCCGAGAAAGCAAGTAATGACATGGTAGGTCAACCAGTTGCTCTGCAGTGCCGGGACTAGCGGATCAATGGAAGAGTGTAGGCTCATTTGAGCCCAAAGCATACTAAACAGGGCGATCGGAAGGACGAATGCGCCAATGGTCCGTTGTTTGTACTTCCAATCCATGAGCAGGTAGATAAGCAAGATCGACCAAGCAAAAAACACAACCGATTCGTATAGGTTGGTCAGTGGGGCACGGCCATCCACACCAAGAATTTGGTATGACTCGTACCAACGCATTCCTAAGGCAACAGTTTGGATCACGAAGCCTGCCAATGAACTTAATGTTGCTGTCAGTGCGACGGTATTGTTCTTTGTTGCAATGAAGGCGAAGAAAAGAACCATTGCAGCAAAGTAGGCGATGGTCGTTAAATTGAATAATTGTCCACTATCCATGAGTTATCCCTCCTTCTTTTGGGATGTGTTTTTAGTCGCGTCCTCAATTTGCTGTTGTAAATCATCAAAAGCAAGAGAGAAACCGGGTTGATTCCGATGGGCATTTCCTGCGAGAAGAACTTTGGTTTTCTTGCCATTATCTTCCAGGCAGACCCAAATACGTTTGTGAGAGAAGAAAAAGGCTGTCAGTGAGCCAAATACGATCAAGAAGCACCCTGCCCAGACAATATTGACACCGGGATCTTTAGCGACCTGAAGACCAGTGTAGTAGGGTTGGTCATGGCCTAACAGGGCAAAGCTGAATACGCCCCCGCGTTTAACGTCCATTTGAGGATGATTTTGCCAGACAATAAACGGTGCTCCGTGTTCTCCGTCAGGAGTGTTGACATGAAGCTGCATTGCCGGGCCAAAATTACGATCACTGGTGGTGAAATTTGTAACGGCAAAAGCATAACCGCCAGGAAGCTGGATGTGTTTTCCTTGGTGGGCTTTACGTTCAATCACTTTTCCAGTTTTGTTTTCTGTGATTTTGACCTTGAAGAAAGGGTTGCCCGCAGATCCATAGCTGGATTGGTAAAATTTGATCCCCTTATACGTTAGTGGGTCGTTGACTTCAATTCGTTTGTGGACAATCTCTTTGCCGTCTTCAAGTATCACCAAGTCACTGTTGTAATCTTTAGGGCGGTTACTGTTTTCATAATAACTGACATCGAAATCATCACAGCGGACAGTAAAACCAAGGTCGATGGGTTGCGTACCGTTGCGAGGTCTGACCTGATTGGTGGAGGTTCCTTCCGCAATGTTAACAAAGGCTTTGTACCCCCAGACATTGCCTATGACTGCTCCGGCCATGATAATCAGAATCGACAGGTGAGTAATATAGGCACCGAATCGCGAGTAGATCCCTTTTTGAGCAAAGAGATAGAGCTTGTCATCCTTTTCTGTCAGGACGGGTTTTGCAAACTCTTTTTTCAAAAGCTCCGATATCTGTTCAGCTGCTTGGTGCTTCGTCTCTTTACAGCTGAATTCAGCTCGATTCGCAGATCCTTTAAAAACACCTGAGCTAGCAACGAGCGTTGGTTGTTTGACAAATCGCCAAACCCTGGGGAAGTTTTTTATTGAACAGCAAATTAGGTTCACACTGAACAGGCCAAGAATACCGATAAACCAACTTGAGTGGTACATATCGATAAATTGAAGTTTTTTGAATAATTCATAGTTTGATTGACCATACTCACGGATATAATCAGCCGCAGATCCATTCTGCAAAATGATCGTTCCGATAATAGAGGTCAATGCAAGGAGCAGGACCAGAATGATGGCCAGCTTCAAGGAACAGAGGAAGTCCCAAGTACTATCGATAAAAGTTTTTTTTGTTTCAGCCAAGGCAATAATCTCCTCATAGCAGTCTGCCAGAACAAATGGCAAATAGGTTTTCACAGTCAATAAAACTGACTGTCATTATCCGAAGGAATGGGGAGGTTTTTAATTTAGAAGAACAATAGTGCGCAGGCTGTAAAGGGATTGCCGGGGAACTAGAGATGATTTCTCCAGGGAGGAAAAATGGGGCAAAATTGAATAGTTTGTTATGAATGGTTTGCCAGCCCGGACTTGAGGGTTCAGTGGGCGTGGTTCGTAAACCAGTGAATGTGAATCTTTAAATTGATTGTGATATTCTGGCCCACCCAAGTCACGTTGCACTGGTGTGGATTTATGGCAGGCTTCAATTTGACAACATGGGGGGACTTCTTTTTGGCTGATAATCAGGTGACAACTATCAACCCTGATCTCAGAATTATAGACCCTATCCTCTGGTAGTAGGCAACCGCTGACAGATTGGATTCCTCCACAAAAAATGAGGAAGCCCACTAGGAAAAAGATCAGCCGATAGTTATTATGGAGATTCTTTTTTGCCACTGCCATCCTTTACGTTTCTACTGATTCCACTAACATCTTATCTCGCTTAATCGCGGCATTATAGCTTGTCTTACGATTTGTCCGCAAGCTGATAAGATTCTTTTCTTAAAGATCGACAGCTTTAAGTTGTTCCAACAACTCTTTTTGCTCTGCATTAAGGTTGGTGGGAACGAGAACCTCAATGAGTGCATAGAGGTCACCTGCAGGCCTTTTTCCCGAAGCAGCGACTCCATAGCCTCGTAATCTTATTTTTTGACCGGGTTGCATCCCAGCAGGAACCTTGACACGCTTAGGGGTGTCGAGGGTCGGGACTTCAATAGAGGTTCCTAGGCAGATGCCACTGTAAGGAATCTCAGCTTTAACCAAGAGATCATTTCCATCACGGGCAAAAATTGGATCGGGTTCGATATCAACTTGCAGATATAAATCTCCCGGGGCTCCTCCACTCGGGTTAGGGCCCCCTTTTCCCGAAACGCGTAATTTGCTGCCTTTTTCTATCCCCGGCGGGATCCTGACTTTGATCTGTTCAACTTTTCCCTCATTACGATAGTCTATACGTCTTTCGCCCCCCTGTACGGCCAATCGAAATGGGATGCTAATTTGCATTGAAAAGTCTTGCCCTTTTGCCGGAGGCCTTGGAGAACGTCCTCGGCCACCCCCTCCAAATAATTGGCTAAAAATATCTTCCCCGCCTTGCGTGCCGCCACCGAAGCCGCCAAAGATATCACCCATATTCATATTGCGGAAAATATCTTCCTGGCTGAAGCGTTGATGGAAACCAGCATCGCCATATTGGTCATACTGTTGTCGTTTTTCTTTGTCAGATAAAACGGCATAGGCTTCAGTGATCTGCTTGAATTTCTCTTCAGCGTTGGTATCTCCGGGGTTTTTGTCGGGATGGTACTTTTGTGCGAGTTTTCGGTAAGCTTTTTTTATGGTTGCCGCATCGTCGTTTCGTTCAACACCGAGTACGGAATAATAATCTTTTGCCATGTTGTTATGTTCCTCCATTTTGCTTAGTGAGGTTCCTACTATAGGAGCCGTTTTGAACAGCGTCAAGAAGAACTGGACTGTAAATTCACCATCTTGACCTGATCTGAGTGACAGGCTACGATGAAATAATAATTTCCTACTATTTTACTTTTTTTAGGAGTCCTCATGACCCGTATTGCTATCATTGGCGCTGGAATTTCTGGATTGGCTACGTCTTATGCCATTGAGCAACAGGCAAAGCAAGCTGGTCTTGATGTTGAAACTTTTGTCGTTGAAAAAGAATCTAGGATTGGAGGGAAGATTCTCTCCGTTCAGGAAGACGGTTTCCTCTGCGAATGGGGTCCAAATGGATTTCTCGACAATAAGCCCATGACTCTGGATTTGTGCCGCCAACTCAAAATTGATCCGCAGCTTCTACGGTCAGATGACAATGCACGCAAAAGATTTATCTATTCTGAAAAAATTCTTCACCAGATGCCTGAAAATGGCCCTGCTTTTCTTAAGTCAAAACTGATTTCTTGGCCGGGGAAATTTCGACTTGCTGGTGAAATGGTTGTCCCGAAGCGTCAGCCAGGAGGTGATGAAACTCTTGCTGAATTTGGACGGCGACGTCTAGGGGATGAAGCTCTCAATAAATTGATTTCCCCGATGGTCTCAGGCATTTTTGCGGGGAATCCCGAAACGATGAGCCTGAAAAGCTGTTTTCCTCGGATCTACGAACTGGAACAACAGTATGGTGGATTGATCAGAGCCATGCTGATGTTGGCCAAAAAGAAGCGCGCTGATATTAAGGCAGGAAAAGCTGTTGCGAGTGCTGCTGGGCCAGGAGGGGTGTTGACCTCTTTTCGTGGAGGAATTCAAGAATTAACGGATGGAATTGCTGCCGGGATCTCAGGGGGAATTCTCAGTGGGCAAGGTGTACAGAAAGTTGAGCAAAAGAAAGATAGCTTTTCTCTCCATCTTGAGGAGGGACAACAACTCGATGCAGATATCGTTGTGACGGCAGCGCCGGCCTTTGCTGTTGCTGATATGCTTGATGAACTGAATGAAAATAGTTCATCCATCCTCCGTCAAATTCCATATGCAACGATGAATGTTGTCTGTTTTGGATACCAGAAAGAACGAATACAGTTTGATCTTAATGGCTTCGGCTATTTAATTCCTAAGGCCGAAGGATGTGACACTCTTGGAACTCTTTGGGATTCAAGTATTTTTTCTGACCGTGCCCCAGAGGGGATGGTTCTGTTGCGCTCAATGATGGGTGGGGCAGCTAATTCTGCAGCTATTGATCTGTCTGAAGAAGAAGTGAAAAGTCGGACGATGAAAGATTTGAAGCAGATTATGGGGATTGACTGCGAACCCGAGTTTGTGAAGATCTTTCGCCATCGTCACGCTATTCCGCAGTATACTCGAGGCCATGGGCAACGTCTGTTGGAATTGGAAGGCTCTCTGCAAAATTGTCCCGACCTGATCCTGACAGGAAATTCTTTTTATGGGGTGGGATTAAACGATTGTGTCAACGCTGCTAATCAGGCAGCAACAAAGGTCATTGGGCGAATTCAGCAAAGAATACTATAGCAAGAGACAATTAAGGGTCGAATGTTGAGATTAAGCTTGGAGCTTTTTCTCTTCCAGGGGCTCTTCAACTAAATCGGTGGCCATAACGACCAGTGGTGAGTAGGTGATCGGGCGAATTTCACCTTTTTGGGAATTTTCAATAATTGAAGTTGGCCCATTGATTTCATTTTCCAATATTGTCCGAGTTTCACCAAGAAGGATGACGACCCCTTCTTTCGCAATATTAAGAACATTGATCTTTGGATTCGCTGTCGGGTGCTCTCCTCTTTCGAAATTATCAAGTTCTTCTGAGAACTCTTTTTGGTCCGTAGCCAGTTTATTGGACCGTTTTTGTAGTATTTCTAGACGAAGCGCAATGGCTTCTTGAAGTGCTTTTCGTGTTTTTTGTAGAGGATTTTTTTCTATAGTCAAGATTGTTTCGTTGACTCTTGTGGTTTGCTGACCAGTGCTCTTTAGTTGTGTTTTTAAGAATTCCAAGCGGTCTTCTTCTGGAAAATAAACACCTGATCTGATATGTGTTTTGACTCCAGCTCTGGCACCGAGAATTTTAGCTTCGATCCCCTCCAGTGCGACCGTATGGCCGCCTGTAATCATCCCTTTTGAAACGTCTATATATCCCGTTGCTTTAATCTCAGAATTTCGTACTTCGTGAGAAATTGTTATATTCCCCTGACACTCAACGTTGACATTGTTGAGGTAGCGAGCGTTGAGGTCTCCTTCACAGAAAATAGAACCGGTTCCGCGCCCTGTCATGGTGCCAATGGTCACAGGTCCTTCTGACTTGATTTGACAGCTTCCCACAGCACCAGTAATATTAATTCCTTTAGTGGCACTGATATTGAAATCATCTAGAACGTCACCTTTGATAACAACGAACCCATTGAACGTTACGTGACCCACCGAAAGGTCGACATTCCCAGAAACATGAAATTCATCATATCTTTCTTTGCCTAAAAGTGTTGTGTTTGTTTTAGGGTAAAGCAAACCTGCGCCTAAACCTTCGGTAATGTTTAATTGAAATTTATCTGTATTTGGTAAATTAAATATAGAAG
>JADGDX010000029.1 GCA_016744675.1 Desulfuromusa sp. | reverse complement strand
GACAGCTGCTGCAAAGAACTAAAATACAGATTCATCCTTCACAAACAAAAAGGGCAGCCAATTGGCTGCCCTTTTTGTTTTCATAGGAAATTTTCTCATCCATTTATTTCGATCAACTCCCCATCATTTACTGTATCCAGTTCCAGCTGATCAATGCGAGATATCATTTCAGGGCCAAGATGTGTCAAAACCAACTTGCGGCATTTTAGCTTCATTCGATTCTTCAATAAGGTTTGATAATTCAAGTGACCCGCAACGACATTGTCATAAGAGTAACATTCACTGATCATCAGATCACTCCCGTGCGCTAACGGAATCAATCGGTCTGTCCATTCGGTATCACCAGTATAGCTAATTATTTTTCCAGCAACCGAAAGACGCAATCCACACGCGCTTTGATGACGTCCATGCTTCATGTGAAAAGATTCGATCTGAACTGCATTGACGTTTAAAGGTTTTTTAGGATTAAGGTGTAAATATTTCACAGGAAAAGAGTTTTTATTGCTTGTCATTCCAGGATAAAGAGCTTCGCAAACAGCTTCAACCCGTTGCTTCAGACCGGCAGGACCGACCAGGGTGAGAGGTCTTGTTCGTTGACTAGCATATTGTCCCTCTAAGATTAAATATGGAATCCCACCAAAGTGGTCTCCGTGAAAATGGCTGATAACAACGGTATCAATCTCTGCTGGGATCACTTTAAAACGCTGCATAGCAATTAAACTTGAGCTACCACAATCTATCAACATCTGCCCGTCAGTGTGTTTGAGATGGTAACAACTGTTAAGACGCCCACCACTACCAAACGCATCTCCTGTTCCGAGACAACGAAGAGAAATTGATGTTCTATCCATAGCCGGTTCCCTTTCTTTTTCCATTTCCAACACTATTTACTGATAAACATGATAATATACCCGTAATTTAGGCGACGAAGGCTTTTATTCTTCCTTAACAACTCAGCTGCTACGAAAGGTCATAGATTCGATTGCCATGCCTGTAGATTCTTTCCATATCATATCAGCTCTTGCTGTTATTCTTGTTGCTGCTTTAATTGGTGGTCGTTTTGCTACATTCTGCCGCATCCCTCGCGTCACAGGATATCTTTTAGCTGGGTTGCTAGTCGGCCCTTCTTTTGCTGAAATATTTCATTTTCCCCAACTTATAACGCACGGTGCTCTCCATGAGTTGCGCTTGATCTCAGATGTCGCCCTGGCATTAATCCTGATGAATATCGGCGGACAACTACGCACTGAAAACCTGCGCCGCTGGAAACAACGCATTGCCTTTTTTTCACTTACTGAAGTCACCCTGACCGGCCTGCTTGTCGGGGGGTCAATTTTTATTGCTAATCAGTTCCTCGTTCAACATGTTGTTGCGGGAATGACCCTAGAACATACATCGCTGCTATTCGGTGTCTTTACTGGGACAATCAGCATTGCAACAGCGCCAGCAGCCACGTTAATGGTTGTCCGTGAATATGAAGCAGAAGGGCCCGTTACCCGACTTGTTCTTACTTTGGTCAGCCTCAATAACCTTTTTTCGGTTTTTGCCTTTTCAATCGCAGCACAATTGCTCGTCGCCCCTGAGGGAGGGCTTCTCACAATTGCATATCAACTATGTGTTCCCCTGTTTTTAGGTGGGAGCATTGGCTTTATTGTTTCTCTCTGGGCGCAGCGAATGGAGCTCACCAGCGAATATAAGATATTGATGCTAGGTGGTGTTACAGCGACAGCGGTTATAAGTCGCTTTATTGGCTTGGAACCACTCTTGTCCTGCATGGCTTTGGGGATGATTTTAGCCGATTCCTCACCACGTTGGGACCGACTGGTTAAGGCATTAAACGAAATTGACTACCCGCTCTATGTCGTCTTCTTTGTTCTCGCTGGCGCCAATCTACACATCGATACTTTAGCCCATATCGGCCTGCTTGGTGTCGCCTATGTTCTTGCCCGGACGTGTGGAAAACTGATGGGCGCATCTCTAGGAGCCCGCTTTGGGTCCTTTGGTCAACGCGAACAAACTTGGGTCGGCATGACCCTCCTTGCTCAGGCGGGAATGGCAATCGGCCTTGCCGCGACTCTGGCCAAACAATGGCCAGAAGGGGGAAAACTGATCGAAACCATCATTCTTGGTTCCGTCGTCGTATTCGAATTATTCGGCCCGCTGGCAGTACGCTTTGGCCTTGTCAAAGCCGGAGAAGTTCCATTGCTGTCTCTACTCCGCAAACGCGGACCACAGACTGGAATGGAAGGATTGCACAGCATCGCCAATCATTTTCGCAGCAACCTTGGCCTTCCTGCTGGCCATAAACTGGAAAGCCCAGGAGATATTCTTGTCAGACACGTTATGCGCCTTAACGTAGAAACAATCCACCACGGCACCCCATTTCAAGAACTGCTGAATATGATTGCCCACAGCCGCTACGACCGGTTTCCTGTTGTTGACGATAACCAAAACTTCGTCGGCATTATCAATTACACCGAAATTCGCAATCTACTTTTTGATCCGTCCCTTTCCAATCTTTTGGTTGCCCGTGATCTGGTTTCTTCTACGCATCATTCCATTCCACCTGATACCCCCTTGCGGGAGGCCTTAAAAACCTTGAAGAAGAAGCGCAATATCAGTTACTTCCCCGTCATTGACCCAGAGGAACCCAAAAAACTCCTCGGTATCCTCAGCCAAAATGATGTCCTCGCTGCATTCAGGCGCTTAAACCTCGAAGAATAAAAAAAGCAGGCGAACCATCTACCGATTCTCCTGCTTTTTCTATGACGCTTTCGTTAACAGATTTTCTTTTTCTATTTGTTCAAAAACTTTTCTGCTGTATCAGCTTGGGATGAATGAGGATATTCTTCGATCAACTTTTGCATCGTTGTCCGAGCATTTTCTCCATCTCCGAGGGCATTAAAAGCTAAAGCCTGCTTCAACATCGCTGCCGCTGCCTTAGGGTGAGAAGAATACTGGCTAATCACATCTTGAAGCTGCAAAATAGCCTGTTCGTACTTCTTTTCACCGTAAAAGGCTTCACCGCTCCAATAGAGAGCATTCACATATAAATCGTGCTCTGGATATTTTTTGGCAAAAGATTCCAACATTTTACGCCCTTTGGAAAATTTCTTTTGATTCCGAATCAAATCAAGAGCGTTTTGATATATTTGTTCTGCCGTTAATTCGGGCTCTGCTTTTTGTTCTGTCTGTTGTACTGGCGCAGTGACTGCAGTCTGGGGGGAAGCCGGTTGCTCAAGTTCATCAAAGCGATTTGCTAAGGAGCTCAATTGCAATCCAAGGTCATCTTTAATCAGCTGTAACTCATCTGTTACCGCACGATTGTCGCGCCCTAAATCATCCATCCGACCATTAACCGACTGAAATTCAACGCGCAAGTTATCAAGACCTGCCGTTAATTCAGCAATCTGACGTTGTTGAGTATCTCCACCTGCTAGCTCTGTCTGAGAGGTTTCCACCTTTTGAAGCTCCAGTTGAGCCAAGCGCCGCTTCATCTCTTCCAGATCCATCCCCATCCGCAACTGGTTCTGACTTGGGGGCAAACATCCGACCAACAATAACAGACCGAGTAGTGATATTATGAACCGCATAAGATCCTCCCTATGCCAGAAACAAAAAGGGCCGCTCACAACAAAATGAGCGGCCCCGATCAATCATATTGACAGACTAGCGCTTAACTTTAAAATTAGCGCGACGATTCTTAGCCCAAGCAGCTTTTGTCCGTGCATCATCAAGAGGCATCTCTTCGCCATAAGAAATAATGCTCAGACGCTGAGCGGCAACGCCAAGAGAAACCAGATAATTCTTGGTTGCCAAAGCACGTTTCTCACCCAGAGCCAAGTTGTACTCGTCGGAACCACGCTCATCACAATGACCTTCAATCAGAACATTGACAGCAGCAGCGGCTCTAAGAAGGCCTGCATTGTTTACCAAGATGCTTTTTGCATCATCGGTCAAAACATACTGATCAAAATCAAAATTGATCTGCTCCAACCCTTTTGCTGCGGCACGCTCTGCAGCTCTTGCGGCGGCGGCATCGGCAGCGGCATCAGCAGCAGACGTATCCATAACTTCTGTTTCAGACACTGAAGCTGGTTTGTTTTTTTCCATTTCAACCTGAGTTGTCTCTTGCATCATCCCATGTGTGTCGTCAGCCGGTTTCTTAGCACAACCCGAAACCAACAGAGATAGGGCAAAGAAAATTACCAGACCGGTAATTGTAAGTTTTTGCATGATGAGCCTCTCCTTTCGCATTAGCGATTTAATTTAGATTTATATATTAATTCATACATTCAGGTCATTATACAGAAGCGTCGCTTAAAAACAACACCCGTTTACAAGCTACCAGTGAACTGACCAAGCCGGATGAGAGTCTTTTCCACCACGGGCTGAAATCTTTCTGCCACCCGTCCCGTCTGCACGCATAATCCAGATCGACTTGTCTCCACCGTCGATATCTTTGGAATAAATCAAAAAGCGCCCGTCAGGGCTCCAGCGTGGATGCTCCTTACTCCCCTGACCAAATGTCAACTGCCGTTCATCGGACCCATTTTCACGAATTGTAAAGATATTAAAAACTCCGTTGTCCATCCGTGCGTAAGCAATCCTATCACCTTTTGGACTCCAAGCTGGGGTCGCATTATATTTCCCCTCATAGGTCAAGCGGCTCACATCAAGGGTATGGACATCGACAATAAAGATATTTGGATTACCACGCCGATCAGAAACGAAAGCAATCTTATTGCCTTTGGGGCTCCAGCTTGGATCGACATCAATGGCATAGTGATTCGTTAGGCGCCGATGGATGGTTCCATCGGTTCCAAGAAGATATATTTCTGAATTTTTATCCTTAGACAAAGTCAAAGCAATCTCACGGCCATCAGGGCTGTAGCGCCCTCCAATATTCAACCCTTGCTTGAGCGATACGCGGGACTCTCGCCCGGTATAGATCTCCTTACGGAACAGGTCGGGGTTCCCTTTGTTGTATGAAGTAAAGATCAACTCCTTGCGAGTCGGCGAGAAATCGGGGTTCAAAACAATCGAACGATGATCTGTCATTCGAATGGGATCGTGGCCATCGACATCCATCATGTAGAGTTCTTTATGACCGGTGCGTTTAGAAATATAGGCAATTTTTGCTGCGAAAGGACCTTTTTCACCGGTGAGACTTTTCAAAATCTGATCGGCAAAGGTATGAGCAATCTGACGCACATCACTTACCTGACCGACGTAGCGCCGCCCCGTTAACAAACGTTGGGTCACCACATCAAACAAGCGTAGCTCAATCGTTAACCTGCCACCGCTCAAACTATATCCACCTTTGATTAATGCTTCAGCTCCGAGCATCCGCCACTGGTAAAAATCGATCTCATTACGGCGTAACCCAAGCTTATCAGCATCACTCAAGAAAGAAGCCGGATCGACCTGATCGAACAATCCAGACAATTCCAAATCACCCTGCAGCACCTCTTGAAATTCAGCCACCACAGCCGGCTTCGCACCACCCACCCCCATCGGCAATAACCGTGTCATGGCAAGAGGAATGGTCTGTTCTCCGGGTGCACTTATTTCAATTCTGGCAGCATAAGAAGTTGAGCAGAGTACATACAGCATGATGAGGACAAAGGCATTTATTGTGAAATATTTCATGGTCTATCCAACATATCCTTAAGATTGAAGAAAATATGAAATTCCATTGCTTCAGGAAGTTTTTGATCTAATTGTTTTGATTTCACAATGGCTCGGGTTAATGATTCATCAAAAGCACTGTTGCCCGATTTTGTTATAAATTTGTAGTGAATCAAAGCTCCATCGGCACTGTAAAACATTTTGACTTCTGCTTCTGGATTTCCAACCGCTTGATACTTTGACAGATTCCACTGTTGCTGAATAAATTCTTGAACATGGGCGCTGGCACTAACCCCGGCCTCATCTCCGCTCCCATCAACCATTCCAACCGGCGCATCAGTAACAGGAGATTCAATTTGACGACTTTCAGCCAAAGCTGCTGCTTTTAAAGCTGCTATTCTATCTTTTCGAGCCTGATCGCTATCTTTTTTCTTCTGTGATGCTCGCATCTGTTCCAGGCGCTGTTTGAGAGTATTATTTTGCGCCTTAGAAACTGTCGGTTTGGGTTGAACCTTTGGCTCAACTTTCGGCGTCACCGGTACAGGTTTGGGTTTAACAGGTGGCTTCGGTTTCGGCTTAGGTTTGGGTGGAATCGGCTTGGGTTTCGGTTTCGGCTTCGGTTTTTTCTTAACCACCGGTTTCTTTTTCACCGAGGTCGCTTCAGGGCGGCCTGCCTGAGGGTTTTTAACAATTTTATTGACCAAATTGACTCTATAAACAGGTGGCTTTTCAATTTCACGCTGAGGAAAAAAGGGAGAATAATAGAGAATGGGTAAAATAAAATGAAGCAGAACGGAAACCAGCAACATCTGCTTAAAGCCCGGCCCAAACACTGCCTGCAACTGCTGCCAACGTTTTTTACGTGAGGATTCCATGGAATAGCCGTTACTCCTCAGGGAGGCGGGTCACCATTCCAAGCTTTTCTACCCCGGCTTTTTTCACCGCCGCCATTACCTTAACCACCCGCCCGTACGACACTTTTTCATCGGCTTCAAGAAATACTTCGCGATCCGGTTTCCCCTTTAAGGCCTGCTGAATGACCGGCCCCAGCTTTGAGAGCTGATTAATTTTCGCTTGGCCAATCAAAAGCTGCCCATTTTTCTGCAGTGTAATCACCAGCGGGTCCTGTTGTGCCGGTAAACCTGGCGCTTCAGCAACTTCAGGAAGATCAACTTCAACTCCCTGATCAAGCATCGGGGCAGTCACCATAAAAATAATCAACAGGACCAGCATAACATCAACAAATGGAGTCACGTTGATCTGCGAAAGGCTGCTACGCCGACCAGTAGATGGTCGTCCAATTTCCATTTAGTTCCCCCGCTCCATCCGCTCGACGATGTTCAGGAGTTCCTGACTGAAATTATCCATCTCACCAATCAGAATATTGACCTTATTGAGGAAATGGTTGTAACCCATAACAGCTGGAATTGCCGCAGCCAACCCGATTGCAGTTGCAATAAGAGCTTCCGAAATACCGGGAGCAACAACGGCAAGAGACGCACTTCCTGTTGTTCCGATTCCATGGAAAGCATCCATAATTCCCCAGACGGTTCCAAAAAGACCAATAAAAGGAGCTGTGGATCCAGTTGTTGCTAGAAACGTCAAATATTTTTCCAAGCGCTGAGTTTCTTGAGTGGTGGCACGTCGCAAAGCACGACTCACCATCTCAGTATTCTCCATTTTCAAAGAAAAATCTTCTGCCTCGCCCGGTTCAACATTTTTCTTTTTCAGCTGCAAGAGCTCATGATAAGCCTCTCGAAACAAAGTGGCGAGTGGGGAATGGCTAAATTCCTTGACCCCTTCTCCGACTAAATCAAAGCGCTTTTTCTGCCAGAAAAAATCGAGGAAGCGATCAGAATCTTTGATCGCACGTTGAATCACTGATGTTTTGTAGAAGATGATTGCCCACGACACGAGCGAAAAATAAATAAGGATGAGCAGAACCAGTTTGACAACCGGTCCGGCACTAAATACCAGTTCCAGCAAATTCTTTCTCCTTTTTGGGGGTAAACTAATAACACCTGATACATTCAATAGCGATTATCAGGGAGTGTCCTCGGGCAAGTCAAGAGACCAGCCCGGGATAGCAACAAATCGGTGAAAATGCTGCTCTAAAACGCAAACTTCCTATTAATTAAGGGGAAATTCACATAAATAGTACTTTTTCTCTAGTTCTGACTGAGAGTTATCCACTTTATCCACAGCCTTATCAACAGTGTCAGCCATTCCGCTCTTCTATCATGGCATATGCAGAGTGGTTGTGGATTGACTCAAAATTCTCACATTGTATTTTAAACCAGCAAATTCTCTCAACGCTCCGTAGCTTTTCGGTGACTGCACGCACCATATCTTCGACAAACATCGGATTATCGTAGGCTTGTTCGGTCACAGCTTTTTCATCTTCACGTTTCAGGAGTGAATAAACCGGGCAACTAGCACATTCTTCAACCCACTGAATCAGATCCTCTAACCAAACATGACCCGAATAGCTGATGTGAACAGTAACATTACTGCGCTGGTTATGGGCTCCCCTATCACTGATTTCTTTAGAACAAGGACATAAAGAGGTCACTGGAACCTTCACTTCCAAAGAAAACTTAAACTCATCCTCCATCGTGCCGATCATTCGACATTGATATTCAAGTAAACTCTGAGCCCCAGAAACGGGAGCCTGCTTTTTTATAAAATAAGGAAAGTCGAGTTCCAAATGGGCACGACTAGCACCAAGCCGCGACTTTATTTCGATCAGAATCGCCTCCATATTTTCGATACTGATCTCGCCGTGGTAAAGATTGAG
Organism: Desulfuromusa sp.; assembly: GCA_016744675.1. Lineage (GTDB taxonomy): Bacteria > Desulfobacterota > Desulfuromonadia > Desulfuromonadales > Geopsychrobacteraceae > Desulfuromusa. The sequence continues at coordinate 19,519 of JADGDX010000029.1, read as the reverse complement.
CACTTCAATAAAGCGACTCATATGCGTCCCTTTGAATTGCTCGGGTAAATCAACATACATATTGACCCAGGCGACGGTGTGTTGCCGCTCATTGTGTTTATCCAGCACCACTATCGGATAGCGAATATTCTTGATGCCAACCTGGTCAATTGCGATATTCCGTGTATCCCGACTCTGTTGCAGGTCAGGCATAGATGAAAATCCCACCTTATTGTGTTCAGACATAGGAAACAGGGTCCTCCTGCCTAGCATCGGCAAACCCCTTCAAGCGCAGACGACATGAATCACACTCTCCACAGGAGATTCCCTCGGGTGTGGGGTCATAGCAAGAATGAGTCAACTGGTAATTGACTCCCAACGCTAAACCCTGTTGAATTATTTGCCCCTTGGTCAAATCAAGCAATGGCGCATGGATATGATATGGATTTCCTTCAACTCCAGCTTTTGTCGCCAAATTTGCCATCTGTTCAAAAGATTGAATGAACTCAGGCCGACAATCGGGGTAGCCCGAATAATCAAGAGCATTCACACCGATATAGATATCAGAAGCACCCAAAACTTCAGCCCACCCGAGCGCAAAAGAAAGAAAAATGGTGTTACGGGCAGGAACATAGGTAATAGGGATTTCACCCTCGACAGAGGACTGCTTTGGTACATCAATATCTGCCGTGAGAGCGCTTCCTCCCATCTTACGCAGATCAATATCAATGACCATATGCTCTTCAGCTCCGATCAACGGAGCATATTCACGCGCTTTATCCAGCTCAACAGTATGTCTTTGTCCATAGTTAAAGCTCAGAGCATAAGGCTCAAAACCTTGATCGCGGGCAATCGCCATACAGGTTGTCGAATCGAGCCCTCCACTATAGAGAACTACCGCTTTTTTCATGACTGACCTTCTTTCATCTTTTCAACTTAAGATTGATAGCAATAGAGCAGAATAAGCCGAACATTTCGGTGGGTCAAGCCTGCAATCGGTTGCTCAGACACTTACTGCATGTTATAAATTCAAGTTGGCTTATTTGTTGTTAACACAGTCCTCAACCTTTGACCACTTTAGTAGATAAAATGAATCGTTTTGTGAGATATTTTTTGTTCCTGCTGCTCGGCATGCCCCTTCTTGGTGTTGCCTTACTGATCGGCGCCTATTTTTATGTCTCAACGACACTGCCAAAAGTCGAGACCCTCTCCGATTATCAACCGCCGTTGATTACCCGTATCTATGCCGATGACGGCTCTATCATCGCTGAATACTCTCGAGAACGACGCATTCTGGTTCCCTTTGAAAAGATGCCCAAACAATTGGTTCAAGCTTTTGTTGCTTCCGAAGATGCAAGCTTCTTCAAACATCAGGGGATCGATTTTATCTCTATTCTTAGGGCAGCTCTCAAAAATGTCAAAGCAGGAGGGATTGCTCAGGGAGGGAGTACGATCACCCAGCAGGTCGCTAAGAAACTGCTGCTCACTTCTGAACGAACTTTTACCCGTAAGTTTAAAGAGGCCATTCTTGCTTGGCGAATGGAAAAAGCCCTGACTAAGCAGGAGATTCTCTATCTCTATCTCAACCAGATCTATCTTGGTCACCGTGCATATGGTGTTGAAGCTGCAGCCGAGAATTACTTTGACAAAAATGTTGAAGAGCTCACTCTCGCCGAATCTGCCATTTTAGCAGGACTGCCACAGGCCCCTAGTCGCTACTCACCCTATCGCCATTACCAACGAGCTATGGACCGGCAAAAATATGTCCTCGGCCGAATGGTCGAAGAAGGGTACATCACCCCCGAAGAACACGATCAGGCCGCCGTCGAAGAGGTGGCGATTAAACCACGGCTGAATAACCTCCTTGAGGTCACAGCCTATTTCAATGAACAAGTACGTCGCTATCTGGAAGAACGATTTGGTGAAAAAACCCTCTACACCGGAGGGCTTCAGGTCGAAACCAGCATCAACCTACCAATGCAAAAAGTTGCCCGCCAAGCAGTGAAGAAGAATTTACGGGCACACGATAAACGTCGTGGCTATCGTGGCGCTCAACAGGTCTTAAATGGGGAAGAAAGTGCAGAGTTTCTCTCTGCACAAATCGAACAATTCAGCGAAGAACCTCTTGCTGTTGGTCTCTACACTCAGGCTATTGTTGTTGGCCAAAATGAAGACTCCCTTCTCTGTAAACTCGGGGACAAAATAGGGACCATTTCGATCAAAAAATCAAAATGGGCTGCCCCTATTGAATTTATCGACCTGACAAATAAAACAGATAACGATATCGATGTTGAAATTCAACCCACAGGCAATGCTGAGGAAGGGGAGAGGACTCTCTTTCTTTCAGGGTCTCTGATCAACGTCAAAGTCCTTAACCTTGAAGACGAGAATCTCCAACTAAGCCTGGAACAAGCTCCTTTGGCGCAAGGGGCCCTGGTTGCCATTGACCCTTTTAGTGGCCAAATTAAGGCGATGGTTGGGGGTTACGATTTTGCTGAAAGCCAATTCAATCGAGCCATTCAAGCCAAACGTCTGCCAGGATCGGCCATCAAACCGCTTATTTATGCTGCAGCCCTGGATCGTGGCTACACACCAGCCAGCATTATCCTTGATACCCCTTTGATTTATGAAAACAGGAAAGTTGATACCGGCAAGCTAGAGGAGTGGAAACCAAAGAACTACGAACAAAAATTCTATGGACCAACTCGCTTTCGCTATGCATTAGCCCATTCACGCAATGTCGTAACGATCAAAATTCTCGAAGATATCGGGGTTAACTATGCCGCTAATTATATTGAGAAGCTCGGCATCGAAACACCGCAACAGCGCGATCTATCAATGGCTCTTGGCTCCACAGCAGTCACTCCGCTGGAGATGCTAACCGCCTACACTGTTTTTGCTAATGGTGGTGTCTTGGTTCCACCAACGTATATCACTCGGATTCGAGACCGAAATGGAAGGATTCTTGAATCGATTGATCCAGCCGATTTTGCAACCGGCATGGCAGCCGACCAACGTCTGATTCGCAAGCCACCGCGGCGCGTTTTATCTCCCGAAACAGCTTATTTAACCACCAATATCCTCGAGAGTGTCGTCCGCGAAGGGACCGGGTGGCGAGCCAAAGCAATCGACCGCCCTTCGGCGGGAAAAACCGGAACCACCAACGATCTGAAAGATGCCTGGTATGTCGGCTATATTCCGCAGCTTGCCTGCGTCTCCTGGGTTGGTTACGATCAGGAGCGCCCCTTAGGGAAGAATGAAACGGGCTCTAAAGCTGCTGCACCAGCTTGGGTTGATTTTATGAAAGAAGCTGCCACCCAATATCCCCGACAAAACTTCCATGTGCCCGATAGTATCGAGTTTCACTCGATCGATAAGGAAAATGGTCTCCGCCTGGCTGAAGACAACGAAAAAGCCTACTTTGAAGTCTTTGCTCCAGGAACCGCTCCATCCCGTATAAGTGGGGAAGATAAATTGAAGGCCAGAGATTTTTTCCGCTTAGATATGGAAGGGGTCCTCTAAGGCATAAAACACCTTGTTGCTCCCTCCTATCTCGGCAAATCAACCACCTTTTCTTTCCCACCAGATCCATGCACCAAATCGTAGGCACGCACAATCACTGAGCTGATTCCATCATCAATGACGACCCCGGATAAACTGCGGGTAAATGGTTGTTCGTTGACGTGTGGATGGTGAAGCGTTCGGGTTGCAAGCACTTGACCATCAAGACTTACGACATCCCACTTATTGGCATAATGTTGCCACCCCTCATCAGTGTGTTTAACCGTCACGTTAAAACGATAGGTGCTGCCAGTTTTATCTACCTCAACCTTAATAACATCTGCCACTCCTGCTAATAGAGATGCTGGCAACAGGATTAAACTAAAAAGAACAAAACCCCAGATAAGTTTCATCGATAACTCCTTTAAAAGTGGATTTCTGAAGAGACATGATGTGTCCCCTGAACCAGTCACTATCCTCTGCGCCAACGATGGTATTTCTCGACCCAGAGAAGCAGTTTCTCCGGAGCATGCGCTCGTTTCCACTCTCCAGCAGCAAATTTATTCATCTCAGCCAAAGTCGGATAGGTATGAATTGTCCCTAAAATTTTATTCAGACCAAGGTTATGTTTCATTGCCAACACATATTCAGCCAGAAGATCTCCCGCATGCGTGGCAACGATCGTTACCCCGAGAATTTTATCAGAGCCCGGCTTAGTCAAAACCTTAACCCAACCATGGTCTTCACTATCGGCAATCGCTCGATCGAGATCATCAACATTATAGCGGGTTATTTCATAGGGGATGTTCTGATCCAGGGCCTCAGTTTCATTGAGACCAACTCTTGCAACTTCAGAATCGGTAAAGGTACACCAGGGGATCACCCGATAATCGGCCTTAAAACTTTTAAACTGACCAAACAAGGCGTTGACCACGGCAAACCAAGCTTGATGAGCAGCGACATGGGTAAATTGATAAGGACCGGCAACATCACCAGCACAGTAGATATTGGGAAAGTTGGTACGCAAAAACGGATCTGCTGCAATCGTTCCGCGCGGGCTGATTTCGACACCCAACTCTTCAAGTCCAAAGCCAGCAACATTGGCACTACGGCCTACAGCAACCAGCAGTTGATCAAACTCAACCTCAACTTGCTCATCTTGATTTTCGCAGATCAACCATTTTCGCTCTGCATCCACACAGACCTTTAAGGCTTGATGTCCGGTGAGAACCTGAATTCCTTCATCCTCAAATTTCTGTTGGATATAATCTCCGACTTCAGGGTCTTCACGACCGATAACCCTGGGGCCTCTCTCTACTTGAGTCACTTTACTTCCTAAGCGGGCAAAAGCCTGGGCCATTTCGCTACCAATCGGCCCACCACCCAAAACAACCAGTCGTTTCGGAAGCTCGCGCAGGGACCAGAGAGAGTCCGAAGTCAGATATTTAATCTTATCCAGACCTTCAATGGATGGGACAAACGGAACCGCCCCCGTGGCAATGATAATATTACGGGTCGTCAATACGTTGCCGTTAACCTCAACGGTCCAAGGTGAGGTTATCTTCGCTTCACCGGAAATGACTTCAACGCCTAGCTCGGTGTAGCGTTCGACTGAATCGTGTGGCTCAATCTGAGAAATTTTTTGCTGCACGCGTTCCATAACTTTGGCAAAATCAAAATCCACATCGGCCTTATTGAAGCCAAACTCTTGGGATCGCTTGGCATAAGCGAGCATTTTTGCACTTCTGAGTAACGCTTTACTCGGAACACAACCTGTGTTGAGGCAATCTCCCCCCATGCGGTGCTTCTCAATCAGCGCCACTTTGGATTTGACCGCAGCAGCAATATAGGAACTCACCAGACCGGCACTTCCTGCGCCAAGAACAACCAAATTGTAATCGAACTTTTGCGGCCGCTGATGAGATGAATAAATTTTTCTTGCCTGAAACACAGCGAGAATCCGTTTGGCAATCAAAGGAAAGACTCCCAACAACGCAAACGAAATAAGGAGGCCCGGAGACAGAATTCCAGCAGCACTTTCAAGCTGACCAATCTGAGTCCCTGCATTAACAAACACAAAGGTCCCCGCCAGCATCCCGACCTGGCTGACGATATAGTAAGTTGAAGTTTTCAGAGGAGTTAACCCCATGACCAGGTTGATCACAAAAAAGGGGAACAAAGGGACCAGTCGAAGTGAGAAGAGGTAGAGCGCCCCTTCTTTTTCAATCCCCTGATTTATCGTCCGCAACTTGTCACCAAATTTGCTTTGGACCCAATCGCGCAAGATAAGCCGCGAGACCAAAAATGCAAATGTGGCACCAATGCTACTGGCAAAACTAACAACAAGGAGAGCAGTCCAAAACCCAAAGAGAGCCCCACCAGCAAGGGTCATCACCGTCGCGCCCGGCAGCGACAATGCGGTGACCAAAATATAGATAATAAAATAGATGAGCAGCGTGGAAATACGATTGAGCTGATAATAGTCATTAAATACCTGTTGCTGACTTTTTAAATAGCTCAATGTTAAATACTGACCGAGGTCAAAAATAAAAAACATAGCGACCAGAGCAGCAATAATGAACAACAATACTATTTTTACACCTTTCCCCCGCATATAAGCTTCCCTTCGCAAATGGGTTAGTGATCGTTATTTCGAAGACCATTCTTGCACAGATACTTTTGTGCCGATAAAATACTATACCCTATCCTCCTTTTTAAAAATGTAGCCAGAAAGATAATCAGGTTATTATTTTATTCAGATTATTTACAACTTTAATAAAAAATCGATTTTTATAGCATCTCATTCCCCATCAGCTTATCTTTAGCTCCTTTTAAACCTTTGGAGCTCACGTGACCGACAAAACAAAATCTTTGATACCTGCTATCAGTCTCATTTTTGCCATGCTTCTCTGGTCTAGTTCCTTTGTGGCACTAAAGCTTGCTTTCCAGGGTTATCATCCAATGCAGGTTATCTTTGGCCGAATGTTTATTGCCAGCCTGTGTTTTGTTGCATTCATCCCCACTTTTTGTAAGATCAACTGGCGCTACCGTGATCTAAAATATCTTGTCTTCATGGCCTTCTGTGAACCCTGCTTGTATTTCATTCTTGAGGCCAAAGCCTTGCAACTGACGAGTGCTTCACAGGCGGGGATGATTACCGCCATGCTCCCTCTGCTGGTCGCTGTTCTCGCCTGGGTCTGGTTGAAAGAAAGTATCAGCCGGCAAACATTAGCTGGATTTTCTCTTGCCATTCTCGGAGCCTGTTGGCTCAGTTTCGCCAGTGAATCCACTGCCAGCTCTCCCAACCCGCTACTCGGGAACTTTTATGAATTCCTGGCGATGATCTGTGCCGCAGGATATACCGTCTCCCTGAAACACTTAAGCAACAATTATCCACCTTTATTCCTGACAGCTTTTCAGGCATTTATCGGCAGCCTGTTCTTTTTTCCCTTTCTCTTCCTTCCCGGTGTTGACGTCAACCTCAGCTGGCAACCGACCCCCGCGCTAGCCGTGATCTATCTGGGCACCTTTATCACCTTGGGAGCTTATGGCTGCTATAATTACAGTGTCAGCCGAATTCCTGCGAGTCGTGCCGCCGGTTATATCAATCTGATCCCCGTCTTTGGAATCGTTTTGGGAACTGTTATCCTCAATGACACCCTAAACTTCTCGCAGTGGTTGGCTTGCGGGCTAGTCTTTTGTGGCGTGTGGTTGAGCAGTAAAACTAATAAATCATCAACTCAACAAGCGGTAAGCTAAGACAATGATCTATTCACTGGAACCCATTGCAACTCTTCGGTCTCCATTTAAAGAAAAATTCGTCACCCCTCGGCAACCAGGGCTCGCTCCATCTATTCAGGCGCAGATCGATTTTTTCCCTGAGTTCGCAACCCCGGAGGCAATTCGTGGATTAGATGGATTCAGTCACCTGTGGTTAGTTTTTCTGTTTCATCACAACTGGGATAAAGGGTGGAAACCAACGGTGCGACCGCCTCGGCTAGGAGGAAATCAACGCATTGGAGTCTACGCATCCCGATCCCCATTCCGCCCCAATCCGATTGGCCTTTCAGCAGTTAAACTCCTGTCAATTCATTGTGAAAGCGCCAAGGTCTCACTCGACGTACAAGGGGCAGACCTCATTGATGGAACCCCAATCCTCGATTTAAAACCTTACATCCCTTATGGTGACAGCCTTCCAGAGGCAAGAGGTGGTTTTGCTGAAGAGATCCCAAGGGCTACTCTCCATGTCAAATTCACAGAACTCGCCCAAAAACAAATCTCTTTATACCAAACAGAGACTCCCACCCTTGAAGTTATGATCAGTGAGACCCTAGGGCTTGATCCGCGGCCAGCTTATCGACATAACAAAGAGGATTCTCGAGAATATGGAGTATTGCTTGATCGCTACAATATTCGCTGGAAGGTAGAAGCAGGGCAGGTGATTGTTCTTGCGATTCACATTGCTACAGAAAACTCATCAAAAACCGAATAATGGCTTTTCGCGAGACTAAATCTCATAAAAAACGGGGATCGATGCAAAATCGACCCCCGCTATCTATAATCTCTGCGATCTATGGAATAAGGCTACTTCATCAACTCCAGCAAGACATGATTTAAAATACCGCCGCTCTGGAAAAAGACTACCTCCTGATCCGTATCAACGCGGCATAACACATCCAGATCTTTCTGCCGTCCATCGCCATAGAGAATACTTACCGTCACGATCTGTTTGGCTTTCAAACCATCCACGGAAGACAAACTGATGCTTTCACTGCCGTCCAACTTCAGACTCTGAGCTGAGGCTCCATCTAAAAATTGAAGGGGAAGAACTCCCATCCCAACAAGGTTTGAACGGTGGATTCTTTCATAACTCTCTGTTAGAACCGCCTTAACCCCGAGTAAACGCGTTCCCTTCGCGGCCCAATCTCGACTGGAACCCGTCCCATATTCCTTACCCGCTATGACAATCAATGGAACCTGTTCAGACTGGTAGTGACTTGAAGCTGAAAAAATACTCGTCTGCTGCCCAGTTAACAGATTTTTTGTCACTCCTCCTTCAGTTTCAGGAACCATCTTGTTGCGCAAACGAATATTGGCAAACGTCCCCCGCATCATCACTTCATGATTTCCCCGTCGTGACCCATAGGAATTAAAATCTGCCTCCTCGACATTATGCTGCTGCAGATATTCCCCTGCCGGGCTAGCGGCCTTAATGGATCCTGCGGGAGAAATATGATCTGTTGTAATCGTGTCACCAAGCAAAGCAAGAATCCTGGCGCCTTCAAAGCCAGGGTAAACTTTTGAAACTTCCAAGTGATCAAAAAATGAAGGCCGGCGAATATAAGTGGAATTATTGTCCCAAGCATAGGTAAGCCCTTCTGGGACAGGAAGGTTCCGCCAACTTTCATCTCCATCAAAAACCTCTGCATATTCCTTATGAAACATTTCCGCATTCACCAGTGCAACCATCTCGGCGACTTCTTCATTGCTAGGCCAGATATCCTTCAGATAAACGTCCTCTCCGGAACTATCTTTCCCCAGAGGTTCACAGGTCAAATCAATGCGTGTTGTCCCTGCTAGTGCAAAAGCAACGACCAGTGGTGGTGATGCAAGCCAATTTGCCTTAATTTGGGCATGGATCCGGCCTTCAAAGTTCCTGTTCCCCGACAGGACAGAACAGACACTCAAATCACCATCTTTGATCGCATCAGCAATCGGTCCATTCAACGGACCTGAATTTCCTATACAGGTCGTACATCCATAACCGACGACACTAAAACCAAGCTGATCAAGGTCGCCCTGTAAGTCTGCTTTAGCTAAATAATCGGTCACAACTTTAGAACCGGGAGCTAAAGATGTTTTTACCCACGGCTTTTGTTTTAATCCCCTCGCTACTGCTTTTTTCGCCACTAAACCTGCCGCCATCATGACTGCCGGGTTTGATGTGTTGGTACAAGACGTAATGGCAGCAATAACGACATCACCATGGTTCAGAAGATCAGAACTATTTGCTACGGGAACTCCCTTATCTCGACCTTCAACGGGAAGAACTTGTTCTGTTGCAGCGCACATATCTTCAAGAACAACTCGATCTTGTGGCCTTTTCGGGCCAGCTAAACTTGGCTTTACTGTCGCTAAGTCCAACTCCAGAACGGCACTATAAGAAGGGTCGGGAAGATCGTCACTGCGCCATAAACCCTGCTCCTTACAATAAGCCTCAACCAAAGCCACCGTTTCGTGACTACGCCCAGAGAGTGTCAGATAATCAAGGGTCACCTGATCGACGGGAAAGAACCCGCACGTTGCTCCATATTCTGGGGCCATATTGGCAATTGTCGCTCGGTCAGCCAGTGGAAGTTGTGCCAATCCGGAACCGAAAAATTCAACAAACTTGCCGACAACACCATGAGCACGCAACATCTGCGTCACAGTTAACACGAGATCTGTTGCCGTGACCCCCTCAGCTAAGCTCCCCTGGAAGCGAAAACCAACAACCTCTGGAATGAGCATGGAAATTGGTTCCCCCAACATGGCGGCTTCCGCCTCAATACCACCAACACCCCAACCCAACACACCGAGACCATTAATCATCGTGGTATGACTATCGGTTCCGACCACTGTATCGGGGTAAACCCATGTCTCTCCATCAACCTCTTGGCTCCAGACTGTCTGGGCAAGATACTCAAGATTCACCTGATGGCAGATGCCGGTTCCCGGCGGGACAACGCGGAAATTATCAAAAGCAGTCTGTCCCCAGCGCAAAAACGTATAGCGCTCACGGTTACGTTCCATCTCGATATCTACGTTCGCAGCTAAAGAAGTGGGGGCTCCATACTGGTCAACCATGACAGAATGATCGATAACAAGATCCACGGGGATTTGCGGATTTATTTCGGCCGGATCACCACCATTTCTAGCAACCGCATCGCGCATTGCAGCGAGATCAACAATGGCCGGAACCCCGGTAAAATCTTGCATCAAAACCCGAGCAGGGCTATATGAAATTTCGCCCGCCTGATCTTGTTGAGGTTTCCAGGAAGCCACGGCTTCTATATCACTGCGTTGGACTGAATCACCATCTTCCTTACGCAATAAATTTTCCAAGAGTACCTTTATCGTAAATGGAAGGCGCGCTAAGTCTCCTGCCTCAATTGAACTGAGGCGATGGTAGTGATATTGTCGACCTGCAACATCCAAGATTGTTTCACTGTCAAAAGATTTCTTTGTCATCTGTCCTCTCCTTTTACGTTATGTTCTTAAAAATTGAGTATACACAATAATAAACTTTCTTTTCTTCTCACTTTAACAAAAATGAACTTTCTTTCGTTAGCCACTCCGTCATATAAAAGGGAAAGGTCGCGAAATCACAGCGAACTTAGTGACATAAAACGATATATCATTAAAAAATAACGTTGTTTTTAAATTTTGTCTGTGCTAGAAGCGATTTATCGTGTCTCGGTTACCCTCGTAAAAACGTATAAGGAGTAAAAGCATGGCAGAAGGTACAGTAAAGTGGTTTAACGATTCAAAAGGTTTTGGTTTTATTGAGCAAGACAATGGTCCAGATGTTTTTGTTCACTTTTCAGCGATCCAATCAGAAGGCTTCAAATCCTTAGCTGAGGGAGATCGTGTTACATTTGATGTCATTCAGGGAGATAAAGGTCCGCAATCAGCGAACGTAATGAAAGCTTAAATTTGACCCTTGCCGACAGAATTAACTGCCGGTAAGAGTGTCTTTGAGGGTAAACCAAAAAAGCTTCGCAGCATTCTGTTGCGAAGCTTTTTCTTTATCTTGTTGCAACAATATCAACCCGCCCAAGAGATCTTTCGGTCAAAATTTTCCACATACCATTTTCTTTAATCAAGTTAAGTGATTTCATAATTTGATCTTGATAATAATCGGAACGATAATCCTGCTTAAACTTAATCTGAACACGATTCGACGCCAACTGACGAATTTTTACATCATCAAGTTGCACTTTGATCCATGCCGGGCGCTGTAAACGCGACCTACGTGATTTCAACCAATCTTGACGACTCCCACCTTGCTCTGGACGATACTGTTCACTGTAGTGTGAAAAATAAACTTCCGGGTTTTGCTCAGACCAAGATTGAGACCAATCGGACAGGTTGCTTAAAAGAACCTCTCGTTCAATCGTTGAAAACACCCCTGTCGAGCTACTCTGCTCAATTGGGCTTTCCATCGCAACCGCCTCAGATAAAGGTATTGCTCCCGTAGAAAACTCTTCACCGGCAGGCAACCAGGGTTGCTCCTGCTCAACAAGAAGGGTGATATCTTCGCGTTTTTGAACATCCACTTCGGCCATTGGTTGCTGATCCGGAATCGTCTCCTTTACAAGTACTACTGGCTCCTCAATCACTTGTTCTTTTGTCTCAACCTCCACTGCTAATGGTTGAGCTTCCAGCAGCGGCTTTTCAACAACACTCAGCGGAATAATGTCTTTTGATTTTTTCTCTTGCAAGGAATAACCGAACCCCCCAGACAAGATGATTCCAAAAACGAAACCAACAAAAACCCACCCAGCAATTTTTTTTCGCTGCGGTGGAATGACTGTGATATTTTTTGGGGCACTTAACTGGAGTTGATTTACTTGGTCTACTTTTACTAGAGCTTGCTCAAGTTGATCTTGGGTTTTATGCTGGTTTAGAAGAGCTTCATCAAGAAGAGTTTTATAGTGGTTTTTCTCTGATATTAACTGTCTGACGTGAGGCAAAACTTGGTCTCGTTGTTGACCAGATATTCCCGTATTGGAACAGACGTCAAGAGATTTATTCTGTACCACAGGACGTGTTTCAACGGGAGGTTCCTCTAAAATCGAGTCAATAGCGTCAATAAGTTCGGTAAAAGATTGGTAGCTGTCCTCATTTTTGGTGAAATAACGCTCTGTCAGTCTTTGGATGTCTTTATTTTCTATCCCAGCTATTAATTCTAATTCGCGGCCTGAATAATCTTGCTTTGATGGTCTCAATAACTGTAATTGCAAGCCACCGAGTTGCTCAAGTAGCTGTGCAACAGAGCATTGTAAGTCTTTGTTTTCTCTGAAACATTCAATGCTGTACTCAATACCAAAATCGGCAATAAGCGCCAAGTTATCATCATTGAAATAAATATCGTCGCTAGAGAGATCGCCACAGCCAGCCCCTTGTTCTACAGCATACTCAAGAGCACAGCTCAGATCCCTGACAACTTTCAGGATCTTCTCACTCGACATACCTGCCTTGGCTTGATCAGTCAGAGACACTTCGTGATTATAGTTCGTTGTATAGTAAAAATACTCTCCCTCAACCCCCGAATCAAAAACTGGCGCGATCGAAGGATGTTCAAGAGGTAAGTGTTTTTCTAAGGCCTTTTCAAAGCTATTACGCTGTTGGTCATCGGTTAAAAATTCAACCGGGTATACTTTCAGCAGTACTGTACTGTGGAAAAAAGGGTCTTCGGTCAAACAACAGATATGCGTCGTATGGTAGGTTAAGATCTCATCGATCTTATAAACACTAATTTGTTGCCCTCTATCCAACATGAAATGCTCCAAAAACGACAAAGTTCATCGACTAACCATTTCTTTTATCCTGAAAGAATTAAAGATTTCTTACAGAAACAACATTATACCGATATAATAAAAAATGTCAAACCCCGAAAAGGGGTTCTTCATCTACTGCAGGTAAAGACTTACAAAGGGTGGGGGATGGCGACAACTTGGATTTGAGGGTTGGCAACAAGCCAATAGAAATATGGTTGCCCTGTGCCCTTCCAGCACACGGGATAATCCCAGTAATTGCTGAGAATTTATAAATTTTTAGCGCTCTCTACACTGTCATTGTGGCAGTTATCCACAAACTGGGTTCGGTTGCTTAGACGACATCCGAGATCCTTTCTTGACCTTCAAGACCTCGCGAGTATCACTTGTTTCAACAGTAAGAACTAACGGAAGGTGCGTTGAAGCTTGGCGTGCTTCAGCTGTCATAATAACATGCCCTGCCAACGCTTTGATCGGTCCGCGAAAATAAACCCGATCACGCCCCCAAAGTGGAATTTTCCCAGGAAAATTAGCCCGCCAGACGGGAAAACTAGCCCGCCGCAGATGTTCGTTCAAAGGAATCTGCCCACTGCCCCACAAGGGCAAGCCAAAATCACCACAAATAATTGTTGCACAGGACAGAATTGGATTGTTGAGGATTTGTTCACCCATCAGAACCTTAACCTGCTCGCGGCGCTGACGATAGTTCCAAGAAAGGGTCAAGTTAAACAGATGAACTCTTTCTCCCATATATTTGAGATCGGCCTGAACACATTGACCTCCGGCCCCCAGCTGAAGCTCCTGAATATGGTGAATTGGATAACACGATAAAAAAGCGCATCCCCCTTCAGTCTCAGATCCGTAAAGCGTCAAACCGACCCTGTCAGCCAAACGTTCAACTGAACTGATGCCGATCGGCGAGCCCAGCTGCTGCAACATCACAAGTTCAGGCTGTTGCCCACGAATGACGGCGGCACCTAGTTCAGGAGCAAGCTCCCCGGCAGCATTTCGTGCACCATTGATATTGTAACTCATGATTCGGAACGTCGACATATCTCGCTCCCCTTGATAAAGCTGCTACTATCCCCTCAAGCTAAAGCCTACGAATAGACTCGATAACAACTTGGGGTTCAGGGTAGTTTTTGAAAACGGGCCCCTTAGAAATCGTTTTAACTCGGCCAATTTTTTCGACAACATCCATCCCGTCGGTCACGTGACCAAAAACAGCATAACCAAAACCTCTGGATGTTTTACCACGATGGTTAAGTGATGTGTTATTAACGAGATTAATAAAGAATTGGCTGGTGGCACTATCAATGACATTGGTCCGAGCCATAGAGATCGTCCCTTTATTGTTCTTCAAGCCGTTATCGGCTTCATTTTTGATTGCGGCAGCCGGAACTTTTCTCTTTTCAGACAGATCAAACCCTCCACCCTGTATCATAAAGCTCCCGATTACCCGGTGAAAAATTGTCCCGTCATAAAATTTCTGGTCAACATACTCAAGAAAATTATTGACAGAAATAGGGGCTTTCTCAGAATCCAACTCAATCTGGATTACCCCTAAGCTGGTTTTCATTTCAACCGATGGTCCAGCATAAGCAATGCCCGACAAAAGCAATAATAAACTGACAAATAAAAGAAGCTGTTTCATTCTCACTCTCCAATAATCTGGTTTCTTGTTCGTTATAGTGTCTCTATTTCAAATTAATCGCTTCTGCTTTTAAATCACGTGACATCAAATCAATCACGGCTTGTCGTGGATCTTTGTCCTGATAAAGAAGGAGATACATTTGTTCAATTATGGGAACCTCAACACCCAGCTTATTGGCCAATTGGTATGCTGAAAGGGTTGTCTTAACCCCCTCTGCGACCATCTGCATTCCCCCCAAAATCTCACCGATTTTACGCCCTTTACCAAGCTCAATTCCGACGCTGCGATTCCTGGAAAGATCGCCCGTACAGGTCAGAACGAGATCCCCCATACCAGCTAAACCGGCAAATGTCTCTGCGGCCCCACCGAGCTGCATTCCAAGCCGGGTCATTTCAGCTAATCCACGCGTAATTAAGGCAGCTCGGGTGTTGTGCCCGAAGCCAAGACCATCTGCAACTCCGGCTGCGAGTGCAATAACATTCTTCATCGCACCGCCCAGCTCAACACCAATAATATCGTTATGAGTATAAACCCGAAACTTTTCAGTGCTGAATGTGTTCTGTATTTCTTCGGCTACAAGAGCATCACGGGCGGCAGCAACAACTGCCGTTGGCATACCAGAGCTCACTTCTTTGGCAAATGAAGGGCCAGAAAGAAAACCGATATTCTGGTGTAACGAAGTCGGGAGAACTTCCTCAAAAACCTGCGATAACAACATCAAACTATCGTTCTCTATTCCTTTTGATGCAGAGACAATCACCGCCTGCGGTGACACATCGGCAAGGGCCTGCTTTAATATCTGACGGGTCACTTGTGATGGAGTCACAAATAACAACATCTGCTTCCCCGATACTGCCGCTGCAAGATCACTCGTCGCTTTAAGGTTATTTGATAATGTGAAGTCAGGAAGATAAAGGTCATTTATTTTTGTTGATTGAATACGCTCTGCAAGGTCTTTTTCATAACACCAAAGAGTGACAAGGTACCCCTTTTCTGCCAGTAAGTTTGCCAGGGTTGTTCCCCAGCTGCCAGCTCCAATGACAGCAATCTTTTTTTCCATCTATAGTGTCCCTTCTTTATCAGCAATTCGCTGTTCTAGGTGTTCTATTTTTTCCTGCAGCAAAGAGGGTTGCGAAAAGCCCTTTAAAACCTTATACCGCCTAAGAGCTTTATCTAAAAGCCCTTCTTCTTCCAACTGTTTTGCAAGGTCAAATTCAGCCAAAACCCGGTAGGGACTTTCAGGATATGTTTCAATTAAATTTTGCCAGTCCTGCCGAGCGCTCTCACTGTTCCCCTCAAGAAGATAGAGTCCGCCTTTACGATATAGCACATTGGGAACCAAAAGGCTTTGGGGATACTTTTCCAGTAGGGTTTCTAACTCTATTCGAGCTTGTGGATAGTTTTCTAGATGGAAATAGCAATCGGCTATTTCGTAGTAGTACTGATCTGGGGTTCCTGCATTTAAACCGAGGAGATATTGGTAAAATTCGATAGCCCGCGAATAGTCATGTAACGTCTGCTTCATGATCCGCGCTGCTTCTTCACGGGAGGGCAAGACCAGCGGACTTTCAGGATAATCGTGTTCCAGCTTTAAATAATTGAGCAGGGCCACTTGTTCGTCATTGAGGTCATATTGCCAGAGCTTTCCGATCCTCAATAAAGCCTCGGCGGCCTCTTGAGCTTGTGGATAGCGCCGATAAACCTCTTGGTAGATACTTTCAGCAGCGACGACCCGTCCCTGACTTTCCAGCTTAACCCCTTGAGCTAACAATTGCAGTGAAGCTGCGGGCTGCTGCTTGCGGTAGACAGGAAAAAGACTGGCCGCCAAAATCAGAGCGGCCAGGCAATAAAAAAACCACCGTTTCGGTTTAGTTTTCTTCGTTGTTATTTCCTGTTTCAACTCCCGCTTCAGTTGCTTCTTCAACGCTTGCAACTCCATCTGCGGTATCCTTCTCTGCTAATTTGGCAACAGAAACAATAAGTTCCCCATCTTCCAAGACCATCATCCGAACACCTTGCGTATTTCGCCCAATAGCCCGAATATTTTTTACTTTGGTCCGTAACAGTTTGCCACGATTCGTTATGAACATCAGATCAGAATCATCTTCAACCATCCGGATGGCAACCACACAGCCATTTCGCTCACTGGTTTTAATCGTGATAATCCCTTTACCTCCTCGGCTTTGGACGCGATATTCACCAATATCTGTCCGCTTACCATAACCATTTTCGGTCACGGTCACTAAAGCCAGAGCGGTATTTGCGGAAACAGACTGCAAACCAATAATTTCATCAGCAGGATCAAGGGTAATCCCACGGACACCCCGTGCCGGACGACCCACAGAGCGTACATCTGTTTCTGGAAAACGAATTGATTTTCCATGACGGCTCGCCAAAAGCAAATCACGCTCACCGTTTGTCAAACGTGCTTCGATAAGACTATCACCTTCATCAATGGTCAGGGCTATAATCCCCCCCGCACGCGGATGAGAGTAAGCCATCAATTCAGTTTTCTTGATAATGCCTCGTGCTGTTGCCGTAACAATATACTGCCCCTTCTCAAAACTCTTAACGGGGAGAATCGTCATCACCTTTTCTTCTGGAGCCAACTTCAACAGGTTTACAATCGCTTTACCGCGTGAAGCGCGACCACCTTGGGGAATTTCGTGAACCTTCAGCCAGTAAACTTTTCCAAGATCGGTGAAAACCAGAACATAAGCGTGGGTTGAAGCAATAAACAAATTTTCTACAAAATCCTCTTCCTTCGGCTTAACTCCTGTTTTTCCTTTTCCACCACGCCTTTGTGCACGATACAAAGAGACTGCATTGCGCTTGATGTAACCCCCGTGGGTCACAGTGACAACCATATCTTCCTCAACGATCATATCCTCTAAAGTTAAATCGGCACTTCGATCGAGAATTTCAGTTCGTCTTGGGTTAGAAAACTTCTCTTTAAGCTCAATCAATTCTTGCTTGATGATGTTAAGAATTTCAACTTCACTCGCTAGAATTTCTTTTAAGCGATTAATCTGAACAAGAAGCTGCTCGAGTTCTTCTAATATTTTATCCTGCTCAAGGCCTGTCAGGCGATGGAGACGCATGTCCAGAATTGCTTGGGCCTGAATCTCTGAAAAAGAAAAACGCGCCATCAAAGATTGCTTCGCCTCTGCCGGAGTCGCACTTCCTTTAATGATCCGAATGACCTCATCAAGGTTTTCTAGGGCGAGCTTCAGTCCATAAAGAATATGGGCGCGAGCTTCAGCTTTTTTCAACTCATAAATACAGCGACGCGTCACAATTTCCCTGCGGTGATCAATGAAACAATCCAGAACCTCTCGCAAGTTAAGAATCTTCGGCTGGCCTGAGACAATGGCCAACATAATGATACCGAACGAACTCTGCATAACCGTCATTTTATAGAGTTGATTGAGGACAACGCCGGGAATCATATCCCGCTTTAACTCAACAACAATCCGCATTCCGTCACGGTCGGACTCATCACGTAAATCAGAAATCCCCTCAATTTTCTTGTTTTTAACAAGGTCCGCAATTTTCTCAATCAAACGTGCCTTGTTCACTTGGTAGGGGAGTTCCGTAATAATAATGGCTTCTCGTCCGCTACGCCGATCAATCTCGACTAACGCCCTGGCACGCATCTGAATGATGCCGCGACCTTTTTTGTAAGCCTCTAAAATACCCTCTTTCCCGTTAATAAAACCCGCCGTAGGAAAATCCGGGCCCGGTATTTTTTCAATCAATTCATCAATACTGATACGCGGATCATCAATTAAAGCAATCAGTCCAGAAATGACTTCTTCAAGATTGTGGGGAGGAATTTTGGTCGCCATTCCAACTGCGATTCCCTCGGAACCATTCACAAGCAAGTTGGGATATTTACAAGGGAGAACCAAAGGCTCTTCCATTGAATCATCGTAATTTGGTCCAAAATCAACCGTTTCTTTGTCGATATCACTCAGCAATTCATGCGCAAGCTTATCCATACGGATTTCGGTATAACGCATCGCAGCTGCGGAATCACCATCGACAGAACCAAAGTTACCCTGCCCATCAACTAGAGGATGGCGCATAGAAAAATCTTGGGCCATACGAACGATTGAATCATAAACGGCAGAATCACCATGGGGATGATATTTACCGATAACATCACCAACCACTCGGGCCGACTTCTTATAAGGCTTGTTAAAATCATTATTGAGATCGTGCATCGCAAACAAAATACGTCGGTGAACTGGCTTAAGCCCATCCCGGACATCTGGCAGTGCCCGTCCCACGATAACGCTCATTGCGTAATCCATATAGGACTTACGCATTTCATCAACAATATTAACTGTGACTTTATTCTGCTCTGACAACATCTAGTTCCTCCAAACTTCCCTGTGGAAGTTTAACTTTATTGATCAAATCTATCAAACGTCGAGATTGGCTACATTCAAGGCGTTTTGTTCGATAAATTCTCGCCGCGGTTCGACTTGGTCACCCATAAGAACGGTAAAAATTTCATCCGCTCGAACCGCATCCTCAATGGTAACCTGCAGCAAGACACGCTTATCTGGATCCATTGTTGTCTCCCACAATTGATCTGGATTCATCTCGCCTAGACCTTTGTAGCGCTGAATGTACTGGCCTTTTTTTGCTCGGGCCAGAAAAGTATCGAGTAATTCCTGACGATCTGAAATCTCAATATTTTCCTTTCCTTCAGCAACCAGAAAAGATGGCTCGGTCAGGCAAATATCTTCAACTTGTCGGTACGATTGCAGCAACAGCTTATACTCGTGCGATGAAAGAATTTCAACTGTTTGACGATCGATGCGAGCATGTAAATTAC
>JADGDX010000028.1 GCA_016744675.1 Desulfuromusa sp. | reverse complement strand
GAACACTGGCATATTGATATTTCCTACATCAATATTTGCGGCACCTTTTACTACTTGTGCAGCGTCTTGGATGGTTGCAGTCGCTATATCATCCATTGGGAACTGCGTGAGAAAATGACTGAAAAAGACGTGGAAATCATTCTGCAGCGTGCCAGAGAGAAATTCCCTCAAGCCACTCCACGAATTATTTCCGATAACGGCCCTCAGTTCATCGCCAAGGATTTTAAGGAATTTATCCGGATCGCAGGGATGACCCATGTACGAACATCTCCTTATTATCCACAGAGTAACGGCAAAATTGAACGCTGGCATAAAAGCATCAAGCACGAATGCATTCGACCCAAAGTCCCGCTGTCACTTGAAGAAGCAAGGAATCAAATATCAATCTACATTCACCATTATAATGACGAGCGGCTACACAGCTCTCTGGGCTATGTTGCTCCCAAGGTTAAACTGGACGGTCGCGATAAACAAATATTCAAAGAACGAGACAGTAAACTCGAAACAGCACGAGAAGCAAGAAAGCAAAAACGGCGGCAGGAAAAACACCTGCCGACCCAACACCAACGAACCCTGGAAAAGGAAACTCTCAACCCACTAACTCAACAGGGCTGATTCTCCAATTCCGACTGAAGCAAAACAATACCTCTACATCATCGGCCTCAAGCGTAAGGATTTTGTTGTCAGTATCGACATAAAAATCTCTGATATCGTTGGCTGTATCGGTGAGTGAAATCGCTTTGACAATCTTGAAGCCGTCGCCGACAGATTCCAACTTGTGCAGTTCAATAATATCGTTGATCAGGTTATTCAAGCGCACCGATGATCCATAGATGTTATCCAAAAATCGGTTTCTGGTCGTTTCATCAATCTGCGGGGTGTCGCGCAGGGTTTCAGCGTAGCCCATAATCATTGCCAAGGGAGTTTTTAATTCGTGGGAAATGTTTCCCGTCAGTTCAGCCTTGAAAGATTCGTATTCGACCTGTTTTGTGACATTGCGAAGTAGTAGCAGTTTCTGCTCAGCGACTTGCTTGATACTGACATCGAAAACATCTTGATGGAGAGAAACCCGGATGAGGTCCCTGTTTTGCTTCAAAATATCGCTAAAAAAGTTTATGAGGGCAGGCTGTTTAGAATTTGTCAGAGTGCTGTTAAAAAACTGTTAAATTATTATTGAGCTGTCAATAAAAAAGCCCCGTGAACTCAAATGGTTCACGGGGCAAAATCAAGCGGAAGGGTGGATTCTATTGCGACAATCCATTGGCCTTCCAATAGCTGCGAATATCCTCTTTCAAGTTCTGTGGTAACGGTACATAGACGAGTTTGACAGCCATTTCATCGCCATTGTCAAAAGCCCAGTCGTAAAATTTGGTTGCTTGCTGATTTGAAGTAGCCTGATCTTTTGCTAGCAGAATGAAAGATGCTCCGGCAATCGGCCAAGACTCTTTGCCTGGTGCATTGACCAGCCAAAGATAGTATCCATTGTCCTGTTCCCATTTAGCCCCAGCCGCCGCCGCTTTGAAGCTGTTGAACGATGCATTAACATATCCACCCTCACGATTTTGCAGCTTTATGTCTGCCAATTTGTTCCGTTTTGCATAAGCAAACTCGACATAGCCAATTGAGTTTTTCACTCGCTTAACGTAGTTGGTTACCCCCTCATTCCCTTTACCGCCAATCCCGACCTGCCAATTCACGGACTTTCCAGCGCCTGTGGTCTTCTTCCAATCGTTACTTACTTCACTAAGGTAGCTGGTGAAAATCGCCGTGGTTCCCGATCCGTCAGAGCGGTGAATAACAGTGATTTCAGTATCGGGAAGTTTCAAATCTGGATTCAGCTCGACAATCTCTGGATCGTTCCATTTATTTACTTTTCCAAGAAATATTCTTGCTAGTAGATTGCCGGTTAACTTCAACTGACCACTATTAATCCCCTTGATATTGATGATTGGGACAACTCCACCAATGATCGCTGGGAATTGCATCAAACTCTTTTCTTTCAAATCAGCAGGCTTAATTGGTGCATCAGATGCGCCGAAATCAACGGTCCTGTTGCTGATCTGACGAACACCACCACCAGAGCCAATCGATTGGTAGTTAATTTTTGTTCCCGTGTCTTTTTGGTATTGGAATGCCCAAGCTGAATAAACTGGGTAAGGAAAAGATGCACCTGCACCATTAACAGTTGACGAAGCGAGTGATGAGTTTGTCAGTAATAAGAAGACTGACAGGGTGAATAATAGATTTTTCATGTTTTTTCCTCCTTTGTTGGATTATTGATGACGGGAGAATAAACAAAGAATGTTTTACCGTTATGATAAAAGTGTTAAAGAGATGTCAAATTTAACTTTTTGCAAAGCGGGGTAGGTGGGCACAAAAGTGCCGTGCGTGCGTTCGATAAAAACGAACGCTTTGTCCAGAAAGATCCATTGGATATATCTCTACAAACAGCTTAAGTTCAGTCTTCATAGCGCACCAACAATGCCTGACACCTTATCGAGCGTTCAAATCTATCAATTATGTAAAGCGTTAGGCGAAGAGGACATCGTAAATGAAAGCGAACCACAAAATAAAGATCTTGCAGGAAAAAAATCTATATTGTCTTCTTGGTAGCCTGTTTTTGGCTCTTGGAATTACATTATTTATCCAACCAAATCAGATCGCTTCTGGTGGGACACCCGGCATGGCGATTCTGCTTAACCATCTTAGCAGCCTGACCACAGGCAGCTTGATGATTATCATCAACATCCCTTTATTGATTCTAGGAAAATACTTCCTCGGACATAAGTTTGTCTGGCGCACGATCGTCGTCGTAGCGTTTACTTCTGGTATGGTCGACTTTCTCAATGAAATCGTTGTGGTCACAGAAATAACCCGTCAACCGATATTGGCTGCCATTTATGGGGGAGCGGCTATTGGCTTTGGCGTTGGGCTAATTCTAAAAGGTGAGGCCTCGGCAGGTGGGCCGACGATTATTGTCCGCATCATTGCTGACCGTACCCGTATCCGTCCAGGTCATTTGATCCTTGTCTTCGATGCAATCATCGTTATTTCATCCGCATTTGTATTTGGTTCCGTTGAATCCGCTCTTTTAAGCCTTCTTAGTGTTTTGGTTACCGGCAGATGTATCGATCTGGTTCTGAGGAAAAACGAATTGAGCAATAAACGGCTGTCTGCGACAAGTTAAAAGGGTAGGTGTCATTCTTATCCATTTTCGAATCCACTTTGAGGCTATAGAGTGACCCCGCTAGGGATTGATAAATACTTAACGTCGCATAATGTATATTATGTCAACTAATGGATGTTATACATAATCATAATTTAAGAAATCAATATGATTTTCCCATTGACTCCATTCTTCATAACCAAATCGTGAGTGAACGCTGCATCCGCTAATGGGGCTTCTGAATGAATGACGGGACAATACCGTCCATCAATAAGACCTGCCTTGATGGCTGCATGAATTTCTGTCAATTCATTATCGTGAGCATTAAATAAAGACATCCCGAGTATCGTAGCGTTTTTCCCCATGGTGTCACGTGGATCAATTTCAATGACTCCTCGATTACCAATCACAACAACTCTACCGTACATACCTAGAAGCTTAAGATCATTATCGAGATTTACATTTGCAAGCATTTCAAGAATGACATCAACACCTTGACCACAAGTCAGTTCTTCAATGGCATCAAGATAATCTGTGGAATTGTGATTAAGTGCGGCAATAACACCCTGTTCTTTAAGCAATGTCAGCCCATCATCAGTTCCAGCAGTTCCAATAACGCGTAAACCACATGATTTTGCAATTTGAATGGCAGCAATACCAACAGCACCACTGGCACCATGAATCAATACCGTTTCACCTGGTTTAGCAGCAGCCCGATAGTTTAGTGCAAAAAATGCTGTACTATATGGCACTCCAAGTGCTGCTCCGGAACTAAAACTGATATTATCAGGCAGAATATAGGCTTGATTCTCTTCACAAATGAGGTTTTGTGCATAACTTCCGCTAAGATTACCGCAAACGTAGACCCGATCACCAACGCTCCAATGTTTTACGTCTGGACCCATTTCAGTAATTATTCCTGCAGCATCCTTACCAGGCGTATATGGGAGATCTGGTTTTATTGGATAAACACCAGCACGAATGTATGTATCAACCGGATTAACACCAATGGCTTTGACGTCAATTTTCAATTGATTTTTGACTGGAAAAATCTCTGGAATTTCTTCACATTCCATCACCTCTGGCTGACCAAACATATGAACACGTATTGCTTTCAAAACAACCTCCTATTTTTCACTTTTAACCAATTGCTGCTAATTCTAACCGACCGCCCCAGCGTCGAATCAACTCTTTTTTGACTGGAATAGCCTCAATTGTGCTTAACTGTTGAGTTTTTTCAACATAATCGAAAGCTTCCTTACGAGCATTTTCCAAGATAGCGACATCTGTCAACAGGTTCGCGACACGGAATTCAGGGAGACCAGCCTGTCGTGTTCCTAAAAAATCACCTGGCCCTCGAATTTCCAAATCTGCTTCAGCGATGCGAAAGCCGTCATTCGTTTCAACCATGACCCGTAATCTGCGTGACGCATCCTCACTGTAATGCTCCGAGGGAATCAATATACAATAACTCTTTTCAGTTCCTCTTCCAACACGACCACGTAATTGATGTAATTGAGAAAGACCAAACCGATCAGCATGCTCAATCATCATCACAGTTGCATTAGGCACATCAACACCCACCTCAATCACAGTTGTCGAAACAAGAAGCTGAACGTCTCCTTTGCGAAACAAATCCATGACCGCATCTTTGTCATCCGTTTTCATCTGACCATGCAGAAGACCAACTCGCATTCCTGGAAATATTTTATTAGCAAAAGATTCAGCCGCAGAGGTTGCAGCTTGGAGATCGCTCTTTTCAGATTCTTCGACAAGAGGATAAACAACATATGCCTGTCTTCCAGCATCTAGCTCTTGTTGAATTTGCTGGTAAGCTCTTTGTCGTTGCGAAGAGCGATATATCTTTGTCATTACCGCCTTTCTTCCCGGTGGTAATTCATCGATCACTGACACGGAAAGATCACCATATAATGTCATAGATAAGGTTCGAGGAATGGGCGTTGCTGTCATAACAAGAATGTCTGGATTAACTCCTTTATGCTTTAAAAGACTTCTTTGCCGCACACCAAAGCGATGCTGTTCATCAACGATTCCCAACCCGAGCCGGTTAAATTCCACCCCTTGCTGCAAGACGGCGTGCGTTCCAACAACAAGGTCAATGTCTCCCTGCTCTATCGATTTCAACAGGTTTCGTTTTTTGGCTGCTGGCATGTTTCCAAGAAGCAACCCTGTTGTCAGTCCTAACTTATTTAACCACGTGTTGAAGGTCTGATAATGTTGTTCAGCAAGAATCTCAGTAGGAGCAATAACAGCAACCTGGGTCTGATTTTCTATGGCAATCAACGCGGCCATCAATGCAACGAGAGTTTTACCGCTTCCGACATCCCCTTGTAATAACCTGTGCATAGGCTTTGGAGCCATCATGTCGTGCTTAATATCACCAAGTACAGACCGTTGCGCACCGGTTAATTTAAAAGGCAATATTTTGCTCAGGGGTATTGTGTATTTATGTTCAAGTTTAAATGAAAAGCCTTCCTCAAACTGAACCCCTGCCCTCTTCAACGCCAAACCGAGTTCGAGAAAGAAAAACTCATCAAAAACCAAAGACTTTCGAGCCAAGCTTCTTCCTCTCTCTAAAGTCTGCAATTCAGTCGAACTGTCAGGCCAATGAATTTGTTGTAATGCCTCTGGAATCAGGCTCAAATTGTATCTTTCGCGTATATCTTCGGGAATATAACTCTGGGTCCGTTTAGCAAAGTCACCGATAAGCTGATACCAGATTTTACGAGCCTGTTTCTGACTTAATCCATCAGTAAGAGGATAAACGGGCAGAATTCTACCGTAATTACATGGATCGGACTGCAACAGTTGTTGCAAATTTATATTGACAGCCAAGAGTTCTGAATCAGGATGGTGTATTTCACGGATTGCAGAAAAACGCTTCACTTCGCCAATAAAAATAGCTTTTTGCCCTACAGGAAAACGTTTTTTCAACCAAGAGCTACGGTACCGAAACCATTTTAAAGAGATTTTCCCCGTTTCATCTCCAACTATAATTTCATAAATACGTCGCCGGCTACGATTCGTGACAGTTTCACCTGAAACAAGGACAGAACCGACAAAAACTTCATGCTGATTATCAGTAAGCTGATTGATTTTTTTAAACTGGCGACGATCTTCATATCTTATAGGCAGGTGATATAGAGCATCCTCAATACAGTCAAGACCAAGCTTCTGCATCTTTTGAAGCATGCGAGGACCGACACCCTGAAGTGTATCGAGCTTTTTCAATAAATCTGGAGATGGATCACAATGGTTGGATTCAGCCGACATTCAGCAAGATCAGTTCTCAAAAATAGCATTCAAAGCAGCAAGAATTTCATCTAAGTCAAGTCCATTGGCCCTGACTGAGTGCGCAATTGATTCTGTTGTTGCGCCAAGACATCCGACACAATTAAGATTGAACTGCTCAAGAACTTTAGCCGCTTCAGGGTTCATTTCCAAAACCTGATAAAAGGTCATATCCCGAGTGATTTTAGGAGCCATGATTACCTCCGTGAAAGGGAGAACAAACAATATAGATATCGACTAATCTACCTAGAATCTATCTTAAAATGCAAGAAAAACGGGGTACCTCCAATAAAGGAAATACCCCGTGAATTTCTCAAATAAAGATTCAACTAACTGTATTCAATATCTGTCACTTCATAAACTTTGACACCAGAAGGAACATTGATACTAACTTCCTCATCAATGCGGTGGCCGACGAGGGCTTTTCCTACAGGAGAACTGATAGAAATTTTACCAACCTTAATATCTGCTTCATCAACACCAACGATCTGGTAAGAGACCTCTTTCTCTGTGTCGATATCAAACAAAGTCACCTTTGCACCAAAAACAACTTTATCACTCTTAATCACAGAAGGATCAATAACTTGTGCAACAGCAATTTTATGGTTCAGTTCTTTAATTCTTCCCTCTACAAAACCTTGTCGATCCTTGGCTGCATCATACTCTGCATTTTCCGAAAGATCTCCGTGGCTACGCGCTTCTGCGATATCCTGAACAACCTTTGGACGCTCAAACCTGACCAAGTTTTTTAGCTCATCCTGAAGACGCTGATGGCCTTCTGTTGTCATCGGAACCGATTCATCCATAACATGTTACTCCTCAAAAAAAACAGTGGACGGATAAACCGTCCACTGGATAATTATATTGTTTTTTTAACGAACCTCAATCAACGGGATAATACTCCTGTAAAGGCTTAACGTCAAGATCTTCTCTTAACATTGCAAGGATCCCGTCTGTTCCGGCCTTAATCCCTTCCATCGTTGTAAAATATGCAATTTCATAAATGATTGCAGAACGACGAATTGAATATGAATCAGAGATTGATTGTGCCCCCATCGTTGTATTAAAAACAAGGCAAACATCACCACTCTTAATAGCATCAACACAATGAGGTCTTCCCTCTTTTACTTTATTAATTTTCTCAGCTTCTATTCCATTCTGATTTAAATATTCAGCCGTTCCACTCGTTGCAACTATGCTAAATCCAGCTTCAATCAATTTCGTGATGGGTTCAAGGATCAGCGCCTTATCTGTATCTTTTACACTAATAAAGATTTTACCCTGACTAGGCAATTTAACTCCGGCTCCCAATTGTGATTTTGCATAAGCATTACCAAAATCATAATCAATCCCCATGACTTCGCCCGTCGATTTCATTTCTGGGCCTAATAGTGTGTCGACACCAGGGAACTTTACAAAGGGAAAGACTGCTTCCTTGACAGAGATATACTCAGGAATAATGTCGCCAGAAATTCCAAGTTCCTTCAAACTTTGACCGGCCATAACTTTTGCAGCAAGTTGAGCGAGGGGCCTTCCGGTTGCCTTGGAAACAAATGGAACAGTTCGACT
The DNA here is from genome assembly GCA_016744675.1 of Desulfuromusa sp. GTDB lineage: Bacteria > Desulfobacterota > Desulfuromonadia > Desulfuromonadales > Geopsychrobacteraceae > Desulfuromusa. Next base: position 22,927 of record JADGDX010000028.1, on the reverse strand, counting down.
GGCTCTTGGATTGACTTCGAGCAAGTAAATATCTCCAGCTTTGACTGCAAATTGAATATTCATCAAGCCAATAACTTTCAGCTCTAGAGCGAGCTCAATCGTCTGGCGGCGAATTTCTTCAATAATATCATCTGGCAGAGAAAATGGTGGCAACGTACAAGCAGAATCACCAGAGTGAATACCGGCTTCTTCAATATGCTGCATGATTCCACCAATAACGACATCTTTACCGTCAGCCAGGGCATCAACATCAACTTCAATAGCATTCTGTAAGAACTTATCAACCAAAACGGGATGCTCTGGAGAAGCATCGACAGCATATTTCATATAATCACGCAGTCGATCTACATCATAAACAATTTCCATGGCCCGCCCACCAAGAACATACGAAGGCCTGACAACAACAGGGTAACCAATTCTTTCAGCAATGACTTCAGCTTCATCATAAGCTCTTGCAATGCCATTGTTGGGTTGAAGTAAGTTTAATTTATTCAGTAATGCCTGAAAACGTTCACGGTCTTCTGCCCTATCAATGGCATCAGGTGAAGTTCCTATGATTGGAACGCCAGCTTTTTCCAATGCAACCGCTAGCTTTAAAGGTGTTTGACCTCCATATTGAACAATGACACCTTCAGGTTTTTCAATTTCTACAATCGCGAGAACATCTTCAAAAGTGAGTGGCTCAAAATAGAGTCTATCTGAGGTGTCATAATCGGTAGAGACAGTCTCGGGGTTACAGTTAACCATGATCGTTTCAAAGCCATCAGCCGCGAGAGAAAAAGCGCCATGGACACAGCAATAATCAAATTCGATCCCCTGACCTATCCGGTTAGGACCACCACCAAGAATAATGATTTTACGCTTATCTGTTGGCTCAGCTTCACATTCTGTTTCATAAGTCGAATAAAAGTAGGGTGTAAATGCTTCAAATTCAGCACCACACGTATCAACACGTTTATAAACAGGGAGAACTTTGAGTTTATGGCGCATTTCCCGAACATCATTCTCTGTGATTCCCCAGAGAAAAGCGAGTCTGCGATCTGAGAATCCGTATTGCTTTGCTTCAAGCAGTAACTCAACAAAGCTACTATCATCAGCATTCAACTTATCTCTATGGGTCAATAAAACTGACTCTATTTCAACTATTTGGGCAATATTCGACAAAAACCATGGGTCAATACCACTCAATTGATAAATCTTATCAATACTAAATCCAGCCCTTATCGCGTCAGCCAGATACCACATTCGTTCCCAACTCGGGACCTGTAATTGAGTACAAAGCTCTTCCTCTTCACGGCTGGTGATCTGTCGAACATAATCTGCAGGATTTTTGAAAATTCGACTTTCAAAACCATAGGAATCAATTTCAAGGGAACGTAATGCTTTTTGTAGACTCTCTTTGAAGGTTCGGCCAATAGCCATCGCCTCACCCACTGATTTCATCTGTGTGGTCAGGGTCGAATCCGATTGGGGGAACTTTTCAAAGGTAAAGCGCGGAACTTTTGTCACGACATAATCAATCGTTGGCTCAAACGATGCCAGAGTTTCGCGGGTGATGTCATTCTGGATCTCATCAAGGCGATAACCGACAGATAATTTTGCAGCAATTTTAGCAATCGGAAATCCTGTGGCCTTAGAAGCCAGCGCGGAAGACCGCGAAACCCGGGGATTCATTTCGATGACAACCATCCGGCCATCCTTGGGATTTATCCCAAATTGAATATTGGATCCACCCGTTTCAACACCAATTTCACGTATGATTTTTAAGGACGCATCACGAAGCAGCTGGTATTCTTTGTCAGTCAGTGTCTGAGCTGGAGCGACGGTGATAGAATCACCAGTGTGGACACCCATTGCATCAATATTTTCAATGGAACAGATGATAACAACATTGTCAGCTGTATCCCTCATCACCTCAAGTTCATACTCTTTCCAACCAATCACTGACTCTTCAATCAAAATTTCATTTGTAGGTGACGCATCAATACCAACCAACGCCATCCGTTCAAACTCTTCACGATTATAAGCAATTCCTCCACCCGTCCCCCCGAGAGTAAATGAAGGTCGAATGATTGCTGGAAAACCAATTTTCTCGATAATATCAACAGATTCTTTATAATTATGGGCTAAACCAGAGCTGGGAACAGCAATGCCAATATTTTGCATCGCCTGCTTAAAAAGGGTTCTGTCTTCAGCTTTTTTAATCGGTCCAAGTTTTGCTCCGATCAATTCAACATTATATTTTTCTAGAACCCCCATTTCAGCGACAGACACAGCAGTATTTAGTGCAGTCTGACCACCTAAAGTTGGCAACACTGCGTCAGGACGTTCTTTTATAATAATTTGGGTCAGGACATCTGGAGTGACAGGCTCAATATAGGTTCTATCGGCAAAATCAGGATCAGTCATTATTGTAGCAGGGTTAGAATTGAGCAGAACAACCTCATACCCTTCTTCTTTTAATGCCTTACATGCTTGTGTTCCTGAGTAATCAAACTCACATGCCTGACCGATAACGATAGGCCCAGCTCCAATAATCAAAATCTTTTTTATGTCATTACGTCTAGGCATGATCAGTTCCCCTTTTATGATTTTCCATCATTTCAATAAAACGTTCGAATAAATAATGAGAATCGTGAGGACCAGGAGAAGATTCGGGGTGATACTGAACCGAAAAAGCCGGCAACGACAAATGTTGAATCCCTTCAACAGTATTATCATTCAGATTAATGTGGGTCACTTTGACTTTATCATCCAAGCTTTTTTCATCGACTGCAAAACCATGATTCTGAGCAGTAATCTCTACCTGCTGGCGTTTGTAATCAAGAACAGGCTGGTTACCGCCTCTATGACCAAATTTAAGTTTATAAGTGCTCCCACCCGAGGCAATCGAGAGGAGTTGATGACCTAAACAGATACCAAAAACAGGGACTTTTCCTAATAAATAACGAATATTCTCTTGGGCATAGTGAAGAGGTTCGGGATCGCCCGGTCCGTTACTTAAAAAGACACCGTCTGGTTCCATCTTCAAGACTTCTTCAGCAGGCGTTGTGGCAGGAACAACAGTGATGTCACAACCAAGAGTTGTCAAGTTACGTAAAATATTACGTTTTATTCCGAAATCGTATGCAACAACTTTGTAAAGTGGAGGTCTTTCACAACAATCAGCATAACCTTCACCTAATTCCCAGACGCCTTCTGTAGACTGATAAGGCTTATCGCAAGTGACTTCTTTAACAAGATCTCGTCCAACAATTGAGGGGGCTTTTTCTGCCTTAGCAATCAGACTATCTGGATCAATATCTATTGAAGAAATAATTCCTGTCTGAGCACCAACAGTCCGAATATGGCGGACCAATGCTCGGGTATCAATCCCCTCGATACTCACAATATTATTCTCTTTTAGATAAGTGTCGAGACTCTTTTCAGAACGAAAGTTACTGGGAAAAGGACACGATTCCTTTACGACAAACCCAGAAAGAAAAGGTTGACCGGATTCGACATCTTCAGGATTGATCCCGTAATTTCCAATCTGAGGATAAGTCATCGTTACGATTTCACCGTGATAAGACGGATCGGTCAGAATCTCCTGATAACCAGTCATGCTGGTATTGAAGACAACTTCTCCTGTCACCTCACCTATAGCACCGAGTGCTTTTCCGATAAAATACTTGCCGTCGGCAAGAGCTAAAACTGCTTTCATTGAGACCTCAATAGCTAATGTATTACGTTAAGTCATATCACCTATCTTACTAAAAAAAACACAAGACAAGTTCAAGAGAACTGATTATCTTTCAAAAACTGTTTTTCCAGCCAGAATCGTGCGAACGGCATAGCCGCGTAACGTCTGACCGTTAAAAGCGGTATTCTTACTCTTAGAGTGCAGATCGTTTGCCTCGACAGTCCATTCTGTATTTGGATTAATCAGCGCCAAATCGGCAACAGCATCAACAGAAAGAGTCCCACGATCAATCCCAATAATCTTGGCTGGGTTACACGTAACTAGCGCAATGGCTTGTGACAGCTCAAGGACCTTTTCGGAAACGAGTTTTAACGTCAGAGGTAATAGGGTTTCTAGTCCGACGACACCATTAAGGGCGATTGCAAACTCAACATTCTTTTCATCAATATGGTGGGGAGCATGATCGGTTGCTATGGCATCAATTGTCCCGTCTGCCAGACCAACACGAACAGCATCAACATCATCCTGTGAGCGCAGCGGGGGATTCATTTTGAAATTAGCATCATAACCACGCACCGCTTCATCCGTTAGCATAAAATGGTGAGGGGCCGCTTCGCAAGTAACGCTCACCCCACGGGCTTTAGCATGCCGAATCAGATCGACACTCCCCTTGGTTGAAACATGACAGACATGTAAGTGGGCACCCGTCAGTTCAGCTAGCATGACGTCTCTTGCGGTCACAGCATCTTCTGCAACCCAAGGAATCCCCTTCAAGCCAAGTTCCGTTGCAATCGGACCCTCATTCATACAACCACCAGCAACGAGACTCAAATCTTCAGCGTGAGTAAAGATGGCCACCCCAAAGGTTTTTGCGTATTCAAGTCCCCGGCGCATCATTTCGCCATTCATGACAGGTAATCCGTCATCAGAGAAACCGACACAACCACCCTCTTTAAGCTCGCCCATTTCAGCAAGCATTTCGCCGTTCATCCCTTTGGTGATAGAGCCGATGGGATAAACATTGGCGCTCCCCTTCTCGCGTGCCTTATTGATAATATACTGAGTCACCGCAAGATTATCATTTACTGGACTTGTATTCGGCATACACGTTAATGAAGTAACACCGCCTGCGGCAGCTGCACACGTTCCACTGATAATATCTTCTTTATATTCATAGCCTGGATCACGCAAATGGGTATGGATATCAATCAGTCCGGGAGTTACTATCAAACCGGCGGCATTAATCACGTCCGCATCGCCAGGATCAATATTGGCTGCCAGCTCTTTAATTTTTCCATCAACAATAAGAATGTCGAGTTTTTCGTCTATTTTATTGGCCGGATCAACCACACGACCTGACTTAATCAGAGTTTTCATTATTATCACCTCTTTATTGATAAAGTTTTTCTGTTGTTACATCTCCATTAAGGAGAAGGTGTCTGAACAAAATCATTTAAGGCTCACAAGAGCTCCCTATCCTAAAAAAGGAAAAATGACTTATTCGCTGCCAAGCTTTTCGCCACCTGAGACCAAGTAAAGGAGCGCCATTCGCACAGCAACACCATTTTCCACCTGATCGAGAATCACATTCTGTGGACCGTCAGCAACCATCGACCCTAGTTCAACACCACGATTAATCGGCCCTGGATGCATGACAATTGCATCTTTTTTTGCCAGTTCCATCTTGTTGCCGTTCAGTCCAAAAAATCGCGCATATTCACGTACCGATGGGATCAGAGGAGCTCCTTGACGTTCTCGCTGGATACGCAACATCATGACAACATCGGCATCACGAATAGCATCTTCAAGATTATTAAAAACTTTGCAGCCAAGCTTTTCAATTCCCGGGGGCAACATCGTGCCTGGGCCAGCTAGACGAACCTCTGCTCCCAATGCATTAAGACAATATATATTAGACCGTACGACGCGACTGTGGGTAATGTCACCGACAATAGCAACTGTCAAACCCTTAATAGAGCCTTTATGCTGACGGATAGTAAAGGCATCAAGAAGGGCCTGGCTTGGGTGTTCATGCATCCCGTCCCCAGCATTAACAACAGAACAGTCAAGCCGATCGGCAAGGTATTGACATGCTCCCGAGGCATTATGGCGCATAACAATGATATCTGGATGCATGGCTTGAATGTTTTTTGCTGTATCCTCCAGAGTTTCACCTTTAACCACAGAGGACCCAGACGCACTGATATTAACAGTATCCGCTGAAAGACGTTTACCAGCAATTTCAAAGGAGGTACGCGTACGCGTACTTGCTTCATAGAAAAGGTTGATGATGGTTTTACCGCGCAGCGTAGGAACTTTCTTAATTTCTCTGGTGTTGATTTCCTTGAAACTCTCGGCAGTATCGAGGATAAAATTAATATCCTCAGCTGACATATTTTTTATCCCAAGGATATGCTTTGGATTAAAAGACATTCTCTGACCTCCACATCATTTTCTAAGTAAATGAACAGCCTGAGGAACATTTTGATCGTCGAAATCGACACTAATCTGTTCATTCTGGGCAGTTGGAATATTACGACCAATATAATCAGGACGAATGGGCAACTCTCGATGCCCCCGGTCAACAAGAATGGCCAGTTGAATGTTGTGAGGGCGCCCAAGAGCAATAACTGCTTCCAACGCTGCTCTAATTGTTCGGCCGGTATAAAGGACATCATCAACTAGGACAACTTTTTTGCCTGTCACCGGGACACGAATGCAGCTTTTCCCAACCTCCAGGTTATTACGAGATCCGAGGTCATCACGGTACATTGTGACATCTATAATACCCAGTGCCACGGTCGTCCCTTCAATCTCATTGATCTTTTGTTGCAATTGAGTCGCTAAATGAGCACCACCGGTACGAATCCCAATCAACAACAAGTCTTCAACACCCGCATTCTTTTCCAGAATTTCATGTGCGATTCGCGTCAAAGCACGATTCACCCCATCTTGATCGAGAATTTCGATCGTTTCTTCAGCCATCACAAACCTCCTCAGAAAAAATCACGCACAAAAAAATGCCTGAACGACATATAGTCGCTCAGGCATTTCTAATATTTTTTTAAGTTGAATGGTCATTTTTTCTCCCTTGTTGACCTCTCGGATCATTTTAAAGGGTTAAAGTATTACTTGTTATGGAAAATTAACAGCGAACCAATATTAATGTCAATCGCTGAAATGTTAAATTCGACTCAGTCTATCGGTCGACCAATTCGCGAAAACCTAATTTTATGCAGCAAATTAGCTTCTGAGTTCCAAGACCAATATTTTATAAAAGCCAAACCTTTAATTTTAGACTTGTGGACATAGCCCCAAAAACGGCTATCAAAGGAGAAATCCCGGTTATCTCCCATCACAAAATAATTATCCTGAGGAACCTTGATAGGGCCAACAAAATCACGTGGGCTGGCAACAGACGGTATCATCTCTGGGTCATTATGGAGTTCTTGTGGAAGTGAAAACGGCTGACCATTGACAAATACTTGCTTTGCCTTAACTTCGATCAAATCCCCTGGCAGGCCAATCACCCTCTTTATAAAGTCACGACGTTTAAAATAGGACTTATCTTCATCTTCTGGAAATTCGAAGACAATTACGTCGCCGCGTTCAGGGTCTCTGACGGACAAATAACGGCCATCCAAACCCGGAACTTTCGTTCCATAAATAAATTTATTTACCAGTAAATGATCACCGATCAACAATGTATCCAACATTGACCCGGATGGAATTTTAAAGGCTTGAAAAAGAAAGGTCCGAATTATTAATGCTAAAACAACAGCAACGATAAGAGCTTCCGACCATTCACGATACCAAGGTTTTTTAGGGCCAACAGCCGCCTTCTTCTTTGTAAAAATCGCCATATCTTTAATCTTTGACCTTAAGGATTGCTAAAAAAGCATCTTGTGGGAGCTCAACACTGCCAACTTGCTTCATCCGTTTTTTCCCAGCCTTCTGTTTTTCCAACAGTTTTCGCTTTCTCGTGATATCACCGCCATAACATTTAGCCGTAACATCCTTTCTTAATGCTTTCACCGTTGAACGCGCAATAACTTTGTTTCCAATGGCAGCCTGAATGGCAACCTCATACTGCTGGCGAGGAATAAATTCCTTCATCTTTGAGACAAGTTCTCGACCACGAAATTGAGCTTTATCCTGATGAACGATTAAAGAAAGAGCATCAACGACATCACCATTGATCAACACATTTAAACGAACCAGCTTACTTACTCTAAAGTCTAGATGCTCATAATCAAGTGAAGCGTAGCCACGGGTAATAGATTTGAGACGATCAAAGAAATCGAGTACGATCTCATTCAAAGGCATTTCATAGATCACCATGACACGGTTTGCGGTCAGATATTTCAACTCTCGCTGTGTTCCACGCTTTTCAATACATAAACTCAATACTGCTCCAACAAATTCGTTTGGAACATGAATTGATGCAAGAATAAAGGGTTCTTCAATTTTCTCTATAAACTGAATATCGGGAAGCATGTTGGCACTTTCAACCTCAAGCACCTCACCCTTTGTTGTGGTCACCATATAGACAACGGTTGGTGCGGTCGTAATCAACTCAACACCAAATTCACGTTCCAGACGTTCTTGAATAATCTCCATATGCAAGAGACCCAAGAAACCGCAACGAAAACCGAAACCTAACGCAAGAGAATTTTCAGGCTCAAACGAAAAGGCTGCGTCGTTTAAACGTAATTTTTCAAGGGCATCACGTAAATTATCATAGTCCGCTGAATCGATAGGATAAAGGCCCGAAAAAACCATCGGCTTGACTTCTTGATAACCAGGGAGTGCTGCTTCTGCGGGATGATGAAAGTGGGTAATCGTATCTCCAACCTTTGCATCTTCAACGACTTTTATTCCCGCAATGATAAAACCAACCTCACCGGCAGATAACTGAGGTAGCTCAACAGGCTGTGGACTAAACGCTCCAACCTTCTGAACTTCATAGACACCGCCAGTGGCCATCAGCTTAACTTTTTCCCCTTTTTTAATCGTACCGTCAATAATTCTTGTCAGGATAATAACGCCCTGATATGAGTCATACCAAGAATCAAAAGTCAGTGCCTTTAATGGGGCAGTAGGGTCACCTTCAGGAGAAGGAATGCGCTCTACAACAGCCTCAAGAATATCTGAAATACCGATTCCCTCTTTTGCACTGGACAGAATCGCATCGGACGTATCAATTCCGATAATTTCTTCAACCTCTTCCTTAATTCTCTCAGGCTCTGCACTAGGGAGATCTATTTTGTTTATAACAGGAAAGACTTCAAGATCCTGATCAATGGCCATATATACATTAGCAAGAGTCTGAGCTTCAACACCTTGAGCGGCATCAACAACAAGCATAGCACCTTCACAGGCAGACAATGAACGACTGACCTCGTAGGAAAAATCAACATGCCCTGGTGTGTCAATCAAATTAAGGATGTAGTCTTGCCCATCTTTGGCTTTATAATTTAGTCGAACCGCTTGTGCCTTGATGGTGATGCCGCGTTCCTGCTCAAGCTCCATCTTATCAAGGTACTGGTCTGATTTCTCCCGGTCACTCAATGCGCCTGTCTTCTCAAGAAGACGATCTGCCAGGGTCGACTTGCCATGATCGATATGGGCAATGATGGAAAAGTTACGGATATTATTCTGATTCATATAATCTCGATTTCATCTAGTTATAATTAACCCTTTATATTAGGCTCGCTCTCTTGTGTATGTAAAGGTAAAAAGGAACTTAAGAAATGTGCGACAAACTCACAAAGCAGGGCTAGTTATTTTAAGTCAAGACACATCATAAAGATCCATTCCATTTCCTCAGATAGACCATCTAAGCGAATATTTTCTCAATAATGTAAAAACAAAGTGTCCTTGTTAGTCCCTTGTTGCAAAGTAATCACTATGGTATAAGCACACTTTATAGCTAATTAGCAGAGTTTATAACGAGCTAATACGTTTAAATGTTTCACGGAGATAAATATGGATCGTTCAGATCGCTCAAAGCGTGAACCTGTTGAAGTGATCTGCCCTAAATGTCGCTACACCGAAATTATTTATTTCCCAGTAGACGATCTCCCCCTTTGTCCTCAGTGCAACATACGCATGTCTATTTCTGAACTCTTAGACGAAGGAAAATCCTACTAAAGTTAACCCGCAAAGCTTTCAGCTTTGTATTTCTCATTCTATTTTTGGAGGAAAACTTATGAAAAATTTTGTATTACTACTGAGTGCATTTCTATTGCTATTGAGTGGGTGTGACCAAGCACCGACTAAGACAGCAAGTACTGACTCAAATCCTCAACCAGTAGCCAAAGTTGATACCCTTGATGAAATCCAGTCTCGCGGAGTTCTCCGCGTCGGAATGGAGCCTGGTTACATGCCTTTTGAGATGACCAATCAAACAGGAGAAATTATTGGATTTGATGTTGATATGGCTAAAGGCATTGCTAAAGCTATGGGTGTTAAACTTGAACTTGTCAGTACTGCTTGGGACGGAATCATTCCTGCCCTTCTGACCAAAAAGTTTGACATGATCATGAGTGGCATGACGGTCACCCAAGAAAGAAACCTAAAAATCAACTTTGCTGACCCCTATATTGTTATCGGCCAGACAATTCTGATTAAAAATGAGTTAGCCAATGATGTAAAATCTTATAAAGACCTCAACAACAAAAACTTCAAAGTTGGTTCAAAACTTGGAACAACTGGCGAAAAAGCAACAAACAGAATGATCCCTAAATGTTCCTACATCTCATTTGATACCGAGCAAGAAGGCATTACTGATTTGGTAAACGGTAAGATTGATGCTTTTGTTTATGACCTTCCCTACATGGAAATTGCCTATGCACAAAAGGGTGAAGGGAAACTTACCTACCTAAATGAGCCATTCACTTACGAGCCTCTTGGATGGGCCATCCGTCGTGGCAACCATGATTTCCTGAACTGGTTGAACAACTACATGACACAGGTTAGAAGTGATGGAACATACGATAAAATTTATGCTAAATGGATCCAGAGTGATGCTTGGTTGAAACAAATTCAGAAGTAAATTTTATATTTTTCCGGAGGATACTGCTCTTTCACAGACGGTCTCCTCCTTTTTTTTGCTCTTGGCTTTAATTTATTCCCAGAAAGATCTGTTGAAGTGAATAATAAAACGAACAACGGGCTTTGGTGGTTCATTACATTATTAGTTCTCGCAATGATTGTTGTGGGGCTCTGGATTGCTACAAAAAGAATTGACTATACTTGGCGTTGGAATCGAATTCCGCAATACTTTGTCTATCACGATAAAGATGCAAAAACATCAGATGTCGACGGAACAGTTACAAGCCTTGTGAATATTGGGAATCAAACAACGGTAACGGTTCGCAGTGAGGACGGTGACGATAGTACCTATATTATCGATACCAAAACGGCCAATTTGAAAGTCGATGAGTACCTTTTAGAAGGAGATACTGTTGGGTCTATCGCTGAGTGGAAAGCAGGCCCGCTAAGTGTTGGTCTTTGGGTCACTCTCTGGATTTCGGCGGTTGCAAGTGTCATTGGATTAGTCATTGGTGTTGTGACCGGTTTGTGCCGTGTTTCTCAAAATCTAACCCTCCGTCAGCTATCTATAACCTACATAGAAATAATCCGAGGGACACCGCTGTTGGTTCAGCTTTTCATCTTTTATTTCTTTCTTGGTACGGTTCTCGATATCGGCAGGATCCCTTCAGGTATCGGAGCTCTTGGTATTTTTGCAGGAGCATACGTTGCTGAGATTATCCGTGCAGGGATTCAGTCTATCCCCAAGGGACAGATGGAGGCAGCGCGTTCCCTAGGTATGAATGTTCCCAAAGCGATGGTTTATATTATTTTGCCACAGGCATTTAAACGAACCCTGCCGCCATTAGCAGGTCAATTTATCAGCCTGATTAAAGATTCATCGTTGGTTTCAGTTATTGCTATCACAGACTTAACCAAAAGTGGTCGTGAAGTTATTACCTCCACTTTTGCGGTTTTTGAAATCTGGTTTGTCGTAGCCTTTCTTTATCTGATATTAACATTCAGCTTATCGCAAGTTGTTGCCTGGGTTGAACGGAGGCTAGCAGTCAGTGATTAAAACAGTCGATTTAGAAAAAGTATTTGTTGTTCGTGATCAGGAAGTGCGTGCAGTCGATGGGATTACAACTCATATTAAATCAGGTGAAGTTGTTGTTGTTATTGGACCCTCAGGTTCAGGAAAATCAACTTATTTACGCTGTTTGAACGGTTTAGAGACCTTAACAGCTGGTCACGTCCATGTAGATGGGATCGATCTTGCTGATCGCAAAACAGATATGAATAAAGTACGCCGTGAAGTCGGCATGGTCTTCCAACAATTCAATTTATTCCCTCACAAAACAGTTCTTGAGAACCTTGTTCTGGCACAAATGAAGGTAAGAAAGCGGAAACGCTCTGAGGCCGAAGAAAAAGGCCGTACCTTACTCAAAAAAGTTGGCATATCTGAAAAGGAATCCAGCTATCCAAGTCAACTTTCAGGGGGGCAACAACAGCGTGTTGCTATCGCCCGTGCATTAGCCATGGAGCCAAAGGTGATGCTGTTTGATGAGCCAACCAGTGCTCTCGATCCTGAAATGGTTGGTGAAGTTCTTGAAGTCATGAAACAACTTGCTCGTGAAGGAATGACGATGGTTGTTGTGACACACGAAATGGGATTTGCCCGAGAAGTTGCTGATCGCGTTCTCTTTATGGATTATGGAAAGTTAGTTGAAGAAGGGACGCCGGAACATTTTTTTGAAGAACCAAAGGAAGAACGTGCAAAATTATTCCTCAGACAGGTTCTGTAAACCGATTTAAAAGAAACGTTCAAAGGCGCCTTTTGGGCGCCTTTTTTTGGATAAATATATGGATCAATCAACCTCGCCCCATCAGTCTTCTATTTTACGTGATGGCGCAAAAGCAGCATGGCCAATCTGTTTAGGCTACTTCCCTATAGGTCTTGCGCTTGGCGTATTAGCACAACAAGCAGGTTTACCATGGTGGGCTATGGCGTTGATGTCCGTCCTCGTATTCGCTGGCAGCGCTCAATTTATTTGTGTTGCTATGCTTGCAGCAAGTTCTTCAATTCCTGCAATTATTTTCACTACACTTGTTGTCAATCTTCGTCACACCCTGATGAGTTCTGCTTTAGCTGTCTATCTTTCCGGTATTAACCGCAAATTTTTGGCTGTTTTTTCTTACGGAGTCACTGACGAGAGCTTTGCCGTCAACATGACCCAATTCAAAAGCGGTCACTGGGATCGATGGCGAGCACTTGTTGTGAACCAACTTGCTAATTCAGTTTGGCTTGTGGCGACGATCACCGGAACTCTTGTTGGTCAATTTGTCCCTCAGGGAGCTTTTGGAATCGACTATGCCCTAACCGGTATGTTTATTTGTTTACTGGTTTTTCAGTTGCAAGGACGAATATATATACTGACAGGACTGCTAGCGGGATTAATCTCAGTTATTTGGTACCTGATTATCCCAGGTGACTCCTATATTGTTGGTGCTTCAGTTTGTGCGGCAACCTTGGGTTACTTTTTAAAGCGTTACTATCGGAGTAATAAATGACGTTCTCCGATTATATGATTTTGTTTTGTGGAATGGGTCTGGTGACATATTTACCGCGCGCGCTCCCTCTCATTTACCTAGCCCACAAGCAACTCCCGCAATGGCTTGTTGACTGGCTTAGCTTGATTCCAGTTGCTATTTTAAGCGCCTTGCTTTTCCCTTCTTTGTTTGCTGATTCAGCAAATCGGAGTTTATCACTAGGGAAACCGGAATTTTTAGTCGCCATTCCGACATTGATTTTTGCCTTAAAAACCCGTAGCCTCGGCGGCACAGTACTTGTCGGCATGGTTTTATATTGGCTGGCAGGATTTTATATTTAACTTTGGAGAAATAATGAAATTAACAGGAAAGCAAGCGCGATACCTGCGTGGATTAGGACATCACCTAAAACCAGTCGTCATGATCGGTAAAGACGAAATCAATGAGTCAATTATTGCAGCAACTGATGAAGCTTTGACAATTCATGAGCTGATAAAAGTAAAACTCCAAGAGGGCTGCATTGGAGACCGAAAAGATATAGCAGCAGAACTGGCGACAGCGACAGAATCCAGCGTTGCTCAAATATTGGGAAAAAACTTTCTGCTTTATCGTGAATCAGAAGATCAAAAGATCAAACTACCAGCGATCAAATAGATTTTCATGTTCCAATTCGACTTAACAAAAGAGCCGCTGACAAACCGGGAACTAGAAGCAGAAAGACAAACCCTTAAAAGTTTAAGAAAAAAACAAATCAAATATTCTTGTATATCTGATGTTCTACATGCATTTATTTTTATTTGTCTTTATTTCAATCAAACTCTTTCGGGGTATGCGATTCTCCTTACAGTAGCGCTGAGTACTATTGTTGCTCTGCCCCTTGCAATGGGTCAGAGCAATTATACCAGCAAAATTATAGTTTTCACCCTATCACTTGGAACAACACTGTCCACAATATTGGTTCTTCTCGCAATGATGAAACAACCTCTCGCTGGAAGCATCATAGCCGGTCTAACCGCTGGCTCAATTATCATTGTTGGTGGGACATTGGGGAAAACAATTAAAAAAGTACTCGCAACCATCGAAGCATTGAAACCAATAGGTGATGACACTATAGCCAGGCAAGAAGTTATGGAACTCTGTCGTAAATACCCTGAGCTGGAAACTTACCGAGAATCAGCATCAATGAATCTGCGACCTCATCTGACATACGGAGAACTCTCTTCAATGCGCAAGTGGAAAGAAAAGAATCATCAACATAAGGAAGATTCTATTTAACATAAGATCGATAGTTCGATCTGCCCCCTATGCCCTCTCAAAAGGCTCATAAAGACGTTTATATTCATCCTGAGCGTATCGATCTGTCATACTTGCTATGTAATCGCAAATCACTCGTTGCGTTCCATATTTTTCGAATCTTTGCTGATGCCTCTCCGGCAATAGAGTTGGACTTTCAATATAGTTTTCAAATAACAAGGTCAGAAAACGCTCTGCCTTAACGCGCATGCGTTCAACTTTTGAGTGCCGATAAAGACGATGATAAAGGAATTTTTTCAATTGTTGGTTCAATTCACCCATTCTGGGGCTAAAACTGACAAGGTTTGCGGGCTGGCGTCGAACATCTTCCAATGTTGAGATATTGAGACGTTGGAGGTTCTCAGTTGTTGTATTCACCAGATCACGCATCAAGTCTCCAATTAAATAACTAATGGTTTGGAGAATGTGTCGTTTATCATCTAATCCTGAAAACTTTTTCCCAATCATCAAGTAAGTCTGTTGCCACAATTCAACACTTTCAAGATCTTTTAGGCTAATATAGCCAGCCTTAAGGCCATCATCAATATCGTGATTGTTGTAAGCAATCTCATCAGCAAGATCAATAATTTGAGCTTCAAGAGTAGCGCGCTGTTCAGGCCAATATGGTTTGATCGCTTCTTTTTCAGCCTGATCATAATCTGAGGAATGCTTGATGATTCCTTCTCTCGTTTCCCAGCTCAGATTTAAACCGTCAAAGTCAGGATAACGTTGCTCAAGAAGTTCAACAATTCGCAAAGATTGTTGATTATGTTCAAATCCACCAAAATCTTTCATCAATCGCTTGAGAACATGCTCTCCGGTATGCCCAAATGGTGTATGACCCAAATCATGCGATAGAGCCAACGCCTCTACCAAATCTTCGTTTAAGCGTAAAGTTCGAGCAATCCCACGGGCTATTTGTGCCACCTCCAAAGAATGGGTCAAACGAGTACGATAATAATCCCCCTCATGATTTACGAAAACCTGAGTTTTATATTCAAGCCGCCGAAACGCAGCACAATGAATAATCCGATCCCGGTCGCGCTCAAATGCCAACCTCTCGTCCTTGAAAGGCTCTTCATATTCACGTCCTTGACTTTTATCACTATGAGCAGCATAGCTGGCCAAACCATATTCACGCATAACAACCTCCTTCTGTTCTCAAAATACTAATTCAACTATGTGACAAATAAAGTCACAATCGAACCATAGCATAGCAAAGATCATTTGATTCAAACAAAGAGCAATCAACATTATCCCCCTGTCATACATTGAATAATTATGTTTATGGAATAGGCCCATCTCGCTATAATAAAAAATCTTTTAAATCAAACCCGTGTTGACCTTAATTGACGAGACCATACTAATAGATTCGATATCAAGGTCATTTTTGTAGAATTCAACTTCTCCTCCTTGAGACTATAAATGCGCATTATTAGTGGAACCGTACGAGGCAGACAGCTTACACCGTTCTCCGGTAAAGACATCCGCCCCACCCCAGATCGTGTACGTGAGTCTATTTTCAGTATCTTGACGAGTCGTTTTGGCTCACTAAATGGCCTCAATGTCTTAGAGCTTTTTGCTGGGAGTGGAGCTCTATCACTTGAAGCCCTGAGTCGAGGAGCAAAATCAGCAATTCTTGTCGATTCTGGCAGAATTTCCGCAGAAACCATCACTAAAAATATTCAATGTTGTCACTTTGAATCCAATGCTCAATTTATTAAGGAAGATGTTTTTTCGGCACTACCAAAGCTTACGAGTGCAACTCCATTTGATTTAATCCTTCTTGACCCACCATATAATCAGAATTTTCTGCCACGTGCTTTAGAAATGATTGAACGCTTGAATCTCCTTGCAGAAAATGGAATAATCTGTGCCGAAACCTCTAAGAATGAAGAGCTCACCGATTTCAACTTATTGAAACTGACAGAAAACAGAGTCTACGGCTCAACCAGAATCCACCTCTACTCTAAGGATACAAGTTAAGAATGAATCGTCACATAGCTATCTACCCAGGTTCTTTCGATCCCTTTACAAATGGACATATGGATATTGTAAGACGAGGGTTGGAGATATTTGATACGGTCATTATTGCTGTGGCAAATAATTCAGAAAAGAATAGCTTATTCTCAGTGCCTGAACGTGTTGAAATTCTCAATAAGCTAACAGCAGACAATCCCCGTTTGCGCGTAGAAACATTTGATGGTCTTCTGGTGAACTATGTGATCGCTAAAAAAGCCCGCGTCATTCTTCGGGGGTTACGTGCTGTCACTGACTTTGAGTTTGAGTTCCAATTAGCCCAAATGAATCATACAGTCTGTGAACAAGTCGAGACGTTATTTATGATGACCTCGCCAAACTTTGCCTATCTCAGTTCGTCCATTGTGAAAGAAGTTGGGCGACTCGGTGGAGACATCAGTAAGTTTGTCCCCCCGCTTGTCAAAGAAGAGTTGTTTAAAAAGTTTGCAGAAAATTAAAGACTCATCCCTTTATGTATTAGTCCATCTGTCCTACAGCACACCGAGAAATCTATGAGTTTGAGGGATCACCCTTACGCCTGGTTGAATTTCAGCGATCAGTGCCTGCATCTGTAATAGCCTTTTAGTTGATATGTTGATTTTATTATCCAACGTGACCGGCTGAAGGATGATTGGAACTTTCGTTGACACCCCAGAAACAAGATCAGCGGCTAATTGTAATTCGAGATCGGGGGTATCATCCCCGACAACCAACTTAACATAACAATTTGTTTGATTTGCAATCTGAAGAAAAAGACGATGAGTTTCCCAGTCCGTTCGCAAGCCTGTCTGAGAATGTAATTTAATGTCCATAGAAACCCAATCGATGTCATCAATCAAAGTTTCAAGTTGATCTGGGAGAGTTCCATTAGTTTCTAGATAAATGGGATAAATATCTTTTAGTTCAGGTAACCATGTGGCTAACAGTTCACTATGAATCAATGGCTCACCACCAGTTAAGCTAATCGAGTGGTGCGCTCCCGGCAAGGCCGTGTCCCATGCATGCAAAAGATTTTTGACTTCGTTAAAATCGACAGGATTCTTTAAATCCTTCAATTCACCCGAACCCGGGATTTCTTCTATTTGGCACGACTCTGATTTTGAAAAGTCTGTATCACAGTAGCGACAGTTCAAATTACAACCGGGAAAACGGACAAATATCTGCCTATAACCAACAAGAACCCCCTCCCCTTGAACTGAGGAGAAAATTTCAACCAAATCAGTCTTTGGTATAGGTTGCATAGGCATTGTCTGATTCCCAAACCGTAACTTTTTCTAGAAAAACGTCATAATCAGCCAAACTATCAACAAGACGATCATATATGAACTTCGAGATATGTTCTGAGGAAGGGCTGATTCCCCTAAAAGCATCAAGATCGTTGAGATACTTATGATCAAGATAGTTCATAATCTCTTTCGTATGCTTTTTCAATATTTTAAAATCAATACCAAGACCAGCATCATTAAGGTCTTCTGTTTTTACTGTGACTTCAACTTTCCAGTTATGCCCGTGCAAGTTTTCACAATCACCTTGATAATTTAACAAGTTATGGGCAGCGGCAAAGTTGGTCAATATCGTTAAATGGTACATATTTACTCCTGAGTAATTATATTTCTTGTTCTGATAGCGGTACTGCGCCACCGTCTAGAGAGTACTCTTCACTAGCCCAACATCCAAGATCAACAAGACGACATCTCTCTGAACAAAAAGGACGCGAAGGATTATCATTGTAAAAAGTTTTTTTGCCACAATGGGGGCAATTAATTTCTAATGTCTTCATATATTCACTATAGCGGCTGTTGCTAGGAAAAGAAAGCGCTGGAGCACGAACAAAATAACAAAAAACCCCGGATCAAGAGATCCAGGGTGCTTTTTATTGGAGCGGAAGACGAGGTTTGAACTCGCGACATTCAGCTTGGGAAGCTGACGCTCTACCAACTGAGCTACTCCCGCATAGAGTTCGGCAGTATAGTGATTAGGTTACTTTATTGTCAAACAATAATTCATTTTTGAGCCAATTTTCGGCATCTTCAGAAGTAACTATTTCTCCTTTGATTTCAGCCTGCTTCAACTCTAATTGAATATGACTTATCTGCTTTCCGGGTGAGATATTCATAATATCTACAATCATCTGACCTCTAAGTAAGCCAGGGATATGTCCGAACGCTTGTTCAGCATTAAAAGATTCTTGTAATTCTAAAGCAATATCCAATTCTAAACGATCATGACAAACACCCCAGTAAAACATTTTTTCACAAGCATACTTACCTAGTTGTTCAACGACAAGAGCTTGCCTTCTCTTCCCTTTGATTGTTGCCATAAAAGTGAATATGTTTTGATCAGGTTCAACGAGTAATTCTTCAAGAAGAGATTGAAAGTTCCGACTTAAGCGTAGTCGCTCATGGAGTAAGTGAGAAAGTTGTTTTGGTGAGTAGTAATATACAAAACAAGCAAATAGAAATATAGCTTTGAGAGAAAACTGTTCCTTAGAACTTACTTTTAAGAAGCGCTCTCCTGCATTTACTTCTATCTGCTTAATCTTTTTTTTAAGAGACTCGATATCACGTAAAACAGCACCCTGATCCCAATGAGGGTCAGCAGGTCCAAATAGAGAAACAAATAAACCGGTATCAATGAGCAATGTTATCCCGGCAATAACACCTTCTGAATCAAAAACTTTGCCCAATTCATCTCTAATCCGTTCGCCTGCAATGCCAACAATTAAATCATTAAGCAACGTAATTTCTTGCTGAGTTTCCTCAGAGAGACTTAAATCAAGTGTCGCGGCATGTCGGATTCCTTTAATCATGCGCAAAGGATCATCCTTAAAGCTTTTATGAGAACAACGATGAAGCAATTTTTGTTGGAGATGAATTCTTCCAGACAAAGGATCCAGAAGTTCTAAATCATGCATGAAGGATTTCAAATTTAGTGCTAATGAATTAATGGTAAAATCTCGTAATTCAAGATCTTGTAAAATGGTAGGTGCGCGTAATGGAGCAAAATCAAAGCTCATTCCACTATCTAATAAGACCCTGCTTTGCTTGCGATGTGAATCGAGCCAAAACCAATGGCCAGAGACTGTAGAACTAAATGATCGGGCAAAATCGGTAGGATCAACTGAACAAACAATATCAATATCTGTCTGAGGCAAATCAAGTAAAAAGTCGCGCAGACAGCCACCAACCAACCAGAAACAATAATCATTTTTTTGTACTTGAGAAAGGAATTTTTGAAATTCAAGATTAGTTTTTATGAAATTATCAAAGGCGTTGTTTTTGAATTTCACGAGAATAATTTCCGTATCAAGATAACAAGAAGCTTATTTTTTTCTTAACGATTATTATTCAATCCAGGAGGTATCACCACTCCCCTGGCGTAAAATAACTATTCGGTCATCTAGTAAACTGATCACTGTTGATGCTTCATTCAAGTAAATGCCACCATCCACGACATAATCAACCTGTTGGCCCAAAATGTCATTAATATCTCTGGGGTCCTGAAGTGTATTATCGCCTGACGAATTCGCGCTTGTCGTCACCAATGGATGTCCCAACTCATTGACAATGGCTTGACAAATTGCATTTTCAGGGATTCTAACGCCAACGGTTTTTTGTTTAGTACTTAAAGAATCAGGAACTATTTTTGTAGCATCAAGGACAAATGTATAAGCCCCAGGAAGATGTCGCTTCATTACCTTAAAGGCATAATTACTAACTTGCGCATAAGTTGATACTTCAGCAAGGTCTCGACAGATGAAAGAAAAAGGTTTGCGTTGGTCTCTTTGTTTAATTTGAAAAATTCTTTTCACTGCTTTTCTTTGGAAAATATCACAACCGATTCCATATGTTGTGTCTGTCGGATAAATGATAACTCCACCTTGCTTTAAACAATCAACGACTTGTTTGATCAAACGTGGTTGAGGGTTTTCAGGATTGATTGATAAAAACACCACATTTCTCCATTGCTAAATAATTATTAAAAGATAAATCTAGTCTGTTCAAACGATTAAAGCAACATTTTCAAATCATCGATCCGTCGAATTTCTGCATAAATATCAGTTAACTGCTGATAGTTATATAGTGTGACAAAAACAGAAACCGATTGATATGTCCCTTTTTTGCTAGGCAGGCTACGGACGCTATCTTCCGAAATGGAAACATACTTTTTAATCGCACCCACCACAGCTGTCTTGAATTCCTCACCTGCATTGCCCATCGCTTTAAATTGATACTGGCAGGGGAAATCGAGAAGACTTTCAACATCTGATTTATTCATAATAATCCATTTTTACCCGTATGACCAAAACCACCAATGCCACGTTCCGTTTCATTCAGTTCAGATACAACTGTTAAGTCTGCCTGACATACCGGAGTAACTACTAACTGAGCTATTCGATCACCAGAATTGACAGTAAAACTTTCTTTCCCATGATTAATCAAAATAATCCCGATTTCACCACGGTAATCGGCATCAATCGTACCAGGTGAATTTACTAAGGAGATCCCATGCTTAATCGCTAAACCTGAGCGGGGGCGAACCTGAATTTCGAATCCAGTTTGAATGGCAACAGATAGACCAGTTGGAACCAAACAACGCTCACCGGGGTGAAGGATCAAGACCTTATCCACAAGAGCACACACATCCATCCCAGCAGCCATTTTTGTCATATACTGTGGAATAATTGCATCAGGATGTAATTTTTTTATTTCAACTTTAGGGCAGTCCATTGTCGCCTCATCAAAAATGGCCGATGGAGAATTAAATCCTCCATCGGCCTATTTATTACTACAGCTTCTAATGAATTTGGAAGATTAACCCTCTTCAGGTAGTTCTAAGCCCAAAGCAGCTTTACGGGAAAGTTTAATTTTCCCCTGACGATCAACTCCAATACACTTAACCAGAACCTCATCCCCTTCATTCAAAACATCTGTGACATTTCGAACACGCTCTTTTGCTAATTCAGAAACATGAACAAGGCCATCTGTTCCAGGGAAAATTTCTACGAAAGCACCAAATTCCATAATCTTTTTGACTTTACCCATATAAAGCTTATCGACTTCAGCTTCTTGAGTCAGATCACGGATCATCTTAATAGCCTGCTTTGCTGCAACACCATCAGAAGAAGCAATTTTAATAGTACCATCATCTTCAATATCAATTGCACAACCGGTAGCATCAATGATTCCACGAATATTTTTACCACCAGATCCGATAACAGTACGGACTTGATCAGACTTTACCTTAATGCTGGTAATTTGTGGTGCATGTTCAGAAAGTTCGGCACGTGGCTTCTCAATTGCCTTAGCCATTTCACCAAGGATATGGATACGACCCTCACGAGCTTGCTCCAACGCTTGCTGCATAATTTCTTTAGTCACACCACTGATCTTGATATCCATCTGTAACGCTGTAATACCGCGACCAGAACCTGTGACTTTGAAATCCATGTCTCCAAGGTGATCCTCGTCACCGAGAATATCAGAAAGAACAGCTACGTCATCACCCTCTTTGATCAGCCCCATAGCAATTCCTGAAATTGCTTCTGAGATAGGGACACCTGCATCCATCAAAGACAAGGAAGCGCCACAAACTGAAGCCATTGACGAAGATCCGTTAGATTCCATAATGTCCGAAACGACACGAATGGTATAAGGGAAATCTTCGTGTTTTGGCAGAACTTGTGCGGCGCTGCGTTCAGCCAACATTCCGTGTCCGATTTCACGACGTCCCGGAAAAAGACGCATACTGGTTTCGCCGACACAGAATGGAGGGAAGTTATAATGAAGAAGAAATTTCTTGAACTCCATCCCTTGAATATTATCCATTCTTTGTTCATCGGTTCCGGTACCAAGAGTAGCAGCAACCAATGCTTGAGTTTCTCCACGGGTAAATAAAGCACTTCCGTGTGAACGTGGGAGAACGCCAATTTCACAGCTTATAGGGCGGATAGTCGACATATCACGACCATCAATCCGAACACGATCTTTAGTGACCATGCGGCGGATAACTTTCTTCTCAAGACCGCCAAGAGCTGAAGAGACCTCTTCCTCACGTCCTTCATACTCATCTGCAAGTTGCTCTTTAACTTCTGTACGGATATCACCTAGAGCTGCATAACGTTCTTGTTTGGTCTGAATCTTGGCAGCAACAGCGACTTTGCCCTCTGCCATCTCTGTTACCTTTGCAACCAAAGCTTCATCAACAACAGGAGGCTCAAAGATGCGCATTTCCTTGCCGACCAACTTAGCCAGCTCTTCTTG
This sequence comes from Desulfuromusa sp., assembly GCA_016744675.1. Taxonomy (GTDB): domain Bacteria; phylum Desulfobacterota; class Desulfuromonadia; order Desulfuromonadales; family Geopsychrobacteraceae; genus Desulfuromusa. The sequence continues at coordinate 85 of JADGDX010000028.1, read as the reverse complement.
GACTGCGATCAAAGGTTGCAGAGCAGCGTGGCCAAAGAAAATCGCATCAAGCATTTCTGCTTCACTGAAAAATTCTGACTCACCC